>NZ_JCADBL010000007.1:0-319146 GCF_059359015.1 Micromonospora sp. LZ37 | reverse complement strand
CCAGTCCGGGGTATAAATCATAATTGGCACTGGCTTATCTAGCACCCTGTTGAGTTCTCAAAGAACAACCACACACCGCCGAGAAACCCCACACCGTGGAGCCCCCGTCCGGGGCATTTCCGCTCTGTCGTGACCGCCGCTTCCCGCGCCGGGCACTTTTACTACGTTACCCGCCGGTCTCCGCCGTGTCAAACCGCCCTATCAGCGATCCGCACCACATCCACCTAATTGCAGGCACCACAATTCCACCGGCCTACGCCGACGTCCTCATGGAATTCGACAGGCCGGCCGTCCGCGGTCACCCGCGACACCGTCCGTTTCCCTGCCGGCGATGAACCATACCCGGTCGGCTCCGCCTCACCAAATCCGCCTCACAGCGAATCCGGGGCACCACCCGGTCCAAGCTCACATGGGACTCAACCCACCCGACCCTGGAGTCATTCCCGGCACCCCCGGCCTGCCTTCACAGACCTAGAGGAGCCCGGTCCCAAGCTCGTACCCGATGACAACCGAGCCGCGCCTCAGACCATTCCCGCGCTCCGGCCTCGCAAGCATTCGCCTGTTTCGTCCGTTCCGCGCTGGCAGAGAGAAAGTTACGCGCCACGCGAGTTGATCGTCAAATCCGCTGGGAGCGTCCCCCGTCACATCCCCCGCTGACCGCTGGCGCCGTGCCCACGGGCGCCACCCGAAGGTCCGGGAGCGGTCGGAAGGAAGGCAGGAAGGCGTCGTGCCCGTCGTCCGACTCAACCCCGGGCGCCGCCAGCGGAAGGCACAACGGCGCGCCGCCAATGCCTCGCGCGTCGGGGGTCACCGCCACCGGCTCACTCGCCCCAGAAGGCGAGCCCGGGAGAGCAGCACAGGAGAGGCTCGGAAGGACCAGCTCGGGGTAAGCCCGGAAGCAGCCCCGGATGGGCAGAGGGAGGCGGAGCCGACGGGTTTCGACGACAGCAGCGGCGGTGCCCGAGCAGCGGCGGTGCCCGAGCGGGTTGCCACCTTTCCCGTGCCTCCGCGGACGTCCAAGCCCTTCACCGAGCTGAACGCGCGCAGTTGGCTGTCGCGCCCACCCAGCAAGCCAGGCCGCGAGTGCGCGCGCCCGGCGGGCCGAACTACCCGCTGTGCCGCCAGCGCCAGGCCGACGCAGCACGTCACGACGTCAGACGCGTGTTGAGGAGCCGTGGGCCGCCGTGGCACACCGACCGGGAAGGTACTACCCGACGGTCGGCGCACCGGGAGCCGACGGGGCGCCGAGGTCCCACACCGTCCACTGCGGCGGGCCCACGCCCTTGTCTCGCCGCTTCAAGGGACGGCCGACCTGACGCCGGCGGCAGCGGGTCATCCCCGCCCGCTGGGCAGCCGGGCCTGGAGACAGCACCGACGTCCCGGGTGCGGAGTCGCCACCGGGACCCGTCCCGATCGCCGGGGCGGCTCTATTGCCCACGGCGCGACGGCGGTAGCGTTGCGCCACACCATGGCCCGTGGACGATCGACCGCGTGGCGCTCGCACAGTACGGAGGGTGCTGCAATGTCCAACGGCGACGAGCCGTTCGCGCTGCGTGACGACGCGGCCGGGCGGCCGCATTTCGAGACCGGCCTGCGCGGCTACGACAAGCGGCAGGTGGACCGGTACGTCGAGCAGACCGGCAGCCGGCTCGCCTCGTTGACCGGTGAGTGCGCACAGTCGGCCGGGCAGATCCAGGGCCTGACCGCGCACATCCAGCGGCTGCAGGCGGAGCTGACCGAGCTGCGCCAGCGTCCGGCGCAGGTGGAGCGGGCGTCGTTCCGCGACCTGGGGCCGGTGGTGGACCAGATCCTGGCCCTGGCCGAGAAGCAGGCCGGGATGATCACCGATACGGCGACGCAGCGGGCGGCCGGCCTACAGGGCGAGGCGGAGAAGCTGCTGGCGGAGGCGCGGGAACGAACCGCCCAGGCGCTGCGCGACCTGGACGAGGAGCTGACCGCCCGGCGTACCGAGCAGGAGAAGGCGTACGAGGAGCGGCGGGCCGCGGTCGACAAGGAGCTGACCGAGGTCCGCGAGCGGGCGGAGAAGCTACGGGCCGAGGGCGAGGCGGCGCACGAGCGCGCCCAGCAGGAGGCGAAGCGGATCAGTGAGCAGACCGCCAAGCAGATCACGCAGACCCGGGCCGCGGCCGAGGCGCTGACCAAGGCCGCCCGTACCCAGATCCAGCAGGAGATCCAGGCGGCGCGGACGCAGAGCCAGCAGGAGCTGGCCCAGTGGCAGGCCAACGCCGAGAAGGAGATCGCCGAGCGGCGGGCCGCCGCCGAGCAGGAGCTGGCCGAGCACCGGTCGGCGGCCGAGCAGGAGCTCACCAACCAGCACAGCGCCGCCGAGCAGCAGATCCAGGCGCTGATCGCGGAGGCGCAGCAGTACGCGACCGAGGTGCGCCAGCGCGCGGACGAGCAGGTGGCCGCGCACCAGGAGCAGCTCGCCTCGGTGCAGCGGGAGATCGCCGAAGGGCAGCAGCTCCTGGCGCAGGTCAACGAGGAGCTGGCCACCGCACGCGACCAGCTCGCCGACATCCAGCAGGAAGGGGACACCGCCGAGCGGGACCTCGTCCAGACGCAGCGGCGGCTGGAGGAGGTTCGTCGCAACCTCACGGCCGAGACCAAACGGTTGGACGAGGCGCGGCAGGCGGCGGATTCGGTGGAGCGGCACGCCAAGGACGTGCGGGTGCGGGTCCAGCGCGAGGCCAAGCGGGTGGCGGACCTGGCGGCTGCCGCGGTCATGGCGGCCGCGGCCGGTGGCGGGGAGACCGCCGAGTATCCGATGCTCGCCGTCCGGCCGGAGCGGCCGGCGGAGGAGGCGCCGAAGCAGCCCGCCGCCGAGCGGCCCGCCCCGGAGCCCTTCGTCCCAAACCGGTCGGCCTCAGACCGGTCCGAGGCCGACCGGTCCGTCCCGGAGCAGTACGCCCCGGAGCAGTACATCCCGGAGCAGTACGCCCCGGAGCGGCCCGCCCCCGAGCCGTACGTTCCGGCGGCGGCGCACCGTCCCGAGGCGGTGGCGAGCAGCTGACCGGACGGGTCGCTGACGCCTCAGCGACCGGCAGGACCGGCTACGGCGAGGACGTTCTTGCCGCGGGCGTGGCCGCCCCACACGTGCAGCAGGGCGGCGGCCGCGTCGGCGAGCGGCCAGGTGCGGTCGAGGACGGGTCGCAGCCGACCGGCGTCGACCAGCGCGGCCAGCGCCGCCAGGTTCTCGCTGCTCTCCCTGGCCACCAGCGGGACCAGCCGCTGACCGACCAGCGGGGAGAGCAGCAGCGCGCGGAGCTGCCGATCGAAACCCTGGAGCCACCGTCCGGTGGCGGCCTCGCCGCCGACCAGCACGAGTGTCCCCTTCCGGGTGAGGGCGCGGCGTAGCGACGACAGCGGGCGGTTGCCGGCGGTGTCGACGATGACGTCGTAGCGGATCCCCCGGTCGGTGATCTCCTCGTGGGTGTGGTCGACCACCTCGTCCGCGCCGATCGACCGGACCAGGTCGAGTTTGGTGGGGCCGCAGACGCCGGTGACGTGGGCGCCGGCCGCGGCGGCGAGCTGCACGGCGAAGCAGCCCACGCCGCCGCCGGCGCCGATGACGAGGACGCGCTGGCCGGGACGGACCTTCGCGGCGTCGCGGACGGCGGTGAGCGCGGTCTGCCCGGAGACCGGCACCGCGGCGGCCTCCTCGAAGGTCAGCGCGGCGGGTTTCGAGGCGAGCTTCCCCTCGGGGGCGAGGGCGTACTCGGCGTAGCTGCCGGTGCCGGTGCCGAAGACCTCGTCGCCGGGGGCGAACCGGGTGACGTCCTGGCCGACCGCCTCGACCACGCCGGCCAGGTCCATGCCGGGGACCCGGTGGCGCGGGCGGCGCAGGCCGTAACCGAGGCGGACCGGGTAGGGCAGCCCGGTGGTCAGGTGCCACACCCCCGGGTCGACGCCGGCCGCCCGTACCCGGACCAGGACGTCGGTGTCGCCGACCGTGGGAACGTCGACGTCGCGCAGTTCGAGCACCTGGGGTGGGCCGTAGCCGTCCTGGGCGATGGCTTTCATGATTCCTCCTGCGGGTAGTGGAAGACCTCGGTGAGGGGTACGCCGAAGACCGTGGCGATCTGGAAGGCCATCTCCAGCGACGGCGAGTAGCGGCCCTGCTCGATGGCGATGACGGTCTGCCGGGTCACGCCCACCCGCCGGGCCAGCTCGGCCTGGGTCATGTCGTCGTGCTCGGCGCGCAGGGCCCGGATGCTGTTGGTGACCCGGGTCGGCTTCACCATGACTGGAAGCCCCGGCGGTAGGCGACGATCTTGGCGGTGGAGCCGACCACGGCGGAGAGCACGAAGCAGAGGTAGACGACGTTGGCGATCCAGAAGTGGTCCCAGCGGGCCAGGGCCATGGCGAGTGCGGCGACCCCGCCGACGACGACGAACGACTGGCCGATGTGGTCGCCGAGCCGGTGGATCTCCCGGTCCCGCTGGTCGGCCTGGTTGGCGCCCTCGGGCTGGACGATCGAGATGACGATGTGCAGGCCGATCGAGGTGAGGATGGCCGCGCCGATGGTCCAGAGCAGGGCAGCGACGTACGGGACGTCGACCAGGGCGACGCCGTCGGCGCGGCCGAGGATGACGGCGGCGTAGGTGGCGTAGGCGGCGACGGCGACCAGCGCCATGGTCCAGGCGCGTTTCTCCTCGAAGGCCACGATCACTCCTCGTCATGTAAAGAATTCTTGACACGCCGACGGTAGGCCGGGGCGGGGACCGCTGTCAAGAATTCTTTACATGCCCGGAGGCCGACAGCCGCTACCCGTGGTCGTACACCGTGACGGGGACGTCCCGGTCGCAGAGGGCGCGGGTGATCAGCGGCTCCACCCGGTGCCAGCTGCCGCCGGCGAGGCCGCACCCGATCCGCGGCATGTGCACCGACGCGCCCAGCGCCCGCGCCTCGTCGCCGAGCGAGGTCAGGCACCGCGCCAACGCGTCGTAACGGATGGGCGGACCGCCGCTGCCCGTCCTGATCCCCCGCTGGCCGATCATGTTCGCCACCCACAGGTCGTCGGCGACCCGTACCAGGCGGACCGCGCCGAGCCCGAAGTCGTTGCGCGCCCGGTGCCGGTGCCAGTCGCGGTAGTCCCGTTCCGGCTCCGGCCAGCGCCGGGAGACGGCCAGCACGAAGCCCTTGCCCCAGCCGCCGAGGTCGTTGCAGACGTGCGCGATCACCTTCCGGCCCTTGGCCTGTGGGCTGGTCGCGTCGCCCTTGATGATCACCAGCGGGGTCATGCGGTCATGATGACCGTCGGGTACGACCGTCCGACAGCCGATTACGGCCAGCCGTCAGCCGTCGGCCGCGATCTCGCTGAGCACCTGCCGCTGGAAGGCCCGCGCCTCGGCGCCGCTGGGCGGGGTGCCGCCGGCGCGGGCGGCGACGCAGCGGCGGATCAGCTCCGGCCGGTAGCCGGCGGCGGCGAGCCGGTTACCCGCGGCGACCTTCGAGAGCCACACCCCGTCCCGGACGCGGACCAGGGAGCGACAGGCGCCGAGCACCGCGTCCTCGGCGCCGGGCGCGGGGGCGTCGTCGGCGGGCGTCGGCAGGTCGAGCCACCAACGCAGGGCGGTGACGATCAGCCGCCGCAGGTCGTCCGGGGAGGGATCGGCGAAGACCTCGGCGGCCGGGGCGCCGAGCAGGGCGTACCCGTGCTGGTGCAGGATGCTGCGGTCCAGGGCGTACCAGAACCGGCCGTCCTCGACGGGCCGCTCCCCGGCCGCCCAGGTCACCCGGAACGGCATCCGCGCCCCGGTGTTCAGCTCCACCTCGAAGCCCGGGTCGGGGGTGCCCGAAGCGGCGACCGCGGCGGTGTAGACGACCAGTTCCAGGCCGCGCGCCGGGCACGGCAGCGCCTCGTGCCGCAGCCGGGCCACCAGGTCACGCTTGGTGTGTTCGGGCAGGGCGTGGGCGCAGACCAGCGCCACGTCCACGTCGCTGCGGCCGGGCTGGTAGGCGTCCAGCGCCACCGAACCGGCCGCGTACGCGCCGACGAGATCCTCACCGAGGACGTCCCGGGCGGCGGCGACCAGGTCGGCGAGATAGCGGCGTACGACAGGATCCATGCCGCCATCCTGCCAAGGCCGGAATTCAGCCCGCGTCCCGGATGATCGCGTCGCCCTTCACCAGCCAGGCGACGCCGAAGGCGAGGACCGCGACCATCTCGCACCAGAAGACCGGCCTCGTGGCGTCCCGTACGGATTCGGGGAGCAGCGTGCTGACCGGCGCGAGCGCGACGGCGGTGACGATGACCGCGCCGCAGGCCCGGTAGACCCGGTTGCGGACCAGCTTGCGCGGGGTGACCGGGCCGGCGGCCGGGTCGGTCCGGGTGAACAGGAAGAGGCAGAACCCGGCCAGGAGCAGGAACAGGGTGGCGGCGCAGACCTGGTGGACCCGGCCGACCAGGACGTCGGTGGCGCTGACCGGGCCGTCCTGGGCGCCCGAGGCGGTGGGGAACAGCGCCACCGCGATCGCCAGGGCGCCCGCGAAGCTGCTCAGCACGTCGTCAACCCGGCGGTAGCGGTAGCAGACGAGGAAGACGCCGATGGCGCACATGCTGCCGACGAAGACGTCCCGCATCCCCGTGTGGTACGCGCCGCTGATCGAGTCCAGCAGGACGAGGCGCCCGACGAACAGGGCGTTGCCGAGGGTCACCACGAACGGCAGGGCGATGCCGACCACACCGATGCCGAGGCGCAGGCGGCGCACCGTCACCACGTCCTGTGCCGGCCTCATCCGCCCTCCCCCGGGTGCGACGGGCTCGCCGCTCAACTCTGCGGCTTCGGGCAGCAGACCGTCAACGCCCCCGGCGCCACCCGGACCTTCATCCGGGTGGTCCGCGTCCGCGCGCCGCCGTCCAGCTCGTACGTCCTCGGCGCGGCGAAGCGGACCTTCACCCGGCGTCCCCGGGTGATCCGGACGAACGGCGAGTCCTCCGAGCGGCCCGCGGCCATCCGGCCCAGGGTGCGCGCCCAGTCGACCGCGCCGCTGGCGGTGGAGACGCCGATCTCCAGGGCGCCGTCGTCGGGACGGGCGTCGTCGAAGGCGGGCACGCCCCCGGTGATCGTGCCGACGTTGCCGAAGAGCACGCAGCTGGCCTCGCCGTCGAACCAGTCCGCGCCGTCGACCCGGATCCGGGTGTGCACCAGCTCACCCCGAACGTGGCGCAGGCCCGTCCAGAGGTACGCGACCCGGCCGAGCCGGCCCTTGAGCTTGCGGTCGGCCTCCCGGATCAGGTCGCCGTCGAAACCGGCGCCGGCCATCACCGCGAAGTGTTCGCCGTTGAGCCTGCCGAGGTCGAGCTTGCGGCGGCGGCCGTGCAGGCCGATCCGCACCGCCTCGGCGAGGTCGGTGGGGATGCCGAGGTTGGCGGCGAAGAGGTTGGCGGTGCCGGCCGGCAGGATGGCCATCGCCGCGTCCGCGCCGGCCATCGCGTCCGCGCAGCGCTGCACCATGCCGTCGCCGCCCCACACGAAGATCAGCTCGGCGCCCTTCTTCATCGCCTTACGGGCCTTCTTGGGCGCCTTGCGGCTCTTGGGCACCTCGTACCAGAGGAGGTGCTCCACCCCGGCGGCCACCAGCGTGGCGCGTAGCTGGTCGAGGCCGCCGCCCAGGGTCTTCTTCCGGTGGGCGACGACCGCGACGGTGCCGGGCGGCGCGGCGCGGTCACGGTCGGGGCGGGCGACGGTGCTGCTGCTCATGGGCGGGGGTGTTACCCACCCGCCCGCGGGTCCACGCACCGGGTGACGGCCGCCCCCACACCGGCCGGTTCGCGGGTGGGGACCGCCGCTGGCGCACGGGCGGTCGGTCAGACAGACTTGAGGCCCGACACGGCAGGGACGGGGGCATGGGCGGCTCCACACAGGACGGCGCGGCCGAGGCGTTCGTACGGGAACTCACCCACTGGCGCCACCAGCGGGGACTGTCCAAGAAGGAACTCGCCGAGCGCACCGGCTTCGACCCGTCGTACGTCAGCCACATCGAGAACGGCCGGCACCAGCCCACGGAGGAGTTCGCCCGACGGGTCGAGGTGGTCCTCGACAGCGGCAACCGCATCTGGCAGCGCTTCGTGGCCTTCGCCGGCACCCGGGGCCAGGGCGGGCGGTTCGCCAGCCTCGGCCCGACCGCGGTGCCCCCACCCACCGGGTCGCACCTGGTGATCGACGACGAGACGGCGCAGCTCGCACTGCGCGACGGCGCGTACGAGTGCCGGTTCCGGCGCGTGCTGCACAGCGTCGGCACCGAGCCGATCACCCGGCACACCGTGCAGATCGACATCGACCGGTTCCCCGACGACCCGGCCCGCTCCACCGCGTTCCACGGCCGCCATCCGCTCACCCTCGACGAGGTCGGCTTCCGGGCCACGATCGGCGGCGAACCGATGCGGTGGCGGGTCACCCGGGCGCGGGACGCCTTCCTGAAGATCGTCCTGATGTTCGAGACCGGCGACACCCCGGTGCCCCTCTACCCCGGCCAGCGCACCGTCGTCGACTACGGCTACCGGGTGCCGGTGTGGAAGTTCGGCGACTGGTTGCAGCGCGACATCCGGCTGCCGACCCGGCGCCTCGCCATCCGGCTGGAACTGCCCGCCGCGGCGGGACCCACGGTGTGGGGCAGCGAGACCTCCTTCACCTCCGAGAGCACCGCCGAGGTCACTCCCCGGCGGCGGGACCGCGCCGGCACGGTGGCGTACGACTGGGAGGTGCCCCGCCCCCGGCTGCGGGCGCAGTACCGGGTGACCTGGCGCTTCGGAGACCCCTCCGCGATCGGGGCCGGGGCGGGCGCGGCGGAGGACGCCGCGCCGTGGCCGGTGGGCGGCGGATCGCCGGCGGCCCGGTGACCCCCGAACCCCCGCGCCGACGCCCGGCGGGCCGCCGGACGGAAGTTCCGCCCGGTGTGGCCGGACGGTGTCGTTTCCGACAGATCCGGCCGGTTGTCGATCCGGTCCATAGCGACGGGAGGGGCTCGACCGTTAGGCTCGAATGCTGAGTGGGGCAGCCGGGCCAGCGCCTCCACTCGATGCCGGGTTACGGATATTGGCTGGTGGTGGCACCGGAAAGCAGGCTGCAGTGACCCGAGACGGCGAGCCGGGGATCGAATTCGCCCACCGCGCGGACCACAAACGCGTGGCCTTCGAGGTGACCGGCGCGCCCGACGGGTTTCCCGTCTTCCTCATGCACGGCACACCCGGAAGCCGACGGGGCCCGAAGCCCCGCAGCATCGTGCTGTACCGGATGGGGGTGCGGCTCATCGCGTACGACCGCCCCGGGTACGGCGACTCCGAACGGTTCGAGGGGCGCGACGTCGCGGACGCCGCCCGCGACGTCGAGGCGATCGCCGACCAGCTGGGGCTGCGGCGGTTCGCGGTCGCCGGGCGGTCCGGCGGGGGCCCGCACGCCCTGGCCTGCGCCGCCGACGAGCGGCTACGCGGCCGGGTGACCCGGGTGGCGGTGCTGGTCAGCCTCGCCCCGTCGGACGCGATGACCCTGGACTGGTTCGCCGGCATGAACGCCGACAACATGCGCGGGTTCGGCTCCGGCAGACCGGACACCCAGTCGGTGGTCGAGGAGATCCGCCAGCGCGCCGAGCGGGCGATCGGGGACCCGCGCCTGCTGCTGGAGGACCTGATCACGCACATGGGGCCGCCGGACCGACGGGCGATCAACGACGCGGCGCTGCGCCGGCTGATCACCGACACCTACGAGGAGGCGCTGAGCGCCGGGCCGTACGGGTGGATCGACGACGTCCTGGCGCTGCGACGCAGCTGGAAGTTCGACCTCGGCGCGATCGACACCGCGGCCACGCCGGTACGCCTCTGGCACGGCGCGGAGGACACCTTCGCCCCGGCCAGCCACGGCCGCTGGCTCGCCGCGCAGATCCCGGGCGCCCAGATCGAGGTGCAGGCCGGCGCGGCGCACTTCGACGCGATGGGGCAGCTGCCCCGCATCCTGAGCTGGCTCACCGCCGCCGACGACGAGGCGACCAGCCGGGACCTGCTCATCGGCGCGCGCCCCGGTCAGTAGGGGTGCGGGTCGAGCACCCGGCGGACGAACCGCCCGTCGCGTAGCACGACGACGCTGGGGTGGTGCTGCCCGATCCGGTTGGCGAGCCGGTCGGCGATGCGCATCCGCCCGATGCTCACCACTCCCCCGGACGCCATCTGGTTGGCCAGCTCCAGGTTGCCCAGGCCGCGCAGGGTGTCGGGATGCTCGGGGCCGAGCACCTCGGCCAGCCGCGCCACCACCGCCCGCAGCCGCTCGTGGCCCTCCCCCGGGTCGCCGGCGAGGATGGTGAAGACGGCGATGTTGTTCGCCGCGCCCATGGTGAACGGGTGGGCGTCGCCCAGGACGTCGCGCAGCGACCCGGCGGTGGCGTCGGCCAGCGCCGCGGCGTCGGCGGTGTCACCGGCGTCCCACAGCGCCACCGCCAGGTTGTTGCGGGAGACCAGCGTGTACGGGTGCTCCGCGCCGAACACCCGGACGAGCATCTGCTCCACCTCGGCCAGCTCCGCCCGGGCCCGGACGCCCTGCCCCTGCAACATCAGGTTCGCGGTACGGCTGAGCCAGGCGAACAGGGTGTCCGGGTTCTCCGGGCCGAGGCTGGCCCGCAGCCGCTCGTACGCGTCGTCGAGCAGCTGCGCGGCCCGGACCACCTCGCCGGTGCTGCGCAGCGACACGGCGAGGTTGGCCTGGGCGGTGAGCACGTCGCGGGACTGGTCGCCGAAGAGGTTGCGGTAGCCGTCGACCACGTCGTGCAGCAGCGCCACCGAGCCCTCGTAGTCGCCGGTCTCGCGCAGGTCCCGGGCCAGGTTGTTGGCCGAGACCAGGGTGCGCGGGTGGTCGGGGCCGAGCACCACCCGCAGCCGGCGGTAGGTGTTCTCGTCACCGTCGAGGGCCTTGCCGAACAGGCCCATCAACCGGTACGACGCGGCGAGGTTGTTCGCCGAGTTCAGGGTGCGGCGGTGGTCCTCCCCGAACACCTCCACGGAGGCCGCGTAGGTCGTCAGGTCCCGCTGGAGCGCCTCGGCGTAGCGGCCCAGGGCGCGCAGGTCCGCGGCGTACCCGCCGGCGGTCATCAGGGTGTACGGGTGGCTGTCCCCGATCAGCTCCTCCTGCTGGCGCAGGGTGTCCGCGTCGAGCTGGCGGGCCTGCTCGAACCGGCCCAGGCTGCGCAGCAGGTTGGCCCAGTTGAACCGCAGGTGCAGCAGCTGGACCCGCAGGGCGCGGTGCGCGGCGCCGTCGGCCGGGAGGTCGGCCAGCAGGGCCGACCAGATGGCGTCGGTCTGCCGCGCGTACTGCTCGCCCTGCTCGTAGCCGCCGTTGAGGTAGATGTAGCGAATCCGGTCGATGACCAGCTGCCGGACGTTGTCGTCCTGGCAGGAGATCGCGTCGGAGCCGTCCAGGTGCGGCCAGAGGATCCGGAAGCGCTGCTGGTTGGCCGGGTCCTCCACCTCGCCGGGCGGCCGGGACCCGGCGAGGATCCGGTGCACGTCGTGCTTGGCCTCGGCCAGCTCACGCTCGGACATCCGGGCCCGCAGGGCCGCCTGGAGCAGCCGGTGCACCTGCACCCGCTGGGCGTGCGGGTCCAGCTTGATCAGGGCCAGCTTGTTGATCCGCTGCACCAGCGCGGCGGCGATGTCGCGCTCGGAGACCCGGTCGGCGACCCGCGCGGCGACCACCGGGTCGTGCGGCGCGATCACCCGGGCCACCTGGTCGCCGTAGAGCAGGTCGAGGGAGATCTCCGGGGCCAGCACCGAGGCCAGCTGGAGCAGCCGGTACGCGCCGGCGGAGCCTTCCCGCAGCCGTTGCAGGGAGAGGTCCCAGATGTCGGCGCCCAGGCCGGTGCGGCCGAGCCCGGCCAGGTAGTCGGCGACCGGGGTGCGGGTGTCGGCCAGCCAGGCGCCGGCCATCGCCACGAAGATCGGCATGTTCTCCACCGCGTCGGCGACCCGCTCGGCCTCGGCGACGCTCATCAGGTGCTCGCCGATGCGGGCCCGCAGGTGCGTGACGCTCTCCGCCCGCTGGAACGCCTCCACGTCCAGCGTCCGCGCGACGTCGGCCCAGTCCGGGTTGCGGGTGGTGACCAGGACGTGCCCGTTGCCCTGCGGCAGGAAGGGGCGCACGTGCTCGTACTGGTCGGCGTTGTCGAAGATGAGCAGCCAGTGCGGCGGCGGGCTGCCGTCGGGGCGGCGCTCGGTCTGGCCGAGCCGCTGCCGGACCGCCCGGGTCGTCTCCGGGATGGTGGCCTGGGTCGGCAGGCCGAGCTCCTCGCTGAGCTCCACCATCGCCACGTCGACGAACTGCGGCGGGTCGGCCGGGATCCACCAGACGATGTCGTAGGCGCCGCGGAAGCGGTGCGCGTACTCGATGGCGAGCTGGGTCTTGCCGAGGCCGGGACCGCCGCGCAGCGCGACCGGGGTCCGCTCACCGCCCCCCGCCTTCAGCTCCTCGCGGAGCCGGCCCAGCAGCTCCTCCCGTCCGGTGAAGCGGGCGTTGCGGCCCGGCGGGTTGAACACCCCCGCGGTGACGCCCGGGTAGCGGGCGACGCGCAGGCCGGGCCCGCCCTCCACGGCCGACCGCCCGACCAGCTTGAGCAGCTGCGCGGCGGCGTCCTCGGCGGTGAGCTCGTGCACCGAGGCCCAGCTGCCGATCGGGACGTCCGGCGCCGGTGGGGTGTCGTCCACGTGCAGCGCCAGCCAGTCCGCGCCGCCCCGGCCCGCGTCCAGGCCGTGCCGGGCCCGCCGGGCGGCCAGCCAGGCCCGGGAGACCAGCCGCAGCTCCCGGGACGCCGTGCCGCCCGGCACGGGCGCCGCACCGCCCGCCGGCACGGTCACCACCCGCAGGTCGGCGGCGCTGAGCACGGACTGCACCCACTCCGCCCAGACCTGGTCCTCGGGTACGTGGCGCAGCACGATCAGCTCGTCGACGATCACCGGCTTGCGCTCGAAGCGCTGGACGGTCTGCCGGCGCAGCGCCTCGTCGACCCGGGGCAGGGCGGCGATCCGCCCGTTGGTGATGTGGCTGGTCAACGTCTCGTACGCGGAGAGCAGGCTGGTCCGGCTGCCCGGCTCGTCGCCGAACGTGGCCAGCGTCTCCTCGTAGGCGTAGTACGCCCGGTAGGGCACCTCGACGGTGAGCCAGTACTCCTGGCGCTCGGCGTCGGTCATGCCGCCCGGCAGCCCGGCGAACCGCTGCATGGCCAGCGCCCGGCCGGCGTCCCGCTTGCTCTTCTCCCCCTCGTCGACCCGCATCGGCACCGGCAGGACCCGCCGCGCCCGCCGCCCCTCGTAGCCGCGGACCCGGGCGGCGACCGCCGCCGCGCCGTCGATGCCCTGGTCGCTCAGGGTGAAGCAGTCGACCAGGACGTCCGGCAGGTGGATGGTGCAGATCTCGGCGACGTCGCTGATCCCGGTGCGGCTGTCGATCAGGGTGTAGTCGTAGTGCCGCTTCATGTCCTCGCGCAGCGCGTCGAAGAACTGGGCGCCGCCGAGCCGGTTGTAGAAGTTGTCCCAGTTGAGCCCGGTGACGCTGGTGGCGTAGTCGGGGTTGTGCCGGCCGGCCAGCAGCAGGTCCAGACTGCCGCCGCCGGGGAACTCCCAGCTCACCGAGAAGGCGTACTTGTGCACCCGGGCGAACTCGCGGTGCCAGTCGCCGGGGCGCCGGACCGGGTCCGCGCCCTCCTTGCGCCGCCGCGCGTTCTCCCACTCGTACTCCAGGATCAGGTCCATCACCCCGCCGGTGGAGGCGACCTGGTCGGGGTCGAGGAACGGCGCGTAGAACCGGTGCAGGCCGGGTGACTCCAGGTCCCAGTCGGCGACGAGCACCCGCTGGCCGTTGGCCGCCAGGATCCAGGCGGTGTTGGCCAGGGCCATGGTGCGGCCGGTGCCGCCCTTGTAGGAGTAGAAGGTGACGACCTGGCCGTCGCGCGGTGCCGTCATCGCTCGTCCTTCCCTCGCCGTACGTCGGATTCCCCGGGCTGTCGCAGGCTCGGTCTCGGGGTGGGTGGGCCCTCCGGCGGATCGACCGGACCGTGCCGGAGGAACTGCTTGCGGGCCTCGGTCACCAGCAGCGGCGTGCAGCGTTCGAACTCGTCGATGCCGCGCACCGGCAGCACCCGGGGGAACCCGGCGTCCTGCAACGTACCGGCGATCGTCTCGGGGGTCTGCTCGCCGCGATCGTGGTCGGCGGCGATCACCAGCGGGACGACCCACTGCGGCAGGCCGTGCAGGGCGGCCCGCGCGGCGGCCCCGCCGACGGCCGCGTCGACCAGCACCACGGTGGGGCTCTCCGGGACCCGGTCCCGGGCCCGGTCCAGTTCGACGACGGCGGTGGGCAGGCCGAGCCGCTCCGCGGTGGCGGCGACGTAGTCGGCCACCGTGAGCTCGTGCTGGTCGCCGTACGGGCGCCAGCGGGCGCCGTGCGGGGTGAGGGTGGCGACCACCAGCGCGGGGCCGCCGGCGTCGGTGACCGGGCTGCCGGTCAGGGGCGCGGCCCGGGACCGGGGCAGTGGTTCGGTCTCGGCCACGGTGACGATCCGCTCGGCCAGCGCGGTGAGGACGCTGCGGTACTGCCGCCGGTAGGCGCTCAGCTTGCACAGCGCGCGCAGCCCGTTCTCGGCGTAGTCGGCACGGTCGCCGCCGTCGCGGACCAGCTCCAGGGCGGGGGCCGTCTCCGACCGGTCGCTCCACGACGGCAACGGCATCCAGAGCACCGGCAGGATGTGCCGGGCGGCCCGGGACGGCGACAACCGGCTGAGCCGGCTGCGGAACGAGTCCCGCTCCCCCACCGCCCAGGCGTTGCGGAAGTAGTTGGGCGAGTACAGCGGCACGAAGACGTGGGCGAGGCTGAGCGCCTCGGTCAGCGTCTGCTTCAGGTCCGCGCCCGGGTTGACCAGGCCGTCGAAGAACCCGACGTCCATCTCGCCGGTCCGGCTCGCGCCGTCGCGTACCGCCGTGCCCAGGTCCTGGAAGAACCGGGTGACCCAGAAGTCGGTGTCCGGGCGGGCCGCCGCCGACAGCGGCACCGAGTGGGCGTAGCTGAGGAAGAAGTAGGTCTCCCGCCCGGCGACCGCGCTGGTCGAGGAAGCGTCAGCCCAGTTCATGCCCGGCCTCCTCGAAGCTGTCGCGCAGCTCGCGTACGTCGTCCGGGACCCGGGCGGCGACCCAGTGGGTCTGGTACGCCTTGGCGATGCGCTGCGCCAGGCGCCACACCACCGCGTCGTAGGCGTCCTTGCCGTTCTTGCCGAGGCTCAGCAGCCCGTAGATGCCCTCGTCGTGGTACTGGGGGGCGATCTCCGAGGGTAGCCGGGTGGGGCTGAACATCTGCCGCTGCGACACGACCGGAGGCACCCGCCGGCGCTCCACCACCGACCAGTTGACCGGGATCAGCGGCGTCTCCCCGGCCGACGCCTCCGCGCCCGGCCGCAGCAGGACCGGCCGCCGGGAGAACGCGTCCCACTCGCGGGCGCACCACTCGCTGCGCAGGTACTGGGGGGAGATCAACGGGATGAAGACCTGGCAGTGGCCGGCGGCGAAGGCCAGATCCTCCGTCCACAGTTGACCGCCGTCGAGCACCCGGTCCATGAAGCCGGCCGTCCGGCCCGGGCGCAGACCCAGCAGCTCGACGACGTGGTCGGAGAGGTCGACGAAGAGCTGGAAGACCTTGCTGTTGGTGTCTCGCGGGGGCGCGGCGACCCGGTTGCGGGTCCGGGCGTAGCTGAGGAAGAACACGGGGGCGCTCTCGTCCACCCGGAACTCGTCCTCCGCCACCTACCGCTCCTGCCCGGCGCAGCCACCCTGGGCCGCCCACAGTATCGACATCCGCCAACCGCCGGCTGCCCCGCTCACGGCCGCCGGTGCTCATCCATCCACCCACGGGCGAAGTCCACGGCCGGCCGCAGCCGGACCAGCCGGCCCACCGCCGCGCCCACCGGCCCGGTACGCACCGGCACCGATCCCTCCAGCGCGGCGCCGATCACCGCGAAGTCCGTGTCGTCCAGGTGCGGGGCCCGGAAGTCGCGCCGCAGCCGGCGACCGTCGGCCCCGCGCACGTAGCAGCGGTAGGCCCGCTCCGGGGTGGGGCGGCGCAACCGGTACTCGGCGAGGTGGAACGCGGTGCACACCGACCAGTCCACTCCGAGCAGCAGCACGACGGCGTCGGCCGCGTGCAGGGCGCCCAGCGGTGACCGCTCGCCCAGGTGGCAGTCGAGGTCGTGCACGGCCGTCACGGTGGCCGCGCCGGGGCCGACGGCGGCGAAGGACGCCTGCGGGTGGTGGCTGCGCCGCGCCGCGGCCTGACGGCGGACGTGCTCGGCGAAGGCGCCCGTCCCCTCCGCCGGGCTGTGCTCCGGGTCGAACGGCGCGATCGCCGCCTCCGCCGCCGCGACCTGGGCGGGGCTCATCCCGGCGGTGGCGGCCCGGAACGCCCGGGAGGTGACCGAGTTGCCCGGGGTCTGGGTGCCCACGACCACGGTGCCCTCCGGGCCGAGCACGTCGCGCAGCGCGGCGAGCAGGGTCGCGGGCCCGTGCCCGACCCGGGACAGGGCGCTGTGCACCAGCACCGTCGCCCCGGCGGGCAGCCCCAACCCGCGCAGCTGCGCCGCCAGCGTCTCCCGGCCCGCGGTCAGCTCCACCCGTCCACCGTCTCCCGCATCCGCCGGACGAAGCGGTCGCCGGTGGGGGTCAGCGCGCCGAGGCCGAGCAGGGCCTCAAGCGCCCCGACGGTCCAGTCCCGGTAGCGGCGGTGGTGGGCGGCGGCAGCCGGGCCGGGTCGGGTGCGCCACACATCGGCAACCGCCAGGTGGGCGTAGACGCCGTGCAGGGCGCCCTCGACGGGACGGGGGTCGTCGCGCCACGGCACGGTCAGCGTCCGGGGGTCGGCCCGGTCGAACAGGTCTCCGACGTCCAGCACCGCGTCCAGCTTGAGGTGCTGCACCTCGTGGACGAGCAGCACCGCGAGGGCGGCGTCGTCGGGGGTCGGCGTGACGGCCACCGCGCCGAAGGCGGCCCCGGCGGCGGCGCTGCGCTGCCGGCCCGTCTCCTCCGGGCGCAGCGGCACCACGGCCCGCAGCAGCGCGCGCAGGCCGGGGGCGTACCCCGCCGACTCGGTGCCGACCCGGTGGACCGCCCGCTCCAGCCGCCGCGTCCACCGCCCGGCGGTCACCCGGTCCAGCCGCGGCGCGACCGGCAGCCCGTAGCAGTCCCGGTACGGGTCGGTGTCCTCCAGCAGCAGGTGGTGCCCGCCGAGGGGCAGCCGGCGTACCGGCCGCCAACCGGGCGGGTCGGCGGCGCCGCCGGGTCGTACGGCGACGCGCTGCCGCCCGGCGCGCACCGCGAAGCCATCGGTGGTGACGGAGATCGACGCGTCGCCGTCGGCGGTGTCGAGGGCGACGGCGCCGAGGGTCGGCAGGTTGACCAGGCCGTGGCGGACGGGCACGACGAGTTCGGCCTCGACGCCGGCGTGCACCGCGGCGGCGGCGGCCACGCAGCCGAGGTACGCCAGATCGACCTCGGCGCCGTCCCGGCAGGACCGCGCCCACCGGCGGACGAAGGGATGGGCGAGGACCGTCCGCACGGCGTCGGGCGCGGTGACGTCGAGAGCGGCCAGCAGCTCCCAGCCCGGCGCGGCGACCGGGTCGGCGGCCGCCTCGGGGCTCAGCGCGACCAGCAGCGCCCGGACCATCGCCTGGTGGACGGCGGCCAGCTGGCGCACCGAGTCCTCGCTGCCGTGACCGGTGCCGAGGTCGTCGAGGACCGCCGGGCCCAGCGCGTCCGCCGGCGGGTCGGGTGGCTCGGCGGCCGGCACGCTCACCGCGTCGATCAGCTCGCGCAGGTCAGCGCAGTAGACGGAGGGGTTGTCGAAGCCGTTGCCGGAGCGGTACCGGTGGGCGAAGAGCCCGCCGCCGCACCGGTGGACCACCGGGCAGGCGCGGCACGTCGCGCAGAGCCCCTCCAGGCCGGTCTGCCGGACGGCGATCATCGGGTGCGCCGCCGCGTCGTCCACCCGGTGGCGGAAGACGTCCAGCCCGGTGGCGGCCGCGCCGTCGAAGGCGGACTTGAGGGAGTCGACCTGTTCGAAGGTGCCGTCGGTCTCGACGACGACCAGGTCGGCCGGGCCGAGTCCGACCGCCTCCGTCCGGCTGGCGCCCCCGGCGGCGGTGGCGAGCAGGGACTCCAGCAGCCGGATCGGCACCGGACGCCCGTCGGCCAGCCAGCGCCGGTGCACCGCCAGCAGCCAGTCGGCGTACGGGGTGGCGGTGCCGTCACCCCGCTCGGGTGGACGGTCCCAGTTGGCGTGCGGCAGCAGGAAGTCGACGTGCGGGGGCTGCTCGGCCAGCACCGCCTCGTACACCCGGACGGGATCGTTGGCGAGGTCGACGGTGCAGAGGATGCCGGCGTAGCTGGGGCGGTATTCCGGGCGGCGCAGCAGAGCCAGCGCGCGGCGCACCGCGGCGTGGCTGCTGGCCCCGTTGGCGTGGCGGCGGTGCCGGTCGTTGGCGGCCAGGTCGCCGTCGAGGGAGATGCCCACCTTGACGTCGTGGGCGACCAGCACGTCGGCGATCGCCGGGGTGAGCAGCACACCGTTGGACTGCATGCGCAGGTCGAGCCGGGCCACCGGCTCGATCCGCCGGCGCAGCTCGGCGGCGGTCGCGTCGAGTCGGTCGGCGCCGGCGAGCAGCGGTTCACCGCCGTGCAGGACGACCCGGACGGCGCCGAGCCGGTGCGCCGCCGCGTGCTCGGCGATGCGCCGCGCGGTGGCGGAGACGGTCGAGGGGGCCATGACGTGCGGTTGCCGCCGCCAGGACTGGTCCGGGTGCTGGTAGACGTAGCAGTGGTCGCAGGCGAGGTCGCAGCGGCTGGTCAGCTTCAGCACGTACTGACTCAGCGGGGCGACCCGACCGGTCCGGTCGCGACCCGGCGTGTCAGGCTCAGATCGAAGAAGAGAAGGCGGCGACATCGACACGGGCCGGCTGGTCCGCCCGGCGGTCGGTGACCCGGACGACGGCCCGGGCCCGGTCGAGCGGGATCTGGCCGAGCGGCGTGTGCCGCAGGTCGTCCAGCGGCGGCGGGGTCGGGCCCGGCTGGCGAGCGATGAGATCCACGGAGGCTCCCCCATCTGAGTCGAAGGTGGACGGACCTCCACCCACGGCGACGGTCAGTGACCACTATCGACGATGCTATATGCCACAGCCGGTGATGTCACTGCTGCGCTGCGCCATCGAGCTCGATCATCCGGGCCATCCACCCCTCGTTGGAGAGCGAGATGATCCGCTCGGCCTCCGCCACGACCGCGTCGTCGTCGGTCCAGCCCTGACCGGCGGCGCGGACGGCCAGCAGCCGGGTGAGCTGGTCGGCCGTGCGGGCGTACTCGATCTGCTGGTGCTCGTAGCGCTGGGCGGCCCCGTAGCCGACCAGCGCAGTGGTGACGGTGGCGGTGACGCCGATCCAGGCGGTCAGCCCCAGCGGGTCGCCGAGCACGGCCACCGTCGCGGAGAGCAGCGCGCCGGCGACGGTCACCGCGGTCGCGGCGCGCCCGACCCGCTCGGACCGGGTCGCCATCCGGCGCGCCATCGGCAGGTAGTACCCCTCGACCTGCCCGCGGACCCGGGCCGTCAGGTAGCTCCGCACGTCCGACACCGCGGGCAACGGCCGCGCGTCCGGCGCCGGGTCGACGACGTGCCCCATCAGGTCGCTCACGTCGTCCATCAGGGCGTCCAGGCGACGCAGCAGCACGGCGTCCCGGTCGGCGCCGGCGAACGGCGCGACACCGGCCAGGCGGCGGTGCACGTCGGCCTTCAACGCCTCGGAGACCGACCGCAGCCGGGTCCAGGCCTGCACCGACTCCCGGGACGCCGCCCGGGCCACGATCGGCACCAGCAGCAGCGCGGCGGCCGCGACGACGGCGAGCACCCGGGCGGGCATGGTCTCCCCGATCCCCGCGGCGGCGGTGCCGGCGACCGCGGCGCCGATGGTGAGCCCGGCGACGGCGCGGCGGGCGGCGACGATCCGCCGTTTCGCGTCGCCGGCCGCCCGGGACCAGACGCCCTGGCGTCGCCAGACCAGGTCGACGGCGGCTTCCGCATCGAAGGTCGTCACGCCAGGCATGGTAGCCAGCGTCGCCCACCCGCCACCGGCGGCGCTGCCGCACCTGCGGCCGTTTTCCCCACCGTCCCCTCCGGTACGCGGGCACTTCGCTCCCTTCCGCCACGCAGATGCGGCCCGCTAGGGTGACCGGGTGAGCGTCTTCCGGATCAGCGAGGCCGCCGAGCTGCTCGGCGTCAGCACCGACACGGTGCGCCGCTGGGTGGACGCCGGCCGGCTCGCCGCCACCCGCGACGCGCAGGGCCACCGGCTGATCGACGGCGTCGACCTGGCCGGCTTCGTCCGCGCGCAGGCCGCCGAGCCGGACCGGGCGGAGTTCTCCTCGGCCCGCAACCGGCTGCGCGGCATCGTCACCGCGGTCGTCCGGGACACCGTGATGGCGCAGGTCGACATCCAGGCCGGACCGTTCCGGGTGGTCTCGCTGATGAGCCGGGAGGCGGTCGACGAGCTGGACCTGCGGGTCGGCTCGGTGGCCGTCGCCGTGATCAAGTCGACCACCGTCGTGGTGGAGCGCGTCGCCCCCGGTGGCGGCAGGGGGAGGAGTTCGTGACCGCACGGTGGATCCGGTCCGCCCTGGCCGCGCTCGCGGCCCTGGCCGTCGTCGGCGGCACCGCCTGCGGCAGCGGGGCCGAGGACCGGCGAGCGGCCGGCGGCGGGAGCGCGGTCACCGGCACCCTGACGGTGTTCGCGGCGGCGTCGCTGACCGAGTCGTTCACCGCCCTGGGCAGGGCGTTCGAGGCCGCCCACCCCGGCGCCGAGGTGAGCTTCAACTTCGCCGGCAGCTCCGCCCTGGCCGCCCAGATCAACCAGGGCGCGCCCGCCGACGTGTTCGCCTCCGCCGCTGCGAAGAACATGGCCACGGTGACCGAGGCCGGCAACGGCGCGGGCACCCCGACCACCTTCGCCCGCAACCAGTTGGTCATCGCCGTGCCGAAGGGCAACGCCAGGAAGATCACCGGGCTGGCCGACCTGGCCGGACCCGGGATCAAGGTGGCGCTCTGCGCCGAGCAGGTGCCCTGCGGGGCGGCGGGCACCCGGGCCCTCGCCGCGGCGAAGGTGACGCTCACACCGGTCACCCTGGAGCAGGACGTCAAGGGCGCCCTGGCGAAGGTGAGGCTGGGCGAGGTCGACGCCGCGCTGGTCTACCGCACCGACGCCAGGGCCGCCGCCGACGCCGTCGACAGCATCGAGTTCCCCGAGTCCGCGAGCGCGATCAACGACTATCCGATCATCGTGCTCCGGGGAGCCCCGAACCCGGCCGGCGCCCGGGCCTTCGTGGCGTACGTGCTCTCCGCGGCGGGCCGGACCGCGCTCACCGACGCCGGCTTCCAGCCGCCAGCCGGATCATGACGCCCCCGCTCGTCGAGGAGCCCGCCGCCGCGGTCCGGCGACCGCGCGGGCCCGGCCGACGGGTGCCGGTGGCGCTGCTCGTACCCGCCGGCCTCGGGCTGCTGTTCCTGGTGCTGCCGCTGGCCGGGCTGCTGGTCCGGACGCCGTGGGCGACCCTGCCGCAGCGGCTGACCGCGCCGGGGGTGCTCACCGCGCTGCGCCTGTCGGTGCAGTGCGCCACCCTGGCCACCCTGCTCTGCCTGCTGCTCGGCGTACCCCTGGCCTGGTTGCTGGCTCGGGCGGAGTTTCCCGGCCGGCGGCTGGTACGGGCGCTGGTCACCGTGCCGCTGGTCCTCCCGCCGGTGGTCGGCGGCGTGGCGCTGCTGCTGGTGTTCGGCCGCAACGGGCTGCTCGGCCGGTGGCTCGACGCCGCCTTCGGCGTCACCCTGCCGTTCACCACCACCGGCGTGGTGCTCGCCGAGGCGTTCGTGGCGATGCCGTTCCTGATCATCGCCGTGGAGGGGGCACTGCGCGGCGCGGACCACCGCTACGAGGAGGCCGCCGCCACCCTGGGCGCGAGCCGTTGGACCACCTTCACCCACGTCACCCTGCCGCTGGTCGCTCCCGGGGTCGCCGCCGGCGCGGTGCTCTGCTGGGCCCGGGCGCTGGGCGAGTTCGGCGCCACCATCACCTTCGCCGGGAACTATCCCGGACGCACCCAGACCATGCCGCTCGCGGTCTACCTGGCCCTGGAGACGGACGTGGAGGCCGCGATCGTGCTCAGCCTGATCCTGCTCACCGTCTCGGTGGCGATCCTCGCCGGGCTCCGCGACCGCTGGATCACCGGCCCGTGACCGCGCCGCTGCTGGACGGTCACCTCGTCGTCGACCGGGGCGCGTTCCGCCTCGACATCCGGATGCGGGTGGCCGCCGGCGAGGTGGTCGCCCTGCTGGGCCCGAACGGCGCCGGCAAGACCACCGCGCTGCGGGCCCTGGCCGGGCTTCGACCGCTGACCGGCGGACACCTCCGGCTCGACGGCGTCGACCTGGACCGGCCCGACCGGGGACACTGGGTCCCGCCGGAGCGCCGACGGATCGGCGTGGTCTTCCAGGACTACCTGCTCTTCCCGCACCTGAGCACCCTGGACAACGTCGCGTTCGGCCCGCGCCGGCAGGGCCTCGACCGGCGGGCCGCCCGCCAGCGGGCCGCCGGCTGGCTGGACCGGGTCGGGCTCGCCGGGTACGCGGAGCGCCGGCCACGGCAGCTCTCCGGCGGCCAGGCCCAGCGCGTCGCCCTCGCCCGCGCGCTCGCCGTACAGCCGAGGTTGCTGCTGCTCGACGAGCCGCTCGCGGCGCTGGACGCGCGGACCCGGCTGGACACCCGGGCGCAGCTGCACCGGCACCTGGCCGACCACGACGGGGCGACCCTGCTGGTCACCCACGACCCGCTCGACGCGCTGGCGCTGGCCGACCGGCTCGTCATCGTCGAGGACGGCCGGGTGGTCCAGGACGGCGACGCGGCGACGGTCACCGCCCGGCCGCGCACCGACTACGTCGCCCGGCTGGTCGGCCTCAACCTCTACCGGGGCCGCGCAGACGGCCACCGGGTACGCCTCGGCGACGGCTTCGTCCTCACCACCGCCGAACGGCTCGACGGCGACGCCTTCGTGGTGTTCCCCCCGGCCGCGGTGGCCCTGCACCCGCACCCGCCCGAGGGCGACCCCCGCAACACCTGGCCGGCCACGGTCTCCGGCGTCCAGCGGCACGGGGACAACCTGCGGGTGCAGCTCGGTGGGCCGGTCCCCGTCGCCGCCGACGTCACCCCGGCCGCCGCCGCGCGGCTGCGCCTGGGACCGGGCCAGCAGGTCTGGGCGGCGGTGCGGGCCAGCGAGACCCGGGCGTACCCGGCCGGGTCGGCGTAGCGGTCGAGGCGCTCTGCCCGGCCGCGCTACCTCGGGCCGGCCTGGTCGTCACCGGCGGGGCGGGGCTCGACCGCCTCGCCGCGCGGTCCCGACGGCGCCATCGGCCGGCGGGCCCCCCGGACCCGGCGCAGCACGCCGTACCAGGCCGGGGCCTCCCGGGCCTCGTCGAAGGCCCGGGCGATCACGACGTCGGTGGAGGAGTGCGCCAGGATCGAGACGACGATGGTCAGGGCCACCAGGTGGAACACCTCGTCCCCGGCGGGGATGCCGGACTCCAGCACCAGCAGTCCGTAGACCACCGAGGCGAACCCCTTCGGGCCGAACCACATGGCGGCGGCCTGCTCCCGGAGGCTCAGCCCGGAGCGCAGGAAGGAGATCCACAGCGCGACCGGACGGGCGACCACGATCGCCAGGACCGCGAAGACCCAGCCGGTCCAGCTGATCTCGCCGAGGAACTCCACCGAGATCAGCGCGCCGAAGACCAGCAACGCGGCCAGCTTCAGCAGCTCGGCGACGTTCTCCCCGAGGTGCTCGAACGCCGCCCGCTCCCGCGGCCCGAACGTCGCCACGGTGATGCCGGCGGCGAACGCGGCGAGGAACAGGTTCCCGTGGGTCGCCTTGCCCAGGGCCAGCACCAGCAGGCCGATCGCCACCCCGTTCAACGGGGCGTACGCCACCGACGCGGCGAACCAGCGGGTCCGCTCCAACGCGATCGCCAGCAGCGGCACCAGCACACCGATCAGCAGCCCGAGTGCGAGCTCGGTGGCCAGCTCCGCCAGGTGCAGGTCGGAGCCGGCTGCGACGGCCAGCAGGAGCACCACGAACGGCAGGGCCAGGCCGTCGTTGACGCCGGACTCGACGTTGAGCAGGTGCCGCAGCCGGGCCGGCACCTTGTCGTTGCCGACCAGCGCGGCGGCGAACACCGGGTCGGTGGGGGCCAGGATCGCCCCGACCAGCAGAGCCTCCGGCCAGTCCAACCCGGCCACGTAGTGCGCCAGCACCGCGGTCACCAGCAGCGTCAGCGGCAGACCCCAGCCAAGCGCCCGGCCGGGCAGCCGCCACGCCGAACGCAGGTCGGCCCAGCCCACCCGCATCCCGTCGGTGAAGAGCACCGCGAACAGCGCCAGCTCCGCCAACTGCGCCACGATCGGGGAGTCCGCGCGCAGGTGCAGCACCCCGGTGGTGTCCTCGCCGAGCACGAAACCGGCGACCAGGAACAGTGCCGCCGTGGAGAGGATGGTGCGATGCGCCAGGGCCGACACGAGCACGGCGGCCAGGAGGACGGCGGCGAAGGAGAGCAGCAGCACGGGTCAGCCTCCAGGGGCAGGGGTCAGCACGTGCCGACCAGACTTCCCGGCGCTCCACGGTTCCCGGTGATCATAACGGTCCGGGCACCCCCGACCGTCGCGATGGCCGGACGGACCTCGCCCGTCCGGCCATCGCCGTGCTCACCGACCGGTGGACCGGTCGGCCTCGGACTCGTAGACGTCCGGCACGCCGTCCTGGTCGAGGTCGACCCGCTCGGCCTCGTGGACCCGGCGGTAGACGCGGCTACGGGCGCGGAGGATGACGGTCGCCAGGAGCGCCGACAGCAGCGACCCGGTGAGCACGGCGACCTTGACGTGGTCGTCACGTTCGCTGCCCAGGCCGAAGGCCAGCTCGCCGATCAGCAGCGACACCGTGAAACCGATGCCGCCGAGCAGTGCCAGGCCCAGCACGTCGAGCCAGTTGAGGCCCTCGTCGGGGGCGGCACGGGTGAACCGGGACACCAGCCAGGTGGCCACCAGGATGCCGATCGGCTTGCCCACGACCAGGCCGACCACGATGCCGATCGCGACCCGGTCGCTCAGCGAGGTGACCAGACCGGAGAGACCGCCGACGGTGACGCCGGCGGAGAGGAACGCGAAGATCGGTACGGCGAACCCGGCGGAGATCGGCCGGAACAGGTGCTCGAAGTGCTCGGCCAGGCCGGGGCCGGCGGCCGGGCCACCGGCGTCCGCGCTGCGGATCACCGGGACGGTGAAGGCCAGCAGCACTCCCGCCACGGTGGCGTGCACCCCGGACTCGTGCACCAGCGTCCAGGTCACCGCCGCCAGCGGCAGCAGCAGCCACCACGAGTGGACCCGGCGCTGCACCAGCAGGGCGAAGATCACCAGCGGCACCAGCGCGCCCAGCAACGGGGCCACCGAGAGGTCGGCGGTGTAGAAGACGGCGATGATGACGATCGCCATCAGATCGTCGACGACGGCGAGGGTGAGCAGGAAGGTGCGCAGCGCCGACGGGAGGCACCGGCCGACCACGGCGAGCACGGCGAGGGCGAACGCGATGTCGGTGGCGGTGGGGATGGCCCAGCCCCTGCCGGCGCCGGGGCCCGCGCCGGCGGTGATCAGGTAGTACAGCACGGCGGGTACGACCACCCCGCCCGCGGCGGCGGCGACCGGCACGGCGGCGCGGCGCGGATCGCGCAGGTCACCGGCGACGAACTCCCGCTTGAGTTCGAGCCCGGCGACGAAGAAGAAGATGGCGAGCAGGCCGTCGGCCGCCCAGGTGGCGAGGCTGAGGTCGAGGTGCAGCGCGGACGGGCCGACCGTGAGGTCGCGCACCCACCGGTAGCCCTCCGCCCAGGGCGAATTCGACCAGATCAACGCAAGCAGCGCCCCGATGAGGAGCAGCGCGCCGCCCACGGTCTCCTTCCGGAGGATGGCGGAGATGCGGCTGGTCTCGCCCCACGAGTGTCGGGCGAACAGGCTGGTACGGCGCCGGGTGGCGTCGGTCACGGAAACTCCTCGTCGGCAGGGGTCGCGTCATCCATCGCCGACCAGACTTCCCGGCACACCTCGGCCAACCCTATCCGCCACCGCGGCGGACACATCGACCGTCGCGACGACCCGCGCTCGTGGTCGGGCGCGGTGACTCCCCTGGTACCCGGCGGCCGCCCGGCGAACCATGCCGGAACCTGGTCCATCCCCCGACCGGGGGCGGCGGCTTACCCGGGGGCGAGTCGGGTATGCCCCCGCGTGGGCCAGTGGTGGGTGCTCCTCGTGGTGGTGGTCTGGCTGGCGACCGGGCTGCTGACCGCGGCCGTCTTCGTCACCCGAGGCGGGCACCGCAACCTGCTCTGGTACCTGGTCGGGGGGCTGCTCGGGCCGATCTTCGTACCCATCGCTCTGGAACGTGGCCGGGCGGGCATTCGGCGGGTCGAGGTGCGGTCCCGGCCGCCCGCGCCGACCGGGACGGGGTTGCGGGTCCTCGTCGGCCTGGACGGCTCCCCGGACTCCGACCGGGCCCTGCGCGCCGTGGTGCGCACGCTGAGCGGCACCGCCAGCGAGCTGGTGCTCGTCGCGGTGACCAGCCCGGACCTGGTCGACGCCGAGGCGACCGACGAGGAACGGCGGGCCCGCCGGATGCTCGACGAGCGGGCGGACGGACTGCCGGCGGAGTTGCCGCGGCCGAGCATCGAGGTGGTCGTCGGTCATCCCGCGGACGGGCTGCTGGCGGTGGCCGACTCCCGCGACGTTGACCTGCTTGTCGTGGGTCGGGGCGGTCACGGGCTCGGGGAGCGACTGCTGGGCAGCGTCGCGGAGGACCTGGCACACCGTTCTCCCCGCGCCGTGCTGCTCGGCAGTCTGCCCGACCGGGCGGCGTCGTCTCCGCCTCGGGAGGGGTGAACGGGCGCGCGACGGGCACCCGGCGGCGAGGCGTTGCCGGGCCGGCGCGGAAGCGTCAGCGCCCGGCCGCGGGCGGCGGCCGGGCGCTGACGTGTTCGGGTGTCACCTGCCCGTCCGGTCCCCTGCGGGGCCGGACGGGACGGGATCAGAGGGCGAGCTTCTGACCCGGGAAGATCAGGCCCGGGTCGGCCCCGACGATCCCCCTGTTGCGCTCGTACAGCGCGCGCCAGCCACCGGTCAGGTCCCGGGCGTCGGCGATCTTCGCCAGGGTGTCGCCCGGCTTGACGACGTGGACCTTGCCCGTGCCGGCCGGTGCGCTGCGCCGCTGGCTGCGGCTGCTGGGCTGTTCCCCACGCGAGGAGCGCTCCTTGGTGGCGGCTCGCGTGGCGCGCCGCTCCGACTTCTGCGACTTCTCCGAGGCGGCGTAGCTCCGGGTCGAGCCGCCCTTCTTGCCGCAGGTCGGCCAGGCGCCGATGCCCTGGCCGTCGAGCACCTTCTCGGCGATGGCGATCTGCTCGCCACGGCTGGCCAGGTCGGCGCGGGCGGCGTACTTCTTGCCGCCGTAGCCGGCCCAGGTGCTCTGCGAGAACTGCAGGCCACCGTAGTAGCCGTTCCCGGTGTTGATGTGCCAGTTGCCGCTGGACTCGCACTGGGCGATCGCGTCCCAGTTGACGCCGGCGGCGCTGGCCGGGGAGGCCGGGGCGAGGATGGCCGCGACCCCGGTGACCGCGCCGACGGCGAGCGTGCCGACGGCGATGCGGCGCGAGCTGACCCGTCGGTGACGGGCGGTGTATTCAGTTGCCATGTGGATTCCTCCACGCCGACGAGGTGAGCTGTCGGGTTCGGGCCGAGGAGCCCGGCCGCCGCTGGCGGCTTCACCCCGAGGTGACGTGCACCGAGGAACTAGTGGGTCCCCCGCTCCATGCCTGGTGACAGGGTCGCGCGGCCAGCGGCATGGATTAGGCGTTACCGACCGTGGTGTCCGCGATCGCGGACCAGAACGACGTTAGGGAGAGTTTCGGCCGATTGCCCACTTCTTGTGAAGTTCTTCACCCGGTCAGGCGAAGGGCCCCCGCGCCGGGCTGCGGACCGTGCGGGCGTGTCGACAATGCCCCGCCGTAGCGGCCGGGGATGAGCGACGTCACCGGGTCCCCGAACCGACCGAGGTGGCAGCGGGTGTCAGGATGGGTAGGAACGCCGGCAGGGTCGACCGGCCCGGGAACTGGAGGGCCGAATGGGGTTCGGTCACAGGTGAGCGCGCCTACGGGGGACCTGTTCGCCGCCGGTGGCGACACCGGGCGGTTGATGGCTCGCCTCGACTGGTCCGGCACCCCCCTGGGGGCCGTCGACGGCTGGTCGCAGAGCCTGCGCGCGGCGGTGCGGATGGTGCTGTCGTCCCGGTACCCGATGCTGCTGCTCTGGGGTGACCGCTTCACCCAGCTCTACAACGACGCGTACTCGGCGCTGATCGGGGACAAGCATCCCGCCGCGCTCGGCGACGACGTCCGGATCACCCTCGCCGAGGGCTGGGACGTGCTGCGGCCCCTCATCGAGGAGGCGATGGCGACCGGCGTGGCGAGCTGGGTTCCCGCCCTGCGGCTGCTGCTCGACCGGGCCGGCTACCGCGAGGAGGCGTACTTCAGCGTCTCCCACGCGCCCGCGCGTGACGACGACGGCCGCACCGTGGGCATCCTCACCGTGTGCAGCGAGGTCACCGAGCAGGTGGTCGGCGAGCGCCGGCTGCGCCTGCTGCGGGACCTGTCCGTGCACGGCGGCGGGCAGACCGTCGACACGGGGGCCACCTGCGCCGGTCTGGTGGAGGCGATCGCCGGGCATCCGCTCGACGTCCCGTTCGCGGCGATCTACCTGCGCGAGGACGGCCGGCTGCGGCGGGTCGCGCACGCCGGCGCGGCCGTGGTCGGCGCCACGCTTCCCGCCGTGGTCGAGGCCGCCGGCGACACCGGCGGGTGGGGGCTGCCGGCCGCCGCGTCGGGTACGACCACCGAGGTCACCGACGTCGCCACGCGGATGCCGCTGCCGGCCGGGGCGTTCGACGATCCGGTCCGGGTGGCGCTGGCCCTGCCGCTGCCCTCGGCCGAGTTGGACCAGCCACTCGGGGTGCTGCTGGTCGGGGTGAGCCCCAGCCGCGGCCTCGACGAGGCTTACCGGTCGTTCTTCCAGCTGCTCGCCCAGCAGGTCTCCTTGGCGGTACGCAACGCCCGGGCGTACGAGGAGGAGCGGCGGCGGGCCGAGGCGCTGGCCGAGCTCGACCGGGTCAAGACCACCTTCTTCACCAACGTCAGCCACGAGTTCCGCACGCCGCTGACGCTGATGCTCGGTCCGCTCGGTGACGCCCTCGCCGACACCGACGAGCCGCTGCCGCCCGCGCAGCGCGAGCGGATCGACCTCGCCCGGCGTAACGCCGGCCGGTTGCTCACCCTGGTCAACAGCCTGCTGACCTTCTCCACCCTGGAGGCGGGGCAGGCCCGGGCCGTCGCCCGCGAGGTCGACCTGGCCGCCGTCACCGGGGAGTTCGCCAGTGTCTTCCGGGCGGCCGTGGAGCGGGCCGGGCTGCGGTTGGTGGTGCAGTGCCCGCCGCTGCCCCGCCCGGTCGCGGTCGACCCGGCGCTCTGGGAGCAGATCGTCACGAACCTGCTGTCCAACGCGTTGAAGTACACCTTCGTCGGGCGGATCCGGGTGGCGTTGGAGCACGACGAGCGCGAGGTCCGGTTCACCGTCTCCGACACCGGTATCGGGATTTCCGAGGAAGACCTGCCCCGGCTCTTCGAACGCTTCCACCGGGTGCACGGGGCCCGCTCCCGCAGCCACGAGGGCACCGGCATCGGGTTGGCGCTGGTCCGCGAGCTGACCCGGTTGCAGGGCGGCGAGGTGCGGGTGGCCAGCGCCACCGGCGTCGGTACGACCTTCACCGTCGCCCTGCCCTGGACGGCGCTCACCGCGCCGGCCACCCCGCCCGCCGGGCCCGAACCGGCCGGGCTCGGCGAGGTCGCGCAGGTCGCCGCCCAGGCGGCGTTCGGTTGGCTCGCCGGATCCACGGACGGGCCGGCCCCGGCCGAGCTCGACGGGTCGGCGGCGGGGGCACCGAGCGGTGCGGCGCGGTCGACGCCGGCCGGCGAACCCGTCCCGCCCGGTGCCGGCCCGGCGGGCGACGAGCCGCGCGAGGCGCGGATCCTGGTGGCCGACGACAACAGCGACATGCGCGGCTACCTGGCTCGGCTGCTGGCCGCACAGGGCTGGCGGGTACGGACGGTCGGTGACGGTCGCCAGGCCCTCGACGAGATCCGCCGGAACCCGCCGGATCTGCTGCTCACCGACGTGATGATGCCCGGGCTGGACGGCTTCGAGCTGGTCCGCGCGCTGCGCCGCGAGGAGGCCACCCAGGCACTGCCGGTGGTGGTGCTGTCGGCCCGGGCCGGCGGTGAGGCCAGCGTCGAGGGGTTGGACCTGGGCGCCGACGACTACGTGGTGAAACCGTTCACCGCCGCGGATCTGGTGGCCCGGGTCCGCGTCCTCCTGCGCCGGGCCGGGCTGCGCACCCACCCCGACGAGCCGGCCACCGGACCGCCGACCGGGGAGTCCGCGCCGTCGGCCCTGCCGACCGGTCCGGGAAGCACCGGCGGGGGCGCGGTGGCCGCCCCACCCCGGCCGACGAACGGCACCGTCCGGCCGAGGAGCGCGGCCCCGGAGGACGGCCCCCCGCCCGCGCCCGCGGAGCCACCCAGCCGTCCGTCCGCGGTACCCGATGTCGACCTCGGCTGGACGTACCTGTCGGATCCCACCGCGGCGCAGGCCATGCGCCGCGACCTGCGGGTGGTCCTCGACCACCCGCAGGTCGACCCGGACGTGGTGCAGGACCTCCTGGTGGCCGCGTCGGAGGCGGTCAACAACGCGGTGGAGCACGCCCAGCGACCGAGCCGCCCGGAGGTGCGGGTCCGGCTGGAGGTCGACGCCGGCACCGTCCGGATCTCCGTGCGGGACTTCGGGACGTGGCGCGACCGGCGGCCGGCGATGGACCGGGGACGCGGCGCGATGTTGATGGACGCGTACGCGCAGGTGCGGATGTCCTCCACCGACGAGGGCACCACCGTGGTGATCGAGCGGCGGTTGACCGACCCGGTCGGCGGCCCGCCGGTCGACTGACCGACGGGCCGCCGGGCCGATGGCCTAGAGGGTCCTAGCCAGTCGCTCGGCCAGCACCCGGGCGAACCGGGCCGGGTCGGCCAGGTCGCCGCCCTCGGCGAGCAGCGCCATGCCGTACAGCAGCTCCGCCGTCTCGGTGAGGGCCGGCTCGTCGTCGCCGCGCTCGTGGGCGGCGCGCAGGCCGGTGACCAGCGGGTGGGTCGGGTTGAGTTCGAGGATCCGCTTGACCGGCGGCACCTGCTGGCCCATCGCCCGGTACATCTTCTCCAGCGTCGGGGTGATGTCGTGCGCGTCGCCGACGACGCAGGCCGGCGAGGTGGTCAGCCGGGAGGAGAGGCGGACCTCCTTGACGGTGTCGGCGAGCGCGCCGCCGAGGAAGGCGAGCAGGTCGGCGTACTCCTTGGCCTGCCGCTCCCGCTCCTGCCCGGCGTCGGAGCCCTCCGTCGCGGCGTCGAGGTCCACCTGGCCCTTGGCGATCGAGCGCAGCGGCCGGCCGTCGAACTGGCCGACCCGCTCCACCCACACCTCGTCGACGGGGTCGGTGAGCAGCAGCACCTCGTAGCCCCGGGCCCGGAACGCCTCCATGTGCGGCGAGTTCTCCAGCGTCGCCCGGGTCTCACCGGTGGCGTAGTAGATCTCGCTCTGGCCGTCCTTCATCCGCTCCACGTAGTCGCGCAGCGTGGTGAGTTCGGCGGCGTCGTGGGTGGAGGCGACGGAGACGACGTCGAGGATCGCCTCGGCGTTGTCCGGGTCCTCGATCAGCCCTTCCTTGACCACCCGGCCGAACTCCGACCAGAAGGTGCGGTACCGCTCGGCCTGCGCGGTGCGCATCTCCTTGAGCGTGGCGAGCACCTTGCGGACCAGCCGGCGGCGCACGACCTGGATCTGGCGGTCCTGCTGGAGGATCTCCCGGGAGATGTTCAACGACAGGTCGTGGGCGTCCACCACGCCCTTGACGAAACGCAGGTAGTTCGGCATGAGCGCCGCGCAGTCGTCCATCACGAAGACCCGCTTGACGTACAGCTGGACGCCGCGCCGGGCGTCGGCCATGAACAGGTCGAAGGGGGCGTGCGAGGGGATGAAGAGCAGCGCCTCGTACTCGAAGACGCCCTCACCGCGCATGTGGATGGTCTCCAGCGGGTCGGCCCAGTCGTGGGCGACGTGCCGGTAGAAGTCGCGGTACTCCTCCTCGGCGACCTCGTCGCGCGGCCGGGCCCAGAGCGCCTTCATCGAGTTGAGGACGGCGGGCTCGCCGTCCGGGGTCGCCAGGCGGATCGGCCAGGCGATGAAGTCGGAGTACTTCTTGACGATCTCCCGGATCTTGCCGGGGTCGGTGTAGTCGTGCAGGTTGTCCTCGCTGTCGACCGGCTTGAGGTGCACGGTCACCGAGGTGCCCTGGGGCGCGTCGTCCACCGTCTCGACGACGTAGGTGCCCTCACCGGTGGACTCCCAGCGGGTGCCCTCGGTCTGGCCGGCGCGGCGGGTCAGCAGGCTCACCCGGTCGGCGACCATGAACGTCGAGTAGAAGCCGACCCCGAACTGGCCGATCAGGTCCTGGCTCGCGGCCTCCCGGGACTCCTTCAGCTTGCGCAGCAGCTCGGCGGTGCCGGAGCGGGCGATGGTGCCGATCAGGGAGACGACGTCCTCGCGGGACATGCCGATGCCGTTGTCCCGGACGGTCAGGGTGCGGGCCTCGGGGTCGGCCTCGACCGCGATGTGCAGGTCACCGGTGTCGACGTCGAGGTCCTTCTCGACCAGCGCCGCCAACCGCAGCTTGTCCAGCGCGTCGGAGGCGTTGGAGACGAGTTCGCGCAGGAAGACGTCCTTGTCCGAGTAGATGGAGTGCACCATCAGCTGCAACAGCTGACGGGTCTCCGCCTGGAACTCCAACGTCTCGGTCCGGGTGCTCACACCAACCTCCTCATCCGTTCGCTGCCGATCCACCACAAGGATCCGCCGGATGAGGATACGAGCCGCGGTGGCCGCCCGGTCACGGGCGGTCGCCGACCCGACGGGCCATCAGGTACGCCTGCGGCGTCGGTTCGAGCTGGCCGGCGTGCGGCTCCGGTTCCCGCCGCATCTGCGCGTGCACGGCGAGCCCGGCGGCGCGCAACAGCTCCGCCACCGCCTCGGGGCGGCGGCGGTGGAAGGTCAGCGAGACCGGCAGGCCCGAGGCGTCGGTGCGGTGGACCGGTTCGTCGCCGAGCTGGAAGGCGAGCAGCACGTGCCCGCCCGGGGCGAGCACCCGGTGGAACTCGGCGAAGGCGTCGGGCAGCCGGTCGTCGGGGAGGTGGATCACCGAGTACCAGGCGACCAGGCCGGCGAGCGTGCCGTCGGCGGTCGGCAGCTCCAGCATGGAGCCCTCCGTGAAGCGCAGGTCCGGGTGATCGCGGCGGGCCCGGGCCACCATCTGCGGGGACAGATCGAGACCGGAGACGTCCAGGCCGAGGTCGCTCAGGTGCCGGCTGATCCGGCCCGGGCCGCAGCCCACGTCGAGGACGGGGCCGCCCCCGCTGGTCCGGACCAGCTCGGCGAAGGCGGCCAGCATCGCCCGGTCCAGCGGGCGGGCGGCGAGCTCGTCGCCGACGTACTCGACGTAGAGGTCGACGATCGTGTCGTACGAGGTGCGGGTGTCGGTGAGGAAGGCGGGTTCGGTCACCGCGGCACCCTACCCGCAGCGACCCCAGCCCACGGCCGCGTCGATCATGCAGTCGTGGTGGGCGATTCGGAGGATCTCGCGGCTTTCATCCACCACCACAACTGCATGATCACGAAAGGTGAGCCGGGGCGGCGGGGCGGGAGACGTCGTGGACGTGGTGCGCGATGTCGTGCAGGAAGTAGACGGCGAAGGTGCGCACCGTGAACCGGGAGCCGTTGCCGCGCCGGCCCGGCCGTTCCCACTGCTCGGGGCGGACCGCGTCGAAGGCCGCCGCGGTCGCCTCCGCCTCGCCGGCCAACTGGTCGGCCACCGCCTTCGGTGCCTGGTGGAAGTAGTCCTCCGCGACGGCGGTGGCGTCCTGGTCCCAGTTCGGGAAGACCGGATCGTCGTGGCCCAGCATCAGCTCCAGCCGCCCCCGGAAGATCCGGCAGGCGTCGCGGACGTGGCAGGCGTACTCGACCGGCGACCAGACCGTCGGCGCCGGCCGGGTGGTGGCGTCGGGGCGCGAGAGCCGCTCCCGCCAGGTCGGCACGGTGGCGCGCAGCCGCGCGCCGGTGGTGGTGACGTCCTGCGGGGAGAAGCCGCACTCCGCGCAGCCGTCCTCGATGACGAACGTCCAGTCCATGTCCTCGGGCGGGATCGCCGGCGGCCGCTGCTGCATGGCCCGAGTCTGCCACCGGCGCGCGCCCCGGCCTGGATAGGGTGTACGCCGTCGAGCAGGTGGCCGGGGTCGTCGGGAGGTGGTCGTGTCCAGGGACACGGAGCGCAAGCTGATCGCCGCCAACAAGAAGGCCCGTCACGACTACACGGTCCTCAAGACGTACGAGGCGGGGATCGTGCTGGCGGGCACGGAGGTCAAGTCGCTGCGGGAGGGACGGGTGTCGCTGGTCGACGCGTTCGCCCAGGAGCGCGACGGCGAGATCATGCTGTACGGCCTGCACATCGCCGAGTACGGCTACGGCACCTGGACCAACCACCAGCCGCGCCGGACCCGCAAGCTGCTGCTGCACCGGGTGGAGATCGCCCGGATCCTGGAGAAGCTGCGTGACGGCGGGATCACGCTGGTGCCGCTGTCGATGTACTTCAGCAACGGCTGGGCCAAGGTCGAGATCGGCCTGGCCCGCGGCAGGAAGTCGTACGACAAGCGGCAGGCGCTCGCCGAGCGGGACGCCAACCGGGAGATCGCCCGTGAGCTGGGCCGCCGCCTGAAGGGCCGCCGCCCCGCCTGAGCCCCAGCCCGCCCGGGGTGGTGGCTGATGACGCCCATATCTACAACGTCTCTTGTACATCATGTCTTGTGCTTCTAGTCTGTCGACATGACGGAGCAGCCCACCACCGTCCACCTGACCGATCCGGGCGCCATGCGCGCGCTCGCCCACCCGACCCGGCTACGCCTCCTCGGCGAGCTGCGCCGGCGTGGTCCGCAGACCGTCGGCATGCTCAGCGACGTCATGGACGAGGCGGTCGGCTCGGTCAGCTACCACCTCCGCCGGCTCGCCGAGCACGGCTTCGTGACCGAGGCCCCCGAGCGCGCCCGGGACCGGCGGGAACGATGGTGGCGGGCGGCCCACGAGCGCACCTCCTGGAACCTGGTCGAGGCGCTCGAGGACCCGGAGCGCCAGGCCGCCTCCACTCTGCTGCGCCGAGCGGTCCTCGAACGGTACGTGGAGCGGCTGCGGGCGTACCTCGACGCCGAGGCGACCCTGGAGCCGCGGTGGGTGCGCGGCACCGCCAGCAGCGACTCCTGGCTGCATCTGACCAGCGACGAACTGGTCGAGCTGCGCGCCGACCTGGAGGCGCTGGCCGAGCGCTGGCGGGCCCGCAGCGACCCGGACCGGCCCGACGCCGGCACCGTCACCCTGATGTACCACGCCTTCCGGGACCCGCGGTGACCCCGCCGGCACGCCGCCGGGCGCCGCTGACCGGGCTGCTCCTCGGCCACGCGGTCTCCCTCACCGGCAACATGCTCACCCTCATCGCGCTGCCGCTCTACGTCCTGGCCGAGACCAGCTCCCCCACCGCCACCGGCCTCACCGCGGCGTTCGCCACCGCCCCGATGGTGCTCGGCGGCGCCCTGGGCGGGGTGGTCGTCGACCGGATCGGCTACCGCCGGGCCAGCGTCCTGGCCGACCTGATCTCCTGCGGGACCGTCGCCGCCGTCCCCCTCCTCGACGCCACGGTCGGCCTGCCGTTCTGGGCGCTGCTCGGCCTGGTCTTCACCAGCGGTTTGCTCGACACCCCCGGGCAGACCGCGCGGATCGCCCTGCTGCCCGAGGCGGCGACCGCCGCCGGCGTGCCGGTGGAGCGGGCGATCGGCTGGTTCGAGGCCACCGAGCGGGGTGCCCGTCTGGTCGGCGCGCCGGTGGCCGGCCTGCTGGTCGCCGCGTTCGGGGCACTGCCCGTGCTCGCCGTCGACGCGGCCACCTTCGCGCTCTCCGCGCTGGTCGTCGCCGCCCTGGTCCCCCGGGCGATGCGCCCGGCCCGGACCGCCGGCGAGGAGTCCCACGGCTACTGGCACGACCTCGCCGCCGGGCTGCGCTTCCTGGTCCGCGAACCCCTGCTGCGTGCGATGGTCCTGCTGATCCTGGTCACCAACCTCTTCGACGCCACCAAGAGCAGTGTGCTGCTGCCCGTGGTGGCCGAGCGGGAACTCGGCGGCGCCACCGCGTTCGGGCTGCTGGTCGGCGCGATGGGCGGCGGCGCGATGGTCGGGGCGCTGCTGTTCAGCGCCGTGGGGCACCGGCTCCCGCGCCGCGCCACCTTCGTCACCAGCTTCGCCGTCGCCGGCGCCCCGCCCTTCTGGGCGCTGGCCGCCGCGCCGCCGCTGCCGGTGCTTCTCGCGGTCTTCGCGGTCTCCGGCCTCGCCGCCGGCGCCATCAACCCGCTGGTCGGCACGGTCGAGTTGGAACGGGTGCCGGCCACCATGCGGGCCCGGGTGTACGGCGTGATCGGCGCGGCCTGCTGGGCGGCCATGCCGCTGGGCGCCCTCGGCGCCGGCCTGGCCGTCGACCGGTTCGGCACCACGACCACCCTGCTCACCGTGGGCGGCTGCTACCTGCTGGTGGTGCTCACCCCGCTGGCCGGCGGCCCCTGGCGGACGATGTCCCGCCTCCCGGCCCCGCCACCACAGGAGGCGAAGCTGACCCCGACCACGACCTGAGCCGCCGGGGGCACGCGCGGATCCCGCCCGCCCTTCGGGCCGGCATAGACTGCACGCATGGGGCTGCCAGCGTGACCAGCGGATCGACGTCGCCGCGCCACGTCTGCTGGACCTACGACGACCGGGCGGCCTTCACGGCGCGGGCCCGGGACTTCCTCCTCGCCGGGCTCGCCGCCGGCGAGCGGGTCCGGCACACCTCGACCGAGCCGCCCGAGGCCGTCGCCGCGCGATGGCAGGACGTCCCCCGGCTGCGCGAGGCGTTGCGTACCGGCGCCGCCGAGATCGTGCCGATCTCGGACGCGTACGGCCACGGCCTCGTCGACGCCGAGGCGCAGGTCGCGCGGTACGGCGCGGCGACCGCGGCGGCGCTCGCCGACGGCCACGCCGGGCTGCGGGTGGTGGCCGACGCCACCACACTGGTCCGGACCGCCGCGCAGCGCGCGGCCTTCGCCCGCTACGAGCACCTGGTCGACCGGTTCCTGCGGGCCCACCCCATGACCGCCGCCTGCGCGTACGACCGGGGCCTCCTCGGCGACCGCGCCGTCGAGGAGTTGGCGTGCCTGCACCCGGCGGCCGACCCCGACGTCGTCCTGTTCCACCTCTACGGGGGTGACCCGGGCGAGCTGGTGCTCACCGGCGAGCTGGACGCGTCCAACGAGGACGGCTTCGCCGCCGCCCTGGAGCGGGTCGACGTCGCCCAGGGCGAGCTGGTGGTCCGCGCCGACGAGCTGCGGTTCATCGACTACCGCGCCCTGACGCACCTGCACCGGCACGCCGCCCGTCGCGACGCGACGGTGGTGCTGCGGACCAGCCTGGCACCCGCCGCCCGACTGGTCGCGATGCTGGGCCTGTCCCGGGTCCGGATCGAGGCGCCCCGATGAGGACCGGAGCGGCCGCCGGGCACCACGGCTACTACCACGAGGCGATCGTCTACGACTCCGACGAGGAGCTGCTCGCCGTCGTGCTGCCCTTCCTGCGGGGCGGGGTCGCGGCGGGCGAGCCGACGATGGTGGCGTTCGGCGACGAGCACGCCGCGCTGGTCCGGGCGGCGCTGCCCGCCGACAGCGGGGTGGTGTTCCTCGGCGGCGGCGAGGTGTACGCCCGACCGGCGGGGGCGATCCGGGCGTACCGCGAGCTGCTGGCCGAGCACACGGCCGCCGGCGCGACGCAGATCCGGATCGTCGGCGAGCTGCCCCCGGCCGTGTTCGGCCCGACCTGGGACTGGTGGGCCCGCTACGAGTCGGCGATCAACCACGCGTACGACGAGTGGCCGCTGTGGAGCATGTGCGCCTACGACCGCCGGACCACCCCGGCCCGGGTGCTCGCCGACGTCGCCCGCACCCACCCGCGTACGGCCACCGCGGACGGCCGGCACCTGCCGAACGAGGCGTACACCGAGCCGCGTGCGTACCTGCGGGAGAACCGCCCGATGGTCGTCGACCCGCTCGAGCGCACCACCCCGGCGGTGGAGCTGACCGACCCGACCCCGGTCGAGGCCCGCCAGGCCGTCCACCGGGTGGGCTCCGACCGGCTGCCGATGGACGACGTCGACGACCTCGCGGTGGCGGTCAGCGAGATCGTGACCAACGCGCTGCGGCACGGGTTGCCGCCGGCACGGTTCCGGCTGTGGGCGGACACCGACCGGGTGGTGGTGACGGTCAGCGACGGTGGCGCCGGCCCGAGCGACCCGTTCGCGGGTCTGCTGCCGGCGGACGGCGCGACGTCCGGCGGGCTCGGGCTCTGGATCACCCACCAGTCCTGCGACCACGTGGCGATGCGCCGCGCACCGGACGGCTTCACCCTGCGGCTGACCGCCGGGAACCCGCACTTCACGGGCTGACCCGCTCCGGCCGGGACGCCGCCGGGTCAGTCGCGCAGCAGGTCGGTGTGGGCGGCGCGCAGCCGGTCCAGCTCCCGGTCGGTGCCCGGCGGGACGCGGCGGTCCAGCTCCGCCCACGCCTCGGCGAGGGCGTCGGTGAGCACCCTCAGCTCGGCGGCGTGCCGGCGGGCGCCCTGCCGGTGCGACTCCTCGAGGCGGCGGGCCCAGCCGGCGGTGACGGCGGCGAGCCGGTCGGCGTCGGCCCGCGCCTGGGCGGCGCTGCGCGCGCCGCCGACCGGCACGAGCGCGGCGACCGGGCGGGGATCGCCGTCGCGGGTGACCAGGGTGACGGTGTCGGTCAGCTCGGCCATCGCGATCAGCTGGGTGAGCCGCGTGCGCAGCTCGCGCAGCGGCACGGAACGGGGTTGACCACTGTGGTGGGTCAGGGCGGGGGCAGCCATGACGCCATGCTGCGCGGCGGGTACGACATTTACCGTCGTGAGCCTCCGCGGGGTGTCGCCGCCCGCGGATCGCGGGACGGCGACGAGCCGGGTGGGACGGGCGACCCGCCCCACCCGGGTCGCCTCAGCCGGCCTGCAGGGTGACGTCGTCGATGACGAAACTGGTCTGCAGGGAGGAGTCCTCGGTGCCGGTGAACTTCAGGGTGACCGTCTGGCCGGCGAACGCGGCGACGTTGAACGACCGCAGGACGTAGCCGCTGGCGGCGTTGAGGTTCGAGTACGTCGCCAGGGTGGTCGTGCCGAGCTGCACGGTGAGCTTGTCGTAGGCCGTGCCGGTGGTGGTCTCGGCGGTGTCGATGTGCAGGTGGAAGGCGAGGGTGTAGGTCGAACAGCCGGCCGGGACGGTCACCGACTGGGAGAGCGTGTCGGTGTGGGTGCTGCCGTACCCGTCCAGCCACGCCTTGTACGTGCCGGTCCGGGCGGGCTGGTTGGCCGAGTTGGTGATGACGCCCGAGCTGGCGGTCCACGGGGCGGTGCCGGACTCGAAGCTGCTGTTGCCGATCCGCTGGCCGCCGGAGCAGCCGCCGGTGCCGGTGACGGTGAGGCTGTAGGCGGCGGTGCGGGTGACCGATCCGGTGCCGGTGACCGTGATGGTGAAGGTGCCGGTGGCGGCCGCCGACGAGGCGGTGACGGTCATCGTGGCGGAGCCACCGGAGGTGACCGACGACGGGCTGAACGTCACCGTCACCCCGCTGGGCACGCCGGTGGCGGTCAGCGCCACGGTCTGGGCGCTGCCGCTGGTGGTGGCGGTGCCGACGGTGGCGGTGGTGGAGGCGCCCGGCGCGACGCTGCCGGCGGTCGGGCTGACCGACACCGAGAAGTCGTTGGTCGGGGTGCCGGTGCCGACCGCGAGCTGCCAGATGGCGTACGCGATGCCGTCCGCGCTGCGGTTCAGGTGGGTGGCGCTGACGTTGGCGGTGGTGTCGCAGGACCGGTGGTAGCAGGGGTCGTACGCGGCGCCGGCGGTGCCGCCCCACTTGCCGGCCTGGGTGCTGGTCTTGCGGGCGCTGGCGCCGGCGGCGTACCCGGAGGTGGGGATGCCGGCCTGCTGGAACGGGTAGTCGTCGGAGCGGCCCTGGCCCTCGACGTTCTCCTCCGGTTGGAGGTTGAGCGAGTCCCAGTACGCCTTCAGTGGCGCGGCCGTGGTGGAGGTGATCCGGTTGATGAAGTAGCCGCCGTTGGTCGAGCCCACCATGTCGAAGTTGTAGTAGCCCTTGATCTGGCCGCGCTGGGTGGCGGTGAGCGAGTTGACGTAGAACTCGGAGCCGTTGAGCCCCTGCTCCTCGTCGGTCCACCAGGCGAACCGGACCCGCTTGGTCATGGTCGGGTTCTGCTGCGCGAGCACCAGCGCGTTCTCCAGCAGGCTGGCCGAGCCGGTGGCGTTGTCGTTGATGCCCGGCCCGGCCGAGACGCCGTCCAGGTGGGCGCCGAACATGACCACCTGGTCGGCGGGGCCGCCCGGCCACTCGGCGATCAGGTTGTTGGACCGGTACACGCAGCTGGTGCAGACCTGCTCGGTGACCGTGTAGCCGGCGGCCTGGAGCCGGGTCTTGAGGTAGCTGACCGAGGCGGTGTAGCCGGGCGACCCGGCCCGCCGGTTGCCGCCGTTGCTGGTGGCGATGCTGTTGAACTGGGTCAGGTGGGCCTGCAGGTTGGTCACCGAGATGTCCGGCGCCGCCAGCGCGGCGACGGGTGCGGCGGTGACCGGCGCGACGGCCGTGGCCGGTTGCCCGGTCAGGGTGATCGTCACGGCGGCCAGGACGGCCAGCGCGAGGCCGGCGGTCGGCGTGCTGCGTCTCATGCGAGCTCCTCGGGGGTCGGCGGGGCAGCGCGGGCGTGACCTGATCCGGGTACGGGGGTGGTCGGGTTGGTCGGATCTCGGCGGCCCGGGGGTGGGGTCGCGACGGGTCAGGCCGGGGAATGAAACACTGACATGTATCAATCTCTCGGTCAATCGGCCGGACGTCGTCACATGCGCCGGCCGGCCGGGGTCGATCCGCGCCGGATGGGCGGCCCGGGGCAGGATGGGGGCATGCGCCTGGTCTCCCTGCTCCCCTCCGCGACGGAGATCGTCTACGCCCTCGGCCTCGGCGACGACCTGGTGGGCGTGACCTTCGAGTGCGAGGTGCCGGCCGCCGACCGGGCCGGCAAGGCCGTCGTGGTCGGCGGCACCGACACCCGGGGCATGACCCCCGGCGAGATCGAGGCGCACGTCCGGGCCCGGCTGGCCGCCGGGGCGGACCTGTACACCCTGCACGCCGACGCGCTCGCCGGGCTGGACGCCGAGCTGATCCTCACCCAGGACCTCTGCCGGGTCTGCGCCCTGCCCTCCGGGCACGTCTCCGACGCCCTGGAGCACCTCGGCTGCCGCGCCGAGGTGCTGTCGCTGGACCCGTACACCCTGGACGAGGTGCTCGACAGCATCGTCGCGGTGGGCGACGCGGCGGGCGTACCCGAGCGGGCCCGGACGCTCGTCGCCGGCCTGCGCGCCCGGCTCGCGGCCGTCGCCGCGGCGGTCGCCGGGCGGCCACGGCCCCGGGTCGCGGTGGTGGAGTGGACCGACCCGCCGTTCACCGCCGGGCACTGGATCCCCGACCTGGTGGTCGCCGCCGGCGGACAGCCGGTGGCCGCCCGACCCGGCGCCCGCTCGGTGCGGGTGCCCTGGTCGGAGCTGCGCGACGCCGCGCCCGACGTCGTGCTGGTCGTACCCTGCGGCTTCCACCTCGACGGCGCCGTGGCGCAGGCCCGGACGGTCGCGCCGCGCTTCCCGGGCACACCCGTCTGGGCGGTCGACGCGGACGCCCTGGTGGTCCGCCCCGGACCACGCCTGGTCGACGGTGTCGAGGCGATCGCGGCGCTGCTGCACCCCGACGCCGTGCCCGCCGCGCCCGCCGGCACGGTCGCCCGGGTCGCCTGATGCCGCCGCCGGACCGGACCGACCCGCCGCCGATCGAGCCACGCGCGGTGGACGAGATGATCTCCGTGCCGGGCGGTCGGGTGACGCTGTCCGACCGGCGGACCCGCAGCACCTGGTCGGTGGCGCTCGCGCCCTACCAGCTCGCGATCTTCCCGGTGACCCGGGAACGGTACGCCGAGGTCACCGGCGAGCGGCCGTTCGGCGCGCGGGGCGACCGGCTGCCCGCCGATTGTGTCTCCTGGTGGGACGCGATCCGGTACTGCAACACCCGGTCCCGTCGTGAGGGGCTGACGCCCGCGTACCACCTCCACGACGACGGCAAGGGCGTCGCCTGGGACGCCTCCGCCGACGGGTACCGGCTGCCGACCGAGGCCGAGTGGGAGCACGCCTGCCGAGCCGGCACGACCGGACCGCGGTACGGGCCGCTCGACGAGATCGCCTGGTACCGCGACAACTCGCAGGAGCGGATCCACGACGTGGGCGGCCGGCGGCCCAACGCCTGGGGCCTGTACGACATGCTGGGCAACGTCTGGGAATGGTGCTGGGACGTCTACGACGCCGAGGTCTACGGCACCTACCGGGTGCTGCGCGGCGGTGGCTGGTTCGACGAGCACTGGAGCTGCCGGGCCTCGGTGCGGCGACGCAGCCACCCGACGTTCCGGATCGACGACGTGGGGTTCCGCGTCGCCCGCTCCCCCTCGCCCTGACCCGGGGCCGGCCGCCGACCCCGTCACGCCCGCGATGTCCACTGTAACCGTGCTGTTACGCCCCGGCGAGGCCACGGTGGCACGACCGGCCGACCGTCGACCTCAGCACCGCCCCCGTCGGGGGGCGGGACGGTCTACCGGGAGGACATCATGAGACTTGCGAGGACACTCACCGCGGCGCTCCTGCTCAGCGGGCTGCTCGCCGCCACCACGGTGAGCGCCGCCGCCAGCGCCCCGCGGGTCGGCGGGGCCACCACCAGCGCCGTCGCCGGGCCGTACTGCGGGATCACCTGGGGCAGCGTGGAGAAGTCGGCCGGCACGCTCAGCGGCGCGCCGCTGGTAGACGTGCGTACCGGTCGGCACGACTGTTTCGATCGGGTGGTGTTCGAGTTCGCCGGGCCGGTGAACGGCTACTCGGTCGGCTACGGCGAGACGTGGACCGAGGGCGAGGGGCTGGCGCTGTCGCCGTACACGGCCGGGGACGAGCTGCTGCGGGTTTCGCTGCGGGCCCCGGCGTACGACGACGAGCACCTGGCCACCGTCCCGTACCGGGTCGGTGAGCACGCCGCGAACGTGCTGCGCTCCTCGACGCTGCGGGACGTGGTCTTCGGGGGCAGCTTCGAGGGCTACACCACCTTCGCGGTCGGCGTGCGGGCCCGGCTGCCGTTCCGGGTGCTCGTACTGGCGGGACCGGGCACGCACAGCCGGATCGTGCTCGACGTGGCGCACCAGTGGCAGCAGTGACCACCCGTCGGGACGGGGGCGCGGCACCGGCCGGGCCCCCGTCACCGGCCGTTGCGCCAGGGTCGCCGGGCGCCGTCCCGGGACTACCCTGAGAACGTCATGGAGGGCCGCGTGCTGGTCGTCGAGGACGATGCCTCCATCAGGGAGGTCACCGCCCTCGGTCTGCGGCGGGCCGGGTTCCGGGTGAGCACCGCCGTCGACGGCCGGGCCGCCCTGGCGGCCTGGCGGGCCCAACCGGTCGACCTGATCGTGCTGGACGTGATGCTGCCCGGGGTGGACGGCCTGGAGGTCTGCCGGGAGGTGCGCCGCAGCAGCCAGGTGCCGATCCTGATGCTCACCGCCCGCACCGACACCATCGACGTCGTGGTCGGCCTGGAGTGCGGCGCCGACGACTACCTGCGCAAGCCGTTCGACCTGCCGGAGCTGGTCGCGCGGGTCCGCGCCGGGCTGCGCCGGGCCGCCGCCGTGGTCGAGGAGGCCACCCTGACGGCGGGACCGCTGGAGATCGACCCGGCCCGGTTCGTGGTCCGCAAGGCCGGTCGGGAGCTGACCCTCACCGCCACCGAGTTCCGGCTGCTGCTGGAGCTGGCCCGGCGCCCCGGTCAGGTCTTCACCCGGGAGCTGCTGCTGGACCGGGTGTGGAACCACTCCCACCTCGGCGACTCCCGCCTGGTCGACGTGGCCGTGCAGCGGCTGCGGGCCAAGGTGGAGGACGACCCCGCCACACCCCGGCTGGTTCGCACGGTCCGCGGCGTCGGCTACAAGCTCTCCACCGGATGACGGGAGGCACGCCATGCCCACGGACGCCGTGGCGCCGGGCCGCCTCCGGTACCGGTTGACGGTGGCGTTCGTGCTGGTGGCCGGGGTGTCCGCCGGGGCGCTCGCCAGCGGGTCGTACCTGCTGCTGCGGCAGGCCCGGCTCGACGGCTCGGTGCAGCGGGCCGCCGCCGACGCCCGCTACCAGCTGGTCCTGGCCGGGCAGTTCGTGCCGCTGACCGACGCCCGCCGGGCGGAGCTGCTGGCCAGCTTCGAGGGCAGCGGCCGGCACGTGCTGCTGGTAGCCGGGGAGACCGAGGCGTCCAACCCGGCGTACGCCCCGACGCCCGGCCGTACCCTGCGCGCTGCCGTCGCCGACGGTCAGCTCGGCTACGAACGCTCCCGCGCCGGCCGGCACCTGCTCGTCGTCGGCGGGCGGATCCCCGGCTCCACCGCCGAGCTGTACGCGGTCACCGACGAGACCGACCTGGTCGAGGGCCTGACCCAGCTGCGCACCGCGCTGGCGCTCGGCTGGGTGGCGGTGGTGGCGCTGGCCGCCGGGGTCGGGCACACCCTGGCCCGGCGCACCCTGGAACCGGTGGGGCGGGCCAGCCGGGCGGCCCGGGCGGTCGCCGAGGGGCTGCTCGCCACCCGGCTGCCGGTGCGCGGGCGGGACGAGTTCAGCGACTGGGCGGCCGCCTTCAACGAGATGGCCCAGGCGTTGCAGACGAAGATCGACGACCTGTCCCGCGCCGAGGCACGGGAGCGGCGGTTCACCGCCGACGTCGCGCACGAGCTGCGTACCCCGGTCACCGCCCTGGTGGCCGCGGCCTCGCTGCTCGGCGACGAGTTGGACACGCTGCCGCCCGGCGCCCGGCGCACCGCCGAGCTGCTGGTCGCCGATGTGACCCGGCTCCGGACCCTGGTCGAGGAGCTGATCGAGATCTCCCGACTGGACGCCGGCCGGGAAGCGGTGGTGCTCGCGCCGGTCGACGCCGGCGCCCTGCTGGGCGAGGTGGTCGCCGCGCACGGCTGGACCGGCCGGGTCCGGGTCACGGGCGACGGGATGACCGTGCGCACCGATCGGCGCCGGCTGGAACGGGTGCTGGCCAACCTGGTCGGCAATGCGGTCGCGCACGGGGCGGGCGAGCTGCGGGCCGGCGTCACGGCCGCCGGCGCGCGGCTGGTCTACGAGGTCAGCGATCAGGGGCCGGGGATCGCCGCCGCGCACCTGCCGCATGTGTTCGAACGCTTCTACAAGGCCGACCCGGCCCGCTCGGGTCCTGGCAGCGGGCTCGGCCTGGCCATCGCCCGGGAGAACGCCCGGCTGCTCGGCGCCCAGCTCACCGTCAGCAGCACGGCGGGCGTGGGGACGACGTTCCGCCTGGTGCTGCCCGTGACGCCGGACGGGCCCGAGGTGCCGGACGGTGAGCCGTGAACCGCCTGCCGCTCCTGCTCGCCGCGCTCGTCCTGCTCCTGGCCGGCTGCGGCGACGACCGCTCGGGCACCCTCGGCCCGGCGCCGACCGCCGCGTCCCCGACCACCGCGGCGCCCACCCCGTCGACCCGCCCGGTCAGCCCGGCCGCCCCGACGCCGGCGGCCACCGTGGGCCCGCCGTCCGCGTCGCGGGCACCCACGCCCGGTGTGACGCCGCGGCCCACCGGCACGCCGGCGACGACCACCGTCCAGCTCTGGTTCGTCCGCGACGGCACGTTGGCGCCGACCCGGCGTACCCGGGCCGCCACCGTCGCCACCTCCCGCCTGGCGCTGACCGAGCTGGCCGCCGGACCCACCCGGGCGGAGGCCCGCACCGGGATGGGCAACCTGGTTCCCGGCCCGGTCGAGGTGACCCGGATCGCCGGCGGCACCGCGACCGTCGTCCCGCCGCCGGCCTTCGCCGCCGGCGACGAGCGGACGCTGCGGCTGCGCCGCGCCCAGGTGGTCTGGACCCTCACCCAGTTCCCCGCCGTACGCCGGGTCGCCTTCGCCGGTGGCCCCGTCGAGCTGGTGCTCACCCGGGCCGACCTGGACGACCTGCTCGCGCCGATCGTGGTCACCGAGCCGGTGGTGGGGCAACGGGTCACCCGGCCGGTCACCGTCGCCGGGACCGCGAACGTCTACGAGGCGACCGTCTCGATCCGGGTGCTCGACGCGAGCGGCCGGGTGGTCGGCACCGGCTTCACCACCGCCAGCTGCGGCACCGGCTGCCGGGGCGACTACCGCGCCACCGTCACCTACCGGCTGCCCACCGCCGGCGCCGGCACCGTCGAGGTGTACGAGGTCTCACCGCAGGACGGGTCGCGTGCCCACGTGGTGACGATTCCGGTTCGGCTCGCCGCCACCGGCTGAGACCTCAGCGGTACGAAACGTTCTCGTTTCGTCCAGCCGTTGCGATGGACGTCATAAAACGCTGCTGTGGCTGGGCACCGCAACTAGTATCGGTACGACATCGTTTCGTTGGAGGAGTTCATGGCCGTGGGGACGGACCCGGACCCGACCGGTCCCCCGGTCGGCGGGGAGCGCCATCCCGAGCTGCTGGAGATCGTGATCCAGCTGCTCCGCCAGGTCGGCTACGACCGGATGACCATCGACGCGGTGGCCGCCCGGGCCCGGGTCAGCAAGGCCACCATCTACCGGCACTGGCCCGGCAAGGCGGAGCTGGTGGCCGCCGCCCTGCGGCACCGGCAGGTCGCGGTGCAGGTCCCGGCCGACACCGGCTCGCTCCGCGGCGACCTGCTGGAGCTGCTGCGCACCACCGCCGCCATCTGCACTGCCGACAGCGACCTCATGCAGGCGCTCACCCTGGCCATGCGGACCAGCCCCGAACTGGCCCACCTGATCCGGCAGCAGGTGATGCCGGGCGGCCGGGTCGCCAGCGTCGCCATCGTGGTCCGCGCCGCCGCCCGCGGCGAGATCCCCGCCGAGGCCGGCGAGCGGGACCTCTTCCACGACCTCGCCCCGGCGATGGTGATGTCCCGGATCCTCGCGCACGGGCTGCCGGCCGACGACACCTTCCTCACCCAGCTCGTCGACCAGGTGCTCATCCCCGTGCTCCGCCACCGCTCCGCCTGAACCCGACCGCGTTCCGCAACGCAGGCTCTCGCATCCACGGAAGGCCCACCATGCCCAGTACGACCTCGACCGCGCCCGGCGCGCCCAGCGCTGGGACGTCGACCGCACTCCACCCACGCCGGTGGCTGGCCCTCGCGGTCCTCGCGCTCTCCCAGCTGATGGTCGTCCTCGACGCCACCATCGTGAACATCGCCCTGCCGAAGGCCCAGGCCGACCTGGGCATCTCCGACGCCGACCGGCAGTGGGTGGTCACCGCCTACACCCTCACCTTCGGCGGCCTGCTCCTGCTCGGCGGCCGGATCGCCGACTACTGGGGACGCAAGCGGACCTTCCTCGTCGGCATGGTCGGCTTCGCCCTCGCCTCCGCCATCGGCGGTCTCGCCACCACCGGCGGGCTGCTCTTCGCCGCCCGCGCCCTCCAGGGCGCCTTCGGCGCGCTGCTCGCCCCGGCCTCGCTGGCCCTGCTCACGGTGCTCTTCACCGAGGCGACCGAGCGCGCCAAGGCGTTCGCCGTCTACGGTGCCATCGCCGGCGGCGGCTCCGCCGTCGGCCTCGTCCTCGGCGGGGTGCTGACCGAGTACGCCGACTGGCGCTGGTGCCTGCTGGTCAACATCCCGATCGCCGCCGTCGCCCTGTTCGCCGCCATCCCACTGGTGCCGGAGAGCCGCGCCCACGGCGACACCCGCTACGACGTGCCCGGCGCCGTCGTGGTCACCGCCGGCCTGGTCTCCCTGGTGTACGGCTTCACCAAGGCCGCCGAGGACGGCTGGGACGCCACCGCCACCATCGCGTTCATCGCCGCCGGTGTCGTGCTGCTCGCCGCCTTCGTCGTCATCGAGCTGCGCTCCTCCCACCCGCTGCTGCCGCTGCGCATCCTGCTGGACCGCAACCGGGGCGGCGCGTACCTCGCCTCGACGCTGGTCGGCGCGGGCCTGTTCGGCGCGTTCCTCTTTCTCACCTTCTACTTCCAGCAGGCGTTGCAGTACACCCCGCTGGAGGCCGGTCTCGCCTCGCTGCCCGTGACCGCCGGCGTGCTGGTCAGCGCCGGTGTCGCCAGCCAGCTGCTGCCCCGCGTCGGGGCCAAGCCGCTGATGGTGGCCGGCGCGGTGCTCGCCGCCGCCGGCATGCTCACGCTGACCCAGATCGACCTGGACACCTCCTTCGTGTCGCACCTGCTGCCCGCGCAGGTCGTCCTGGGCCTGGGCCTCGGCTTCACCTTCGTGCCGCTGTCCAGCCTCGCCCTGGTCGGGGTGCCCGAGCACGACGCCGGTGCGGCCAGCGCCACCCTCAACGCCACCCAGCAGATCGGTGGCTCGCTCGGCACCGCGCTGCTGAACACCTTCTTCACCAGCTCGGTCGCCGCGTACCTGGCCACCCGGATCCCCGACCCGGCCACCCAGGCCCAGGCGGCGATCCACGGCTACACCGTCGCCTTCGCCTGGGGCGCCGGGCTGATCCTGCTCGCCGGCCTGGCCACCCTCCTGCTGATCAAGGTGCGCAAGGAGGACCTCGCCACCGGCGGGGCCGTACACATGGGCTGAGTCCCGCACGCACGACGGCCGCCGGTCACCCGTGGGGGGTGGCCGGCGGCCGTCGTCGTGTCGGCCTCGTACGGAGCGGGACCAGTTGCCCTCGGTGACGAGCGCCGCCACGGCCTGGGTGATCCGGCCGACCACGGGGTCTCCGGTCACCTGTCGCAGCTCCACCTGCCCGGGCCGGCGACGCTCTCTCCGCTGAGCCACCGGCGCGGACGACCGGCGCCCACCCCCCAGGGGCGCCGGTCGCTTCAACCCTTCACGCAGACCACCTGCTTGAGGTGCGCCACCACCTCCACCAGGTCGTCCTGCTGCGCCATCACCTCGGTGATGTCCTTGTACGCGCCGGGGATCTCGTCGACCACCCCGGCGTCCTTGCGGCACTCCACCCCGGCGGTCTGCCGGGCCAGGTCGGCCGTGGTGTACGTCCGCTTCGCCTGCCCCCGCGACATCCGCCGCCCCGCGCCGTGCGACGCCGAGCAGTACGCGTCGGGGTTGCCCCTGCCGCGCACGATGTACGAGCCGGTGCCCATCGACCCCGGGATGATGCCCAGGTCCCCCCGACCGGCCCGGATCGCGCCCTTGCGGGTCACCAGCACGTCCACCCCGTCGTAGCTCTCCTCCGCCACGTAGTTGTGGTGGCAGCTGATTGGCTCCCCGTACGCGACCTGCGGGAACTGCTCGCGGACAACGCCGCAGAGCAGGGCCAGCATGACCGCCCGGTTGCGCCGCGCGTACTCCTGCGCCCACCACAGGTCCCGGCGGTAGGCGTCCATCTCCGGGGTGCCGGCGAGGAACACCGCCAGATCGCGGTCGGGCAGGTCGGCGTTGTGCGGCAGGCGCCGGGCCACCCCGATGTGCCGCTCGGCGAGTTCCTTGCCGATGTTGCGGGAACCGGAGTGCAGCATCAGCCAGACCTGCCCGGCGTCCGGGCCGTCCTGCTCGACACAGACCTCGATGAAGTGGTTGCCGCCGCCGAGGGTGCCCATCTGGTGCCGGGCCCGGCTCTCCAACTGCGCCACCCTGCGGTCCAGCTCGCCGAACCGCTGCCAGAAGTCGGCCCAGCCGGCCTGCTCCAGGCCCCGGATCCGGCGCGGGTCGACCGGGTCGTCGCGCTTGGCGAAGCCAACCGGGACGACCGCCTCGATCGCCGAGCGCAGGGGCGCCAGGTCGTCGGGGAGGTGGGCCGCGGTGAGCGAGGTACGCACCGCGGACATGCCGCAGCCGATGTCCACGCCGACCGCGGCCGGCGAGACCGCCTGCCGCATCGCGATCACCGAACCGACCGTGGCGCCCTTGCCGAAGTGCACGTCCGGCATCACGGCGACGCCCTGCACCCAGGGCAGCGCGCCGATGTTGCGCAGCTGCTGCGCGGCCTGCGGCTCGATGCCGTACGGGTCGGTCCAGACCCGTACCGGCGCCCGGGTGCCCGGCAGCGGGGTGAATGCCATCGTCTTCTCCTGGTGTCGTGGGATGCCGCCCCGGGCCGGGGCGGCGGAAGGCTCGTGGACCGCCCGGGAATCGAACCCGGCGGGAGTGGCGTGCAAGGCCTCTCTGCGCCCCAGCGCGCAGCCCGTGCCTGTGGGATGAAGGTGTTCCGAGCGGCTGGCCGGATTCGAACCGGCGATCTTCGCCTTGGCGAGGCGACGCGCTACCCCTGCGCCACAACCGCGTGTCGTCACTGCGTAGGCCGTACGGGGCTCGAACCCGTAACCGCCCGGCTGAGAACCGGGTGAGCTGCCAGCTTGCTCCAACGGCCCGTGCGCGAGGTGGTGGTGCCACCCCGCGTCGTACCCCCGGCCGGCGCGCTGTCGACGCCGGCCGGGGTTCGTATCATCCACTGTGGAATTGAAAAGGAGCGACGTCGCCGGCGGTGCCGGGACAGCGGGCAGGGGTGACAGGACTCGAACCTGCAACCGTCGGGTTTGGAATCCGGTGCTCTTCCGGTTGAGCTACACCCCTCGGACGGGTACCGGGTGACGAAAAAGCCGCCCGGTCCCCGGTGGGGTGGGCGGCTGCGCGTACTGCGCTGGCGCTATCCGCGCCGCCACCCTCGTCGCCGGCCGCACCAACCCTGAGGCTGGGCCAGGGCTCGTTCGCCGGCCGACAGCATGGCACCACCGCGCGGCGCGGGCCGCGTGGTCTCGGTGCTGGTGTGCTGCTGCACGGCGGGCTCCCCGGTCAGATCGGCGTGACGTTGCCGTTGAAGGTAGGCGAGGTTCCCGGGGTCCGCAACGGATAATCCGAGGACTTGTCGGCGGTGCCCCGTTCGTGGTGCCGGCCTGACGGGCGCGCCCGCTTCCTCGCCCGGCGGAAGGGTGGCGGGAGCGGGCTCCGGTGGGCGGCTCGCGCTCAGTCGGCGTGGTCGGCGGACTCGGCGGGCACCGCGGCCTGCCGGGCGGGCTCGGTCGAGGAGGCACCCTCCAGCCGCGGGCGCAGAAAGTCGGACTGGGCCAGGAACGACGCGACGCGCCGCGCCGACCGGTGTCGGGCGCGCCGCGTCGCGTCAGGTCGCGCGGCTCAGCAAGCGCCGCCGCCGGACCGCTACGGCAGGTCGTCCAGGTGGAGCCGGTACCAGCCGGCCTCGTCGAGCGCGTGCAGCACCGGACCCCGGCCGACGACCCGGGCGCGGCTCGGGAGGGCACCACCGTCGGGCAGGGCCAGCCGGTACTCCCCGACCCGGCGGACCCGGCCGCCAACGAGCTCACCGACGATGAGGCGGTCCTCGGCGCCGTAGCCGCCGAGGAACGCCACCCGGGAGCCGTCGGTCACCAACGCCCGGGCCCCTTCCGCGACGTCGTTGCGCCAGCCGGTGAGCTCGTCCTCCCGCACGCGGACCAGCGGAAATCCGGTGTAGTAGCAGGTCCACACGGCGTCATCGGCGACGTTGAGCGCATAGCAGTCGTCGATGGCGCCCCAGAGGTTGTCCACGTGCGACGGATAGTGCCACTGCGGCTCGAAGTCAGCCGAGAAGCGCACCAGGCCCCGCGAGCCGACCGGCGGCGGACCATCCGGCCCGCCCCAGCCGAAGTTCCCGTAGACCCCCTCGTCGAAGTAGCCCACCCAGACCTGACCGTCCCGGGTGGTGGCGACATGCTCGATGCCGTCCCCCAGGATGTGCGCGGCCACCGGCCGCCCGTCGCTGTCGTAGACGACGGCGTTGCGGTCCGGTCCGTCCGGCCGCCACCGCGCCCGGGCACCCACCAGCAGGATCCGGCCGCCGGGCAGCGGCTGCAGCTCCGGAAAGGTTACGTCCAGCTCGGTGAGGTGGACGACCGCGACCGTCTCCGGGGCGTGCACGGTCACCCGGGCGGTCACCGGTCGGGGCGGCCGCGGGTCGGGAAAGATCGCCCAGCCGGCCTGCGCGGTCTGCGCGGTCAGCGCCGCCAGGTCGTCCGGCGTCGCCCAGAGCACGAGCGCCGCACCGTCCGGCCCGACCGACGCCGAGACCAGCACGTCGCCGCCGTGTGCGGCGGCGAGCACCGCGTGCGGACGCAGGCGTACGGCGGGGAGGTCCGCCGCCCGCCCACGGGCGGGCCCGGCCGGCGCGGGACGGTCCTGAGGTTCAGTCATCCGGACACCTCAGCACGGGGCAGCCCACCTGACCACCGGGTTTCCCGGCCGATGTTGCATCGGTGCCGCAGCGGGTACGCCGCGGCGATGAGCCGGGACGACGTGAACGTCGACGAGCCGCTCGCCGTCGACGTACCTCCGGCGCCGCACGACGCCAGCGGCGAGCGGGTGCCGATCCGCGACCTGGCCGGGCTGGCCCCGCCGCCCCGGCCCGCGCGGCGCTGGACCCCGCGCCGGGTGGTGGCCACCCCGGCGGCGCTGGAGCACCCGCACGGCCGGCGGATCGCCGCCCGGGTGGAGGCGCTCGGCATCGAGGTCGAGCGGCTGCGCGCCAACCGGCTCACCGGGCTGCGCGGCGAGACCGAGCGGGAGACGTACGCCCGGGCGAAGTCGACCATGGCGATCGTGGTGAGTCCGCCGTCGCGGCGGAAGCTGCAACCGATCGCGCCCAGCGCGGACTGGCGGGTCGACCTGGCGGAGGGGTGCCCGGCGCACTGCCAGTACTGCTACCTGGCCGGTTCGCTCTCCGGCCCACCCGTGACCCGGGTCTACGCCGACCTGGACGACATCCTCGCCGGGCTGGCCGACTACGCCGGTCGCGGCACGGTGACCAGTCGCAGCGCCGCCCGCGCCGACGAGGGCACCACCTTCGAGGCCTCCTGCTACACCGATCCCCTGGCGCTGGAGCACCTCACCGGCAGCTGGCGCCGGGCGGTGGAGCACTTCGCCGCCTGGGACGCCCCGGTGCAGCTGCGCTGGACCACCAAGTTCGACGACGTGGGTGGCTTCGTCGGCCTGCCGCACGCCGGGCGTACCCGGGTCCGGTTCAGCGTGAACTGCCTGCCGGTGAGCACCCGGCTGGAGGGGGGCACCAGCCCGGTGCCGGCCCGGCTGGCCGCGCTGCGCCGGCTCGCGCTCGACGGCTATCCGGTCGGGTTGACCATCGCGCCGATCATCGCGCTGCCGGACTGGCGGGACCACTACGGGCAGCTGCTGGGCATGGTCGCCGACGCGGTGGCCGGAGTGCCGGGGCTGGACCTCACCGCCGAGCTGATCACGCACCGGTTCACCCCGGGCAGCAAGGAGGTGCTGCTCGGCTGGTACCCACGCACCCGGCTGGAGATGGACGAGTCGTCACGCAGTCGCAAGCACGGCAAGTTCGGCGCGGTGAAGTACGTCTACCCGCGCGAGCTGATGGCCGAGCTGCGGTCGTGGTTCACCGCGGAACTGGCCGCCCGGGTGCCGTCCTGCCGGGTCCTCTACTGGACCTGACCCACCGCGGACGGATCATCAGGTCCGCGTCACCGTCGGCCACCCGCACGCCACCGCCGGAGCCGGTACGGTCTACAGACCATGGCTCTGGTCCGCTGCGACTTCTTCTCCGAGGCGCTCGGCCTCAACACCTCGATGACGGTGCTCCTGCCGCAGCGCGCCCCGTCCCAGATCGGCCTCGCCGGTGGCGCGGGCGACGACGCGCCGCCCGTGCTCTACCTGCTGCACGGCCTCACCGACGACGAGACCATCTGGCTGCGGCGCACCTCGATCGAGCGGTACGTGGCACCGCTGGGCCTGGCCGTGGTGATGCCCCGCGCCGAGCGGAGCTTCTACGCCGACGAGGCGCACGGCAACCGGTACTGGACCTTCCTCAGCACCGAGTTGCCCGAGCTGTGCCACTCGTTCTTCCGGCTCTCCGCCCGTCGGGAGGACACCTTCGTCGCCGGCCTGTCGATGGGTGGCTACGGCGCGGTGAAGTGGGCGCTGCGCGAACCCGGCCGGTTCGCCGCCGCCGCCAGCCTCTCCGGGGCGCTGAACGTCACCCACCGACGCGACCACCCGACCAGCCCGGTCGACCCGACCGTCTGGCACACCGTCTGGGGCGACCGCCCGGCCACCGACACCGACGACGACACCGTCGCGCTGGTCGGCCGGGCCGGCCCGGACGCCCCCGCGCTCTACGTCGCCTGCGGCACCGAGGACTTCCTGTACGACGACAACCAGCGCTTCGTCGACGCCGCCCGGGGACGGGGGGTGCCGGTCACCGTGGACTTCTCCCCCGGCGCGCACGACTGGGCGTACTGGGACGCGAAGATCCAGGACGTGCTGGCCTGGCTGCCGCTGCGCGCCGGCGGCGCCGACGCCCCCCGCTGAACACGCCGTCCACGGGGCGTGGACCTCCGGGCGCCGGACCGCGCGGCGCTCAGACGCCGACGGCGCCGTCGACGCCTTCCCGCAGGAAGTCGGCGTGGCCGTTGTGCCGGGCGTACTCGTGCATCATGTGCAGCATCACCAGGCGCAGCGAGACGTCCTCGCCCCAGCGTGCGTTGTGGCCGGTGACGTCGAGCGACTCGGCCTCCCGCTCGATCCGGCGGGAGTGCTCCACCTCGCGCTGCCAGACCTCGAACGCCTCCGCGCCGGTCGAGCCGCCCGGGTCGTACGCCTCCTGGAAGTCGCCGGTCTCCGACCAGATCAGCGGGACGTCCTCGCCGTCGATGACCCGCCGGAACCAGGTCCGCTCCACCTCGGCCAGGTGCCGCAGCAGGCCGAGCAGGGTCAGCGTGGACGGTGGCATGGAGCGCCGCCGCAGCTCGTCGTCGTCCAGTCCGGCGCACTTCATGGCGAGGGTGGCCCGGTGGAAGTCGAGGAAGGCGCGCAGGGTCTCCCGCTCCCCCGCGCGCAGCGGCGGTCCGATCCGTTCAACGTCCATGGTGGTCCTTCCCCCGCTGAGCCTCGCCGTCGACGGGGAGCCTAGACGGGACCACCGTGCGGCCGGCCGCGAGGGACGCCACGGCCCGGGGAGGTGCCTACCGGCCGCGCGCGGCGGAGGCACGGTCGACGAAGAGCCCCTCCGGCGTCACCGGTCTCGACGTGGCCGGGACGGGCCGGCGGTCCGGCGACGGCGGACGAGCAGCGCGGCGACCGCCACGGCGGCGATCCCGGCGCCGGCCACGGCGAGCCCGGCGGCGAGCAGTGGGCCGGGACGGGCCGAGCGGTGCTGAGCGTCCCGCAGCCCCGGCCCCGCGGCGGCGGCCAGCGCGGGCGCGGTGCCGGCCGCCGACGCGGGCGCGGCGTCCAGCTCGCCGGGGCGCACCAGCCGGCCCACGGACGCGTCCCGGGGCAGGCGGAAACCCCAGTCCAGCAGGGCCGCGCCCTGCTGCCAGCCGCGCCGCTCGTCGACGATTTCGGCGCCGAGCAGGGTGACCACCAACCGGCGGCCGCCACGCTCGGCCGCACCGACGTACGTGTGGCGGGCCAGGTCGGTGAAGCCGGTCTTGCCGCCCAGCGCCCCGGGATAGCGGTAGAGCAGCTGGTTGTCGTTCTGGATCTGGTATCCCTTCTTGCGCTGCGCCGGTTGGGCCGGGACCATCGCGGTCAGGGTGGCGTCGTAGCGGCGGAACATCGGGTTGGCGAAGCAGGCCCGGGCGATCAGCGCCAGGTCGTAGGCGCTGGTGAACTGGCCCGGCCCGTCCAGCCCGGAGGGGGTCACCGCGTGGGTCTGCAGCGCGCCGAGGCGGCGGGCCTCCTCGTTCATCGCCCGGACGCCGCCGGCCTGGCCGTCGGGTCCGCCACCCAGTCGGGCGAGGGTGTTCGCGGCGTCGTTGCCCGACTGGAGCAGCAGTCCCAGCCAGATCGTCGCGATCGGGTACCGGCCGCCCTCGGCCAGGCCGACGGCGGAGCTGCCCGGCTCGATGTCGACGTCCTCCGCCGTCACGGTGACGACCCGCGTCGGGTCGAGTTTCGGCAGGACGGCCGCGGCGAGCAGCAGCTTCTGCACGCTGGCCGGGGTGGCGTACTCGTGCGGGCCGCAGCCGCCCAACACCGCGCCGGTGTCGAGGTCGGCGACCAACCAGGAGGTCGCCGGCACCGGGGGCGGGGTCGGGGCGTCGGCGGGGACCACCAGGCCGGCGGTGGCCAGGGCGGGCCCGCCGACGACGCGCTGCGCCGGGTCCGCCCGGGGTGGCGCGGGTCGCGGCGGCCGGGACATCGACGGTACGGGCGCGCACGGCCCGGTCCGGACGGCGGGAGCGGCGACCGCGGCGACCGGTACGGCGGCCGGCGACAGCAGGACGGCGACGAGGGCGGCGGTGGTCAGGCCGTGGACTCTCACTCTGACGCACGGTAGCGAGGCCACCGGAGCCGCTCCGGCGATCCGGCGAATCGGCCCGCCGGGCCGGACGGGCCGCTATCCTGCCCGACCCGACGATCGCACCCCGGTGGCCCGCCCCGAGCTCAGCGGCCCCGGCTGGCGCGGCAGATCTCCACCGGCTGGGCCGGCGCGCCGTCGACCGGCGCCGGGTCCTCCGGGGTGGCCGCGATCCCGCCGGCGGCGATCCGGTCGAGGGTGGCCAGGCCCGCCTCGTCGACGCTGCCGAAGACGGTGTAGTTGGGGCGCAGCGCCGAGTCGGCCTGGACCAGGAAGAACTGGCTGCCGTTGGTGTCCGGACCGGCGTTGGCCATGGCGAGGGTGCCCCGGGCGTACAGCCGGCGGACGCCGGTCGGGTCGGTCGGCGCCGGCGGCAGGTCGGTGGGAAGTTCGTCGGCGTACCGGTAGCCGGGGCCACCCTCGCCGGTGCCGGACGGGTCGCCGCACTGGAGCACCTTCAGCGTGGGGTACGCGGTCAGCCGGTGGCAGGGCGTCCGGTCGTAGAACCGGTGCCGGGCGAGGTGCAGGAAGCTCTGCACGGTGCAGGGGGCCTGCTCCCGGTCCAATGTCAGCCCGATGGGGCCCTGGTTGGTGCGCAGGGTGACCCGGACGGTGCCCCGGTCGGGCGTGCGCCGGGGATCGGGGGGCAGCGGCACCGGCCGGGCGGCCGGCTCGTCCGGGGTCTGCGTGTACGCGCAGGGCCCCTTGGTGCTCCGGGGCGGCGCGGACGGGTCGGTGCCCGGGGCGGCGACGGCGGCGGTGCCGCCGACGGCGACCAGCGTCGCCGACACCAGCGCCACACCGGCGAGGCGGTACGGCATGGTGGCGGCGCGGGGTGGCTGCGGGTTGGCGTGCGGTCGGGGTTCGCTCGACACGTGGGATCCTCCTGGACTCGTGGCACCAGAACGACCGGAGTCTATGGAAGCGGCGGGCGGTTGTCGACGCGGATCAATTCCTCGCGCGGCGGGTCCGGCGGGTCCGCCGTCGCCGGCCGACCGCCAGCAGCGCGGCGAGCAGGCCGACCAGCCCGGCCGAACCGCCCACCACCGCCCCGCCCAGCCACTGCGGCGCGCCGCCGGCCGGGGAGGCGGCGGCGCCCGGGACGGCGGTGGGCGGCGCTGGCGGGCCCGACGCGGGAGCCCGGTCGGCGTCGACCTCCCCCGGCTCGACCAGCCGGCCCACCGAGGCGTCCCGGGGCAGCGCGAAGCCCCAGTCGAGCAGCCGCGCGCCCTGCTCCCACGCCCGCACCGGGCGTGCCTCCGCGCCGAGCAGGGTGACCACCAGGCGGCGGCCGCCACGCTCGGCGGCGCCCACGTAGGTGTGCCGGGCCAGGTCGGTGAAGCCGGTCTTGCCGCCGAGCGCCCCCGGGTACCGGTAGATCAACGGGTTTTCGTTCTGGATCTGGAAACCGCCCTTGCGCAGGGCCGGCTGGGCCGGGATCCGGGTGCGCTCGGTCAGCGCGTACCGGCGGAAGGTGGGATCGGCGAAGCAGACCCGGGCGATCAACGCCAGGTCGTACGCGCTGGTGAACTGGCCGGGCCCGTCCAGCCCGGACGGGGTGACCGCGCGGGTCTGGAGAGCGCCCAGCCGGCGCGCCTGCGCGTTCATCTCCCGGACCCCGGCCGAGGCGCTGCCGGCGCCGACCCGCGCCAGCAGGTTCGCCGCGTCGTTGCCGGACTGGAGCAGCAGCCCCAGCCAGACGGTCTCCACGGCGTACCGCCCGCCGTCGAGCAGCCCGACCGCCGAGCTGCCCGGCTCGATGTCCAGGTCCGGCCGGGTCACCGTGACGACCTGCTTCGGGTCGAGCTTCGGCAGCATGGTGGCGGCCAGCAGCAGCTTCTGCACGCTGGCCGGGGTGGCGTACTCGTGCGGGCCGCAGCCGCCCAGCACCGCGCCGGTGTCGAGGTCGGCGACCAGCCACGAGGTCGCGGTGACCGGTGGTGGCACGGGCGCGCCGGGCGGCACCACCAGGCCCGGGGTGGCCAACGCCTCGCCGCCCACCGCGCGCTGCTCGGGCACCGACGGCGGCGGGGTCGGCCGGGGCGGCCGGGTCACCTTCGGCGCCGGGAGCTTGGGGCAGGGCACCGCCGCCGGCGGGGCGGCGGCGCTCGGAGCGGCGCTCGCCGGGACGGGCGTCCCGGTGGTGAGGAGTACGGCGGCGGTGGCGGCTGCCAGGACCCGGGCTCTCATGGAGAGGCACCCTACCGAGGCCGGATCCGCGACCGGCGCGGCGGCTCACCGGCCGGGCGACCCACGGCGGTCACCCGGTCAGCGGCGCCGTGGGGCCGGTCTGGTGAGAACGGACATGTCGCCTCCTGATCGTGTCGGGCGGTGATCTGCTCCGCCGCTGGCGGGCGTACTGCCGGGGGTGGTGGGGCCCTCAGGTGCCGGCGGGGGTGCGCGGGGCGCCGTGCTCGGCCGCGTCGGCACGGCGGGCGGCGAGCAGGCTCCAGAGGATCGAGCCGGCGAGGGTGGCGACGATGACGCCGAGGGTGAGCGGGATCGGCAGCTTGCCGACCGGGGTCTCGGAGAGGATCAGCTTGACCCCGGCGAAGGCGAGCAGCAGCGCCAGCCCGTAGTGCAGGTGGGTGAAGCGGCGCAGCAGTCCGGCCAGGCAGAAGTAGAGGCTGCGCAGGCCGAGCACGGCGAAGGCGTTGGCGGTCCAGACGATGAAGGTGCTGGTGGTGATGGCCAGGACCGCCGCCACGGAGTCGATGGCGAAGACCAGGTCGGTGGCCTCGACGGCGATCAGCACGACGAAGAGCAGAGTCGCCACCCGGCGGCCGTCGATCCGGGTGAAGAACCGGTTGCCGTGGTACGCGGGGTCGGTGGGGACCAGCCGGCGGACCAGCCGGACGACGGGGTTGCGCTCCGGGTGGACCTCCTCGTCGTGCCGGAAGGCCATCTTCCAGCCGGTCCAGATCAGAAAGACGCCGAACAGGTACGCCGTCCAGAAGAAGGTCGCCAGCAGTTCGGCGCCGACGAAGATGAAGACCAGCCGGAAGGCGAGCGCGCCGACCACGCCCCAGAAGAGCACCTTGTGCTGGTACGCGGCGGGCACCGCGAAGTAGCTGAAGACGAGAGCGAAGACGAAGACGTTGTCGATCGAGAGCGCCTTCTCGATGAGGTACCCGGCGTAGTAGGTCCCGGCCGCCTCGTCGCCCTGCCAGGCCCAGAGCAGCACGCCGAAGGCGAGGCCGGCGACGATCCAGATGCCGGACCAGATCGCCGCCTCGCGAAAGCCGATGACGTGGTCGTCGCGGTGCAGCAGCAGGTCCACGGCGAGCATGGCGGCGATGCCCACGGTCAACACGACCCAGGCCCACCACGGTACGGACAACGACGACATCGCGCTCCCTCCGACCGGGCCGGCGCGGCGCGCCGGCGTACGGGTCGAAGGTCTCCCCGAACCGCCCGGTGTGCGGCGGCCCGCGCCGCCGGGGCCCGGTGGGCCCGTACTGACGGTGGCGCGTCCGGTGGCGGGTACTCCCCCTCGAACTACGATCCATTATTCACGAAGTGCAGTTCGCCCGTCCAGGGCTTGCCCGGAATTCCCCGAGCGTGGTGTCAGCGCAGGCGGCGCAGCCATCGGCGCTGCCACGGCGTCTCGACGGCCCGCGGGTGGTACCGCTCGCGTACCCACCGCACCGCGTCGGCCGCCGGGAGGCCGTCGAGGATCGCCAGGGCGGCCAGGGCGGTCCCGGTACGTCCGACCCCGCCTCGGCAGGCCACCTCGACCCGGGCCCCCGCGTGCGCCCGCCGCAACGCCTCGTCCAGGGCGTCCAGTGCGTCGGCACGGTCCACCGGCACCCAGAAGTCGGGCCACCGGATCCGCCGGTGCGGCCAGGACGGCGCCGGGCCGGGAGCCAGCAGCAGGGCGAAGTCGGCGGGTGAGGCGGGGTCACCGACCCGGCGGCCTCGCACCGTCGCGCCGCTGGGCAGTACGACCACGCCGGTCCGCTCCACCCAGTTCGTCATGCCGTGATTCTGCCGGTGTCCGGTGCACAAAAAGCGCCGCCCCCGGCCCTGTCGGGTCGGGGGCGGCGCCGGGGTGTCGGTGTGCAGGTCGCCTCTCGGCGAGTGGCACGACGCGGCTCCAGCCGAACGGTATTCCGCGAAGGCAATTTATAGGTGAGGCCCGGGGACACTGGACACACCGACACCTGACTCAACAGGCTACCCCCACCCCCTGTTCCACGCCCCGCAGTGACCGCCACCACCCCGCGCCCTGCGCCCGCCCCCGGTGCACCGCAACCTCAACCCCGACTGCTCCCTGTTCCGGAGCACCCGGGCCGGCGAGCAGACCGCAAATCCGGCCGCCGGCCGATGCGGGCCGGCTGCTGGCAGAGCGTGGCCTGATCGCCACGGGCAACCGAAGACGGCCGGGCGGCTGCGTCAGGTGAGAGCCACCAGCACGGCCTGGCCGGTCGCGGCTGCGGTGCGGTGAAGGCGGCTACTTCTTGTTGAGGTTGACGATCACACCCTGATCCGCGCACGCCGTCTGCAATCCCGACATGTGCGTCGACAGCGGCCCCATGAACGCCAACGCCCCCATCTCCTCACCCTCGTCCAGCGACGACACCTGCCATGCCACATCGATCAGCGCGGTGCCGTGCTCCCGGATGTCTTCGTGGCGGGAATCCTCGAACAGCTTCCGCGCCTCCCGGTACTCGGCCTCGGTCATCTTGTCGTCGTCGTTGGCCTCAGTGCTGCCGTCGATGTTCTTCCCGTCGCGCATGGCCTTGCAGGCGGCTACGCCGGTGTCTTCCTTGATGAATCGGTCCCAGACGGCGTACCCGCCGACGGCGAGGACGAGGACCGCGAAGACGGCCGCGGCGGCGACGATGACGGTGGTGCGGTTCTTCCCGGCCGGCGGCGGGCTGGTCGGGTCGCCGGCGGCGGGCAGCGGCTGCCCGTCCGTCCCCTGCCACTGCTGCGGCTGGGTGTGCGGCTGCTGCGGCCGGACGGTGTCGTTGGCGTCGCCGGGGTGCTGCGGGTGGGTCAAGACTGTCTCCTTGGTTGAGGTGTCGCCTGCTAGATGGTGCTGCTTGGGATGGCGGCAACCTGCGTACTGTCGGGTGGGCGACAGGATTGTGGCCGGTCAGGTGGTACGCCGCTGCTTGCCCTTCTCGGATGGCGGTGGCCTTCTTCAACCACTCGTCTCGGTTGAGGTGGCTGACTCGCGGGTCGGTGCGCGGGGGTGAGGCTGGGGCTGTTGCGGCCGGCGAGGAGTCCAGCGTCGGCGAGGTCCTGGGCGTTGTTCTCGGTCCGCCCGTCGCGCTCGAAGCTGCCGTTGACGTGCAGCCAGGGCCTCGTGGCGGAACCGCATCGAGGCACCAGTTGACCCCTGCGCTACTTCACCCTCGACGGAGTCGCCCGGGCCGACGTCGCTCGAATCCGGTGACGACCAGGCGGAAGACCTGCCGGGAACCGCCTTCCGGACCGGGATCGACGGCCTCAGCAGCGGCGAAACCCAGGCGCTCGTAAAAGACGCGTGCACCGCTGGTGACAGCGCCAGGGTGGTCGGCCCCGAAGGTGACCACCTCAACGGCGCCTGGGCCACGCACGAACCTGCGCATCGCCTCCGCCATCAACGCACGACCAACGCCCTTCCCCCGTGACTGCTCAGATACGACAAGCCAGTGAACGTGGTAGGTCGGGGCCTTCGCCGCGAACAACAGCCCACCCAGGAGACCCGGCCCCGAGGAAACGGCGGCGATCGCCGTGGACCGACGAATGTGTTTGCGCACAGCGTCATGGAAGCCGGGATCCTCGACCATTGGGCCGAACCAGCACTCGACCTGGGCCGCCAAGCCAAGGAAGCCATGGAGGTCGTGCTCTCCCGCAAGTCTGACGATCACCCGAGCAGTCTGACAGCACCGTGACGCGGCACTAGACGTTGGCGGGGTCTTCGCCCGGTGCGGGCAGGTAGCAGGCGCTGGCCAGAATCAGCCCGATGCCGTCTCTGTTCTTCGTACTGAAAAGGCTCATCGTCATGGCCGTTTCGCGATCACGCATCGAGACGGCGCCTCCCCCGTCGTCGAAGGTGCGGTCTTCGGTGATCTCGTAGCCGTTCTCTCGCCACATGTCTCGGATGCGGTGAAGGGTGGTGGCCTGTTCGGCCGGGGCGACTCCAGCGAGTCCGGCGAAACCAGTCAGCTTCCAGCGTCCGTCCTCGGCGATCTCACCACCCTTGCCTACACAGGGCGAGGTATTGGTGCGCCAGTCGTCCAAGGGGATTGCCACGGCGGTAGCGACGGCCTGAGCGCGAGACTCGGCGAGGGTTTTCACCTCGGAGACGGCCTTGGTCTGCAACGGGTCGTCCTTTCCTGACGGCGAGCCGGGTTCATTGCCGGTGCAAGCAGTGGCGAGGACAAGCACTGCGGTGAGTGCGGCAGTGCGCCGCCAGGACATCCGGTGCGGGAGGGTCATGGCCTCTTCCCCTGGTCGAGTACGGCTCTGTCGTAGACGCCGACGATGACCGCCGCCTGGGAGCGCAGCACCTGGCTTCCTTCGTCCCAGTATCCGCTGTGCCCGGAGGTGTCGACGTGCAGGACGTTGCCGCCGAACTCCGGGTTGTGCGGCGCGGGTCCGTGGATGCCGACGGCGCCTTCGGCCAGCCACCCGCCGACGACTGGCACGCCGGTGAGCCATCTGGCGTTGTCTTCCGGTCGGGCCACGAGAGTGTCGTCGGCTGCGGCGCCGGCCCACACATGCCGGGCGTCGAGGCTGAATTCGCCGACGTCGTCCACGCGCATGCCGGGGCTACCGACGGCGATCATGTCGTCGGCGGCGAGGCCGTCACCGGTGCTGGCCGCCTCCCCCAGTACGGTCGAGCCGTAGCTGTGCCCGACGACGGTCAGGTGGGAGGCAGTGCCGTCGTGGGAGGTGCGCAGCCCATCGACGAAGCCGTCGAGCGCGCGGGCGCCAGCTTCGGACTTGGCGCCGAAGGGTGCGGTGACGATGTCGGTGTCGACTGACGGGGTGTCGTAGCCGAGCCACGCCACGACCGCGACGCTCTCGGTGGGCGCAACCTGGAACGCAGCGTCCTGCAGGTCGTTGGCCCGGCCGATCAGACCGCGGATGCCGTCGAGTTCGGTGCCGACGCCCGGGACGAGCACCGCGGTGTGGGCGGCGGTGTCGGGGTTGCCGATGGCGACGGCCGCCTTCCCGTCGCCCATGGGGTCGACCGAGAGCAGGTACAGCCGTTTGTGAACCGGGCCGCTCTCCGCCCCTTCGAGCTTGTCGAGCAGCACCGTCGCGGTGGCGTGCTGCGGGTTGTCCTGGTCGCGGTGTTGGTTGACGTTGTCGCCGATGAAGGTGCGCAGCGCCAGTTGGTTGGCCGCGTCGCGGTCGGTGGCAGGCAGCCCGTCGAGAGCGCCGATGCGTTCCGGGTAGGCGGTGAGGTAGATCTGCCGCTCGTCGTCGGAGAGGCCACGCCACCAGGCGCGTGCGTCCGCGGGGTTGCCGCCCGGGGCCGGGATGTCGTCCACGCGGAGACCGAGCGCTGCGGCGGCGGCCCGGGCGCCGTCGTGGGCCTTGTTGTACTCCCACGCGTACTGCCCCGGCACGCTCGCCTTCAGCTCGGTCAATGCCCGGGCGATCCGGTGGTCGGTCTCGGTGGCCTCGGCGATGATCTTTGTCATGAGCTCGGTGTAGATGCCGGCGTTCTGCACGTCCCGGCGGTGGATGAGTTCCGCGTCCGGGTCGTTCCGGTGCGCTGCCGCTATCGGCGGGGTGGACACCCGGCCGGTGTCGTCGACGGCCAGGCCGACGGAGCGGGCGGCGCCGACGGCTGACTCCAACCGCCGCTGCAGATCCGCGAACTCCTCTGCCGCTTCCCGCAGTACGCTGGCGGCGCTGCGGGTCTGCAGGCTCGCGACCTCGAACTCGTCATCGAGATCGTCGAGTCGGCGCAACGCGGCGTCGGCGGCCGGTCCCTGCCAGCCCGAGCTGCGTAGCGGCCCGGTCAGGTCGGCGCCGCACCGCTCCTCCAGCTTCGCGCACGCTCGCGACAGATCCGTCCAGGCTTGCGCGGCATACCGGAGCGGGGCGAGGCGCGCCTCGCGTAGGTCGGCGTAGGTGACCACGGCGCGATCACCGTCCGCGGATGTCGAAGTGGGCGGCGCTGGCCTGGTCGCTGTAGCGGTAGTCCCCCGCGCAGCCGCGGAGAGCTTCGCCGATTTTCGACAGGTAGCCGGTCAGCTTGGTCAGATCGTCCGACCACGACCACCGGAGCTGCTCCAACGCCATCCCCGTCTGCCACCCGGGCAGGCCCGAGACAGCGGCCTGCGTCTCGTCTCCAATGTCGGCCCCGCTGCGTCGCAGGTCGTCGCGCAGGTCGTCACAGACACGCGACGCCTTCTCCAACACGTCTGGTTCGACACGAAGCTCCGTCACCGGCTGGCCTCCCCCGAGATCGATGCGAGCCTAGCGTAGTGACGCCATCGCGAAGCGCACCGAGAACGGTGCCGGGGCGGCCGTGGCGATGCAGCCACACCGCGGCGGAGCCCAGGTGCAGCTGCGTCCCGGCACGGCTGTGGTTGCAGGGCTCGGGGTCAGCGACCGCCGGCAGATCCTCCGCGAGCAGGTGCGCCAGTCGCGGGTGAGCACGGCGAACACGCACGGCGCTGAACCTTCAGCTGATGAGGAACCGGTCGACTCAGGAAGCCGGCAGGCCGACGGCGGGGGTGTCGAAGGATCCCGGGCGGCGCCGGGCCGCCCATCGCGTCACCGGTACGGTCGCCAGCCCGGCCGCCGCGATCAGGACGCCGAGGACGAGCCAGCCCGTCGCTCCGTACCCGAGGATCAGCCCGGTCAGGGCGGCCGGCCCGAGGACGCGGGCCAGCGGGATGCCGCTGCTGTACATGCCCTGGTAGAGACCGTGCCGGCCGGCCGGGGCCAGATCGAAGCTGAGCTCCCAGCTCCCGGCCGCCTGCAGCATCTCGGCGAGCACCTGCAGCAGCGCGGCCGTGACCAGCGCCAGGCAGGTCAGCCATGGGGAGCCGGTGCCGGCCGTGGTGGCGAAGAGCGCGCACGCGGCGAGCATGACCAGCCCGGCGGTACGGATGGTGCGCGCGGCCGATGACACGTCGGTGACCCGGTGGGCCACCCGCGTCTGGAACAGCATCACGCTGACCGTGTTGATGGTCAGCACCACCGCGGCCAGCCAGGTCGGCGCCTTGGTGGCCTCCGCGATCCACAGCGGAATGACGAGACTCAGCAGCGGCATGTAGAGCAGCATCACGGCGTTCAGCAGGGTCAGTACCGCGTACGGCCGATCACGCAGGACGGTCAGCGCCCGCTCGGTGCCGGCCGCCCGCGCCGGCGCCGATCCCGTCGGGAGCCGGTGCAGCAGCAGCGCGGCCACGCCGAAGGCCACCGCGTCGAGCGCCAGCACCGCCACGTAGGCCGAACGGGTGTCGACCGCGAGGGCGAGCGCGCCGACCACCGAGCCGAGGGCCAGGCCGCCGTTGGTCCGCGACTGCAGCCGCGCCCGGACCCGGGTGCGCTGGGCGGGCTCGACAAGCCGGGCCAGCAGCGCCTGCCGCGCGGCGATCAGCCCGGACTGGCAGACGCCGTACGCGCAGATCGCCGCCAGGTAGGCCGGGTAACTGCGGGCGGCCGGCAGCACCGCCACTGCCGCCGCCGTGCCCGCCGCGAGGACGACCGCGGCGCGCCGCGGGCCGATCCGGTCGGCCAGGTGGCCCAGCGGCATGCTGGCCAGGAAACCGGCGGCCCAGGCCAGCGACATGCCGAGCCCCAAGCGGGTCGCGGAGAGCCCGACGACGTGCGTGAAGTACAGGGCGAACGTGACGTAGAAGGCGCCGTCCCCGATCGAGTTGACCAGGTGTGCGCGCCCCAGCGTGGTGGTGACTCGGGCGGTGGCGGGATTCGTCCCGGCCCGGACAGTGTCGGCGCTCAATTCTCCCGCCTTCGGTACAGAGGGTATGTCGGATTCATCCTTCGGTCGACGACCAACGGGACAAGTGCCAATGCGCACCGTTCCGATCGGGCACCGGTGGCCCGACCTGACGGGGCTGCGCGAGCAACACGGCGATGATGATCACCACGGTGCCGACCAACTGGAGCATCGACAGCGTCTGATCCTTGAACACATACCCGAGGAAGGTGGCGACGATCGGGCTGCCCAGGGCAAGGAAGGAGACCGCCAGGGCCGGCAGCCGCTCGATCCCCCGGAACCACAACAGATAGCTCAGCACGGCGCCGAGGGTGACCAGGTAGGTGAACCCGATGAGGTTGGTGCCGGTGAGGGAGCCGGGGAGCCCCTCGAGGACCAGCGTGAACGGCAACGACACGAGGCCGCCGGCGGCGAGCTGCCAGCCTGTGAAGCTGAGGAGTCCCACGCCGTCCGGGCGGCCCCAGAACTTGGTCAGGGTGATGCCGACGGCCATGCAGGTGGCGGCGGCCAGTGCGGCCACCACGCCAACGGCGTCCAGGGCTGCCGATCCGCGGAACACCAGGAGGACGACACCGGCCGCGCCAAGGAGGCAGGCCAGCACGTGGGTGAACCGGATCCTGTCACCGATCAGCAGCGTCGCCAGCATCAGGACGATCATCGGCTGTACCGCCATGACCATCGCTGCCACACCACCCGGAAGGCGGTAGGCCGCCATGAACAACAGGAAGTTGAAGGCACCGATGTTCAGCGTGCCGAGCACCACCGCGCGCCATTGCCAGCTCCCGGTCGGGAGCACGCGGGTGAACAGCAGCATGATCAGGCCGGCCGGAAGTGCCCGCACCGTGGTGGCCAGCAGCGGGCGATCCGCCGGCAACAACTCGGTTGTCACCAGATAGGTGCTGCCCCAGATCGCTGGCGCGAGCGCGGTCACCCCCGCGGTCAGCAGTGGTCTGGCAGTCCTCATGCCGCCGCCCTCAGCCGAAGATGGGGTCGCGGGTGCGGGCGCGCTTGAGCTCGAAGAATCCGTCGGCGCCGGCCACGGCGAGGACACCGTCCCAGAGCCGGGCTGCGGCCTCGCCCCTGGGGGCCGGGGAGATCACAGGGCCGAAGAATGCGATGAGGTCACCGCCGGGCCCGGGAACGTGGATGACCGGAGTTCCGACCTCGGCGCCGACGGGGTCCATGCCGGCGTGGTGACTCTCACGCAGGGTCTTGTCGTAGTCCGTCCCGTCCGCCACGTCGGCGAGCTCGGCTGGCAGGCCGGCGTCGGCGAGGGAGGCGAGCAGCATGTCGCGTCCCAGGCCGGCCTTCCGGTGATGTATTCGGGTGGCCATGGCGAGGTACAGGGGCCGCAGCACCTCGGGACCGTGCTGCTGCTCGGCCGCGATGCACACCCGAACCGCGCCCCACCCCTCCACCATGGCCTTGCGGTACTTCTCCGGAACCTCGCGTCCCTGGTTGAGCACCGACAGGCTCATCACGTGAAAACGCAGGTCGATGGAGCGCCTCCGCTCGACCTCCAGCAGCCACTGCGAGGCGATCCACGCCCACGGACAGCGTGGATCGACCCAGATGTCAACGCGGGTTGCGGTGCTGGTCATGACGGATTCGGTCCTCTCGAGTGATCACACAAGCTGCGATCCGGTTCCCTCGCAGTCTCACTCGACAGTGATCCATGAGTCCAACACATCTTTGTCACCCGATTGATTTATGAGGAAGATGGATCCATGGAGCTCCAGCAGATGCGCTACGTCGTCGCGGTTGCCGAGACCAACAGCTTCACCCGGGCTGCGGAACGGTGCCTGGTCGTCCAGTCCGCCCTCAGCCACCAGATCGCCCGCCTGGAACGCGAACTCGGTGCACGTCTCTTTGAGCGCACCAGCCGTCGGGTGCGGCTGACGCCGGCCGGAGCGGCGTTCCTCCCCGCCGCCCGTCAGTGCCTGGACGCCGCCAGTCGCGCGGCAGCCGAGGTCGCTGCCGCCGTTGGGGAGGTTCGCGGACGGCTCGCCGTGGGCCTGATCCCCACCGTCGCCGCGGTCGACATCCCGGCCGCCCTGCGAGTTTTCCGACAGCAGTATCCGGGCGTACGCATCAGCTTGCGGGTGGGTGCAAGCGAAGAACTCGTCGAGCAGGTCAAGCAAGGCGCCATCGAAGTGGCCTTCCTCGGGCTGCCGACCAGCGCGCGACCGCAGGGCGTCCACGCTCAGGAACTCGCCCGAGACCGACTGGTCGCCGTGGTCGCGCCCGACCACCCACTCGCCCAGGAACGGACGGTCAGCCTGCGCCGGCTCTCCACCGAGGTGTTCGTGGACCTGCCGGCCAAGACCGCCGGACGGGCGCAGTCGGACCAGGCATTCTCCGCCGCCGGTCTGACCCGCGACGTCGCCTTCGAGGTGACCAGCGCCTACCTCATGACCCAGTTGGTCGCGCAGGGCCTCGGCATCGCGATGCTTGCGTCCGCCTACGTGCCGCAGCTCACCGGCGTGACCACCATCGAGGTCACCGACGCGCCAACCCGCATCGAGTACGTCATCTGGAGCTGGGCCAGCCGCACGCCGGCGGCCAGTGCCTTCCTCACCCTCCTCGACATCCCCCCACCTTCGAGGAGTTGAGCCAGGCAGCTCCGTAGCGGTCAGCCGGCGTGCGCCACCAGCCGCCCGGCCGTACCGTGACCGACGGGCCGGGACGCCCCGCCGTTACCGCAGGCCCGCTCCACCGGCGCCTGCATCGCACTTCGAGCACCACGCCGGCCGCGGGCATGGCCCCTGGCGGTGGCAGCCGGAGGCCACTCCGACGTCTCGCCAGGGTGTTCAGGTCAACCCGTTCCTGATCGCCTCGGGGGCGAAGTTGTCGATGAGGGCAGACGAAGACGTGCCGCCCGGTCGGTGCACCGGGCGGCACGTCCGTGGGTGGGTCAGCTCAGGGGTTCGATCCAGATGTTGCGGTAACGCGGGTTCTCTCCCGGGTCACCGTGGTCCTGCAGGCGGATCGGCCCGGCGGTCGGCCCTTCCGGCGCACCGGCGCCGGTCGGGCCGTCGATCTCCACGTCGTTGTGGACGGTGGTGCCGTTCCACACGACCGTGACGCGCGCGTTCGCGGTCTTGTTGCCGGCGCCGTCGAAACGGGCCGCCCGGAAGGTGATGTCGTAGGTCTGCCAGGTTTCCGGCGCCGTGGCGGCGTTGCTGTCCGGAGCGCGCTTGTCGTAGATCGCGCCGGCCTCGTCGTCGGAGAGCGTGGTGTCGCCGTACGAGTCGAGGACCTGGATCTCGTACCGGTCCTGGAGGTACACCCCGCTGTTGCCGCGGGCCTGACCGGTCACGTTTGCCGGGTACGTCGGCTGCCACCATTCGATGTGCAGCTTGAAGTCGCCGAAGGAGTCCTTGGTGCGGATGTCCCCGCCCAGGGACTCCATGGAACCGTTGGCGACCGGCCAGGTGGCGGCGCTGTCGTCGGTCTTCTCCCAGGCCCCGAGTCCGGAGCCGTCGAAGAGGGTGACCCGGTTGGTCGCGGTGACCGTGAGCTGGTCGAGGTTGACGTTGCCGCTGTCGCCGCTGTCGTACTTGTAGGCGATGGTGTTGGCCCCGGCGTTGAGGGTCACCGACTCGGTGTGGTCGGCCCAGGTCTCCCAGTCGCCCGTGCTGGCCAGGTTGACCTGCCGGACCTTGCTGCCGTTGACGTAGAGGCTCAGCGACTTGGTGCCGGAGAACGGGTTCGGACCGTTGGAGTAGCGCAGCTTCACGTCGTGCGCGCCCGCCGCGGCGGCGGTGACGTTGAACGTCGTGGTCGCCCCGGAGTTCCAGTAGCCGTCGACGAAGCCGGTGCCCGAGTAACCCGAGTGGTCGGTGTTGACCGACGCGCCGCCGGCGAGCGTCGCCGCCTCCGCCTGGTAGGTGCTGCCTCCCGGGTTCTGCGAGCCGACCAGCGTGTTCAGGGTGTACCAGGCCTCGGTGCTCCACAGCGACTCACCGCTGTTCGAGGTGAACGGCCGCGGCGAGCGCAGGTGCACCACCCGGCCGGCCTCGAGGCCGTCGATGGTCAGGGTGACCTTCTTGCTGTCGGCGGAGAGGCTCGCCGAGGTGACCGTCAGCGTCTCCTCGTCGAGCTTCGGACCGCCGTAGCCCGCGGTCGGCTCGTACCGCCACTGCTTGACCTTGTAGCGCGAGGCCAGGTTCGTCGCGGTGTCGGCGGAGACCGGTTGGGTGTACTCCACCTCGAAGCCGTTCGGCTTGGCCCGCATCGCCAGGATGTCGAAGTGGTTCTCGCCGTTGGGCGTCAGCTTCTGCAGGCCGTAGCTGAGCTTGCCCTCCTGGCCCCAGTTGCCGCCCGCGCCCAGACCACCGGCGTAGATGGCGCCGTCCGGGCCCTGGCTGATCCGCGTGACACCGGCCTCCAGGCCCTGGGTGAGGCGGAAGACCGCGCCCTGGTACTCGCCGCCGACCTTCTCCAGGTAGGCGCGCTGGATGCCGCCGTAGGTCACGTCGCCGAAGAGCATCTGCCCGGCGAAGGTGCCCTCGGTCAGCTGCAGCGGGGTGCTCGGCGAGTTGGCGATCTCGTTCTGCGGCAGCCAGAGCACCGGCGGGGTCACCGGGTTGGCGTCGAACGGGCCGTCGGGGTTGGTGTAGTGGTTGAAGAAGCGGCCCTGCTTGACGTGGACCAGCTTCGACGACGGCAGCCAGCCGCCCTGGTTGTCGGTGACGAAGATGCCGCCCTCGGGGCCCCAGCCGATGCCGTTGGGCGTACGCAGGCCGCCGGCGACGTAGGAGACCGCGCCGGTGTTCTTGTTGACCTTGATGGTGGTGCCGCGGTTCTCGGCGGGCTGCGGGTCGGTGGTCGCGCCGCCGTAGTTGATCGACACCGACAGGTTCAGGTAGAAGAACCCGTCCTGGTAGAGCAGACCGAAGGCGAACTCGTGGAAGTTGCCGCCGAACGGCCAGGTCGCGACGGTCTCGTAGTCGTCGGTGACGCCGTCGCCGGTGGTGTCGACCAGGCGGGTGAGCCGATGCTTCTCCGACACGTACATGGTGCCGTCGACGATCTTGATGCCCATCGGCTCCTTGAGGCCGCTGGCGACCTTCTTCGTGGTGACCTGGCTCGGGCCGGTGTCGCCGGTGACCTCGTCGAGGATCCAGACCTCACCGGAGGTGTTGTCGGTGCCACCCCACGTGGTGATGGCCAACCGACCGTCGGAGAACCAGTCCATCGCGCTGACCTGCGGCTGGAACCCGTCGGGACGAAGGTTCGTCAGCTGGTAGTTCGGGTGCACCCCGGTCAGCGGCAGGCCGTCACCGGGCGAGTCCGTGACACCCTCGCACTCCTTCTTGCCCGGCGCGGTCACCCGGACCACCCCGGCGTCCGTGCTGAGCACCGAGTTCGGCACCAGGGCGAACGACGACGAGCCCGGGGTGCGCCACTCCAGCCGGACCTGCTGGCCACCGTCGCGCTCGAAGTGGTCGATGCGCAGTGAGTGGTAACCCGCGCTGAGGTTGACGGTCCCGTCCTTGGGCGTCGCGGGGTGCAGTCCGTCGTGGTTGACGACCACCGAGTCGTCGATCAGCAGCCGGGAGCCGTCGTCGCTGATCAGACGGAACGTGTAGTCGCCCGCCGAGGGGATGTTGACGTTGCCGAGCACCTGGGCCACGAACCTGTCCTCGAAGCCGAAGTCGGCGGAAGAGGTCCAGTTGATCTCCGACATCAGCTTGTCGACGTTCGGAGTCTGGCCTGGCTTGAGGGTGCAGATCTCGCTGAGGTTGGTCTGCACGTCGAAGACGCGCAGCGTGACGCCGGGCTCCTGCTCGGGCGGGTCCGCGGCTGCGGGGGTCGCCCAGAGGGTCCCGGCGAACAGGAGGGCCGTCAGGGCGTACGCGCCCCGGCGTCGGCGGTGCCGTGTGTCCATGCGTTCTCTCCAGGGGTGGGAGTACGGCCGCCCCCTGCCGTGCCACCGGCGAGCGACCGCCATCCACGCGGTCCCGTCGGGGGACGGTGCCGATCCCGTCCCACGACACGGATGGATGGTGCCGGAAACGGTAGACACATTTCGATACTTGGTCGAGAGCTTCGCGTAACATCTCGACAACTTTCGCTCCATCAAGCAAAAGTTGCGTCCGGTTCAGGGAAAGTCCTTGACAGACGGTAGCCGCCTCAGACACCGGCGGCGCCCCGGCCGCCGACGGTGCTCCGCTCCCCTCACGACGCATGACCACCTGGGACGACGTATGCCGCATCGCCCCGAGACCAGCGACCACCCCGCACACCGGGGGCCGTCCGCAGCGCGGGTGCGGAGCATCGCGGGTGGCCTGCGCCCTTGAGTCCCTTGGCTCGCCGGTGGGCGTCCTGGTCGGTCCTACTCGGGATCATGGCGGGCGACCGGCGACGAGGCGGTGCACGCGGGTGGCGGCCGGGACCGCGATGAACTGCGGGTCGCCCTGGCGACGACAACTCTTCACACTGCTGGGTGCGCAGACGCCGCTGGCCGGCACCCCGGGGTGGGGGTGCCGGCCAGCGGGTGGTTCGTGTGCGTCAGTTCCAGTGCTTGGCGACGAGGTCGGCGGCCTGCTGCTCCCACTGTGCGTAGTGGAAGGGGTAGGCCGAGACCTGCACGGTCTGGGCGGCCTCGGTCAGCGGCATGTCCTGCCACCCGTCGACCTGCTTCAGACCCTTCAGGAAGGCGAGGGTCGAGTACTCCGGGTCGGTGATCTGCTCGACCGTGCCCCAACCCGAGCTCGGGCGCTGCTGGAACAGGCCCTGCGAGTCGTGGTCGTTGCGCTCACCCAGGTGACCCAGGTTCTCCAACTTCGACTCCTGCAGCGCCGTCGCGATCGCCACGACGGCGGCGCGCTCGTCCATGTCGGCCTTCTTCGTCGCCGCGATGATCGCCTTGACATTCCTGGTCTGCTCGGCGCCGAGGTCGATGCGCGACTGCTTGCCCTGCACACCGTGCGGGATCAGCTTGCTCTTGTCGGCCTTGTCGGCCTGCACCACGGCGACAGCCTTCGCCTCCACGGTCGGGGCGGCGTGAGCCTCGGTCACCGGGCCGGCGAAGATGCCACCGGCGAAGGCCAGACCCGCGATGCTCAGCATGCTCTTACGCAGAATGTTCGTGTTCATCAGAGAAGCTCCATCCGGGGGTTGGCGACGCGTCCCAATGGGGGTCGGAACACGGCGCAAGCACCACGATCAGGCGCTCAAAAGATCAGAGGAAAAAAAAGAAAGTCCTCGACCGGCGGGCCAGCAAGCCGGGGGCTCGCGGCGCCGGGACTGTGTGTAACGACCGGCGGCCGGCTGTCATTCCGCCGACGGGGCGGAGGCTGCTCGGTCGTGAGACCGGGCCGGGGGATGTAACGACCACCGGCCTGCCGTCATTCCGCCAAGGGAGGCGGGGCTGCTCGTGCGATCCAGGGTGTGTAACGACCGGGGGCCCGGGGTCATTCCGCCGAGGGCCGGACCATTGGCCGGCAGCGGAAGTCACTGCTGCGGTCGTACGTAGGTATAACGGCCCGCGCACGGCCACGATTCCGGGGCCAGGGGTGCGACGGGTCACGGGACGCTGACGCCTCTGCGTGCGAAACCGGACACGGGGTACATCCGTACCGAATCCGAGACGCGGACATCGGACGCATGGCGGTCGGGGCGTACCCCGGGGTGTCAGGACGGTGGCTGCACGCGGGCCTGGACCTTCGCCGCACAGGACGACACCACGGTCCGGGCGTCGTAGCCAAGGCTCTCGATGGCGACCAGGGCCGTGAGGACGACGTCGGCCAACTCGGCGGCCACCTCGTCGCGGGTGTGGGTGACGCCCTTGCGCGGGTTCTGGCCGAGGAGCCCGATCCAGGCGCCGGCCACCTCCCCCGCCTCCTCGGTGAGCTTCAGGATGCGGCAGGTCAGCTCGGCCCGGTCGGTGCCGTTGGCGGCGTCGAGCCACCCACGTGAGGCGCGGACCGCGTCCCAGATCAAGTCGTCCATCCGAGCAGTGAACCGGACGGGGGTGACGATCCGTACTCGGGGACGGTCGGCGGTGACGCCGGCCCGGTGACGGCGACGAGGCCGCCTCCGGAGGCGGAAGGACGTGTCGGTGATGTCGGAGACCGTCGAGTCGGTGTTCGCCAGTGTGGTCAGCCGGAACCCGGGCGAACCGGAGTTCCACCAGGCGGTACGGGAGGTGCTGGAGAGCATCGGGCCGGCGCTGGCCCGGCACCCCGAGTACGCCCGGGCGCGGATCATCGAGCGGATCTGCGAGCCGGAGCGGCAGATCATCTTCCGGGTGCCGTGGGAGGACGACCACGGCCGGGTCCGGGTCAACCGCGGCTTCCGGGTGGAGTTCAACAGCGCGCTCGGCCCGTTCAAGGGTGGCCTGCGCTTCCACCCCTCGGTCTACCTCGGGATCGTGAAGTTCCTCGGCTTCGAGCAGATCTTCAAGAACGCGCTGACCGGACTGCCGATCGGCGGCGGCAAGGGCGGCTCGGACTTCGACCCGAAGGGCCGCTCCGACCGCGAGGTGATGCGGTTCTGCCAGAGCTTCATGACCGAGCTGTACCGCCACATCGGCGAGCAGACCGACGTGCCGGCCGGGGACATCGGCGTCGGCGGCCGGGAGATCGGCTACCTGTTCGGTCAGTACAAGCGGATCACCAACCGGTACGAGTCGGGGGTGCTCACCGGCAAGGGCCTGTCGTACGGGGGCGCGCAGGCGCGCACCGAGGCGACCGGGTACGGGGCGGTCTTCTTCGCCGAGGACATGCTCCGGCAGACCGGTGACAGCCTGGACGGCAAGCGGGTGGTGGTCTCCGGCTCGGGCAACGTGGCGACCTACGCCATCGAGAAGGTCCACCAGCTCGGCGGCACGGTGGTGGCCTGCTCCGACTCCGACGGCTACGTGCTGGACGAGAAGGGCATCGACCTGGAACTGCTGCGGGAGCTGAAGGAGGAGCGCCGCGCCCGGCTCGACGACTACGTACGACACGTGCCGCACGCGGTGGCGGTTTCCGGTCGTACCGTCTGGGAGGTCCCCTGCGACCTGGCGTTGCCGTGCGCCACGCAGAACGAGATCGGCGGCGCGGAGGCCGCGTCGCTGGTGGCCGGCGGCTGCGTCGCGGTGGTCGAGGGGGCGAACATGCCGACCACGCCGGAGGCGGTGCGCATCCTCGGCCGGGCCGGGGTGCGGTTCGCTCCGGGCAAGGCGGCCAACGCCGGCGGGGTGGCGGTGAGCGCGCTGGAGATGCAGCAGAACGCCAGCCGGGACTCGTGGACCTTCGCCCATTCGGAGCAGCGGCTGCGGGAGACGATGCGGGACATCCACGCCCGCTGCTGGGCCACCGCCGAGGAGTACGGCCTGCCGGGCGACTACGTGGCCGGGGCGAACATCAACGGCTTCCGGCGGGTCGCCGAGGCGATGCTGGCGCACGGGCTGGTCTGAGCCCGACCGGACGGCCGACCCGGGGTGACTGACTGACCGTCCGGCCAGCAAGGCATTGACATCGTTCGACCGGTCGGCCTAGCTTCAGGACGCTACCGGCCGGTAGGCACCGTCCCGCCTGGCCGCCCCGATGGGCGGCACCGTCCCCGGGGGAGCATCGATGCTGTCCTCACCCACCCGTCTCGTACGCCGCCTGCTCGCCGCCGGCGCGGTCCTGACCCTGACCGTCGGGCTCACCGGCGCGGCACCCGCCGTCGCCGCCGGCGGCGACGGCTCCCAGCCGCTGCCCGGCTACACCATCAGCAATCCGCCGCTGGCGCCGCTGGTCGTCGACGGCGCCCCCACCACCGTCCGGCAGGGGGTGCACCGGCACGCCGGCTACATCATCGAGATCCCGCCGAAGTGGAACGGCGAGCTGGTCATGTGGGCGCACGGCTACCGCGGCCAGACCACCGTGCTCTCGCCGGAGGCGCCGGGCTTCGGCCTACGGCAACGCCTGCTGGGGCAGGGGTACGCCTGGGCCGCGTCGTCGTACACCACCAACGGCTTCGACATCCGCTCCGGGGTGGTGAGCACCCGGGAGCTGGCCGACTTCTTCGCCGCCACGGTGATGCGTCCACAGCGGACGTACCTGAGCGGGGTGTCGATGGGCGGCTACATCATCGGCCGCTCACTGGAGCAGTACCCGGGTCGCTACGACGGCGGGCTGCCGATGTGCGGGGTCATGGGCGATCACCAGCTGCTCGACTTCTTCCTCGACTACAACCTGGTCGCCCAGGCGCTCGCCGGGGTGCGGGCCTACCCGACGCCGCCGGACTACCTGAGCAACGCGGTGCCGAGGATCCAGGGCGCCCTCGGTCTCGCCGGGCTCACCCCCACCGGCCCGGACACCACCAACGAGCGCGGCAAGCAGCTGCGGGACATCACCATCAACCGCTCGGGTGGCCCGCGACCCGGCGCGGCGGCCTCGTTCGCGATCTGGAAGGACTTCCTCTTCGCGATCAGCACCACCAGCGGGGGTGACTCCCCCGCCCAGCGTCCCGGTCAGCTCGCCACCAACCTGCTCACCCGCTACCGCCCGAACAGCCCGGTGAACGTCAACGCCGAGGTGCAGCGGGTCGCACCGGAGAACCTCTGGCAGCGCCTCTCCCCCACCCTGACCGAAGTGCCGCGCATCGCCGGCCGACCCACCGCACCCGTGCTCAGCCTGCACAACCTCGGTGACCTGTTCGTGCCGTTCTCGATGGAGCAGGCGTACGCGCGGGACGTCGCGTGGCACGGCCGCAGCCGGCTGGTCGTCCAGCGGGCCGTCCGGGCCGCCCAGCACTGCGAGTTCAGCCCGGCGGAGGCCGGCGCCGCCTGGGACGACCTGGTCTCCTGGGTACGCACCGGGAGCCGCCCGGCCGGCGACCGGGTGACCGATCCGAAGGCGGTGGCGGCGCCCGACTTCGGCTGCCGGTTCAGCGACCGCTCCGCGTACGCGGCGGGCGCGGGCACCCGCCGGCTCTACGCCGAATGCCCCTGACCTGACCGGAACACGCCGCTGGCCGGCACCCCTTGTGGGGTGTCGGCCAGCGGTCGGTTCGTGTGCGTCAGTTCCAGTGCTTGGCGACGAGGTCGGCGGCCTGCTGCTCCCACTGTGCGTAGTGGAAGGGGTAGGCCGAAACCTGCACGGTCTGGGCGGCCTCGGTCAGCGGCATGTCCTGCCAACCATCAACCTGCTTCAGACCCTTCAGGAACGCCAGGGTCGAGTACTCCGGGTCGGTGATCTGCTCCACCGTGCCCCAACCGCTGGAGGGACGCTGCTGGAACAGGCCCTGCGAGTCGTGGTCGTTGCGCTCACCCAGGTGACCCAGGTTCTCCAACTTCGACTCCTGCAGCGCCGTCGCGATCGCCACGACGGCGGCGCGCTCGTCCATGTCGGCCTTCTTCGTCGCCGCGATGATCGCCTTGACATTCCTGGTCTGCTCGGCGCCGAGGTCGATGCGCGACTGCTTGCCCTGCACACCGTGCGGGATCAGCTTGCTCTTGTCCACGCCCGGCTTGTCGGCCTGCACCGCGGCGGCGATGGTCGTGGCGTTCGGGGTGGTGGTGGGCTCGCCGTGGTTCAGCGGGCCGGCGGCCAGGCCACCGGCGATCGCCAGACCCGCGATACCCAGCATGCTCTTACGCAGAATGTTCGTGTTCATCAGAGAAGCTCCATTCGGGGGTCGACGACGCGTCCCAATGGGGGTTGGGGACACGCGTGAGCACCACGACAGGCGCTCGAAAGATCAAAGGGGAAAGTCTTCAACCGGCGGGCTTCACCAGCTCGGCACCGGGACTGTGTGTAACGACCGGCGGCCGGCCATCATTCCGCCGAAGGGGCGGAGGCTCTCGCTCGTGAGACCGGGCCGCGGGATGTAACGACCACCGGCCTGCCGTCATTCCGCCAAGGGGCGGGGCTGCTCGTGCGATCGTCCAAGGGATGTAACGACCGGGGGCCCGGGCGAATTCCGCGGGGCGGGGCCACCGGGCCGGCAGCGGGACTCGCTGCTGCGGTCGTACAGGTGATGCAATGCCCGCGGTCATTCCGCCGGGGGCGAGCCACGCGCCGGCAGCCCAAATCACCGCTGCAGCGCGTCGTACAGGAGTTGTAACGACCTCGGCGCCGCCACGATTCCAGCTCTGGGGTGCCGCCCGCCACCGCACATCACCCCGCATGGGAACAGCGGACAATCGACGCCCGGAAACCGACAATCCACCCGAACACCTCAGCCGAGCACGGTCGCCACGCCTCAGGCGCCACCGGTAGGCAGGGTCGGCACATGACCCGGGGGCACGGCTGCGCGTAGCCCGGCGCATCCCCCACATGGCCGACACCACCGCCCCGCCGTGCGGACCAGGCCGGCGGGGGACGGCCGGCCCCCGGACGGGGCGCCGCGCCCGAGCGTCGTGAAGAGTTGTTGCCGCTGGGGCGACAACAACTCTTCACACTCCCACCCCGCGACCCGATCGTGGGGTGACCATGAAGTTGGCGGCGGTGTCGATCTCCGTTGCTGGCGTCAACTTCATGATCACTGAGGCGGGGCGCGGGCGGGTGATATCGGCTGGAGTCGGGGCGCGCGCCGGTACTACGGTGCGGGGGTGCCGCTGACGCCGGATCCCGTAGACCCAGCCCTGTCCCTGCTGTCCAGCCCGGACGGTCGACCGCTCGCCCGGCTGCGCCTGTGCGATGACGACGGCAGCCCGGTCGCCGCCGCGGTAACCCCCGTCGCGGGCGGCGACCGGGGGCGGGTGGCCGACCAGGCGCGCCGGGACCTCGCCGGGCACCGGCTGGAGACGGCGGACGACGCGCTGGTGGACGCCCTGGTCGGTGGCGGCCTCGCCCTGCGCCGGGCGGCGACCGAACTGCGGCACGATCTGTCCGGCCTGCCGGAGCCGGCGGAGCTGCCCGCCGGCTGGTCGCTCGCCGCCGCTGGCTGGGACGACGACCTGGCCGAGGGCCTGCCGGCGGCCTACGGGCCGGGGCATCCGGACGGTTCGTGGCAGCCGGGCGACACCGCGGAGATCCGCGCGATGTTCGCCGACGGCGACCCGGTGCCGCCGCTGCTCGCCGCCTCGGCGCGGCTGGTCGGCCCGGACGGGCGCAGCGCCGGCCACGTCCTCTGCGCCGGCCCGGTGCCGTGGACCACCGACGGGTGCGGCTGGATCCTCAACCTGGCGGTGGTGCCGACCGGGCAGGGCCGCGGGGCGGGGCGGGCGCTGCTGGGGCACGCCCTGCGCGGCACCCGGGCGGCGGGGCTTCCCTCGTTGGGTCTGGAGGTCACCGACGGCAATCCCGCGCGCCGCCTGTACGACGCCGCCGGGTTCCGGCCGGTGGGCCGGGTGCTCTCGGTGGACCTGCCGGCGCCCGCGACCACCGGCTGAGCGGTGCCCACGGGTACGGCGGACGCCCGCCGGACCGGTGGTCCGACGGGCGTCCGTCTTGTCGCAGTCGTGCCGCTGGGGTCAGTTCACGTTGAAGCGGTTGCGACGCCGCCAGGCGAAGGTGGTGAGCATCAGCACCATGCCGGCGCCGACCAGACCGCCACCGACCTTGAGCGGCGTGCCCATGTCGTCGCCGGTCACCGGCAGCTTGCCCCCGTCGTGCGGGGCCCGCTTCTTCTTGAGCACCGTGATGGTCGCGCTGGCGACCTTCCGGGACGTCAGTCCGGTGGCGGTGAAGGTGAGCTGGCCGACCACGGTCGGCCGGTACCGGACGGTGAACCGTCCGTTCTCGTCCGTCTGGACGGTGAACTCGCGCGGGGCCGGCTGCGGCGCGTAGGCGACCGCTGCCATCGCGACGGTGCTGCCGTCGCTGCGGCGCGCCGGCGCCTGCCCGGGTACCGAGGCCGCGAGGGGGGCCACGGTGACGACGATCCGCACGGTCTCGTTGGGACCGAAGCCGGTACCGGTGAGCAGCACGGACTGGCCGAGGAAGATCGTGGTCGGTTCGGCGATGAGTCTCGCCGGTCCCGGCACATAGTCCGGTGGTGGCTGTGGCACGCCGGGCCCTGGCTGTGGCACGCCGGGCGCTGGCTGCGGCTGCGCCGCCCCCGCCGCGGTCGGCGCCGCCACGACGGCCAGACCGACCGTGAGCGCCATGATGATGCGGGATAGCCGCATGGTGGTCTCCTCCTACTGGTTGCAGCTTGTTGCGGGAACTACTTGGGTGGTCCATGGGGTGGCGGTCGGAGTGAGCCGAAGCTCGGGCGTGCCGGCGCTGTTGCGGCCGGTCAGCAGGTCGACCTCGAGGGTGCGGGTCGCGCCGGGGCGTACCTCGACGTTGGCGAGGACGACCTGCCGGCGGCGCTCGACGCCGCTGCCCACCGGGGTGGGCTGGCCGTCGAGCCGGGCGGCGAGCACCGCGCCGCCGGTCGGGGTGTACACCGACACGAGGGTGCGAGCGGTGTACGGGTCACCGGCCTTGCCGAGCCCGAGCACGGACTCGCTGAGGCCGGACTTCGGGGCGGCGGAGTGCAGGGTGAACCGGAGCCGCAGCTCCCGGCGTCCGTCCTCGACGCAGTTGCCGACCGTGAGGGTCGCCGCCTGCCGGAGGTAGTAGCCGAGCTTGGCCCCACTGCCGTCGTTGAGGTACACGCCCACCGACGGCGCGCTCTCCTGGTCGGGGAGCGCTCCGGCGAGCCGGCTGTCGCCGAGCGTCTGCTGTTCCTCAGGTCGGGCACTCCAGAACAATATCCGCCGTTCACTGATAGAGCGGTCGAAAGCCGACAAAAGCGCCCTATGGTCGACATTCTTCGTGAGGAACGCGTCGAAGACCGCGGAGGCGGAGGCCGCGAAGAAGGCGTCCTGGCCGCCGCCGTCCAACTTCTGGTACGCGTCGCTGAGCAGCGTGCGCACGACCCGGTCGCCGGTCAGCGTGGTGCCGCCGGGCACCCGCACCGGACCGGTGGCCTGGAGCAGATAGGACAGCACGACCGGGTCGACGGCCAGCACCCCGTCGACCGTGCCGCCGGCGTTCCGGCGGTACATCTCGCGGTAGAGCTTCGCCGCGGTCGGGAAGTGCGGGGTCAGGTTGACGTCGGCGGGATACGTCCCGGGCAGGTCCGCCCAGAGGGCCCGCACCTCGGGATCGACCGGCAACGGCCGCTTGAGCATTCCGATCTGGGCGCTGGTGCCCTGCTTCTCCATCCGCACCCGACCGCCCTCGGCGTGGATCACCGCGTACGCGCCGAACATGCCGCCGGTGGCCCGCAGCTCGGCGAGGTTCTGCGAGACCAGCAGGTAGGTGCGGGGCCCGTCCGCGCCGAGCAGCGCGGGCAGCAGCTTCGCGCCCTTGTCGGCCGCGCCGGTGAGGCCGACCAGCCGATTGATCTCGGCCCGCAGGTCGGTCAGGGCGGTCCGGATCTGGTCGACCAGGTTCTCCGTCGGCACCGCGTCGAGGCTGGCCCGGGTCTGCCGGACGGCGGCGTCCGCCGCGGTCAGCTCCGCCGACACCGCCCGCAGCCGGGCCACGTCCAGGCGGCCCTGCGTGGGCAGCAGGGTGGCCAGGTCGGTCCGGAGCAGCGTGGGGAACGCCCGCCGGGCCAGGTCGTCGACCGCCACCGCGATCTGGCGCACCGCCCCGAGGTCGTCCCCCGCGTACGGGGTCCGCTGGCCCAGCCACCAGCCCGGATCGCCGGTGGCGTCCCGGGCGGCACCCGCCTGCTCCTGGAGCGCGGCCAGGGTGCGCTGGGCCCGGTCGAAGTCGCCGCCGACCACCTGCGCGCTGAGCTCCCGGGCGAGCCCGGCCGCGTTCAGCAGGTGGGCCCGCGCCTGCCAGCCTCGGAAGCCGACCCAGCCGGCCCCCGCCACCAGCAGCGCGCCGGCCACGAGACCGGCGAGCAGGGCCCGTCGGATCCGCGCCCGGCTCCGTCGCCGGGACCTGCGCCGGCCCCGCCGCGACACTCCGCTCTCCGTCACACCACTCTCCCGCTCAGAAACGGACAGAAATGACCATTCGTCGCTTTCTAGCATGAACAACGATGCTTGCGTCGGGAAATGACCCTCTGCGGCGGGTAAAGACCGGTCGCGAGCTTCGCTCGGCTCCTCAGCGAGGCTGAAGACGGCCGGTGGCCACCTCGCTCAGCATCTCCTCGATCCGGTCCACCCCCGCCCGCAGCGACATCTCCCGCAGGTACGCCTCGCGTCCCCGTCGCCCCATCTCGGAGCGGGCCGTTGCCGGGATCGTGGAGGCCAGCCAGAACCGGTCGGCCAGGGTGGCCCAGTCCTCGGGCGGGCAGGAGAGCCCCGCGCGCGCCCGCTCCACCAGCTCCACCGTGTCTCCGGCGGCCGAGGCGATCACCGGCGCGGCGCAGGAGAGCGCCGCCTGCAACTTGCCGGGCACGCTGCCCCGCAGCTCCGGCAGGTTGCGCAGCATCACCAGCTGGTAGTCGGCGGCGGCGTACAGGTCCGGCATCTCGACCGGGGACCGGCGCTCCACGAAGCGGACGTTCTCGGCGCGCAGCTCGGCGGCGAGCCCCCGCACCCGCCGCTCCTCCGCGCCCGACCCGACCAGCACCAGGTCCGTCCGGCCGTCCAGCGCCGCGGCCGCCCGAACCGCGGTCTCCAGGCCCTGCCGCACCCCGATCGTCCCGGCGTGCATGACCACGCACCGGTCGTCGCGGCGGATCAGCTGCCGCGCGGCACGGCTCGGCCGGACCGGCTGGAAGATCCGCTCGTCCGTCCAGTTGAGCACCGTGCGGACCCGGTCCGGGCCGACGCCGTCGGAGAGCACCCGTTCCTCCATGGACGGTGCGCTGACCGCCACCGCGTCGGCCTCGCGCAGCACGCGACGCATGGTGGTGGCGATCCGCCCCGGCCAGCCCCGCCGCTCGGCACCCTCACCGACGGCCTCCTCCTCCGTCCAGAGATCCTGCACGTGCAGGACGGTGGGCACCCGATTGAGCAGGCGGAGCAGGCCGGCGGTGGCGAAGGTGGTCGCCGGCAGCTGGAAGACGTAGAGCACGTCCACGTCGGCCAGGTAGCGGCGCCCGACCACCGCCGCGCTGCCGGCGAAGGATAGGTAGCTGGCCATCCGCGCCCCCGTGGAGCCGTCACCGCCGGCGTAGCGCGGCACCCGGCGTACGGAGAGCCGTTCACTGCGGGTCAGGTGCCGCCACCGCTGCCGCCAGCCCGGGTAGACGTGCCCGCCGGGGTAGTCGGGGAAGCCGGTCAGCACCCGGACCTCGTGCCCGCGCGCGGCCAGCTCCTCGGCGAGGCTGCCCGGGATGAACGCCGGTTCCGGCGGAAAGTGGTACGACAGGATGCCGATCCTCATCAGCGGGTCCCCGTCCGCCGGTTCGGCGCGGCACCGACGCGGCCCGGCCGTGCCGGCGCATAGGATGCCGGCATCCCCTCTGTGTCCGGCCGCGACCGCCGGAGAACGACCGCCGTCGCGGCGCCCCCTCCCGCGACCCCACCGACGAGAGGGACCGAGATGGCCGACGAGCTGCTCATCGTGTGCCACGCCAACATGTGCCGCTCACCGATGGCCGAGTACATCGTCCGGCGCCTGCTCGGCGACCGGCCGGTCACCGTGACCAGCGCCGGCACCCACGCCGTCGACGGCCGGCCGATGCACCCGTACGCGGCGGACGTCGTCGCCGACGGCGGGGCCGACCCCACCGGCTTCGTCAGCCGCGAGCTGCGGGCGGAACACCTCACCTCGGCCGCGCTGGTGCTGACCGCCACCCGCGCGCAGCGGTCCCGGTGCACCGCGCTCGCCCCGGCGGCGCTGCACCGGACGTTCACGCTGCGCCAGTTCGCGCGGCTCGCCGTGGCGGCCGACCCGCCGGAGCGGGTCGACACGCCACTGCGAGACGCGGTGCGGGCGGCCGCCCGCGCCCGGGGGCGGCTGCAACCGGCCACCCCCGACGCGGACGACCTGGGTGACCCCGTCGGCGGCACCCCGGCGGACTTCCGGCGCTGCGCCGAGGAGATCGAACGGTCGATGGGGTCGGTGCTGACGCTCATCGGGGCAGCCGGGTGAGTTCCTGCGTCCGATCCACCGTGCCGTTGACGCCGCCCGCGGCGGTACGCCGCTCCGACGGGGCCGCCCGGTCCGCCGGGACCGCGGGCGGGGTGGCGGTCGCGATCCGGTAGGCCTCGTACTGGTACGCGTCGGCCTTGGCCACCTTGGTCATGTTGAGCACGCAGCCGAGCAGGCGTACCGAGACCGAGTGCAGCGCGCGGGCCGCCGCGGCCACCTGCGTCCGCGAGGTCCGCCCCTGCTGGGTGACCAGGAGCGCGCCGTCGGCCTGCACCGCCACCACGACGCCGTCGGTGACGGCCAGCAGCGGCGCGGTGTCGATCACCACGATGTCGGCGGACTCGCGCAGCGCGAGCAGCAGGTCGGCCATCGCCTTCGAGCCGAGCAGCTCGCTCGGGTTCGGCGGGGTGGACCCGCTCGGCAGCACCAGCAGGGACTTGTCGCCCCAACGCTGCACCACGTCGCCGACCTGCACGTCGCCGACGAGCACGTCGGTCAGGCCCACGCCGCCGTCGAGGCCGAGGTAGTCGGCGACCTTCGGCCGCCGCAGGTCGGCGTCGACCAGCAGCACCCGCCAGCCGGCCTCGGCCAGGGCGATCGCCAGGTTGCAGGAGAGCGTGGTCTTGCCCTCGCCCTGCAGGGCGCTGGTGACCGCGATGGCCCGGGCCGGCTCGTGCACGTCCACGAAGCGCAGGTTGGTGCGCAGTTTGCGGACCGCCTCGGCGCGGGCGGAGGTCGCCGACTCGCCCACGATCAGCGGGGCCGACTTCGCCCCCGCCTCGAACGGGATCTCACCCAGCAGCGGGCTGCCGGTGACCCGTTGCAGGCCGGCGGCGTCGCGCAGCCGGACGTCGGCCACCCCGCGCAGCACGGCCAGCGCGGCGCCGAGCAGCAGCCCCACCAGGCCCCCGATGACCAGGTTGCGGGTGGGCTGCGGGGAGACCGGGCGGGAGGTGACCCGGGGGCCGCTGACCACCTCGATCTTGACCGGCGCCGACCGACCCTCGGCGGGCGTCTCGATCTTCTGCACCAGTTCGACGAAGTTGGCGGAGAGCGATTCGGTCACCCGCATCGCCCGGGTCTGGTCGGTGTCGGTGACGGTGGCCCGCAGCAGCACGGTGCCGGTCTCGGTGGAGGTGCTCACCCGGCGCTGGACCTCGTCGGCGGTCAGCCCGAGCGGGGCCTCGGCGACCACGCTCTGCGCAAGTCGGTCGCTGCGGAGCAGGTCGGCATACGACTTGACGCGTTGTTGGAGGAAGAGGCTGCCCTGGTACGCGTCGGTGACGCCCTGGCTCGGCGTGGTGACGAAGAACGTCACCGAGGCGTCGTACCGGGGCGGCGTGCGGACGGTGATCAGGGCCGCCGAACCGACCGCGACCATCAGCGTGACCAGGACGATCCACCAGTGTCGGCGGACCAGGCGCAGGCAGGTGCGAACGTCCATCACGCCCTCCGTTCCGGCGGGACAGCTAGCCGGTGAAACTGCACGAAATCCCCCTATACTCCGCAAACGACGTGTCAGGATCTATTCGTCGCGAGCTTGCCGTGAAGTGACTAAACGAATGTAGACGATCCGATCTCCCAAGAGCCCTGAATCCTCGCAATCAGGAACAAAAGCAGAGGACACCCATGGACCATGCAGCCCTCCCGGCCGATCCGGCGACACCTCGGCGTGACTGGGTCACCCGACGAGCGAAGACTCTGTCTCTGCTAACGCTCGACACCGGCGCCTGGTGCGCCGGATTTCTGATCGCCACCTGGGCCCGGTACGAATTCGGGCTCACCCCGATGCAGACCGCGGCGGCGCTGGGCACCGCGCTCGTCTGCGCGGTGGTGCACGCCGCGATCGAGCAGGTGCGCTCGACCGTGCGGGGTCGGCACCCGATCGGCAGCGTCGGCGAGGCCCGCAACCTGGCCGGCACCACGGTCCTCACGGCGATCGTGGCGCTGGTGGCGCTGGCACCGATGGCCGCCCGGCCGGTGCCGGCGAGCGTCCCGGTGACTGGCGGAGCCGTCGCCCTGGTGCTGATGGCCAGCGGGCGGGCCGCGTACCGGTGGCGCCGGGACCGCGACGACCGGCCGGTCCCCTCGGCGAACCGGACCCTGATCTACGGCGTGGACGCCGCGAGCGAACGCCTGGTCCGGGTGCTCACCGGTGATCGCGGGGGGAGCTACCTGCCGGTGGGTCTGCTCGACGACGACCCGGAGAAGCAGTGGCTGCGCCTGGAGGGGCTGCGGGTGCTCGGCGGCCGGGAGCAGCTCGAACAGGCGGTGCAGCGGACCCGCGCCACCACGGTGATCTTCTCGCTCAACAGCTCCGACCCCGAGCTGATGCGGGACGTGCGCCGCCGCACGCTGCGGGCCGGCGCCGCGTTCAAGGTGCTCCCCCCGGTCCGCGAGTTGCTGGACCGTCCGGTCGCCGCCACGGACGTACGCGACCTGCAGATCACCGACCTGCTCGGGCGGGCGCAGCGGGTGGCCGAGCTGGCCGTGGAGCGCAACGGCCTGGCCGGCCGGCGGGTCCTGGTGACCGGGGCGGGCGGCTCGATCGGCTCGGAGCTGTGCCGGCAGATCGCCCGCTGCGACCCGGGTGAGCTGATGATGCTGGACCGGGACGAGTCGGCCCTGCACGCGCTGCAGATGTCACTGCACGGCCGGGCTCTCCTGGACGGGCCGGAGCTGATCCTCGCCGACATCCGCGACGCCGAGGGCATCGCCCGGATCGTGGCCGACCGGCAGCCCGACGTGGTGTTCCACGCCGCCGCGCTGAAGCACCTGACGCTGCTGCAACGCCACCCGGGCGAGGCGATCAAGACCAACGTCCAGGGCACCCTCAACGTCCTCGAGGCATGCCGGGACGTCGCCGAGTTCGTCAACATCTCCACCGACAAGGCCGCCAACCCGGTCAGCGTGCTGGGCTACTCGAAGCGGATCACCGAGCGGCTGACCGCCCACTACGCCAGCCGGTTCGACGCGGCGTTCCTGAGCGTCCGCTTCGGCAACGTGCTCAGCAGCCGGGGCTCGGTGCTCACCGCGTTCCAGGCCCAGGTCGAGGCCGGGTTGCCGATCACCGTGACGCACCCGGACGTCACCCGGTACTTCATGACCGTGCAGGAGGCGGTCCACCTGGTGCTGCAGGCGGCCTCGATCGGCCGGGGCGGGGAGGCGCTGGTGCTGGACATGGGCGAGCCGGTGCGGATCGCCGACGTGGCCCGCCGGCTGGCCGCCGAGGCGTCCCACCCGACCGAGATCGTCTTCACCGGGCTACGCCCCGGCGAGAAGCTCCACGAGGACCTCTTCGGCGCCGACGAGGTGGACAGCCGGCCGCTGCACCCGCTCATCTCGCACGTCCGGGTGCCGTCGCTGGTCCCCGACGAGGCCCGCCTCCTCGACCCGTATGCCGACGCGGCGGAGCTGGTCAAGCGGTTGGCGGTCCTGTGCGAGGAGACTCCGGCCCGGTTGTCGGTGCTGCCCTCGCCGCGCTGACGGTCCCGATGGCGGCGGCGGACCCGAGGGGGTCCGCCGCCGCGGGCGTGCGGGGCTCAGTGCCGCCGCTCGACCGTGCGTTCCTCGTCGGTCTCCTCGGTCTCGTACAGCGCGTCGCTCAACGGCTCGGTGAGGTCGTCGCCGGGCACCGCCACCGCCTCGGCCCGGTCCTGCTCGTCCGCCCGGCCGCCCGCCGGGGGCTCGGGCGCCGTGGCACCGCCGGCGAAGCCGAACTCGTTGGGCTCGTCATGCCTGCTCATGGGGTCATCCTCCCGCTATCTGCCGTTTCGCGCCTTACCGCTGACGGTAGGTCGTGATCGTCTTACCCGCAGAGGCCCCGCCATAGTCGGCGGCAGGCCGGACCCGCCGGCGGACAGGCTGACCCAGAGCAGTTGGCGCAGCGCGATGACCGCCGCGGCGCCGGCCAGCGCGGTCCAGCTCCGCCCGGCACCCAACTGGAGCAGGCCGGCGGCGATCAGCAGGTCCAGCAGCACCCGCAGCGCCGTACGCCCGCGGCCGCCCGTGGCCAGCACGACGGCCCCGGACAGCAGCGCCAGCGCGGCCACGGCGGCGGCGAGAGCACCGCTCACCCGTCCGTGCCAGCGCGCTCGGCACGAACCTGGCGCTGCTCGTGTTCGATCTCCCGGCGGAGGAAGAAGTTCAGCGCGGTCCGGATGGCGGCGATGGCCGCGAGCTGCCCGATCTGGTCGAAGGTCGGGGAGACCGCGGTCCGCAGGATGTCCGCGGCGAGCTGGAACTCCAGCCCGAGGGCGAGGAAGCGGCCGAGGGAGAGCCGGATCGGGGTGAACACGGCGGCGCTGCGGTGCCGCAACCCCTCGGTCACGAACCGCAGCGCCGCCCAGAGCGCGCCGACGAAGATGATCAGCGCGCCGACGATCTCGACCAGGGCGACCGCCACCTGGACGCCCTGGTGCAACAGCTCTTCCCACCTCACCCCGGGGCGTTACCCCACGCCGGCGGCGCTAGTCGGCGCGGGGCGTCACCGGTCGACGCCGGTGGCTCAGAGCTCGCCGACCGCCTCGAGGATCAGCCAGAGCCCGCAGATGGCGAAGAGCACCGCGGCGCCGTACCGGATGGTCCGCTCCGGCAGGTGCCGGCCCAGCATCCGGCCCACCAGGATGGCGAGGGCGTCGGCGGCCACCATGCCCAGCGTGGAACCGAGCCAGGTGCCGAACCAGCCGTACTTGGTGGCCAGCGTGATGGTGGCCAGCATGGTCTTGTCGCCCAGCTCGGCGAGGAAGAACGCCACGCCCACCGCGACGACGGCCGACTTGCCGGTCTTCTCCGCCTTGCGCCTCTCCTCCTCGGTGAGCTTGTCCCCGCGCAGGGTCCACGCGCCGAAGCCGAGGAACGCCAGACCCGCGATCAGCGAGATCCAGCCGGTGGGCAGGGCCGCGTTGAGGCCGTAGCCGATCGCCACCGAGGCCAGGTGCACGATCGCGGTCGCGACGGTGATCCCGATCAGCACCGGCACCGGCTTGAAGCGGGTGGCGAAGGTGAGCGCCATGAGCTGGGACTTGTCCCCCAGCTCGGCGACGAAGATGACACCGAAGCTGATCACCAGCGCGGCGAGAAACCCGTCCATGGAAACCTTTCCCGATCATGCCGGGAGGAGGTACAGGGGCGCCCTCGACCCGGCTGTGACAGCCAGAGTCGAAGGTCTCGCCCGCCTCACCATCGGTGGGGCCGCGTGGCCGGATGCGGAACGCACCAGTGTGTCGACCACGACATTGGGGGCTACTCCCCTTCGCACCGGCCAGCCTAGCCCACCGGGCCACGGCTGCCGGCCGGGGGTGGAGAGGCTCACCCGTGGCGCGGGCCCGCGGATCGGGGCCGCCGGGTCACTCGGCCCGGGCCAGCGTCACCCCGAACAGGTCGTCGGCATCGGTCCAGAACCGCTGCCCCGCGAAGCCGGCCGCCGCCAGCTCCGCGGCGAGGCCCTCCCGGCGGAACTTCGCCGAGACCTCGGTACGCAGCTCCTCACCGGCGGCGAAGTCGACCTGAAGGTCCAGCACCCGGACCCGCATCGGCCGCTCGGCGCGCAACCGCATCTCGATCCACTCCCGCTCCGGGTCCCAGCGCGCCACATGGGTGAACGCCTCCGGGTCGAAGTCCGCGCCCAGCTCCCGGTTGATCACCCGCAGCACGTTGCGGTTGAACTCGGCGGTCACCCCGGCCGCGTCGTCGTACGCCGGCACGATGACCCTGGGATCCTTGACCAGGTCGGTGCCGATCAGCAGCCAGTCCCCCGCCTCCAACGCCGCGCGCATGGCGGTCAGGAACGCGGCGCGCTCGGCCGGCAGCAGGTTGCCGATGGTGCCGCCGAGGAAGACCACCAGGCGCCGACCACCGGTGGGGAGCCGATCGAGCTGAGAAGTGAAGTCGCCGACGATCCCCCGTACCCGCAGCCCCGGGTAGTCGGCCGCGATCCGCGCGGTGGACTGGCGCAGCGCGCTGACCGACACGTCCAGCGGCACGAACGTGCCGAGGCCGCCGCGCCGGGTGAACGCGTCCAGCAGCAGGCGGGTCTTCTCCGACGAGCCGGAGCCCAGCTCAATCAGCGTCTTGGCGCCGGTCAGCTCGGCGATGTCCGCCGCCCGCCCGGCCAGCACGGCGCGCTCGGCGCGGGTCGGGTAGTACTCCGGCAGCCGGGTGATCTCCTCGAACAGCTCGCTGCCGCGGGCGTCGTAGAACCACTTCGGCGGCAGCCACTTCGGGTCGGCGGTCAGCCCGACCCGCACGTCCTCCCGCAGCCCGCGCCCCAGGTCCTGCTCCTCGAGGTAGATCTCCAGTGGCTCCGCGCTCATCAGGTGTCCCTTCCGTTGGGCGTGCGTCCCTGACTCCCCTTGCGAGACCTTCTCCGGCCTCACGCTCCCGCCAGGGCGCGCGTGCGCACCCCGGCCGGCGTGGCGACCACCAGCTGCCCGTCCGGCACCTCTCGCCAGCCGGGGTCGTCGTCCAGCGGCTCCGAGGCCAGCAGCACCGCGTCCGCGGTGTCCCGCACCGACAGCGCGTGGCCGACGGCGGTGGCCACCACGCTGCGCCCGTCGGTCAGCAGCAGGTTCAGCCGGGCGCCGGGGGCCGCCTTGGCCACCTCGGTCACCGTCTGCCCGACCGCGTCGGCGGGGTCGGCGCCGGTCCGCAGGCGGTGCCGGACCAGCGCCCACAGCAGCGCCGAGTCCGTCGGGGCGTCGAGGGTGAGCAGGTCCCGCACGGGCAGCCCGGCGGCGAGCGGGACCAGCGGGTCCGGCCAGCCGGGGACCACCCCGTTGTGGCTGAACAGCCACCGCCCCTCGGCGAACGGTGCCGCCGCGGTCTCCGAGACCGGCATGCCCACGGTGGCGGAGCGGACGGCGGCCAGCACCGCGCCGCTGGTGGTCACGTCCGCGAGTTGCGGCAGGGCGGTGTCGCCCCAGATCGGGGTGCCCCGGCGGTAGCGCAGCGGCGCCCCGTCCTCCCGAGGTGTCGGGGTGCCGGGGATCGGCCCGGAGGCCGGGTCGGGTGCGGCGGGGTACCAGCCGACACCGAAGCCGTCCGCGTTGATCGTGCCACCGGCACGCATGTCCCGGGGCGCCCAGGACTGTCGCACCAGGGAGTGCGGCGGGTCGTACAGCAGGGCGCGCAGGGGCACCGGCGACCCGAGATAGGCCAGGTGGCGGCACATCAGGCGGCGCCCCGGGTCATCCGTGCGCCTCCTCGGGCCGGGCGTCGCGGGCGCAGCGGAAACCGCTGAAGATCTGCCGCCGGATCGGGTAGTCCCAGTTGCGGAAGGTGCCCCGGCAGGCGGCCCGGTCGGTGCCGAACGAACCGCCGCGCAGCACCCGATGATCGTCGCCGAAGAAGACCTCTGAGTACTCCCGGTAGGGGAAGGCGGCGAAGCCGGGATACCCGCGGAAGGGCGTCGACGTCCACTCCCAGACGTCACCGATGAGCTGGTGCACGCCCAGCGGCGAGGCGCCGTCCGGGTACGCCCCGACCGGGGCCGGCCACAGGTGCCGCTGCCCCAGGTTGGCGTGCTCGACGGTCGGCTCGTCGTCGCCCCACGGGTAGCGGCGGGACCGGCCGGTCGCCGGGTCCCACCGGGCCGCCTTTTCCCACTCCGCCTCGGTGGGCAGCCGGCGGCCCGCCCACGCCGCGAAGGCCTCCGCCTCGAAGAAACAGACGTGCACCACCGGTTCGTCGTCGCGTACCGGCGACCACCGGCCGAACCGCCGGTAGGCCCAGCCGTCGCCGTCACGGGTCCAGTGCATCGGCGCGGTCAGGCCCGCCTCGGTGCGGTGCCGCCAACCGGCGTCGCTCCACCAGCGCGGGTCGTCGTAGCCGCCGTCGGCGATGAACTCCCGGTACCGGCCATTGGTGACCGGCGCCGCGTCGATCACGTACGCCGGCAGGTCGACGGTGTGCGCGGGTCGCTCGTTGTCCAGCGCCCACGGCTCGGTGGAGGTGCCCATGGTGAACGGGCCGGCCGGCACCAGCACCTCACCGGCGACCCGGACCCTCGGCCCCGGCGGTGCCGGCGCGTCCAGCGCGGCGGGACCGGAGCGCAACTGGTGGGTGGCGAGCATCGTCTCGTCGTGCTGCTGCTCGTGCTGCACGATCATGCCGAAGGCGAAGCCGTCGGCCAGCAGCGGACGGTCGGTGAACGGCACCCGGTCGAGCAGGTCGTGGACCTTGTCCCGGACCGTGGCGAGGTAGGCGCGCGCCTCCCCGGGCGGTAGCAGCGGCAGCGCGGGGCGGTCCTTGCGGGGCTGCTTGAACGCGTCGTACAGGTCGTCGATGTCGTGCCGGACGGGCTCGCGGCCACCCACGTCGCGGACCAGCCAGAGCTCCTCCTGGTTGCCCACGTGGGCGAGGTCCCAGACCAGCGGCGACATGATCGGCGAGTGCTGGCGCATCAGGTCGTCGTCGTCCACCGCCCCGGTCAGCAGCGCGGTACGGGCCCGGGTCCGTTCCAGCTCCGCCGCGATCCGGCTGCGCAACTGCTCGGCGCCCAGCTGTTCGGTGGTCGTACCGGTCACCGGTGTCCCCTCTCCGCGGCGGTGCGCCGCCGCCGGATTCCTCGGTTCGTCTCGTCGTGCATGCCGGCCGGCAGGTCCAGCTCGGGCAGCGCGGTCAGGGCCAGGTCGAGCAGCGCCGCGGCGGCCGTGGCCAGCGGCGGGTCGGCCAGGCCGTACCGGGCCGCCGCGTGCCACCGGTCGGCCACCGGCGCGGCGATGGCCCGGGCCGCGCGCGCCGTCTCCGGCCGCCGCAGCAGCGCGGTCAGCACGGCCAGCGGGAGGGTCCAGTCCCGGCCGGGCTGCGCGTCCAGGTAGCGCACCTCCAGGTAGCCCCGGGGTCGCACCGGTGGGAAGAGCGTGCTGACGTGGTAGTCGAGGTCGTCCGTGGTGGGTGGGCGGGGCAGCGCGCCGTCGAGCCAGTCGGCGAAGGTGACCCCGGGCGGCGGCGTCCAGTCCGGACCGTCGTGCCGCAGGCAGAGCAGCGGTGCGGCGAGGACGTAGCGCGTCCAGGCCGCGACCGGGTCCTCGTCGGGACGGTACGGCGACCAGACCGGCCCGGTGCGGGCCGGGTCGATGCTGAGCCAGGCGGCCATCCGGGCGGACGCCCAGCGGGTCCGCCGGCCGGCGTGCCGGTCGGCGGTGGCGAACGCGGCGACCAGGGGCGGGCCGACCGCGTGCACCGCCGTCCAGCGGTCGGCCAGTTCGGCGGGCTCCCCGACGTCGAGGCAGACCTGCAGGCCGGCGGTGCTGTACATCATGGTCCGGCCGGCCGGTCCGCGCCGGTCGAAGACGCATCGCATGGCGCGGTAGCGGGGGGTCTCGACCACCGGACGGGGCGGACGCCACGGGTCGATGCCGGTGCGGCCCAGCACCAGCCCGGCACGGTCGAGCAGGGCACCCACCTCGGCGATGTCGGCCTCGGTGGCCTGGATCAAGGCGGCGACGGACGGTCGCGGCGGGGTGGAGACCTCCACCTGCCCGCCCGGCTCCACGGTCACGCTGCTGCCGTGCCGGAGCGGTGCTGCGGGGCTGGTGTCGTCGAGGGTGACGGGGCTGTGCGGCCCCAGCGCCGCCCGCAACCGCTCCCGGTCCACCGGTCGAGCGGGGTCGGCGGCGTCGTGCACGGTCCATTCCAGTTCGACGCCGGTGAGGACCGGTGGACCGGTCTTGAAGCAGATCCGGGCGAGATGGCCCGCGGCGGCCGACTCCTCCCGCAGCACGGTCGTCCGGTCCAACTCCGGCGACGTCACCACGAGTGGTCCCCCTCCCGACGCTGGGATCCGGCCCGGCGCACCGCGCCGTCGGCCGTCACCGGCGAATTCGCGGTCAACCCATCTTCTGTCTAACAGATGGAATCCGCAGACCCGGGCGGGAAGAAGTTTCTGTGAAGGGTTTTCGACTACTTTTTCTTCTTGCTGGGCTTGGCGTCGGGCGTGGGAGCGGGAGAGCTCGGGGCGGCCTGCGGGTCGGAGGAGGCGGCGGGTGCCGGCTCCGTCAGCAACTCCCGGCAGTACGCCTCCACCCGCTCCGCGCCGCCCGCCGCCGCCACCAGGTCAGCGAACCCGGGGGTCCGCAGCGCCTTCTCCCGGTTCCGCGGTGATTTGGCCAGGTACGCCCGGCACTTACCGGACAGCTTGCCGTTCGAGGACGGCTTGCCCGGCTTGCTCGGCTTGCCCGGCTTGCCACCTTCGGCGGGCCCGCCCTGGGTGGTCGTGGGCGAGGGGACGGCGCCGGGCGTGCCGGAGGGGGCACCGGAGGTCGACCCGCCGGAGGAGGGCGTCGGCCGGTCGGGGGTGGTCGGCGCGGGTACCGAGGGGCGGGGCGGGCGCTCCGGCTCGGCCGGGCGGTCGAGGGTGACGGCGGCGAAGGCGGCGCCGGCGGTGGCGGTGGCGGCGATCCCGGCGATCCAGGCCACGACGCCGGTGGTGAGCCCGCGACGTCGTCCGGGCGGGGCGACCGGTGCGACCGCGCCCGACGCGCGGGCGGCCCGGAACGCGGCCAGCGCCGCCTGCTCACCGGCCAGCTCCCCGGGACGGGGCGGGGCGGCGGCCGCGGAGAGCAGCTGGGCGAGGGGGTCGGCGGCGCCGGCCGGGGTCGCGCCGGCGCGGGCCGCGTCGAGCAGCCGCTCGGACTCGGCCCGGTCGCCAGGCCGGTCGGACCGGCGGAAGTTCATCCCGTTTCCCTTCACGTCAGCCGTCCGCCGGTTCGGTCCGCGGCCCACTCGACCCCTGCCGTCCGCCTCGGGGCCGGGGCGGGGCGGGGCGGGGCTCGCCGTCGGACGCCGGGGAGAGGTCCCGGCGTTCCAACAACCCGGCCAGCCGCCGCAGACCCCGGTGGGCGGCGGTCCGGACGGCGCCGGGGCGTCGCCCGAGCACCCGCCCGGCGGTCTCGGCGTCCAGCCCGATCACCGCCCGCAGCAGCACCGCCTCCGCTTCCCGCGGCGGCAGGGTCGCGATCAACGCCAACGCCGCCTCGGTGCCGATGGTCTCACCCGCCCGCTCCTCGGTGTCGGCGTCCCCGGCCAGCTCGCTGAGGGCCTGGACAGGTACCGGCAGCGACGGCCGGCGGCGCTGGCGGCGCAGGTGGTCCATGGCCCGGTTGCGGGCGATGGTGACGGTCCACGCGCGGAACTCCCCACCGGTGAAGCTGGGCAGGTCCCGCGAAACCTGCAACCACGTCTCGGAGGCGACGTCCTCGGCATCGGCGCCGACCAGGGCGGTGAGATAGCGCAGCAGGCCGGGCTGGAGGCTGCGGTAGAGGAAGCGGAACGCCTCCTCGTCGCCGGCCTGCGCCGCGGCGACCGCCTCGGTCAGCTCACCGGTCATGGATCCGCCGTTCTCGCTGTCCGACCTGGGCCCACGCCGTCTGGGCACGCGGGAAGCGCCTCCGGCCCGGCAGCCGGACCTCTTCGCGCACCATCAGCCCCCCGCTGACCCGATCGCGCCCGTACCGAACGCCCGGGCGGCAATGACTGGACCTTCTCGCCGCGACAGTACGGCGGTCCGCGTGGCGCCGCATCTACACCAGGGGCCGGCCCGAGTCGGGCTAACCGTAGGAGCGGATGCGCTAAGGGACAAGCCGACCAGGTGCCGGGAAAGAGTGAGAAATATCTACCATAGATTGCGGCGGGTCGCTGTAACGAGGGGCGCGAGGCGGACGCTCCGCCCGTCGGTCTCGGCCACGACGGGCCGGTTCGCCCAGCTTACGGGCGGCCCGACCGCACAGGGTGACAGGCCGTCTCCGTACCGTCACCGAGGCCGGGCGGCCGGCGGCCCGCAGCCGGCGGTCACGGGGAGATCGGGATGAGCCGTCGCCGACGGCTCTGGGTACGGTATCCGGGTGTTGTCATCGGAGATCGTGCTCAGCGGTCGCTACCGGCTGGACGAACGTGTCGCCACCGGCGGCATGGGCGACGTCTGGCGCGCCACCGACCTGGTCCTCGGCCGCCAGGTCGCGGTGAAGGTGCTGCTGCCCGCGCTGGTCTCCGACCCCGACTTCATCGCCCGGTTCCGCGCCGAGGCCCGGATCATGGCCGCCCTGCGCAACCCGGGCATCGTGCAGGTCTTCGACTGCGGCGAGGACCAGCTTCCCGACGGCGACCGGGCCGACTACCTGGTGATGGAGTTCGTCGAGGGTGAGCCGCTGTCCCGGCGGATCGAGGCGGCCGGCCACCTGGACGTGACCGAGACCCTGTCGGTCGTCGCGCAGGCGGCCCAGGCCCTGCACGCGGCGCACGCCGGCGGCATCGTGCACCGCGACGTCAAGCCGAGCAACCTGCTGGTCCAGGCGGACGGCACGGTCGTGCTGGTCGACTTCGGGGTGGCCCGGTCGACGAACGTGACGAGCATCACCAGCACCAACGCCGTTCCCGGCACGGCGCTCTACATGGCGCCGGAGCAGGCGTCCGGGCGGCCGGTCTCCGCGGCGACGGACATCTACGCCCTCGGTGCGGTCGCCTACTGCTGCCTCACCGGCGGCCCGCCGTTCACCGGCGACAACCCGTTGCAGGTCGCCGTCCGGCACCTCGACGACGAGCCGCCGGAGCTGCCCGCCGAGATCCCGGCGGCGGTCCGGGCCCTGGTGAGCCGGGCGCTGGCGAAGGACCCGGCGGACCGGTTCGCCACCGGCGCGGAGATGGCCGCGGCCGCCCGGGCCGCCCTCGGCGACGGCGGAGCGACCACCGCGCTCGTGCCGCCGGCACTGCGCGGCGCGGCGGCGCACGGCACCACCCGCGACGACCTGCCGGTGGCCCCGGCGGCCACGGTCGCGCCGGTCCGGCGGGGCAGCCGCCGCGGCTCCCTGGCGGGCGCCGCCGCGGCGGTGCTGGTGGCGCTCGGCGCGCTCGGGGCCGCGCTGGGCGCGGCCGGTCAGCCCGACGACGGCCGGGCCCCCAACATCAGGAGCACCGCTCCGTCCACCGCGCCCAGCGGCGCGGCAGTGGCCCCGGCGGGGACCGAGGAGGCCGGCGACGACCACCCGGGCCGGCCGGACCGGACCGGGAAGCCGGGCACCCGGCCCTCGGCCACGCCGTCGGCGTCGGTGTCGCCGGCGCCGACCGGCCCGGTCCAGCCGTCGCCGATCACGACGCCGACCGCCACCCCGTCGCAGACCCCGCCGACCACCCCGTCGACGCCGGCCAACCCGCCGCCGACCACCCCGTCGACGCCGGCCAACCCGGTGCCGACCACCGAGTCGACCCCACCCGAACCGCCCACGAACAACAACTGACCGCGACGCCGACGCGACGCTCCGATAACGCGAAAACGGACTTTAAGTCCAATAAGCCCTCTAGGCTCCCCTCAAGGCACTTCCTTCTGCCCACGGGAGCCCGGGTGAACGCAGAGAAACTCGTCGTGATCGGTCAGGGGTATGTCGGCCTGCCCCTGGCCATGCGCGCCGTCGAGGCGGGTCTGGACGTGGTGGGGCTCGACGTCGACTCCGACCGGGTCAAGCGTCTCGCCTCCGGTGAGTCGTTCGTCGAGGACATCCCCGCCGACCGGCTCGGCCGGGCGCTGGGCAGCGGCCGGTACCGGCCGAGCACGGAGTACGCCGACGCCGAGGGCTTCGACATCTGCGTCATCACCGTGCCCACCCCGCTGCGCGACGGCACCCCGGACCTGAGCTACGTGGAGCAGGCCGGCCACGGCATCGCGCGGTACCTGCGGCCCGGCTGCACGGTGGTGCTGGAGTCGACCACCTACCCGGGTACGACGGAGGACCTGCTCCGCCCGCTGCTCGAGGCGGAGAGCGGGCTGCGCAGCCCCGGCGACTTCCACCTCGGCTACAGCCCCGAGCGGATCGACCCGGGCAACCCGACCTGGCGGCTGGAGAACACTCCGAAGGTCGTCTCCGGGGTGGACCCGACGTCGCTGCGACGGGTGGACGACTTCTACCGCCGGCTGGTGGAGCGGACCGTGCCGGTGGACTCCACCCGGGTGGCCGAGCTGACCAAGCTGATCGAGAACACCTTCCGCCAGGTCAACATCGCGCTGATCAACGAGCTGGCGGTGGTCTCGCACCATCTGGGCATCGACGTGTGGCAGGCCATCGACGCCGCCGCGTCCAAGCCCTTCGGGTTCATGCCGTTCCGGCCCGGGCCGGGCGTGGGCGGGCACTGCCTGCCGATCGACCCGTGCTACCTGTCCTGGCAGGTGCGGCGCACCCTCGGGCGGCAGTTCCGGTTCATCGAGCTGGCCGACGACATCAACCACCAGATGCCCGAGCACGTCGCCCAGCGGGTGATGGCCGGCCTCAACCGGGCCGGCCGCTCGGCCAACGGGGCCCGGCTGCTGCTGCTCGGCCTGGCGTACAAGAGGAACACCGGGGACCTGCGGGACTCCCCCGCCGTGGACGTGGCCCAGCGGCTGCTCGCCCTGGGCGCCGAGGTCCGCGCCGTCGAGCCGTACGCCGAGCCGCAGCACATCCCCGGCGGGGTGACCGTGGTCGACCTCACCGAGCAGGAGGTCACGGCGGCCGACGCGGTGGTGGTGGTGACCGACCACGACAGCTTCGACTACGAGCTGGTCACCCGGCACGCCCGGTACGTCTTCGACGCCCGCGACCGGTGTCGGGGCCCGGTGGTGGAGCGGCTCTGACGGACGCGGCCCGCACCGGCCCACGCCGATCCGGACGGGGCACCGGCCGGGTCGGAGACGCGGTACTGTCCTCCGGTTTCCCGATCACCGTGGAACGGAGCGGACGTGACCGTCACCGGATCGCAGGCCGAACCGCCCCGGGTGGCCGAGGCCCGGGAGTTGCTGCTGGGCGGAGACGCGCCGGCCGCGGTGCGGCTGCTGCGCGCGCACCTGGCGGACGAGCCGTCCGACGCCCGCGCCTGGCACCGGCTCGCCGGGGCGTTGATCGGCGACGACCGGCCGGACGAGGCGGTGCGCGCCGCCACCCGCGCCGTCGAGCTGGCACCCGACCTGGCCAAGGCCCATCACTTCCTGGCCCTCGCCGAGCACCTCCGGGGAGATCACCGGGCGGCGCTGACCGCGGTCGTGCGGGCCCTGGAGCTGGACCCGACGGACGCCCAGAGTCACGCCCTGCGGGCCGACGTCCTGCTCGCCCGCGGCGCCGACCGGTCCGAGGTGCTGCTCGCCCACCGCGCCGCCGCCGCGATCGCCCCGGACCACCCGACCGTCCGCGCCGTCGGCGCCCGGGTGCGCGCGGCCGGGGCGTTTCCCTTCGTGACGACCGGGTTCGCCGCCGCGGCGGGTCCGGCGTTCGTGCTGGCACTGGTCGTCCTGCTGGTCGGTCCCGCCCCGGACGCCGGCCCGGTGCTGCCGCTCGCCACGGGCGGCTGCGCCCTGCTCGCCGCCGGTCTGCTCCGGCCGGTGCGGCGGGCCCGGCGTCGGGGCGAGGTCCGGTACGGCGTCGGGCCGACGCTGGCCGCGTCGCTGCTCGGGGCCGGGACGGTGGCGGCCACCCTCGCCGCCGTCGGGGGAGCCGCCGGGGCGGTGGCCGGGTTCGCCGCGCTGACCGCGCTGCTGTCGGCGTCCCTGGCGCTGCCCGGTCGCCGGCCCGCCAGGGGGTGACGGCGGGCGCCGACGGCGGACGGCGGTGAGATCCCGCCGGGGGTCGGCACCCGCGTTGGACGTCAGAGCAGGGCGCGCATCCGGTCGATCTCGACGGTCTGCTCGGTGGCGACGGCGTTGGCGAACTCGTTGAGCTGCTGGTCGACGCCGACCCGGAGCAGGTCGGTGGCCATGGTCACGGCGCCCTGGTGGTGCGCGGTCATCATCTCCACGAAGAGCCGGTCGAACTCGGCGCCCCGGGCGTCGGTCAGCCGCCGGATCGCCTCGGGCGACTGCATCCCGCGCATGGTGCCGTGGTCGTGACCGGGAACCTCGGCCGGCAGGCCGCGGGCGCTCAGCCAACCGCGCATCAGGCCGATCTCCGGCCCCTGCGCGGCCCGGATCCGGTCGGCGACCGCTCTGATTCCCGGGCTGGCGGCCCGGTCGGGTGCCAGCTCCGCCATCTCCAGGGCCTGCTGGTGGTGCGGGATCATCATCCGCACGAACCAGACGTCGAGGGAGTTGTGCCGGGGCGAGGCTGTGTCGCGGACCTCCTGCGCCGGGCGGACCTGGGCCGACTCGCCGGGCCGGCCGGGCACGAGCACCGGGGGGCCGGCCGGGCTCGGGGCGGCCGAGCCGGTCGCGCCGACGGTCACCGGGGCGGCCCGATCGGCGGGCCGCAGGGCGAGCCACAGCACCGCCAGCAACACGGCCGCGAGTGTGACGACGAGCAGGGTCCGTCCACGTCGGGCGGTCATGCGACTCCCCCTCCGGTCGAGGTCGCAGCGATCGTATCCATTGAAGACGAGGCGAGAGTGTGACACAGATCACATCGACGATCCTCGTAGGACGATAAGGTGTCGAGCATCACCCTCCCCTTTCGAAGGGCCTCGCCGATGATCAGATTGCCCCGTTCCCGAGGACGGCAGTTGAAGATCGTGAGCCTGGCGGCGGTCGGCCTGCTGCTCGGCAGCGTCGCCACCGCCGCACCCGGACACGCCGCGCAGACCCCGGTCGCGCAGGCTCCTGCCGCGCAGAGCCCGGCCGCGGCGCCCCCGCTCGGCGTGGACGAGATCTCCAGCAGCCCCAACCTGCGCCAGATCGCCAACCTGCCCAAGCAGGCGCCGTTCGACACGGCGGCCGCGTTCGGCACCGACATCGCCTTCCAGGGCCGCTACGCCTTCGCCGGCAACTACAACGGGTTCGTCATCTACGACATCGGCAAGCCGAGCGCGCCGAGCATCGTGTCGCAGGTGCTCTGCCCCGGCTCGCAGAACGACATCTCCGTCTACGGCAACCTGCTCTTCCTCTCCACCGACTCCTCGCGTAGTGACGACTCCTGCAGCAGCGTCGCGCAGCCGGCCTCGGTCAAGGAGTCCTGGGAGGGCATCAAGGTCTTCGACATCAGCGACAAGGCCAACCCGCGCTACGTCAAGGCCGTCGAGACCGCCTGCGGCTCGCACACCCACACCCTGGTCCCGGGCAAGGACCGCAAGACGGTCTACCTGTACGTCTCGTCGTACAGCCCGCGGGCCGAGTTCCCGGACTGCCAGCCGCCGCACGACTCCATCTCGATCGTCAAGGTGCCGGTGAAGTCGCCCACCGACGCGGCCGTGGTGGCCACCCCGAACCTCTTCCCGGACGGCGGGTACGAGGGCGTCCCGGGGCAGGCGTCGGCGACCAGCGGCTGCCACGACATCACCGCGTACGCGTCGAAGGACATCGCCGCCGGCGCTTGCATGGGTGACGGCGTCCTGATGGACATCTCCGACCGCGAGTCCCCCCGCATCATCAACCGGGTGCGGGACACGGTGAACTTCGCCTTCTGGCACTCGGCGACGTTCAACAACGCGGGCACCAAGGTCGTCTTCACCGACGAGCTGGGCGGCGGCGGCGCCGCGACCTGCAACGAGACCGTCGGCCCGAACCGGGGCGCGAACGCGATCTACGACATCACCGGCCGGGGCGACGCCCGGACGATGGTGTTCCGCAGCTACTACAAGATCCCCCGGGTCAACGCCGACAGCGAGAACTGCGTGGCGCACAACGGCTCGCTGATCCCGGTGCTCGGGCGGGACATCATGGTCCAGGCGTGGTACCAGGGCGGCGTGTCGGTGTGGGACTTCACCGACTCGACCAAGCCCAAGGAGATCGCCTACTGGGAGCGGGGTCCGCTGTCGGACACCCTCACCACGGGCGGCGCCTGGTCGTCGTACTACTACAACGGACACATCTACTCCAGTGACATCCAGAAGGGCCTGGACGTGCTGAAGCTGACCGACTGGCGGACCTGGTCGGCCGAGCTGGTCCGGCTCCGCGAGCTCAACGTGCAGACCCAGGCCGGCTACCTGAGCTGGTAGGGCCACGTCGAAGGGCCCGGCCCCCGGTGGGGGTCGGGCCCTTTCGCGTACCCGGTCAGCTCATCGGCAGCCGGTAGCGGCGCTCGCCCCCGGTCGCGGTGACCAGCCGCACCTCGCCGTCGCGCAGGCCGTACGTCACCGACCACCGGGTGTGGCCCTGCCGGACCTGGTCGAGGATCCGCAGCGCCGCCGGGGCGTCCACCACCGCCCCGGTCCGGTCCATGGCCGCGGCGATGAGACCGTAGCGCCGGTCGGCGCGCAGCGTCCGCTCGGGTACGCCGATCACCGGCACGTTGGTCAGCGCCTGCCAGCGCCCCTCGCCGCGCTGGACGCGCATCTCGCCGTCGACGAACTCCACCACCGCCGAGCGTCCGCCCGCGTCGGCGAGCAGGTAGTGCAGCGCCGGCCCACCGCCGAAGTCGAGGTTGTGCTCGGTGAAGAGGGCGACCGCCTCGTCCACCGTGGCCGCCCGGTCCAGCACCAGGCGCAGGATGCGCACCGAGCCGACCGTGGGGCGACCCGGCACGGGTTTCGCGGTGGCGCTGTCGTCGGCGGCCAGCCCCACCGCCAGCCCGCGCTCGTTCATCCCGTCGAACGGCAGCAGCGGCGCGTCGAGCAGCCGCCGGTCACCGGTCGGGTCCGGTCCCACCCCGAGGTACGACAGGTCCACCAGGGACACCGCCGCGTAGCCGTCCGGCGGGTCGGTGCGCAGCACCATCGCCGGGTTGTCCTCCCAGTCGAAGTTGCGGGCGAACAGCGGGCGGGCCGGGTCACCGCCGGCGGCGAAGAGCGAGCAGCCGAACGGGCTCGCCGCCGGCCGGGCGTCCGTGCCGACCGTGGGGTCGTAGCGGCCGGCGTAGGTCATCTCGTACAGCGGCAGGTCGTCGACCCGGCGCAGGCTGGCCAGCGTCCGGGTGACCTCGTCGGCGTTCTGCCGGGAGGCGGGGGGCCGACCGGTGGCGGCCGGCGCCGACGGCGCCGGCTCGACGGCGGCACAGGCGGTGGTGGCGAGCAGCAGAGCGGTACCGGCACTGAGCAGACTCTTCCGCATGTGCAGTAGACGCGCGGGCAGGCATCGACGGTTGCCGACTGTCCGGAGCTGACACCGGTTTTCCGATTCCGGCACCGGGGTACCCCGATCGGGACGAAGGGAGAACGCCTGATGAAGCGCAACGAGTACCACGTGGTACCGAACGGCGGCGGCTGGAAGGTGGAGCAGGGCACCAAGACCTTCGGCACGTACGACACCAAGCACTCGGCGGTCGAGCAGGGGCGCAAGGTGGCGCACGCCAACGAGCCGAGCCAGCTGGTCGTGCACACCGCCGACGGCAAGATCGAGACCGAGTACACGTACAAGGACGACCCGTTCCCGCCCGCGGGCTGACCACGCTCCCCCTCCGGCGGCCTGCCGGGACCACCTGTTCGCAGGCGGTTCCGGCAGGCCGCCGCCGTACGGTCGGCCCGGGCACCAGGGGCGGCTCAGGCGTGCCGGGCCGGGCTCACCGCACCGGGGCCTGCCGGACGGGGCGCGGTCTGACCAACCGGCGGACCAGCGGCGCGGCGTTCCACCTCGCGGCGCCGACCAGGTCCCGGGCGTGCTCCAGCACGGTGTAGTCGGGCCGCGCCAGACCGTCGGCGATGGCCCGGTCCAGGTCGTTGCCGCATCGGGTGAGCACCGTGTCGAAGTCGCGCCGGACCGGCTCCAGCAGGTGGTAGCCGAAGGAGCGGTGCAGCCGGGCGAAGAACGGCTTGTACAGCCGGGCCCGTTCGTGCAGCCCCGAGGAGTACGACATGGGGTTCTTGGGCCGCCGCCGGATGTAGTCGGGCAGCACGTCGGCGAAGGCCTGCCGGACGATCCACTTGTCCTGGCCGTCGCGCATCTTCAACCCCAGCGGCAGGCGCAGGGCCAACTCGACCACGCTGAGGTCGAGGAAGGGCACCCGAGCCTCCACCCCGTGGCCCATGCTGGCCCGGTCCACCCGCTGCAGGTCGGTACGGCAGAGGTTGCGGATCCGGTGCAGGAAGAGCCGCCGGGCCCGATCCGGGCCGACCTGCTGGTACATCGGGTAGCCGCCGAAGAGCTCGTCCGAGCCGTCCCCGGTGAGCACCACCCGGATCCCCAGCTCGCGCAGCCGGCGGAAGATCGGCACCGTCACCACCGCGTTGATGATGTCGCCGTACTCGGTCAGCTCGGAAATCCGGATCGCCTCCCGGACGTCGGCCAGCCGGACGTCGCGCGGGCGCAGCTCGACCACCTCGTGCGGCACGCCGAGGTCCGCGGCGAGCCGCCGGGCGTACCTCACGTCGGGGCTGTCCGGCACCCCGACGGTCACCGCCACGCAGTCCGGGTGCACCTCGCGGGCCGCCAACAGCGCCAGCGAGCTGTCCAGGCCGCCGGAGAGCACCACGCCGACCGTCAGGTCGGTGTCGACGCGCATCCGGATGCTGTCGGTCAGCGCGACCCGGACGAGCAGCGCGGCCTCGTCCGGGTCGTCGATCACGGGCAGCCCCTCGCCGAGGGTCAGCAGGTCGACGTACGGGCGCAGCCGCACCGGTCCGTCGGGCTCGGCCCAGCCGTGGTGGCCGGGCGGCACCTCGCCGACCGGGGCGCGGTGGCCGACCAGGGCCTTGATCTCGGAGGCGACGTGCAGGCAGCCCGGCGTCCGGGCCCAGTAGAGCGGTTTGACCCCGAGCGGGTCGCGGGCCAGGTAGACCCGGCCGGTGGCGCGTTCGACCACGGTGAGGGCCCACTCGCCGCGCAGCCGGTGCACCGCGTCCTCGCCCCAGCGCAGGAACGCCGCGAGCACCACCTCGGTGTCGCTCTCGCTGCGGAACCGGTGACCGGACCGCGCCAACTGCCGGCGCAGCTCGTAGTGGTTGAAGACCTCGCCGTTGTAGCAGAGCACGTACCGGCCGTCGTCCGAGGTCCAGGGCTGCACGGCCCGGTCCCGGTCGACCACGCGCAGCCGCCGCACGCCGGTGAGCAGGCCGGTCTCCTGGCGGGTCTCGGTGACCTCGCCGCGGGCAGCCAGGATCGTGAGCATCCGCCGGAAGACCGCCGGGTCGGCCTCCGGGCCGACGCTCAGCGCGATGCCGCACATCCTCAGACCCCCAGCTCCGCCTCGTACGCCGAGCGCAGCCGGGCCCGGGCGGCGGGCGCCGGGCACAGGTGCCAGGCCTGCCCCTCGTCGATCACGTTGAGCTCGCCCGCGGCCTGCCGGGCGAGCAGGATCCCGGCGAGGGTGTCCCGGACGCCGAAGCGTTCGAGCCAGGCCATCTCCACGTCGGCCGCCCAGCCGAGGCAGTGGCCGCTGGGGACCATGGCGGCGTAGCCGAGCCGGCGCAGCCGGTGCTGGTGTTCGGCGCTGCGGACCAGGCTGGTCACCCAGAGCGGCGGGGCGCCGACCCGGGTGGCCCGGTCGAGCTCGCCGGCGATGTCGTTGAGCAGCGCGACGATCTCCCGCCGGGCGCGGGTGAACTTCACCCCGGCGGTGCGCGGGGTGGCCTCCGGCAGCAGCCGCCGACGTACCGCGTGGGCCGCACGGCCGAACACGGTGGCGGGCTGTTGGCGGTAGCGGAAACCGAGCAGCCGGCGCCGGCGCAGCCATTCCAGGTCGACCAGGTCGGGATGGGTGTGGACCTGCTCGTCGGTGAGGAAGGTCGGCGCGTCGCGCCACCACATGACGTCGATCCGGGAGAGCAGGTAGATCCGGACCAGCGCGGTCAGGTCGCGCGCCGAGCTGCGCGGGTTGGGCTGGTAGCGGGCCATCTCCAGCAGCAGCGTCTCCCGGGCGCCGATGAAGCCCTGCGGGGTGGCGTCGAGCACGGCGGTGATCGCCGGCTCGCGTAGCCGCTGGTCGAGCAGCACCTGGCGGGCCGGGGTGGACGCGGCGTCGGCGAGCGCGCCCACCTCCACCAGCAGCTCCGCCACCGCGTCGCGGTACGCGTCCAGGTCGGGTTCGACGCGCGGGACGCGGGCCGTGGCCCGGGCGGTCGGTTGGCGGGCGGGTACGGGCGAGGTGACACCGGGCTGGTGTCCCGGGCTACGGCTGGGCACGCGCATGGTCGGTCCTCTCCCGGTACGACACGGTGCGGATGAACCTGAAACAGACCGTAAGCACCCGGAGGGCAGCGAGAGCGAGCATTTCTCCCATTTACTCCGAAGGGCGACCAGACTCCCCCGCCGTCAGCCTCCGCACGTCGGCGTACGACGGCATCTGCGGATCGGGGTCGACGCCGGCCCGTACCGCGGCGGCGGTCCGGACGACCGCGGCGAGCGCCGCCCGGAACAGCAGGGAGCCGGTGCTGACCCGGGCCACCCCGAGCCGGCCCAGCGCGTCGAGGCCCGGCCCGCCGGGTTGGTGCAGCACGTTCAGCGGCGCGTCGATCTCCCCGGCCAACCCCCGGATGGTGCCCGGGTCGGCCACGCCGGGCACGAAGACACCGTCGGCCCCGGCCCGTCGACAGGCCCGCGCCAGGGTCAGGGTCGCCGCGCCCGCGTCGGGCACCCCGAGCCAGAACCCGTCGGTACGGGCGTTGACGAACACCTCCGGCGTCCGGGCCTTCACCGCCTCGACCTTCGCCACGACCAGCGCCGGATCGTCCAGGGTGCCGTCCGGTCGCCCGTCCTCCAGGTTGATCCCGACCACACCGAGCGCGGCCAGTTCGGCGACGAGGTCCGCGACGGTGGCCGGGTCGTCGGAGAAGCCGGCCTCGACGTCCACGGTGACCAGCACCGGCAGCCGGGTCAGCAGGGCGGCCAGGCGCACCGTCTCCCCGGCGGTGGCCGCCTCGGCGTCCGGCTTGCCGCTCGCCGCCGCCACCCCGAGGCTGGTGGTGCCCAGCGCCGGGTACCCGGCGGCGGCCAGGGCCGCGCCGGAGGCGTGGTCCCAGGCGTTGGGGAGCAGCAGTGGCCGCCCGGGACGGTGCAGGGCCCGGAAGGCGGCGCAGCGGTCGTTCATTGGGGCGTCACCGCCAGGCCGGTGGGGACGCGCAGCAGCGGGTGCGGTTCGTGGCGCGGCGCGGCCACGATCCGCAGCCCGCGCTCGCGCAGCACCTCCAGCACGCCGACGGCCAGGGCGAGCGCGTGCCGTTCGCCGGGGCAGCGGTGCGGGCCGGCACCGAAGGTCAGGGCGGGACGGCCGGGCACGAACCGGTCCGGAGCGGCGGAGACCGCCGGATCCCGGTTCGCCGCGTCGAAGCGGAGCAGCACCGTCGCGCCGGCGGCGATCGACTGGCCGCCGACCCGGGCGGCGGTGGCGGCGATCCGGCGGGTGCCCCGCACGGGCGGATCGAGTCGGAGCACCTCGGCCAGCAGCGCTGTCGTGGGGACCGACGGGGACAGCGGCAGGGCGTACCGGGTGGCGGTGCCGATCAGGCCGGCGGTGGCGTCCCCCGCCTGCACGAGCAGGCCGAGCCGGTTCGCCAGCACCTCGGGTGGGTCCGGCGGGGCCATCGCCACCAGGGTCGCGACCGCGTCGTCCGCGCGCCGCGTCGCCGCCGGGCCGGCGCCGGGCTGGTAGGCGGCGGCCACCGCGGCCACCGCGGGCACGGCCGCCGCCGGGTCGGTCAGCCCGAGTCGGGCCGCCAGCACCCGCAGCGGTACGTCCCGGGCCAGCCGGGCGGACACGTCCAGCCGGTCGCGGCTGCGGTCCAGCTCCTCGGCGGTGAGCCGGGCGGCGTCGCTCCGCAGCAGGTCCGGATCCAGGGTGGTGAGCGTGACGACGGCGGCGGCCCGCCGGACCGGATGCCGGTCCGGGCCGCTGAACCGGGCGACGGCGCCGCGTAGCCAGGCGAGGGTGCCTGGCGCTCCGGGCGCCGCCCGCGGCACCCGGAAGGCGGGGTCGGTCAACCCCGCCCGTACGTCGGCGTGCCGGGTCACCGACCAGACTCCGTCGGTGTCGTCGAACGTCGGTGGGGCACAGCGGGGCGTGCCCGGGGCGGGAGCGATGACGAGCGCGGGTTCGGTCACCCGGCCGACGCTAGGGCCGCAGCGCTTCGCCCCACGCCGAAACGACCCCGGCGGGCGGGCGCGGCGGGCGACGGCCCCGGACGACGTGATCGCTGCGGGGCGGGGTCAGGCGCGTCCGCCGCGCCCGGGATCCGGCGGGACAGGGGTCAGCTCGGCGGCGGAGAGGCCCAGGTCGGCGAGCGCGGTGACGCCGGTCGGGGTGACGCGCACCGCCCGGCCGACGCCGGCGACGGTCCAGCCCAGCTCGGCGAAGCGGCGGCAGAGCGTGGCGCCGACAGCGCCGGCCAGGTGGGGGCGGCGCTCGGTCCAGTCCAGACAGTCGCGGAGCAGGGGGCGGCGGCTGCCCCGCAGCTCCTCGACCGGCACGCCGAGCTCGGCCAGCCAGTCGCACCCGGCCCGGGTCAGCGCCAGGCCGTCGGCGTCGGTGAGCAGGCCCCGGTCCAGCAGCGCGTCGCGCAGTCGTACCCCGAGGCGGCCGGCGAGGTGGTCGTAACAGGTGCGGGCGTGCGCGAGCGCGGCGTCGGCGGTGGCGGCGCGCAGCGACCGGGCGGGACGCGGCGCGGGCGGGTGGTGCCCGGCCAGGTCCTCGATCAGCTGCGCCGCCGCCGGGCCGGCCAGCCGGACGTAGCGGTGCCGGCCCTGGCGCTCCTCGACCAGCAGCCCACCGCGGACCAGCCGGGTGAGGTGGTCGCTCGTCGTCGACGGGGCGACCCCGGCGACGCGGGCCAGCTCCCCCGCCGTCCAGGCCCGACCGTCGAGCAGGGCGAGACAGAACCGGGCCCGGGTGGGGTCGGCGAGCAGGGCGGCCAGGCCGGCGAGCTGGTGGCCGTCGGAGGCGGCGGTGGTCACCGCGCCATGGTCGCACGGGACCACTTCGATGCCGATCGACAGGCCAAGGGTCTTTACAACGTTGTATCCATCGTTGTAGAAACGGACGGAGTGATGCACCACCGCCCACACCCGGCACCCCCACCCGAGGCAGGTCTGATGGGTCATCTCCGCCGCGGCGGCACGCTCGCCGCCGTACTCGGTCTGCTGCTGGCGGCGTCCGCGCCGGCCACCGCCGCCCCCGACACCAACCGCTACCGCAACCCGATCTCCGCCGAGTTCGCCGACACCTTCGCCGACCCGGTCATCGTCCGCGGCGAAGACGGATTGTGGTACGCCTACGGCACCACCGACCCGCTGCGCGAAGGCGAGAAGCAGTTCCACCGGGTGCCCACCGCCCGCTCCGCCGACCTGGTCGACTGGACGTACGTCGGGGACGCCTTCGGCCCCGACCAGCGCCCCTCCTACGCGGCCGCCGGCGCCGGCTTCTGGGCTCCCGACGTCCGCCGGGTCGGCGACCACTGGGTCATGTACGTGACCGTCACCGACACCACCGTCTCGCCGGACGGCGGCGACTTCGCCGTCGGGGCGGCGACCGCCCCCACCCCCACCGGCCCGTGGACCTTCTCCGACGAACCGGTCGTGGCGCCGCGCCCCGGTGGCGGCGGAGGCTGGCTCTGGACCATCGACCCGACCCAGTTCACCGACGTCGACGGCAGGAAGTACCTCTACTACGGCAGCTACTACGGCGGCATCTCGGTCACCGAACTCTCCGCCGACGGGCTGCGCGCGGTCGGCGAGCCGACCCTGGTGGCCGTGGACAACAAGTTCGAGGGCAGCTACGTGCTGCGCCACGACGGCTGGTACTACCTCTTCGCCTCCACCGCCAACTGCTGCGCCGGCCCGGCCACCGGCTACTCGGTGCACGTCGGCCGGTCGACCAGCCCGCGCGGGCCGTTCGTGGACCGCGACGGCCTGTCGCTCACCGCGTCCCGGGCCGGCGGCACCCCGGTGCTCACCCAGAACGGCAACCGGTGGATCGGCGCCGGGCACAACGGCTTCCTCACCGACCTGTCCGGGCAGGACTGGATCGTCTACCACGCGATCGACCGGGCCGACCCGTACCTCGACGAGCCGTTCGGGATCAACGAGCGGCCGATGCTCATCGACCGCCTGGACTGGGTCGACGGCTGGCCGACCGTGAACGCCGGCGCCGGCCCGTCCGAGGGTGCCCGGCCCGCGCCGGTCACCACCGCCCGGCTCGACGAGCGCTTCGACACCGCCGGCCTCACCGGCTGGCGCGGCGCCACCGGCTCCTGGCGGGTCGCCGACGGCCGGCTCACCGGCAGCGGGACGCTGACCAGCCGTACCGTGACCGGCGGCGACATCCGGGCGGAGGCCGACCTGCGACTCGTCGGCGCCACGTCGGCCGGGATCACCCTGGACCGGGTCGAGGTCCGGGTCGACACCGCCGCCGGCCGCCTCGTCGCCCGGCAGCCCGACGGCGGCACGGCGAGCGCGCCGCTGCCCGCCGGCTTCGACGCGGCCGACCCGCACAACCTGGCCGTCGAGATCCGCGGCCGGCAGCTCGTCGCCGAGCTCAGCCCGGCCCGGCTGGGCGACCAGCTGGCGGTGGTGTCGTTGCGGCTGGACCGGCCGGTGGCCGGTCGGCTCACCCTCGCCGCGACCGGCGGCGACGCCCAGTTCGACAACGTCAGCGTCGCCCGGCTGTACCGGCCGGTGCGGCACACCGTCGCCGCACCGCGCGTCGGCGCGCCGCTGCCGGCCTGGTCCGACGAGTTCACCGACGGGCTCGACCCCGCCTGGCGGTGGGTGCGCCCCGACCCGGCGGCCACCGTCTCCGGCGGCGCGCTGCGCTGGCCGGTGCAGGCCGCCGACCTGACCGGCACCGGCAACACCGCCGGGGTGCTGCTGCGCGACGCCCCGACCGGAAACTACGTGGTGGAGACCAGGGTGAGCCTCGACCTGGGCGAGGAGACGGTCCGCAACTACCAGCAGGCCGGCCTGGTCGCCTACGTCGACGACGACCGGTTCGCCCGGCTGGCGCAGGTGGCGATCTGGAACACCCGCCAGGTCGAGTACGGCTACGAGCTGCCCTTCGCCGGCCGACCGGTGTACGGCGGCAACATCGTCGGCACCCCGGCCACCACCACCTGGCTGCGGCTGGCCCACCGGGTCGACCCGGCCAACGGGGAACACGAGTTCCGTGCGGGCTCCAGCCGGGACGGGGAGACCTGGACCTGGGGCGGGGTGTGGACCTTCCCGGCCGACACCACGCCGCGGATCGGGCTCGTCGCGCACGGCGGCTCGGAGCCGCCGGTCACCGCCGAGTTCGACTACGTCCGCTTCTACCGCTGAGCGCTTCCCCGCACCTGCCCGCCGAGGCGCCGCGCACCCGTGGGGTGCGCGGCGTCCCGGTGCGGCAGCCCCGCCGCCCGCCGCCGGTGGTCAGACCGGGTGCGGCGTACGCGGGGATGGCTCGGGCGCACGTCGGATCAGGATGACGCTGTACGCCACGATCCACACCAGCCAGAGCAGCCAACCGGCGAGGCCGAACAGGGCCAGCGGGTTGACCCCGTCGAGCCCGTACGGACTCGTCGTCGCGGTGGCGAACAGGAGCGCGGCGGCGAGGAAGCCCGTGCCGGCGTGCCACCGGGCCATGACGCCGGTGCGGACGCCGAACATCGACAGCCCGACGAGGGCGGTCGCCAGGAACACCTGGTTGAAGCCGAACAGGGCGGTGTACAGGCCCCACAGCCCGGCGACGCCGTCGGCGTCGTGCCGCGCGGCGGACGCGAGCGCGAGCCGGGTGGCTTCGACGCTGGTGAACACCACCGACTGCATGAGCACCCCGGCGAGGCCGACCAGGGACCACGGGTCCGTCCGTGCCCGCTCGTCGCGTCGGAGGCAGACACACACCCCGACGGCGAAGACGGTGGCCAGCAACCAGGCCGCCGGCAGGAGTGCCGAGGCCAGCCGCAGTGACCCGGATCCGGCGGCGAAGACGGTGGTGATCTCGTCGAGAGACGCGGTCTCGGACGGGGTGGGAAGACCCGCGGTGGCCAGCACCAGGTTCGCCGCGATCAGGAGGACGACGAAGCCGATGCCGGCGCCGCCGGCGAGGCGGGAGAAGCGCATCTCGGGGTCCGTCCGGTGGGGGTCACGCCGACTCGTGGACGAGCCGGTGGAAGGCGGGCAGGGCGTGCATCCCGTGCGCGTCGAGGGTGGCTCGCACGAAGCGGTGGAAGCTCGGCCGCGCCAGTTGCCCGGCCAGGAAACGGATCGGTCCGACGGGCAGCCGCGCGTAGTTGACGAGCGCGAACGGCGACGGCCCGGTGGGGCGCAGGGCGGTGGAGTTGTCCACGCCGGTCTTCGTGGTGTACCAGCCGGTGACGGAGCGCCAGATGGCTTCGGCGTCGGTGCCCGGCGCGGCGGTGAAGTGGTTGAACAGGAAGGTGCCGTCGGTCCGGGCCTCGGTCTCGCCGATCCGGGCCACGTTGACGCCGGCGAGGACCTGCTCGCCGCCGAGGGCCGAGACCTCCGCGCAGGCGCGCACCGCCGGCAGGTGGTCCGGGCGCGCGGTCCGGATGAGCGTCACGAGGTCGTACCGGGGCGCGCCCGGCAGTGGCGGGATGAACACCGCCCGGTAGACGCGGACGGACACGACGTCCGGGCGGCGCAGGAGCGCCGGAACGGCCTGCACGAGCCGCGCCGCGGCCCGTCTCCGTCGCGGGGTGCGGGTGTGGACCGGTGCCCGTCGTGGGCGTTCGGCCTGGAAGCCCAGATACAGGAACCCGTGCGGTTCCGGCTCGGTGAACTGAGGCAACGGGTGGGGGGTCATGCGTCCTCCGGCTTCGACGGCGACAACGACCGGTCAGTACGCGATGCCGACCGGCTGGCGGATGGTCGCGGGGTCGCCGACGGCGGCGAGCATGGCGTGGGCCACGTCGGCCCGCGAGATGGTGTAGCCGCGCGCCACGTTGCTGCCGACCGCGGTGCGGTACCGGCCGGTCAGCGACCTGTTGGTGAGCTTGGGCGGTCGCACGACGGTCCAGTCCACGGGGCTGTCCGCCAGGGCGTCCTCCATGGCACGCAGGTCCGCGTAGAGGTCCTTGAGCAGGGCGCTGATGCCGGGCAGGACGACGCGGCGGTTGAGGAAACTGTCCCCCTCCGGTGTCGGGCCGACCGGGGCGGCACTGACCGCGACCAGACGCCGCACGCCTTCAGCCCGCATGGCCTCCAGGATCGTGCGTGTGGCGGTGGAGGCGACGGGCCCGTCGTGGCGTCCGCGGGGGCCCACCCCGGACAGGACCGCGTCGCTGCCGCGCACCACCGGGCTCACCACATCGGCGTCGTCCAACGCCGGCACGGTCACGAGTTCCAGCGTCGGATGGCGCACGTCGAGGCGGGCCGGGTCGCGGACGACGGCGGTCACGTCGTGTCCGAGGTCCAATGCCTGGCGTACGACCTGGCTGCCGATGCCGCCGGTCGCCCCGAAGACGGTCACCCGCACTGTCGCCTCCAAGGTAGGGATGGTTAGTTATTGTTACCCTAGACGACAATTACCGTGTCGTACAATAGTGGGGTGTCCGACCACCCCACACCCGGTGCCGACCGGCCGCTGGCCGGCCGGGCCAACTTCCTGTTGTCGCAGCTCGGGTTCCACATCGCGCAGACGTTCGCCGCGCGGCTGGCACCACTGGGCATCGCGCCGAACCACTTCGGCCTGCTGATGCACCTGGAGCGCGGCGAAGGGAGCACCCAGCAACAGCTCGCCGACGCCCTCGGCATCCACCGCAAGGTCATGGTCGGCCTGCTCGACGACCTCGAGCAGCGCGGGCTGGTCGAACGTCGACGACACCCCGGCGACCGCCGCGCCCACGCCATTCATCCGACGGCAGCCGCGCGCGAGCTGCTACCCCGCGCCCGCAGGATCGCCGACCAGCACGAGGAAGAGATCCTCGCCGCGCTGGGCGGCGACGAACGGGCCCGGTTCATCGCCGTCCTGCAACGGCTCGCCGACCACACCGGGAACCCACCGGGCGTCCACCCCGGCCTGCGCCACGCGGCCGCCCGGTCCGCTCACCCCCCGGTCGCCCCGGCCGGTACCGGGTAACGCGTCAATCTCGCGACCGTACGGAAGCGCCGTGTGGCGCAGCGGTTCGGCCGGCGACGGCGACCGTGGCGCCGCCGCGACCGTCGCGGCCCGCCACGGCCTGCCGCGTGCTCACCGAGAAGCGCCGAGCGGGCCGACCGTACGGGTGTCGCCGTCGTAGCTGCGCGCCGCCACGAACTCCCCCGCCGGCCGCTCGACGCCGGCCAGCGCCCGGGCCAGCCGCCGGTCGTTGTCGCGGAACCGCAGCGCGAGGCTCAGGTGCGGAATCCACCGCCCCGGCGCGTGCCACGGGTTCTGCCCGTCGGCCCCGGCGAGCACGTCCCAGACGGCCGCGTGCAGCGCGATCAGCTCCGGTGTGGGCCGGACCAGCCAGACCAGCGGGGCACTGCCGTCGAGCACCTCGACCCGGTCGAGGCGTACCGGCAGGGGCAGGGCCGCGTCGACCAGGTCGGCGAGGCGCTCGGCCGTCCCGGGTGGGAACGCGTCGACGGAGGCCAGGGTGAGGTGCGGGCGGTTGGTGGGGTGGGTGTTGCGGGCCAGGCTGGGCAGCCCGGCGACGGCGAGCCGGTCCCAGGCGGCGCGCACGGTCTCCTCCAGCCGCGGGGAGCAGAGCAGTTCGACCGTACGCACGCCCGTCAGGCTAGTCGGCGTGTGCGGGGCCGTCCGGCGGGGAACCCGGTCCGGATGAGCGTGCTGACCGACACCGACGAACGCCATCTGCGCCGTGCGATCGCACTGGCCGAGGCGGCGCGGGCGACCGGGGACGGCCCGTTCGGGTCGCTGCTGGTCTCCGCCGACGGGCAGGTGCTGGCCGAGGAGGTCAACACCGAACGGACCGACGACGACATCACCGCGCACCCGGAGCTGAAGCTGGCCCGCTGGGCGGCCCGGCGGCTCGACCCCGACGAGGCGCGCCGCGCCACCCTGTACACCAGCTGCCAGCCGTGCGGCATGTGCGCCACCGCCATCGACCACTCCGGCCTGGGCCGGGTGGTCTACGCGCTCAGCGCGGAGCAGCTCGCCGCACTGCGGCCGGCGGAGGCGACGACACCGGTGGCGTACGCCGGCCCGGCCCTGCTCGACGAGGCGCGGGCGCCGGTCGAGCGGGCCTAGGTTCTGTCGTCAGAGGTCACGCCCGCGCCCATGCCAGCGGACAGCGTGGCGACCTGACACTTCACCCACCGCCCCGGCAGGCCGGCGGCTTGCTCATGCGATCATGCGCGCGGCTCTCGATCGACCCGTGCCAGGCAACCGATCAGACGGTCGAGCGATCGAGCCATCGGGCATCGAGCAATCGAGCGAGAACGGAAGTGCGGTGTGAGCGGGGCTGGTGGGCAGGACGGGTCGTTCGCGTCCGATGAGGAGTGGGACCGGTTCCTCCGTGAATCGGTGGCGGGTGCGGCCGGGGCCCCCGTGGAGCCGTCCGCGCGCGCCCGTGAGGTGGAGCGGCGGCTGCGGGAGCGCTCCGGGCAGCCGGAGGGCTGGCGTACGTACTCACCGGCCCAGCCCCGGCGCAGGACAGGCTGGTACGTGACCGGACTGGCGACGGTCGTGGCCCTCCTGGTCGTGGGGTTCTTCCCGCAGCAGGTCGTCGGCGGGTTCGGTGGCAACGACGGTGGGCAGGACGGGGCCCCGTTGGCCGCCGAGTCGGAAGTCCCGCGGGAGGCGCCCGGCGCCGAGCCCGATCTGCGCCCTACCCTCGCCGAACCCTTCCGGGGTTCACCTGCCGCCCGCTGGGCCGACGGAGCGGCAGGGATCACGGTGCCACCGGCCAGGGCGACCGGCTGGATGGACGCCGCCCAGGTCGAGCGGGCACTGCGGCAGAGCCGGGACTTCCTGGTGGCCGCGGGGCTCGACTCCCGCGTGCTGCGTGGCGAGCGGCCCACGAAGGCGATCGCGCTGTTGAACCCGCACCAGAAGGACGTCCAGGAGTACCTCCGTACCGCCCTGTCGTCGACGGCGCCCACTCCCGAGACCAACCCGCTGCTGTTGTTCAGCCGCTTCCGGCCAGAGCAGGCCCGGCTGGTCGGTGACGTGGTCAAGACGCGCGGTCGGCTCACGTATCGGGAGGGAAACGGGGGGCGGTCGAGGTGACGGCGGACGTCACCTTTGTGTACCCGGTCACGCCGGCGGGCGACGGCGGGCGGGACGAGGTCGTCCGTACGATCGTGCGGCGCGAGGTGGTGATGAGCTGGGACGACCCGGCCAAGGTCATCACCGAACCGGGCACGATGTCCCTCGTCTCGTACGCGCTCGACATGACCAACGGCGGCTGCTCCGCCCCGACCGGCTACTTCGTGCCGCCCTTCGGCACGGCCGACGGGCAGCCCGCCGACCAGGCCCGCCAGGTCGATCCGTACGACCGCAGCAAGCCGATCGACACGAGCAACGGCACGACGGCCACGGGCAACGGCTGCGCGACCGCGACCCGCTCCTAGAGCCAGCCCGCCGCGCGGGCGATCCGCACCGCCTCGGCGCGGTCGCCCGCCCCCAGCTTCTGCACGCACGCCGCCAGGTGGTTGCGGACCGTGCCGGCGGCCAGGTGGGTACGCCGGGCGATCACCGCGACCGGGGTGCCGTACTCGGCCAGCCGGAGGGTCTCCAGCTCGCGTGGGGTGAGCGGGCACTCGGGCTGGCTCAACGCCTCCGCAGCCAGCGCCGGGTCGACGTACCGGGCACCCGAGTGGACCCGGCGGACCACGTCGGCGAGCGCGCCACCCGGGGCGCCCTTGGCCAGGAAGCCGCGGGCGCCCGCGGCCAACGCCCGGCGCAGGTGGCCGGGGCGGCCGTGGCCGGTGAGGATCACCACCGCGCAGCCGGGCAGCGCACGGCCCAGCTCGACGGCGAGGTCGATGCCGCCGGGCGGGGGCATCTCCAGGTCGGCCACGGCGACGTCCGGCCGGTGGGCCCGCGCCGCGTCGAGCGCCGTCCGCCCGTCCGGGGCCTGGGCGACCACCTCGATGTCCGGCTCGAGGGCGAGCAGCGCGGCGAGGGCCTGCCGGATCAGCTCCTCGTCGTCGGCGAGCAGGACCCGGATCACGAGACCACCGGCGCGGTGGCGGTCAGGGTGAAGACGTCGCCGTCCCGCCGGGTACGAACCGTCCCGCCCACCGCGGCCAGCCGCTCGGTCAGGCCGCGCAGCCCGTGGCTGTGGTCGTCCGGGCCGCCGTCACCGCCCGCCCCGTCGTTGCGGACCGTCATCGTCGCCACGCCGTCCTCCCGGGTGATCTCGATCCGGCACCAGCCCGCCCGGCTGTGCCGCAGCACGTTCGTGCCCGCCTCGCGCAGCACCGCCGCCAGCTCCGTGGCGACGCCCGCCGGCAGCTCCTGCGCCGCGGGTACGACGGTGCACCGCACGCCGCATGAGCCGAGCACCTCGGCCAGCGCGGCGAGCTGCTCGGTCAGGTCCACCGCGCGGTAGCCGTGCACCGCCTCGCGCACCCGGTGCAGCGCCGACCCGGCGAGCCGCTGCACCTCGGCCGCCTCCCGGCCGGCCCGCACCGCGTCCACGGGTGCGAGGCGGGCGGCCAGCTCCGCCTTCAACGCGATCACCGTGAGGTCCTGGCCGAGCAGGTCGTGCACGTCCCGGGCGAAGCGCAGCCGCTCCTCGGCGGCGGCCAGCCGGGCCCGCGCCTCCTGACCCTGCCGGGCCGCCACCAGCAGGTCCCAGAACCAAACCTGCACCCCGTTCACGGCGGCGATCCCGACGCCGACACCCCCGGTGACCGCCAGGTGGGTGCCGAGCTCGCCGCCGGTCGCGGCGGCCACCGCGAGGGAGGTCGCCACGCACCCCACGGCGGCAACGACGGCGGCGCGGGGCCGGAACAGCAGCGGGGTCATCCCGACCAGTGAGGCGCCCAGCCAGGCCCAGGTCGGCCAGGCGCCGGCCGCCACCGGGCCGACCAGTGGCACCGACAGCGCGGCCACCGCGGCGAGGCCGAGCTGGAACCGGCGTCGCCACCGCTGGGCCAGCCAGGGGGTGACCGCCGCGTAGAGCACGGCGGTCTGCGCGGCGGCGAACGCGACGACGACCGCCGTTCCGGTCGCCAGCCGCAGCGCGTCGGGCTCCCGGGCCAGGCCGACGCCGGGCAGCAGCAGGCTCGTCCAGAGCCCGCTGGCCAGCGACACGAGGGTCACCAGGCGGGCCCGACGCAGCCGCCGGTCCGCCCCCGCCGCCCCGTCCGTCATGCCCGTCGATCCTAGGGGTCCACCCGGGCCGCCCCACCCCCGTGTCGCGCACGGGTCGGCCGTGCGTTGCGCACGGTTTTCCCGTGCGGAACGAGCCTGTCGTACGCTGCCGGCAAGTGGCAGCGTCGACGGCATGACGGAGAAGACGCTCGCCGTACCCTCGCCCCCGCCGACCCCCACGGACCGCGCCGGCCGTCGCCTCCTGCGGCACCTGGCCGAGATGGCCGCCGCCATGGTGGTCGGGATGCTGCTGCTCGGCCCGCTCTGGCGACTGGCCGGCGACGCCGCCGGCCGGGCCGACCTGCTGGCCCGGCCGGTCGTCGCCGCGCTGGTGATGGCCACCGACATGTCGATCGGAATGGCGGTGTGGATGTGGCACCGGGGTCACGGCGCCCGGGCCACCGCCGAGATGGTCGCCGCCATGTACGTGCCGTTCCTGCTGCTGCTCGTCCCCTTCGCCGCCGGGCTGGTCGGCGGGGACGCCCTGATGCTCGGCGGCCACCTGCTGATGGTGCCGGCCATGGTCCTGGTGGCGCTGCGGCACCGGCACGCCCACCCGACGCCGGCGCCCCGCCACCCGACGGTGGCCGCGCTGGCCCGCCGCTGGCCGACCTGGCTGGCGCTGCTGGTGACGTTCGACAGCTGGTTCGCCCCGGTGGTCCTGCCGCCGTGGAGCCTGCTGGTGCTGCCGGGCGGCTACCTGCTGATCGGCACGGTGCGCCGGCAGTGGCGGGACCGGGGCGCGCTGGCGGTGCAGCTGGCCGGGCTGGCCGGCTGGTCCGCGCTGGCCGGGGTGGCGGCGCTCGCCGACGACGGCCCGGCGCGGTGGCTGGTCGCCGCCGGCTGGCTCGGGCACGCGGTCTGGGACGTCGCGCACCACCGTGCCGGCCGGGTGGTGCCGCGCGGGTACGCCGAGTGGTGCGCGGTCTTCGACATCGCCGTCGGGCTGATCATCGTGCTCGCGATCGTCACCTGAGCGTGTCGCGGGTGACGGTTGTGCCGGTCGCCGGAGCGAGCCGGCGGAGGTGATGAAAAGCTTTGCCCATGAGTTCCGCACCCGTACCGACCGACCCCACCACGCCCGGCGACCCCGACGAGGGGACCGCCTTCGCCGATCTCGGGCTGCGCGCCGAGCTGCTCGGCGCGCTCTCCGCCCTCGGCTACGAGGAGCCGACCCCGATCCAGCGGGAGGCGATCCCGCCGCTGCTGGCCGGCCAGGACCTGCTCGGCCAGGCGGCCACCGGTACGGGTAAGACCGCCGCGTTCGCCCTCCCGCTGCTGCAGCGGATGCCGGACGGCCGCGGCGGGGGCGACCCGATGTCGCTGGTGCTGGTGCCTACCCGGGAGCTGGCCGTCCAGGTGTCCGAGGCGTTCCACCGGTACGGCAAGGACCTGGGCACCCGGGTGCTGCCGATCTACGGCGGGCAGCCGATCGGCCGCCAGCTGCGCGCGCTGGACGCCGGCGTGGACGTGGTGGTGGCCACCCCGGGCCGAGCGCTGGACCACATCGCCCGGGGCACCCTGCGGCTGGGTTCGCTGGCCACGGTGGTGCTTGACGAGGCGGACGAGATGCTCGACATGGGCTTCGCCGAGGACATCGAGGCGATCCTGGAGCACGCCCCGGCCGAGCGGCAGACGGTGCTCTTCTCGGCGACCATGCCGTCCCGGATCGACGGGATGGCCCGCCAGCACCTGACCGACCCGGTGCGCATCCAGATTGGCCGCGAGCAGCCGGTCGCCGGGGAGGCGCCCCGGGTGCGGCAGAGCGCGTACATCGTGGCGCGGGGGCACAAGCCGGCGGCGCTGGGCCGGGTGCTGGACGTGGAGTCGCCCACCGCGGCGATCGTCTTCTGCCGCAGCCGGGAGGAGGTCGACCGGCTCACCGAGACGATGAACGGCCGCGGTTACCGGGCCGAGGCGCTGCACGGCGGGATGAGCCAGGAGCAGCGCGACCGGGTGATGGGTCGACTGCGGTCGAGCACCGCCGACCTGCTGGTCGCCACCGACGTGGCCGCTCGGGGCCTGGACGTCGAGCAGCTCACCCATGTGGTGAACTACGACGTTCCGTCGGCCCCCGAGTCGTACGTGCACCGGATCGGCCGGGTCGGCCGGGCCGGGCGGGAGGGCGTGGCGATCACCCTCGCCGAGCCGCGTGAGCACCGGATGCTCAAGACCATCGAGCGGGTCACCGGGCAGCGGATCACCATCGACAAGATCCCGACGGTGGCGGACCTGCGGACCCGGCGGCTGGAGCTGACCCAGGCGGCGCTGCGGGAGTCGCTGCTGGAGGACGACCTGGACCCGTTCCGGGTCATCGTGGAGACGCTCTCCGACGAGTTCGACATGATGGAGGTCGCGCTCGCCGCGGTGAAGCTGGCCCACGAGGCGGCCGGACCCACCACCGAGGACGAGGAGGAGATCCCCCAGGTGGCGGTCCGCGCCCCGCGCGAGGGCGGCCGGCCGGAGACCGGTGGTCGGGGGGACCGGCGCGGCGGTGCCCGGCCCCGGTCGGGCAACACCACCCAGGTCTTCATCGGGCTGGGCCGGCGCGCCGGTGTCCGGCCGCAGGACCTGGTGGGCGCGATCACCGGGGAGACCGGGCTGAACGGGCGGGACATCGGCTCGATCGAGATCGCGGACCGGTTCTCCCTGGTCGAGGTGCCGGTCGCGGTGGCCGACGACGTGATCGCCGGGCTGCGCGGCAGCACCATCAAGGGCCGTCGCACCACGGTGCGCCGGGACCGCGACCGCTGATTCCGGTACGCCGAGGGCCCCGGCTGGCGCCGGGGCCCTCGGCGTGTGTGGGGTCACCAGGGGCCCCGCGTCCGACGGCCGTCAGGCGGCGATGAGCGTCGGTCCGATGAGGTGTCGAGGTCAGCCGGGCACAGCGGGAGGGCGTGGACGGCCGCCGTGGCGCGGCGGGTGCCGAGCGCGGCGCCGGATCATCGGCGTGGGCGGGCGCCGAGCCGCTCGGTGTGCTCCTGCTGCACCGCGCGGGCGGTGGCCAGGAAGTCGATGATGACGTCCAGTTGGGCGCGGTCGTAGCGGTCGAGGGCGCGCAGGCCCGCCTCGCCGACCGGCCGGTAGATCTCCCGCTCCGCGACGCGGGCCGCATCGGTGGCCGCCACCAGCACCCGCCGTCGGCTCTCCGGGTCCCGGGTACGCGCCACCAATCCGGCCCGTTCCAGCCGGTCGATGACGGTGGTGGTGGCCGCCGGGCTGAGCCGCAGTGCCGCCGTCAGGTCGCCGGCGGTCAGCGGCCCGACGCCGAGAACGATGTCGAGGGCCCGCAGGTCGGTGCGGTTGATGCCGAGCCGGGCCGCCGCCGCCTCGTCGAAGGCGTCGAAGCTCTGCTGCAGAAGCCGGATCTGCCGGGCCACCTCACGCGGCAACTCACTTTTCGACATTCGAACCTTTCTGCTAGTGTTCATTTCGACGATCGAACACTAGCAGGAGGCTTCCGTGACCGACGACGACCGCACCGAGATCCGCCAGCTCTTCCACCGGCTGTTGGCTGCCTGGACTGCGAACGACGCGACCGCCTACGGCGCCTGCTTCACGCCGGACTCGGATTACGTCTCCTACGACGGCACCCGGGCGGCCGGCCGGGCACCGATGCAGGAGGCGCACGACCAGCTCTTCCGGGGCGTCCTCGCCGGCTCGGCGCTGGTCGGCGAGGTGGAGTCGATTCGCCCCGTCAGCCCCGACGTGGCGGTGGTGCACGGGACCGGTTCGGTGCTCATGCCGTGGCGCACCCGGCTGCCCCGGCGCCGGCTGTCCCGACAGACCCTGGTCGTGGTCCGGACCGCCGAGGGGTGGCGGTTCACCGCCCTGCACAACAGCCGGGTCCGCCCGGTACGGATCCCCACCCCCGACTCGGTGCCCGCCCGGCTCTCCCAGGCCATGGGCCGGTGCGCGCGCACGCTCGGACTCGGTCGACCCGTCCGCTGACCGGCCCGACCAGCGAGGCGACAAACCGGGGGCGCGGAATGCCCGCGCCCCCGGTCATGCCCCGCCACGGTCAGGCGACGGTGAGCGTCGGTCCGGTGAGGGTGTCGGCGTCGGCCGGGCGCAGCGCCAGGGCGAGCACGTCGGCGACGTCGGCGAGGGTGTGGATGGTCAGCGCCTCGCGGACCTCGGTGGGCAGGTCGTCCAGGTCCGGCTCGTTGCGCGCCGGGATGATCACCTCGGTGAGGCCGGCCCGGTGCGCGGCGAGCAGCTTCTGCTTCACCCCGCCGATGGGCAGCACCCGACCGGAGAGGGTCACCTCGCCGGTCATCCCGAACTCGGGGCGGACCGGCCGGCCGCTGGCCAGCGAGGCCAGCGCGGTGACCATGGTGATGCCGGCGCTGGGGCCGTCCTTGGGCACCGCACCCGCCGGGACGTGCAGGTGGATGCGCCGCCCGGCGAGCGCGTTCGGGTCCAGCCCGAGCCGACGCCCGTTGGAGCGCAGGTACGACAGGGCGATGTGCGCGGACTCCTTCATCACGTCACCGAGCTGGCCGGTCAGGGTCAGCCCCGGCTCGCCGTCCATGCTGGTGGCCTCGATGAAGAGCACGTCGCCGCCGGCGCCGGTGACGGCCAGGCCGGTGGCCACGCCGGGCACCGCCGTCCGCTCCGCCGACTCCGGGGTGAACTTCGGCCGGCCCAGGTAGCGAGCCAGGTTGCCGGTGTCCACCCGGACCGGGGCCGGGTCGCCTGCCAACTCGACGGCGACCTTGCGCAGGATCTTCGCCAGGCCCCGTTCGAGCTGCCGGACGCCGGCCTCCCGGGTGTACTCCCCCGCGATCCGCGCCAGGGCCTCGTCGGCCACGGTCACCTCGTCGGCGGTCAGCCCGGCCCGCTCGCGCTGCCGGGGCAGCAGGTGGTCCCGGGCGATCGCGACCTTCTCGTCCTCGGTGTAGCCGTCCAGGCCCACCAGCTCCATCCGGTCCAGCAGCGGGCCGGGGATGGTCTCCACCACGTTGGCGGTGGCCAGGAAGAGCACGTCGGACAGGTCGAGGTCGACCTCCAGGTAGTGGTCCCGGAAGGTGTGGTTCTGCGCCGGGTCGAGCACCTCCAGCAGGGCCGCGGCGGGGTCGCCGGCGTACCCGGCGCTCAGCTTGTCGACCTCGTCGAGGAGCACGACCGGGTTCATCGAGCCGGCCTCGCGCAGCGCCCGCACGATCCGGCCGGGCAGCGCGCCGACGTAGGTGCGCCGGTGACCGCGGATCTCCGCCTCGTCACGGACGCCACCGAGGGAGACCCGGACGAAGTTGCGCCCGAGCGCCCGGGCGACCGACTCGCCGAGGCTGGTCTTGCCGACGCCGGGCGGGCCGGCGAGGGCGAGCACGGCACCGGAGCCACGGCCGCCGACCACGCCGAGGTCGCGCTCGGCGCGGCGGTTGCGCACCGCCAGGTACTCCAGGATGCGGTCCTTCACGTCGGCCAGGCCGGCGTGGTCGGCGTCGAGCACCGCGCGGGCCGCGGCCAGGTCGGTGTTGTCCTCGGTACGGGTGCCCCACGGCATCTCCAGCACCGTGTCGAGCCAGGTACGGATCCAGCCCGCCTCCGGGGAGGCGTCACTGGCCCGCTCGAGCTTGCCGACCTCGCGCAGCGCCGCCTCGCGGACCTTCTCCGGCAGGTCGGCGGACTCGACCCGGGCCCGGTAGTCGGCGGAGCCGTCGGGTTCGTCCTCACCGAGCTCCTTGCGGATGGCCGCGAGCTGCTGGCGGAGCAGGAACTCCCGCTGGGACTTCTCCAGCCCCTCGCGGACGTCGGTGTTGATCTGCTCGGTGACTTCCTGCTCGGCGAGGTGGTCCTTGACCCAGCCGACGAGCAGTTCCAGCCGGGCGGTGACGTCCGGCGCGGCGAGCAGTTCGGTCTTCTGGGCCAGGCTCAGCCAGGGCGCGTAGCCGGCCGCGTCGGCCAGCTCGGAGAGGTCGGTCATCCGCTCCATGGCGTCGATGACCTGCCAGGCGCCGCGCTGCTGGAGCACCGAGGTCATCAGCGCGCGGTACTCGCGGGCGAGTTCGCGCGCCCGGCCGGCCGGAGCGGGTTCGTCGAGTCGGGTCGCCTCGACCCAGAGGGCGGCGCCGGGGCCGGGCACGCCGGAGCCGATCCGGGCCCGGGAGAGGCCGCGGACCACGGCGGCCGGTTCGCCGTCGGGCAGCCGACCGACCTTCTCGATGGTGGCGATCACGCCGACGGGGCCGTACTCGCCGTCGATGCGGGGCACGGCCAGGAGGGTCTTGTCGCCGCTGGCGCGCGCCGCGTCGACCGCGGCCTGGGTGGTCGGGTCGAGGGTCACCGGGATGACCATCCCGGGCAGCAGGACGGCGTCGGTCAGAGGAAGTACCGGAAGAGTTGCCATCGAACACCTGCTATCGCGTTGAGTTGAGCGTGTCTGGCTCAAGTCACAAAGCGTTCCCCTTGTTCCGGGCCGTGGTCCAGGTCACTCCGGGCGTCCGGGCCGGGCCGGGGAGCAGCAGCTGGCGCAGTCGGCCGCCGCCCACCACGACGGCGACCGGGATCGCCAGGCTGACCAGCGCCAACGCGGCCACGGTCGGGGCGGGCAGGCCGAGCAGCAGCGCCACCACGGTCAGCGCGGCGAAGGCGACGAGCTTGCGGCGGGCACCGGCAACGAAGCTCAGCGACATCGTTTCCTCCTCGCGGGACGTCGGCCGGTCGGCCGGGGGTAGGGACACCGCGCCTCGCGGACCCGGGCCGCCCCGGGTCCGCGGCGTGGTCAGAGCAGGACGAGCAGGGCGGCGCCGACGGCAGCGGCCGGCACGGTGGTGATCACGGTGGCCAGCGCGGCCGAGCGCCGGCGCAGGGCGGCCAGCGGGATGAGCGCGTCGCCGTCCTGGCTGATCGCGTTGGCCACCAGCGTCGGCAGCGGGAGACCGCCGCTGATGAACAGCCCGGTGAAGACGATCTGCACGGCGCAGCCGGGGATGAGCCCGATGCCCGCGCCGACCAGCACCCCGAGCAGCCCGGCCAGCGCCAGCTCCGAACCGTCGAAGCCGGTCGTGGTGCTGAACAGCTGCCAACCGAGGTAGGCCACGGCCACCCAGACGGTCACGAAGGACGCCTCGTGCGCGCTGTGCCGCAGCGTCTCCCGCAGCGAGGCGGGCTGCGCCGTCTCCAGCGTGTCGTCGGCCAGCCGCCCACGGCCGGCCAGGAAGATCATCAGCGCGATCAGGGTGCCGAGCACCCCGAGCGCCAGGTACGGATCGACGCCGCCGGTGGCCCGGGTGAGCGCACCCGGGTCGACCAGCTGGAACACCACCGGCACCGACACCGCGAAGGCGGGCGTGGTCAGCCCCCAGAACGCGGCGGCCGGATCCCGCCGGCGCAGCCCGTCGAGCAGGCCGACCCGACCCCCGCGCGGGACACTCCCGGCGAGCGCCGGCACCGCCGCGGCGACGGCACCCGACCCGGCGCCGCCGGTCCCCGCGACGGTCGGGGCGCCGGCGGTCGCCAGCGCCTGACCGGCCCGCTCCCGAAGCCTTGGCCGGGCCACGGCCCGGGCCGGGTCGATCCCGAGCGCGTCCACGACGTAGCCGGTGACCAGACCGACCGCGAAGAGCAGCAGGTGCAGCCGGAGGGCGAAACCGGGATTCCAGGCCAGCACCACCCAGGAGGAGTCGCCCATGGTCGCGGTCAGCGCCGCGACCACGGTGCCGAAGGAGACCTTTCCCCGGGCGTACAGCGGCATCAGCACGATGGCGCCGCCACACCCGGGGCTGACCCCGAGCAGCGCGCCGACCAGCGGCCCGAGCCGCGGGTGCCGGGTCAGCCCGTCGGTGACCCGGTCGCCGTGGCGCCAGCGCAGCCAGCCGAAGAACGCCACCATCACGGCGACGTAGACACCCACCTGCATGAAGGCGTCCGCCAGCGGACGCAGCACGAGTTCGGTCACGGCACACCTCCTGGGCGTACGGGCGCCGCCGGGCCGTCCACCGCGGGCGGACGGCCCGGTGCGGACGGCATCAGGTGAGCTTGCTCTTGACCTTGGTGACCACGCCCGCGGCCATCCCCGGGTTCGTGCCGTACAGACGCGGGTCGCCCGGCGGCAGCACCGGTTCGGGGGCGTGGGCGCGCGGGCTGTGCTCGTACTTGAACTGGCCCTTGCCGTCCGGGGCCGGGCCGGAGGCCCAGCGCCCCTCGGCGGCGTCCTGCCCGGGCGAGAAGTCCAGGTACGTGTAGCTGAACTCCTCGGTGAGCTCCTTCGAGTCCGGGAAGGCGTCCGGCACCGGCATCTCCTCCAAGCCGTCCTCCTTGAGCTGCTCGATCGCCGCGAGCCACATGTTCTGGTGCATGGTGTCGCGGGCCAGCAGGAAGCGGAGCATCTGCTTGACCCCGGGGTCGTCGGTCATGTTGAACAGCCGGGAGACCTGGAGCCGGCCCTGGGCCTCGGCCGTGACGTTGAGCTGGAAGTCGGCCATCAGGTTGCCGCTGGCGGTGATGAAGCTGGCGTTCCAGGGCACCCCGTTGCTGTCCGTGGGCAGGGCCCCGCCGCCGCCGTGGATGAAGTGCGCGGGGTTGGACCCGCCGTAGATCGCGCCGACCATCGGGTTGTCGTCGGCGGCCTCCTGGAGCGAGAGCGGGGCGTTCTCCAGCAGCCGGGTGATCATCGTCGAGATCATCTCGACGTGGCCCATCTCCTCGGTGCCCACGTCGAGCAGCAGGTCCTTGTACTTACCGGGCAGCCGGCAGTTCCAGCCCTGGAAGAGATACTGGTTGGCGACGGTCATCTCGCCCCACTTGCCGCCCAGGATCTCCTGGAGCCGGCGGGCGAACGCGGCGTCGGGGCCGTCCGGCTTGGCCTCGAACTGCAGGTCCTTGACGTGGCTGAACATCGGGTCCTCCTCGGTGCCTGATGGGCTGACACCGGGGCAGTTCCCGTCGCCGTGACCCGCCGGGGCCAACCACCGTCCCCCGGGGGTCAGACCCGCGACCGGCCCGGGGGCAGCAGCACCTCCACGCCGACGCCGCCCGGGCGCAGCCGGTGCGCGCGCACCGTCCCGCCGTCGACGGCCACCAACTGCCGGACGATCCACAGGCCCAGGCCGTGCACGCCGCTGCCGGGGGCGGGGCGGCGCAGGGCCTGCGCCAGCGCGGCGACGGACCGCCCCTGGTCGGTGACGAGAAGGCTCAGCCCGTCCCGCCGCAGCGCCGCGTAGAGCCCGATCTCCCCGTCGTGCGGGCCGTGCCACAGCGCGTTCTGCACCAGGTTGACCAGCACCTGCCGGACCCGGCGGGCGGGCACCGGGCAGCGGCCGGCGCGGCGGGTGACCCGGGTGCGCAGCCGGTGCGCCGGGACCAGCGCGGCCACCGCGGGCAGCACCTCGCCCAGCGGCACGGTCGGCTCCGCCCGTACGGCCAGGGGAAGCCCGCCGCCCCCGGCGGCCGCGTCGCGCAGCAACCCGTCCAGGTGGGCGGCCTGCTCGCGGGCCAGCTCGGTGATCGCCCGGCGGTCGGCGTCGGTGAGCCCGGCGCGGTCGTCGGCGAGCGCGCGGGTGAGCGAGGTCAGGGTGCTGACCGGGGTACGGAACTCGTGGCAGAGCACCCGCACCATCAGCGCGGGATCGGCCCGGTCGTCGAGGTCCGCCCGTCGCCACCGCAGCAGCATGGCCCGGAGACCCTGTGGTGACCGCATCCGCTCGACCCCCCTCGATCGGTGCATATCCGCATGATCCGTACCCGCCCGGGAAGGGATCAGGCATGCTCGGCTCCCCCATTCGCCTCGCCGTCGTCGACGACCATCCGCTCTTCGTACGGGGGCTGGAACTGCTCCTGCCGATCAGCACCGAGGGCCGGGCCCGGGTGGTCGGTTCGACCGGCGACGCCTCCGCCGCCGCGTCGCTGGTCAGCCGCTGCCAGCCGGATCTGGCCCTGGTCGACCTGCACATGCCCCCGCCCGGCGGGATCCGGGCGGTCGCCGCGATCCGCCGCACCACCCCCCGGGTGCGGGTGGTGGCGATGTCGGGCGGGGACGACCCGGCGCCCGCTCTGGAGGCGCTGCGGGCCGGCGCCGAGGGGTTCCTGCCGAAGAGCAGCGAGCCGGAGGAGCTGCTGCCCCCGATCGTGGCCATCCTCGACGGCTGGGCGGTGCTGCCGGCGGCGCTGCTGCGCGGCCTGCTCCGCCCGGTGCGGAGCCACTCGGTCGACCTGGACGAGGAGGAGCGCCGGTTGCTGCGGTCGATCGCGGCCGGCCGGAGCAACGTGGAGATCGCCGATCACCTGCACGTCTCGGAGCGCACGGTGAAGCGGATGACGGCCGCGCTGCTGCGCAAGCTGCGGGTGTCGAGCCGGGCGCAGGCGGCCGCGCTGGCCGGCCACGCCGGCCTGCTCACCGACTGACGCCCGAGGTCGGTCCCCCACCTTCCCCGTGTGAAGCCGGCGGCGGGTGGATCTCCGTTCCTGCCGCCCAACCTCATGATCATCGGCGGGAAGAGGCGAGGGGGCGTTCGGTCTTTGTGCGTACGGGATTTTCCACGATTGGGGCGACCCGCCAACTGAAATGGGCGCATATTGTTGCGGATTTGCCATGGGATGGGCCAAACTCTTGGACACACCCCGCCCGACACAGGGAGCAATGGCGATGGCAAGGAAAGTAATCACCGTTCTGACGGATGACCTCGACGGCGGAAAGGCCGACCGGACCGTCGAGTTCAGTCTGGACGGGGTGGCGTACACCATCGACCTCTCCGACGAGAACGCAGGGGTCCTCCGTAAGACGCTGGACCCGTACATCGGCGCTGGCCGCCGGATGGGGCGGGGACCGGTGGACGCCGGCCGTCCGGCTCGCCGGCCGGCCCGGCCCGCGCCCTCTGGAATGGATCGCGAGCAGAACCGGGCCATCCGCGAATGGGCCGTCAAGAACGGGTACGAGATTTCCGAGCGCGGACGCATCCCGGTCTCGGTCGTGGAGGCGTGGAAGAACCGCTGACCGATCCGGCCGGGTCACCATCCGAGGCGCCGGGGTCACGCTGAGAAATCAGCGGGGCCCCGGCGTTTTCGTGCCGTTCACAATTACCACCCGCCGGAGGGGCCCCGACCCGCGGCGCCGACGATGAGCCGCCGGGGTGCGTCACCTCGACGTGGTGTTCGCGCCCGAGCCGCTCCACCGCCGGCATCGGCCTGGTCACCGGGTCCGCCCCGCGGGTGTCAGCGGCTCGCCGTCCCGGTGCCGGCCGAGCACGCGTCGCGGGCCGTCCGGGGATCTCCCGGACGGCCCGCGACGATCACGTACCTGCCCCTAGTTGACCTGGATCCGCACCGCGTCGAAGGCGGGGGTCTGGTTGGCCCGCTCCATCATCGGGATGCGGTGCGAGCCGTCGCCGGCCCAGACCGCGCACTGCGCCGTACCCTCCTGCGGCAGGCCCGGAACCTGGATGACCACCTCGTCGGCCTGGGCGCCGCCCCGACCGTCCTCGGTGGCGACGAAGAAGGCCGGCACGTCCTGCGGGTTCGCCGGCGCCTCGTCGGTGCTCTGCAACATCCGGCAGGCGGTGTGGAAGTGGCCCCGGACCAGACCCTGGTCGTTGAGGAGCGAGCTCTCCACGTAGTAGCCGCCCTGGCCGGCGGCGAGGAACCGGTCCCGGACCAGGTTCTTCGTGCTGACCCGCAGGGTGAAGCCCTGGTTGGCCTGGACCTCGTTCGGGAACTCGGTGATCAGCAGCGACGGGTTGTTGGCCGCCGCGCCCACCTCGCCGAACGCGGTGCTGACGCAGCGGTTGCCATTCTGGAAACCGTCGTGCGGTTGCAGCCGGGTGTTGGCGCAGTCCTTGGCGAGGACGCCGAGCGCGTTGCCGTTGTTGTTCCCGCCGTTGTTGTTGCCGCCATTCTGGCCGCCGTTCTGGCCACCGGTCGGCGTGCCGGTGGGGCCGGCCGTCGGGGCGCCGGTCTGACCGTTCTGGCCACCGTTCTGACCGCCATTCGCGCCACCGTTGTTGTTACCGGCGGCCAGCGCGCACTTGGCGAGCTGGTCCAGGCCCTGGGGCCGCTCCCCCACCCGGTCGATGGCGGTGGCGATGCGGTTCAACGTCGCGCGCCGCTTGTCCTCCAGCGGTCGGAGGATGGCGTTGTTGACGAAGTCCTGGCCGCGGCGGCTGCCCTCGGCGGCCAACCGCCGGTTGGCCTCGGCGATCTGGCTCTGCAGCAGGGCCAGGTTGCGGTCCACCTCGGCCCGGGCCCGGGCCGGCACCTGCGGGAGCTTGCTCGTGACGTCCGGGCAGGCCACCGCCGACCCCGCCGTGGTCACCGGGGCGTTGCCGGCCTTGACGGCCTGACACTCGGCGACCGACATCTGCCCGTCGCCCCAGTGGTTGCGCACCCAGCGGCCGTTCTGCCACGTCTGGGTGGTGCTGACGCGGCCGCTCGGCGAGGTTGCGCCGGGGCTCGGCGCCACGCAGGAGGAGGACACCGTGCGGGTGGTCCTCGGCCGGTCGTGGGCCGACGAGATCTGGGTGACGGCGGCGATGGCGCCGAAGACCGCGAGCGCGCCGACCGCCGCCAGCAGCCGCTTGCTCCGCGCGTTACCGGATGACCGGCGCGCCCGTGTGGACCTGCGCATCGAATTGCTCTCCTTCTCGATCCGGTACCTGACTCGTAATCCCGAAGGGCCGACGGAATACGGGGTGGCCCGCCCCGTCGGGATCACTGCGACGTTCCGGTGGCACGTCGATGGCCGACGATGCCCTTTCCGCACCGTCCGCCGCGTCGGGTGGCGCGGCTGGAAAATCCTGCCCATTCCCGCTTAGGTACGGAGCGCCGACCGGGAAGGTTCAAAGCAGGGCGAGGAATTCCGCGGCGCAGGTACGGCACCCGAGCGCGACGTGGCGGCGGCGCTCGGCACACCGCCGCCGGGGCGGGTCGTCAGTCGACGCAGAGGTGCTCGAAGGCGAAGCCGCCGACCAGCTCCTCACGGCGGGCCCGCAGGGCGCGGATGTCCCGGCGGAGCTCGTTCCGCGCCACCAGCGCGGGCTCGGCGGCCGGCAGGTCGCGCAGCCGCTCCCCGATCGCGACCGCCGCGAGGTCCTCGGCCAGCCGGGGCGCGTCCACCCCGCACCGGAAGCGGTGTTCGCGGACGACCACCCGCTCCACCAGGCAGCGCCCGGGACGCACCTCGACCCAGCTCCACCCCTCGGCCGCCCCGTCGGCCCACCGTACGTGCAGGCCCCGGACGATCGGGTCCGCCAGCTGCCGGGTGACGTACGCCTCGACGGCCGCCGCCCGAGCCAGCGCGCCGAGGTCGTTGACCGGACCGGTCCGCCCGTCGGGCAGCCGGCCGACGATGTCGCGGAACCCGACCGGGGTATCGTCCCGGTCCGCCGGCTCCCCGTCGGCCGGGCCGGCGTATTCCCGGGCGTCGATCAGGTAGGCGAGGATCCGCCGGCCGTGCGGCTCCGGGCGCAGGGTCGGCGACTCGATGCGCAGCACCGGCAGGCCGACCGCCGCGCAGACCGCGTCGCGCATCCGCTCGGCCCGCTGCCCCGCCGAGCCGGCCGGGGCCGCTGGCCCGATCCGCACCGCGACCACCGGCTCGCCGGTGTCGGCGGCGCCGACCACGAGATCGAACTCCTCGCGGGTGGCGGCGCTCCACTGGTGCCCGGTGATCCCCTCCGGACGCCTCGGCACCAGATCCCCGAGCCGGCGGCCCGCGTGCACCACCTGCCCGGCCCGGGTGAGCAGCCCCGGGTCGCCGACGGCGAGCGGTCGCAGCCGGAGGCCGTCGTCGCTGGCGGAGTGCGTCATCTCGGGGCGGATCCATCCCTGGGTCGGTCGACCGGCCGAGTCTAGGACTTCGATCATGGTCGCCGCCTCGGCGGTGCGGGCCGATGTGGCGGCACCCCTCGTCGGGTGCGCCGAACGACCGTTTTCTCTAGGCTCACGGCGTGCTGCACAACGGAACCGGCCCGGAGCGGTTGACCAAACGGCACCTGGTCGCGGTCTCCCACGCCATCGAACGGGCCGCGCTGGCCACCGCCGAGGACGGTCCGCTGCTGGTGATCGCGCTGTTCCAGCGGATGCCGTACTTCGCCCGGGAGCGGGCGCGCTACCAGCGGATCGCCGCCGGGGCGGCGGTGACGGTGGTCGGCCTGGTCGGCGACGCGCCGCCGGAGCTGCCCGGGGCGTACGGGGTGCTGCTCGACGACGCCGACGAGCTGGCCCGGGAGTGGAGCCTGGTGGCGTTGACCCCCCGCTTCGGCGCGGCGCTGGTCGCCCGGGACCGTCGCGAGGTGGAGGTCGCCGCGACGTTGGAGGCGGGCCGGCTCTTCGACGGCCGCTGGGGCTTCCGCCGCGACGAGGCCCTGCACGAGGCGCTCCGGCTGCGCACCCGGCTCGCCGACCGGCTTCCCGGGCCGGCCCTGCGGACGATCGACGAGGTGCTGGGCCGGGTGCGGGAGCTGCCCGCCACCCCCGGCGAGAGCCGGGCGGAGGCGGCGATCCGGCTGCTCGCCGAGCGCGCCGGACGCGCCGCGACCGCAGGGCGGGCAGAGGAACCCGCGGAGGCCGGTTTGGTGGACGAGCCGACCCTGCGCCGGTGGACCGGGCTCGACGGGGTCACCGCCTCCGGCACCCTGCCGGTGGCGCTGATCGGGGTCCGGGTGGCCGAGCCGGCCGGCACGCCGGAGCGGTTCGGCCGGCGCAGCGCGGCCCGCGAGGCGCAGGCGGTGATCGGCGCCCTCACCGCACCGCTGCGCCCGGTCGACCGGGCGGTACGCCTCGCCCCGGACGAGTACCTGCTGGTGCTGCCGTCGGTGACCGAGGAGGAAGCGCTGGCGACGGCCGGCCGGGTGCACGCCTCCCTGGCCGGCCTGGCCCGGTCGTACCCCTTCGTGGCGTTCGCGGTGCACGCCGCCGTCACGGTCACCGACCGGCGACCGCTGCCGGTGGCCGACGTCCGGCACGCGGTCCGCTGGGCGGTCCGGGAAGACGTCCCGGTGGCCAGCCTGGCCCGGGGGAACGCGCCGGCCGGCCGCCGCTGACCCACCCCGCCGAAGCGACCGGCGCGGGCCGGGCCGGGCGACCGGCCGGGGGTGCGGTCAGGCCGCGCCCATCACCAGGCCCTCGATGGTGTGCTTCTGCGTGATCGGCACCAGTTCGTCGACGATCGGGCAGCGCAGGTGGGCGCGGGCCAGTTCGGGCAGGTTCGCCCAGTAGTCCCGGGTGACGGCCATGTCGTGGCGTTCGGCGTTGCCCGCGCCGGGCGCGTCCACGCCGAGCACCAGCACCGGCCGGGCCAGCGCGGAGCGGTTCGGGGTGCCCCGGTGCACGGTGAGCGCGGAGCGGGCCGAGATGTCGCCGCGCTGCGGGTACTTGCGCACCGCCCGCCGCTCGTACCGGTCGTAGCGCTCGCGGGACGGGAACATCTCGTGGTCGAAGTCGGCGCCGTCGTCCCACTGGGTGCCCGGGGCGATCTCGAACGGGCCCATCTCCTCGACGGTGTCCACGGTCGTCAGGTTGAACGCCAGCGAGGTCAGCCGGCGCTGCCGGCGGGTCTCCTCCGGCATCGGGAAGTCCCGGTGCCAGGGCTGCATGGCCGCGCCGGGGAACGGGATGTCGAAGCCCAGCTCGACGATCTCGTACTCCGGGCCGAGCACCGCCCGGCTGACGGCGACCACCCAGGGGTGGGTGACCAGGTCGGCGAAGCCGCGCAGCTGCTCCGGGTGGATCTCCACGTACCACCGCTCGGGCCCGCGGCCGACGGCGCCGTCGGGGCGGGAGCGGGCCTCCCGGAACGCGGCGTCGATGTCCTCGCGGACCTGGTCGACCCAGTCGACGGAGAAGGCGCCGCGGCAGGCGGTGATGCCGTCGCGGTAGAGGTCGCCGAGCGCCTCCACCGGCGTCTCATCCGGGTCCGTGGGCAGGGTGGTGGTGGCTGGGACGGTCATGGGTCCTCCTCGGGGCGACGGACCTACCGAGTATTACAACGTTGTAGAGGACGGGGCAAGAGAGAGTGCCGTGCGGCTCAACGCCAGCCCACCACCTCCGACAGCGGGCAGCCCGGCAGCGCCTCGTCGGCGACGACGCCGTACCCGGGGAGGGGAAGGATGGGGGGTGGTGGGGCCGTCCGCCTGCGGGGCGGCCCGCCGATCGGGAGGGGGAACGCCGTGCGCGTGGTGTCGCTGGTGCCGTCGCTGACCGAGGCGGTCGCGGTGACCGTGCCGGAGGTGCTGGTCGGGGCCACCGACTGGTGCACCCGACCGGAGGGGCTGGACGTGGCCCGGGTCGGCGGCAGCAAGTACCCGGACCTGGACCGGGTGCTCGCGCTCCGCCCGGACCTGGTGCTGCTCAACGTCGAGGAGAACCGCCGGGCCGACGCCGACGCGCTGGCCGCGGCCGGGGTGCCGGTCCGCGTCACCTACCCGCGCACCGTCGCGCAGGCGCTCACCGAACTGGCCGACCTGCTCGCCGCGCTCGGCGTCCCCGGCGAGCCGGCCTGGCTGGTCGCCGCCCGGCGGGCCTGGGCCGCGCCTCCCGTCCCGGTCGCCGCCCGACGCGCCGTCGTGCCGGTCTGGCGCCGGCCCTGGGTGGTGCTCGGTGGCGACACCTTCGCCGGCGACGTGCTGCGCCGGCTCGGCGTGGTCAACCTCTACGCCGACGACGCGGAGCGGTACCCGCGACCCGACCTCGACGCGCTGCGCGCCCGGCACCCGGAGCTGGTGGTGCTCCCCGACGAGCCGTACGCGTTCACCGCCGACGACGGCCCGGAGGCCTTCCCCGGCACCCCCTGCGCGCTGGTCTCCGGCCGCCACCTCACCTGGTACGGCCCCTCGCTGGCCGAGGCGCCCACGCTGCTCGCCGCACAACTCGCCGACCCGGTGACCTGAGGCGCCGGGCCTGGACGGCCGACCGGACCGCCCGGGCCGGGCCGAAGGTCCCGGACGGAGGCCGCCGTCAGGGGTCGAAGGTCCCGCCCCGGGACGGCCCGGTCGGCCCTGACCGGCACGCCCCGGCCGGAGTGGAATGGAGGTGCCACCGGGAAGCGCGGTGCCAGGCAGAGAGAGGACGTGGACATCATGACCGCGACGACACAGCGGACCGCCGCCGCCGACACCAACGCTCCGCCGGCCGAGACCACCCGCGAGCGGGCCGCCCGGTACGTCTGGGCCGGCACCCGGATCGCGCTGGGCTGGGTCTTCCTCTGTGCCTTCCTCGACAAGGTCTTCGGCCTCGGTCACGCGACCGGGTCGAAGAACGCCTGGATCAACGGGGGCAGCCCCACCAAGGGCTTCCTGACCTTCGGCGCGGCCGGCCCGTTCAAAGGCGTCTACCAGGACATCGCCGGCGCGACGTGGGCGGACTGGCTGTTCATGACCGGTCTCGCGGGGATCGGCGTGGCCCTGCTGCTCGGCATCGGGATGCGGCTCGCCGCCTCGGCCGGTGGGCTGCTGCTGGTGCTCATGTGGACCGCCGTCCTTCCTCCCGAGAACAACCCCTTCATGGACGACCACCTGATCTACGCCGCGGTGCTGGCCGGCCTGGCCCTGGTCGGCGCGGGCGACACCCTCGGCCTCGGCCGGACCTGGGCGAACCTGCCCCTGGTCAGGAAGTACGGCTGGCTCAGGTAGCCGATCCGCCCGGCAGGGCGCCACCGGTCGGTGGCGCCCTGCCCGCGCGTCCGGGTGCCGGCTCAGTCCGATCCTCGTTCGATGGCCGGCCGGGTGCCGCGCCCGGCCGGTCGCGTTCGGGGACTGGCGGGCATTCGCCGCTCGCGATCCGGCAGGATCGACAGCGACACCGACGATGCAGGGCCGTGGCCGCGCCCGACGGGTGGGGCCGCCGCCACTACGGCAGGAGAGCAACAGATGAGCATGCCCCAGGCAGCCAAGCCCGAGGTCGGCCCGATCGAGGGCGCGCCCCCGGCCGACCTCGTCATCGAGGACATCACCGTGGGCGAGGGCCCCGAGGCGAAGCCGGGTCAGCTGGCCAGCGTCCACTACGTCGGGGTGTCCCACTCGACGGGGCGCGAGTTCGACGCGTCGTGGAACCGGGGCGAGAGCTTCGAGTTCCCGCTCGGCGGCGGCCAGGTCATCGCCGGCTGGGACCAGGGCGTCGTGGGCATGAAGGTCGGCGGCCGGCGCCGGCTGACCATCCCGCCGCACCTGGGCTACGGCAGCCGCGGCGCCGGCGGCGTCATCAAGCCGAACGAGACCCTGGTCTTCGTCGTCGACCTGCTCGACCTCCGCTGACCGGCCGCGGGGTCGCCGGTGGTGCCGGCGGCCCCGCCACCAGCGGCCGGACCGTCGCCGGTCCGGTCGCCGCACCGGCTCCCCCGGGGGCCTCGGCGGCCCTCGGTCAGGCCGCTACCAACGGGGCCCGGCCGGCCGACGGCAGCGGCACGCTCGGCACCACCGGGATGACCCGGTGCAGGCCGGTGGCTCGCAGCACCCGGGCGACCGTCGGGTCGGGGTCGACCAGGACCAGCTCGCCGCCACGGGCCCGGACCCGCAGGTGCGCGGCGACGACCGCGCGGACGCCGGCGGCCGAGAGCACCCGCACGCCGGAGAGGTCGAGCCGGAGCACCGGACGGGCCGGCGCGGCCCAGAGCGCGGCCCGGAGAGCGCCGACCGAAGCGACGTCGATCTCGCCCGCCACCCGCACCTCGACCGCGTCGTCACCCACGTCGAGCCGCACCCGCAGCCGGTCACCGCACTGTTCCACGAGGACGAACCTAACCGCCGCCACCGACACTTCCGGCCCTGCCGGGGTCGGGTTCCGGGTACGTCCAGGGTCGACCCCCGGGTGGTCCCGGATCCGTCTCAGGGTGACGCCGCCGGCCCGCCGACACGCCGGCGGGGACGACGGAACCGCATCGGCGGGTGAGAATGATCCGATGGTCGTACCGCGGCAACGCCCGCCCCGCCTGATCCGGCCCGTCCGCGAGCCGGCCACCGTCCCGCCGCCGCTGGACGGCGCCTGGGCGCCCACCGACGTACGGCTCGACCGGGTTGAGGTGCTTCCGCTGCCGCCGGGGGCGCGCGGCCCCGAGGACGTGCTCGTCGATCCGGACGGCCGGGTGGTCAGCGGCGACGAGGACGGCCGGCTCTGGTGGTGGCCGGCGGACGCGCCGGCGGGCACGCCGCCGCGGCTGCTCGCCGAGACCGGGGGCCGCCCGCTCGGCGTCGAACTCGACCCGACGGACGGCACGCTGGTGGTCTGCGACGCGTACCGGGGTCTGCTGCGGGTCACCCCGGACGGCGCGGTGCGCGAGCTGACCGGCGCCGCCGCGCCGGTGCACCTGGCCGACAACTCCGCCGTCGCCCGCGACGGCACCATCTACTTCACCGACTCCTCCGACCGCTGGCCGCTGTCGCACTGGAAGCACGACCTGCTCGAACACCGTCCCAACGGTCGGGTGCTGGCGTACCACCCGGGCAGCGGGCGCACCGAGGTGGTCGCCGCCGGGCTGTACTTCCCGAACGGGATCGCGCTGACCCCGGACGAGTCGGCCCTGATGCTGGTCGAGACGAGCACCCACCGGTTGGTCCGGGTCGGCCTGCCCGACGGGGTGGTGACCGTGCTCGCCGACCTGCCGGCGTACCCGGACAACGTGGCCGCGGTGGGCGACGGGACGTACTGGATCGCGCTGCCCAGCCCGCGGCTGGCGGTGGTGGAGAAGCTGCTGCCGCACCCGCGGCTGCGCCAGCTGGTGGCGATGCTGCCCGACGTGGCCCGTCCCCAGCCTCAGCGGTACGGGCTGGTCGCGCTGGTCGACGGCGCGGGGACGGTGCTGCGGACACTGCACGGGCCCACCGGCGCGTACCCGATGGTCACCGGCGTCCGCCAGCACGGCGACCAGCTCTGGCTGGGCAGCCTGACCGGCACCGGGATCGCCCGGGTCGACCTGTCCTGAGTCCGACGCCACCGCGTACCCGCGGACGTGGGCGACCGGCCCGCCGGCTGGCGGACCGGTCGCACCCGGCCGTTCCTCCCCGTGTCGTCAGCCGCCGCTGGCCGACGGCGCGGGCGCGGGCGCGGATCCCCCGGCCACCGCCCCCGGGTGCCCCGGGTGCAGGGTGGGCGTCGGCTTCAGGCCGGGCGGCACGGGCAGCGCGCTGCCCTTGACGAACTCGTCCCAGCTGACGTTCCAGGCGGTGAAGCCGTTGCCCTGGTCCAACTTCACCTCGGTGCCCTTGATGGTCACCAGGTCGCCGACCTTGGTGATGCCCATCAACCAGTCCGCCGCCGTCGCCGACACGTTGGTGCAGCCGTGCGAGACGTTGGTGTTGCCCTGATCCCCCTCCGACCACGGCGCGGCGTGGATGAACTCGCCGCCCCAGGTGAGCCGCTGGGCGTCCTCCACGTCGACCACGTAAGGGTCGGCCGAACCCCGGGTGTCGAACGTGGTGAAGTCGTGCTTCTCCATGATCACCATTTTGCCGCTCGAGGTCGGGGTGCTCGGCTTGCCCATACTCACCGGGATCTTGCGCACCAGCTTGCCGTCCTGGAGGACCGACATCTGTTTGGTGGCGTTGTCGATCTCGAGGGCCACCTGCCGGCCGATCTTCGAGGTGGACCGGTGGTCCTCGTCACCGACGAACTCCTTGCCGATCGGGAGTCCCGCCAGTCCCGACCGCACGCTGATCTTGGTGCCGGGCTTCCAGAAATCCGGCGCCCGGTACTCGACCTGCTTGCCGTCGGCCACCCAGGACCAGGTACCCGGCTGCGGCGGGTCGGTCTTCACGAACAATCGCCGTTGCACCACCGCCCGGGCCTCTTTGGGAATTGGCGGATCGAACGCGACCGTCACCGGAATAGCGGTGCCGTACGTCTGGTTCCCGGTGAAATACAACGTGCTCTTTATCGCCTGTCTGGTCGATTTGGGCGACGTGGTGAAGGTCGTCCGCCCGACGGTGGTCCGCCCCTTCTTCCCGGTGGCGGTCACCTCCGCGGTGTAGGTCCGACCGTTCTCCAGCGGGGTGCTCGGCACCCAGCTCGACCCGTCCTCGCGCGGCTCCCCCGAGACCTGCTTGCCCTTGTCGTCGGTGAGCTTGACGCCGGTGACCTTCCCGTGGCTCACGCTCGTCCCGACCTCCGCGCTGATCGGGACGTCCCTCGTCCGGTCGGCCGGGCTCAGCGCGACCGCGGGGTCCACGGCCCTGCCCGGCGCCTCGCCGGCGGCCTCCTTCCGGTCCGCGGTGCACCCGCCGAGGATCAACGGCGTGGCTGCGATGGTCACCGCCAATAGCGTCAGTCGCCGCCTCACATCCATATTCCGCCCCCCCGTTTCAATTCCCCTTGGCCACATTCTGTACGGCGCTTCTGCGCCCGTGGCGCACTTTCGCGGGAAATACTCGGAAACGGTCTGGCTTTTGGTCGCCGATGTGCTCGACCGCGATTACGCGGCCCGCCCGTCCCGGATCAGGGGCGCTGGGTGGTCCGCGTCCCGCCGTCCCGACTCGGGCCGGTCAGTCCAGTCCTGGTCACCGTGGTCGCGGTCCCGCCCCGGCAGCCGGGCCGGGAGACGTCCCGAACCGGACAGCACGGGCTGAGGCGGCGGAGCCGGCCTGCCCGGCCGGCTCCGCCCCTACCGCTCAGACGTTGGCGACCAGCAGCGCCGGCTGCTCGACGCAGTCGGCGACGTGCCGCAGGAAGCCTCCCGCCACGCCACCGTCGCAGACCCGGTGGTCGAAGGTCAGGCTGAGCTGGGTCACCTTGCGCACGGCCAACTGCCCGTCGACCACCCAGGGCTTGTCCACGATCCGGCCCACCCCGAGCAGCGCCGCCTCCGGGTGGTTGATGATCGGGGTCGAGCCGTCCACCCCGAACACGCCGTAGTTGTTGAGCGTGAACGTGCCGCCGGTGAGCCGCGCCGGCGGCAGGGTACCGGCCCGCGCGGCGGTGGTGGTCTCCACCAGCGCGGCGGCCAGCTCACGGGTGGTGAGCCGCTGGGCGTCCCGCAGCACCGGGACGATCAGGCCCCGGTCGGTCTGCGCGGCGATGCCCAGGTGCACCCCGGCCGACTGGACGATCCGCTGACCCTCGGTGTCGACGTGGGCGTTGAGCTGCGGGAACCTCCGTAGCCCGCTGAGGCAGATCCGGGCCAGCAGGGCCAGGATGCTCACCGGCTCGTCCGGGGTGGCGGCGTTGATCGCGCGGCGGGTCTCCAGCAGACCGGTGGCGTCCACGTCCACCCAGATGGTCACCTCGGGGATCTCCCGCCGGCTGCGGGAGAGCTTGTCCGCGATCACCTTGCGGATGCCGGTGAGCGGGATGACCACGTCGCCGTCGCCGGCGGGAGCCAGGCCGACGTGCGCGGCCGGCTCATCCGGCACGACGGCGAGCCGGGTGGCGGGGGCGCTCCGGGCGGCCTCGACGTCCGCCCGCCGGATCACGCCACCGGGACCGGTGCCGCGCAGCGTCGCCAGGTCCACGCCGTGCTCCCTGGCCAACCGGCGGACGATCGGCGAGATGACCAGCGGGGCGGTGCCGCCGGTCGGGGCCGGGTCGCCCGCTCCACCGGCGGCGCTCGACGCGGCCGGGTCGCCCGTCGTCCGCCCGACGGCGGGACCGCCGCCCGGCTGTCCGGCCACGCCGGCCCGGTCCGTGGCGGCGGTGTCCGGGGTGGGCGCTCCGGGGGCGAGGGCCAGCCGCGGACGACGCCGCCGCCGGCCGCCGCCGTGACCGGTGCCGTACCCGATCAGGACGTTGCCGGAGCCGGCCCGCTCCTCCTCGCGGTAGGTGGCGTGCCCGGCGGGCTCGTCGCCGCCGTCCAGCGGCGCGATGGTGATCAGCGGCTGGCCGACCGGGCGGACCTCACCGGCCGCGCCGTGCAGGGCGACGACCCGACCGGCGTACGGGCAGGGCACGTCGACGACAGCCTTGGCGGTCTCCACCTCCACCACGCTCTGGTCCACCGTGACCACGTCGCCGACGGCGACCCGCCACTCGACGATCTCGGCTTCGCTCAGCCCCTCGCCCAGGTCGGGTAGGAGGAAGACCTGCGTCCGGTCGACGGTGGTCATGCGGCGCTGCCCTGGGGCAGCCAGCGGGAGTCGGGCCGGTCGTCCCACTGGAGGCGGGCCACGGTGTCCAGCACCCGGTCCACCGAGGGCAGGTGGGTGTGTTCCAGCATCGGCGGCGGGTACGGGATGTCCAGGCCGGACACCCGCAGCACCGGCGCGTGCAGGGCGTGGAAGCAGCGCTCCTGCACCCGGGCGGCGATCTCCGCCCCCACCCCGGCGAAGCCCTGCGCCTCCTGGATCACCACACACCGGCCGGTCCGCCGGACCGAGGCGGCGACGGTCTCGTCGTCGAACGGCACGATGGTGCGCACGTCCACCACCTCCAGGTCCCAGCCCTCCTCGCGGGCGGCCTCGGCGGCCTCGAGGGCGACCGGCACCGCCGGGCCGTACGCGACCAGGGTGGCGTCGGTGCCGGGCCGGCGCACGACCGCCCGGCCGAACGGCGCGGTGGCCGCGGGCAGCTCCGCCTCGGCGCTGGAGAAGTAGAGCTTCTTCGGCTCCAGGAAGACCACCGGGTCGGGGTCGGCGATCGCCTCGCGCAGCAGCGAGTACGCGTCCTCCACGGTGGCCGGGGTGACCACCTTCAGCCCGGGGGTGTGCGCGTAGTAGGCCTCCGACGAGTCGCAGTGGTGCTCGACCCCGCCGATGCCGCCGGCGTAGGGCACCCGGATGACGATCGGCACGCTGAGCGCGCCCCGGGTGCGGTTGCGCAGCTTCGCCACGTGCGAGGCGATCTGCTCGAACGCCGGGTACGCGAACGCGTCGAACTGCATCTCGACCACCGGGCGCAGCCCGGACATGGCCAGCCCGACGGCGAAGCCGACGATGCCGGCCTCGGCGAGCGGGGTGTCGAAGCAGCGCTTGTCGCCGAACCGGGCCTGGAGCCCGTCGGTGATCCGGAAGACGCCGCCGAGCTGCCCGACGTCCTCGCCGAAGACGAGCACCCGCTCGTCGTCGAGCATCGCGTCGGCGAGCGCGGCGTTGAGCGCCTTCGCCATGGTCATGGTGGCCATCAGGCGTCCCCCTCCGCGTCGCGGTCGGCGGCCAGCTCGGCACGGACCTGCTCACGCTGCTCGACCAACTGCGGGGTCGGCTCGGCGTAGACGTGCTCGAAGAGGCTGAGCGGGTCGACGGTGGGCTGCGCGTTCATCCGCTCGCGCAGGTCGGCGGCGTACGCCTCGGCCTCCTCGGCGATCGCGGCCACCGCCGCGTCGTCGAGCACGCCGCGGGTCCGCAGGTACGTCTCCAGCCGTGCGACCGGGTCGCGGTCCCGCCAGGCCTCGACCTCGTCGGCACCCCGGTAGCGGGTGGCGTCGTCGGCGTTGGTGTGCGCCTCCATCCGGTAGGTGTGCGCCTCGACCAGGTAGGGGCCCTTGCCGGCGCGGGCGTGCGCGACCGCGCGGGTGAGCACGGCGAGGACGGCGACCGGGTCGTTGCCGTCGACCTGCTCACTGGGCACGCCGTACCCGACACCCTTGTACGCCAGGCTCGGCGCGGCGGTCTGCCGGGACAGCGGGACGCTGATCGCGTACTTGTTGTTCTGCACGAAGTAGACGACCGGGGCCTTGAACACGGCGGCGAAGTTGACCCCCTCGTGGAAGTCGCCCTCGCTGGTGGCGCCGTCGCCGATGAAGGCCAGCGCGACGGTGTCCCGCCCCTGGTACGACTCGCCGTAGGCGAGGCCGGCGGCGTGCACGCACTGGGTCGCCAGCGGGGTGCACTGCGGCGCGGTGCGCACCCGGGTCGGGTCGTAGCCGCAGTGCCAGTCGCCGCGCAGCAGGGTGAGCACCTCGACCGGGTCGAGCCCCCGGGCGGTCAACGCCATCGACTCGCGGTACGTGGGGAAGACCCAGTCGTCGTCGCGCAGGGCGAGGACGGCCCCGACCTGGCAGGCCTCCTGGCCGCGCGAGGACGGGTAGACGGCGAGCCGGCCCTGCTTGGTCAGCGCGGTGGCCTGGGTGTCGAAGCGGCGCCCGACCACCATCCGCCGGTACATCTCGCGCAGCGCCTCGACGGGCGGCTCGGGGTAGTCGTCGCGGGGCGGCAGCGGGGTGCCGGTGGGGTCGAGCAGTCGGACCGGCTCGGCCTGCGGGAGCAGCCCGGCGGACGGGTCGGGCGGGGCCGGGGTGGCCGGCCGGCGGGTGCGCGGGGATGCCCTGCGGACCGCCTGGGGTGTGGTCGTCACGGCGGGGACCTCCTGGACGTGTGGTGCCCCTATGCTCGTGCTGTCGGATGATTGACTCAAGATCCACGGCGAACGTGGGACGAATGGCACCGCGTGGAGGCCGATGTGAGCCAGGAAACCCCTCCGGGACAGGACGTGACGGGAGCGGCGGGACGTTCGGCCGGCCCCCTCGACGAGGTCGACCGGCGGATCCTCGGCGAGCTGGTCCGCGACGGCCGCATCTCCATCCGCACCCTCGCCGAACGGGTGCACGTCTCCCGTACCAACGCGTACGCCCGGGTGGAGCGGCTGCTGCGCGACGGCGTGATCACCGGCTTCCGGGCCCAGGTCGCGCCGGAGCCGGCGGGGCTGGGCACCTCGGCGTACATCTCCCTGACCATCGAGCAGAACACCTGGCGGGAGGTCTCGGCGGAGCTGGCCCGGGTGCGCTACATCGAGCACGTCGCGCTGCTCAGCGGGGAGCACGACGTGCTCGCCCTGGTCCGCGCGCCGGACAACGCCACCCTGCGGGACGTGGTGCTCAACCGGGTGCAGAGCATCGCCGGGGTGCTCTCCACCCGGACCTGGCTGGTCTTCGAGGAGTACGACGGCTCGCGGAGCCCCTGGGAGTAGGCGTCAGCGCTCCGGCGGGGCCTCCAGCCCCTCCCGGTCGGCCAGCTCCAGCAGCGGCTCCAGCGAGAACCGCCGTTCGTCCAGCCCGGCGTGCGGGTCGCCGCGTTCGGCGAACCGGGCCGGCATGCTCACCACGTCGAAGTCCTCGGGCCGCGCGTGGTCCAGCTCCGACCACTCCAGCGGCGCGGAGACCAACGCCGCGGGCGTCGGCCGGATCGAGTACGCCGAGGTCATGGTGTGGTCGCGGGCCATCTGGTTGTAGTCGACGAAGACCGGCCGGTCCCGCTGCTCCCGCCACCAGGTGGTGGTGACCAGGTCGGGGCGGCGGCGCTGCATCTGGCGGCCCAGCGCGAGCACCGCCCGCCGGCACTCGCCGAAGCTCCACCGCGGCTCGATGGAGAGGTAGACGTGCAGGCCGCGCCCACCGGTGGTCTTCGGGTAGCCGACCAGCCCCAGCTCGTCGAGGAAGGCGCGCACCTCGTGGGCCACCGGCACCACCTGGTCGAAGCCGACGCCCGGCATCGGGTCCAGGTCGATGCGGAGCTGGTCGGGGCGTTCCACGTCGGCGGCCGAGACCGGCCAGGGGTGGAACCGCAGGGTGCCCAGGTTGGCCGCCCAGGCCACCACCGCCAGCTCGCTCGGCGCGACCTCGTCGGCGGTCCGGCCGCTGGGGAAGGTGATGTGCGCGGTGCGCACCCAGTCGGGAGCGCCGGCGGGCAGCCGCTTCTGGTAGAAGGCGTCACCCCGGTTGTCCTGCCGGGTGCCGATCTTCGCACCCTCGAAGACACCGCGCGGCCAGCGTTCCAGCATGGTCGGCCGGTCCCGCAGCGCGCGCAGGATGCCGTCGCCGACGGCGAGGAAGTAGCGCACCACGTCCAGCTTGGTCAGGCCCCGCTCCGGGAAGTAGGGCTTGTCCGGGCTGGAGACCCGGACCAGCCGCTCCCCGACCCGGATCTCCTCCGCCGCCGTCGTCGCCACGCCTCACACCGTAGCGGCCACCGCCACCGCGCGCGCCCGGCTCACCGGGACGCCACGGCAGCCGGGGTGGCCACCGATGCCGCGCACCGGCGACGCCGCTTCTAAGCTTCCGCCATGGCGACGTACTTCGACGTGCACCCGGACAACCCGCAACCGCGGACGATCAGCCGGGTGGTCGACCTCGTCCGCTCCGACGGGCTGATCGCCTATCCGACGGACTCGTGCTTCGCGCTGGGCTGCCGGATGGGCAACCGGGACGGCATCGACCGGATCCGGGAGATCCGCCAGCTGGACAGCCGGCACCACTTCACCCTGGTGTGCCGGGACTTCGCGCAGCTCGGCCAGTTCGTCCAGATCAACAACGCCCTGTTCCGGTCACTGAAGGCGGCGACCCCGGGCAGCTACACCTTCATCCTGCCGGCGACCAAGGAGGTGCCGCGCCGGCTGCTGCACCCGAAGAAGAAGACCGTGGGGGTCCGCATCCCCGACCACACCGTGGCGCAGGCGTTGCTGAGCGAGCTGGGTGAGCCGCTGGTGTCGAGCACCCTGCTGCTGCCCGACGAGACCGAGCCGATGACCCAGGGCTGGGAGATCAAGGAGCGGCTCGACCACGTGGTCGACGCCGTGATCGACTCCGGCGAGTGCGGCACCCTGCCGACCACGGTGATCGACTTCTCGCAGGACGAACCGGAGATCGTCCGTCGGGGCGCCGGGGACCCGACGCGCTTCGAGTAGGGCACCGCGCCTCGGCATGCCGCCACCCGCCGCAGACCGTGCTGAGTGCGCCCGGTGAGCGGTGGGTCAGGGCGTCCGGTCGTCCAACGACGGCAGCGGCAGCAGCACGGCCGTGCGGCCGGCGCCCCGCTCGGAGTGCGCGGGCGGCGGCGGGCCGCCGCCGGGTGCCCGGCTGTGCAGCCGACCGGCCGGCCCGGCGCGCCGGGAGACCTCGCAGGTGACCTGATGGATCGGCGCGGGCGGTACGCCGAAGCGGCCCGGTCCCCAGCGCACCCAGATCGCGACGCGGCCGGCCGCCGCCTCCGCCGCCAGCTTGTCCCAGGTGCGCCGCCGGTCGGTGTGGTCGACCTCGACGACCACGGGCGGCCCGTCCGGTCGGGCACACGCCACATCCAGCACCGAATACTGGTGGGCCAGCGGCGGCGGCAACGGCACCACGCTCGGCGCCCGGCGGTAGACCCGCCAGCCCTGGTCGCCCGCCCAGCCGCGCACGGACTCGATGATCAGCGCCGTCACCGCGTCGGTGGTCAGGTCGACGAAGGTCAGCCCCGCGAGAACGCGCCCGAGCGACGCCGCCAACTGTTCCCCGTCCTGCCCGCCGTTCATGGACGCAGGGTAGCGACTCGCCGTCCGGCTCGGCACGCGCCGTGGTCGCCCCGCGGCGGCCGCTCACCGGGACTCCGCGGCGACCAGCAGCCGCAGTTGCGCGTCCACCCAGGCGCGGACCGCCGCGTCGCCCGGCGCCGGACCGAGCGTCCCGGCCAGCGCGCGCAGCGCCGCCCCGCACCGGTCCAGCCCGGCCGCGGCCAGCGCCGCGCCGGAGGCGCGCAGCCGGTCGGGAAACCCGCCCGGCAGGTGCCGCAGCCCCGCGTGCGCGGCCTGCGCGAGCAGTCCCAGCCCCTCGCGCAGCGCGGCGTCGACCGGGTCCGGCGGCTCGATGTCCGCGCCGGCCAGCGCGCCGTCGCCGGTCCCGGCGGCGAGATCGGGTACGACCACCGTCTGCTCGGCCACCACGGCGAAGGGCTCGATGACCAGCCCACCGGGACCCCGCCGGACGGCGCCGCTGACGTACCGGGGGGTGCCGTGCGCGCCGGCCAGGGCGGCGGCGAGGGTGTCCAGCGCGGCCGGACAGACCGAGCGGTGCACCGCCGAGACGGTCGCGGTGCCGCCGGACGGGTCGGCGACCACCGCGTCGAGGCGCTGCTCGCCCGCGGCGTACCCGACGGCGCGTACCTCGGCGATCTCCACCACCCGCACCGACTCGGCGTCCGCGCGCGGGCGCAACGGTCGGGGCGGCAACTCGGCCAGGGCCGCGCCGAGCGCGGCGAGGTCCCGGACCAGCACGCCCGGTGGCAGCTCGCCCCACGAGCCGGCCCCCGGCGAGACGGTGGTCCGGGCGATCCGGCCGGCGGCGAACCGGATCCGCCCCGAGGGGCCCCGCACGGCGGACTCGGTGACCACGTTGCCGCCGGCCAGGGCGCCGACGGTGGTGCCGGCGACCCGACGGCCGGCCAGGTCGTGACCGGTGACCCGCCCGACGTCGGCGCGCGGCCAGTCCCGGCGCAGCACGAGCACGCCCGCCCCGGCCGGCTGGGCGAGGAAGACCTCGACGCCGAACTCGTCGGCCGACTCGCGTACCCGCGCGCCGAGCCCGGTGAGCCGCTGTCTGCGCAGCGGCGTCTCGGCGGGCTCGTCGGTGCCGAGCACCCGCTCCACCGGGCTGGCGCCCCGGTTCACCACCGCGCGTCGCCGGGCGGGCAGCTCCGCGAGCACCTCGGCCAGCTGGGCCGGTCGGTAGCGGGCGCCGCGGGCGGCGTACGCGTCGAGCTGCGCCGCCAGCTCGTCCAGGGCGAGCAACGGCCAGCGCAGCCCCGCGGCGTCCAGGTCGCGCCGGGCGGTGGCGAGGGGGGCCGCCGCGCCGGCACCGGTGTGCACCGCCCCGGCGAGCAGCACCTCCCCGGCCAGCGCGACCGCCCGGTCGAGCGCCGCGATGTCCACCTCGGCCGTCCCGCCGCCGACCCGGACCTGGGCCTCCCACAGCCCGGGCCGGTCCCGGTCCGCCACCCGGTACGCCCAGACCGCCAGCGCGACCGACTCCGGGCCGCCGTCGGCGGCGTCGGCGTGGGCGAAGGCGATCTGGTGCGGCACCAGGAACCGGACCGTGCCGGTGGGGAGCTCCACCTGCGGCACCGGGTCCTCCGCGGTGGGCCGGCGGACCCGGGCGACGTACCCGCGCCGGTGCCGGCGGCGGGCGGCGGCGAGCGCGGAGTCGCCGACCGCCTCGGCGAGTTCCTCGTCGGTGACCTCCCCCGGCGACCAGGTCTCGAACCGCCCCGCCGGCTCCGCCGCCTCGGCCGTGGGGACCGGGGTGCCCGGGCCGTCCGTGGGACCGGAGGCGCCGTCCGGGGCGGCCCCGGCGGGCGCGCCCGGTGCCGCCGGTGCGGCCGCACCGATGTGCCGCTGGTAGGCGAGGACGAGGACGAGCAGGTGACGGCAGATGCCCGGCGCGCCGCAGGAGCAGCTGCCCGCGCCGAGGCCGCCGCCCGGCGGCAGGCTGCTGCGGACGCCGTCGGGGTGCTCGGCGTACACCGTGCCGCCGTCGTCGGTGCGCAGCGCGGGTGCCTCGCCCCCGTCCACCGCCCTGCCGGCCCGCTTCACCAGGCCCCGGTTGGCGAGGGTCGCGAGCACCTCCGGGGTGAGCGCCAGCAGGTCGGCACGGACCACCGTCGCCCCCTCGGGCCGCCCGGTCACCGGCTGACCCGCTCGGCGACGAAGGCGGCCAGCTCGCCCGGAGTCATCGCGCCGACCCCGGCCCCGACATCGGCCAGCCGCTGCGCCATCGCCCGGTCGTACGCCGGGTTGGCCTCCTCGTCCAGCGCGGCCAGGCCGAGCACGTGGGTGCCCTGCTCGACCAGCTGCTTCACGGTCCGCACCAGCCGCGCCTCACTGCCGCCCTCGTAGAAGTCGGTGATCAGCACGACGATGGCCCGGCGCGGGTTCTCGATCAGCTGCGCCCCGTACGCCACCGCGCGGGCGATGTCGGTGCCGCCGCCGAGCTGCACCTTCAGCAGCAGCTCGACCGGGTCGTCCACGTCGGCGGTGAGGTCGACCACCTCGGTGTCGAAGGCGACCAGGTGGGTGCGGACGCCGGGCAGCCCCCACAGGCAGGCGGCGGTGACGGCGGCGTGGATGACCGAGCCGACCATCGACCCGGACTGGTCGACCAGCAGGATCACCTGCCACCGGTCCAGGTGCCGACGGGTGCGGGAGAAGAAGTGCGGGGTACGCACGTGCAACCGCCGCTCGTCCGGGCGCCAGTGCGCCAGGTTGGCCCGGATGGTGCGCCGGACGTCGAAGTTGCGGGCCTGCCGGAACCGGCTGGGCCGGCGGGCCCGGGCGCCGGAGAAGGACTGCCGCACCTCGGTGGCCATCCGCTCCATCAGCTGCCGGACCACGGTCTCGACGATCCGCCGGGCCAGCCGCAGCACCTCCGGATTCATCAGGTGCTTCGTCCGCAGCACCGCCCGCAGCAGGGTCGCGCTGGGCTCGACCCGGGCCAGCACCTGCGGATCGGTCACCACGTCGTGGATCTCGTAGCGCTCGACGGCGTCACGTTCCAGCCGTTCCACCGTCTCCCGCGGGAAGAGCCGGGTGATCTGGTCCAGCCAGTCGACCGTGGTCAGCAGCGACGGGCCGCTGCCGCCGCGGCGCACGTCCCGCCGGTCGAGTTCCTCGTCGCGTCCGTAGAGCCAGTCGAGGGCGGCGTCCCGACCCGCGGCAGCCTCGCCGAGCGCGCCGAGGCTGGCCTGGGCGGGCTCGCCGAGCACCAGCCGCCACCGTTCCAGTGCGGGGTCGGTCATCACGGGCCTCCGTGCGGGTCGGGCCCGTCGGAGAGCAGACCCTCCCGGGCGAGCAGGGCGTCGACCCGGGCGTCCAGCGCCCGGGCCCGGGCGACGAGCAGCGGGTCGACGTCGAGGCGCAGCAGCGTACGGGCCGGGTCGGCCGACCCGCGCAGGTCGATCACGTGCCGGGCGACGGCCTCCCGCTCGCGGGGCGGGAACCAGCCGAACGCCTGTCGCAGCGCGGGCAGCGCCACCAGGAAGTCGTGCGGGGACATCGCGGCGAGCAGGCCGTCGAGCACCGCGAGCAGCGCCCGGTCGCCGTCGACGACCTCCTCACGGGCCAGCGCGAACAGGCCGGCCAGCCAGTCGCCGAGCACCGTCGGGGCGGCGACGGCCCGGACCGCCCGGACCGCGTCGCCCCCGGCGCCGAGCGACCAGCGCAGGCCCAGGGCGGCGCCGCGCAGGTCCGGCGGGGCGGTCGGGTCGGCCGCGATCCGGGCGGCCACGGCCAGCGCCGGCGCGGCGTCGATGCCGAGTGTCGGGCCGGCGTACCGCAGGGCGTCGCGGACCGCGACCAGCGCCGCCAGCCGGCCGGGATCGGCGGGCGCGGTGGCCCCGCGCACCCCCTCGGCCAGCCAGAGCGCCCGGTCGACAGCGGCCGTGACCACCGCGCCGAGCGGCGCGGCGCCGGCGCTGCCGAGCAGCCGGTCGTGCCGCCAGAGGCCGAGCGCCACCGCCAGCGCCCGGCCCAGCGTGCGCAGCTCGGTGACCGCGCCGACGGCCTCGGCGATGGCCGCGAGCGCCCGCGTCGAGTGCGCGCGCAAGCCGCAGAGCGCGGTGTCGAAGAGCAGCCCGGCGAGGGCGTCGACGTCCCCGGCGACCAGGCTGATCCGCTCCTCGACCCGGGCGGTGACCGCGTCGAGCACGGTCGGGCCGTACCCGCCGGCCTCGATCAGCTCGGACAGCCGGTCCGGCGCGGGTCGGGCCGACCAGTGTTCGCTGAGCACCACGTCCGCGCCGACCCGCGGGCCGCGCTCACGGACGTGGCCGGCGACGCCGAGCAGCCGGAGCCGGTGCAGCAGCCGGCTGCGGTCCAGGTCGGCCGGGTCGGTGAGGTCGAGGTCGAGGTCGGCGGAGAGGTCGATCCCGTGCCGACGCAGCTCGACCTCGACGTCGCGCACCAGGGGCGGCAGCGGGGTGTCCGGGTGCAGCCGACCGGTCCGCCGGCCGCTGAGCGCGGCCACCATCTCCACCACCGCCGGGTGGGTGCCGGCGGCGAGCCGCCCCCGGGCGGTCCACGGCAACGGCTGGTCGAGCGCGTCGGAGACCAGGGCGGAGACCAGTCCGTCGAGCACGTCGACGCGGGCCGGGTGGGCGTGTCCACGCAGCCGGGCCAGGCCGCCGGCCATGGTCCGGGCGGCGACCAGGTCGGCGGTGGAGACCGGCTGCCGGCGGGCCCGCAGCCGGGTGGCGACCGTCTCGACGAGGGCGTCGGCGGCCCGCTCCGGGCCGTCCTCCCAGAGCCGCTGGTAGTACGCGGGCGAGGGCATGCCGGACTGGTAGCCGTCGAAGGCGTCCAGCCGTTTGAAGGAGTACGGCACCAGGTAGCTGCTGGCCACCGCGCCCGCGTCCGGCGCGGGCACCGCGGGCCAGCCGGCCTCGTCGACGTCCGCCCCGGCGGCGGCGGACCCGGCGGGCGGGGCGGCGTCGACCAGCCGGATCAGCGCCGGCCGGTGGAAACCGCCGGTGACCACCAGCACCGGGCGACCGCCGGCCCGGGACCGGGCCGCGCGCACCCAGCGCGCCATGTACGCCTCCCGCGCCGCGTCGTCCTCCCCCGCCTCGGACTCCCCACGCAGCAGGTCGAAGTAGGTGGCCAGCCGTTCGGCGAGCCCGTCGTCCGACCCGATCTCGAACAGGTGGTCCCAGAGGGCGTCCACGTTGTCCACGGCCAGGGTGGCGCAGAGCCGGGCCACCGCGTCGGCGTACCGCTGGTCGGCGTCGGCGTACCGGTTGGCGCGCCGGGCGAAGGCCGGATGCCAGGCGGGCAGGTCGATGAAGCGGACCTCCGCCCCGGCGGCCCGTCCCTCGGTCAGCGCCACCCACTCCGGGGAGTACCCGCAGAACGGGCTCCACGAGGCGTGCCGCCGCCCCGAGTCCCGGTACGCGGTGAACACGGCGATCGGCAGTTCGTGGCCGAGCAGCAGCTCGTCCAGCCGGTCGTTGAGGTCGACCGGCCCCTCCACCAGGACGTACGCCGGGCGCAGCGCCGCGATGGTGGCCGCCACCAGCCGGGCGCAGGCCGGGCTGTGGTGGCGGACTCCGAGGAACGTGACGCCGGCCGGATCACTGGTCGCCATCAGCCGGGCAGCAGGTGCCGGGCGTCGTGCAACGCCTGCCACTGCGCACCCCTGCGCCGGGGAACCCGCTGCTCCAGGTAGCGGCGCAGCCGGGCCAGGTCCTCCGGGTCGTCCTTGGCCGCGGTGCCGGCCAGGCAGGCGACCACGTCGGCGGCGTCGCCGGCCTCGCCGCGCAGGAACCAGCCGCGCAGCCCGACCGCGTGGGCGACCGAGACGGCCTCGGCGGTGCTCATCACCGCCGAGAGCCGCTCCATCGCCTCGCCCCGCTCGGTGAGCCCGGTGCGCAGCTCGCGGAACGTGGTGACCAGCACCTCCAGCACGTCGCGCCGGGGCGGCACGGCCACCCCGGAGCGCTGGAGCAGCACGGCCGCCTCCGCCTCGACCAGGTCCAGTTCGGTGGAGAGGTCCGGGATCGGAAAGACGGTCTCGAAGTTGAACCGTCGCTTCAGCGCGGCGCTCATCTCGTTGACGCCCCGGTCCCGGGTGTTCGCGGTGGCGATCACGTTGAAGCCCTCCCGGGCGAAGACCATCGCGTCCGGCCCGGGCAGCTCCGGCACGGCGAGGACCCGGTCCGACAGCGGGGAGAGCAGGCAGTCCTGCACCTCGAGGGGACAGCGGGTGATCTCCTCGAAGCGGACCACCCGGCCCTGCGCCATGCCGCGCAGCAGCGGTGCCGGCACCAGCGCCCGTGGCGACGGGCCGTCCGCCACCAGCAGGGCGTAGTTCCACGAGTAACGGATCTGGTCCTCGGTGGTCGCCGCGCCGCCCTGGATGGTCAGCGTGGAGTCCCCGCTGACCGCGGCGGCCAGCAGCTCCGACAGCAGCGACTTGGCGGTGCCGGGCTCGCCGACCAGCATCAGGCCGCGGCTGGTGGCGAGGGCGACCAGCGCGCGGTCGATCAGCGACGGGTCGCCGACGAACTTGCGGCTGACACCGGCCGCCGGGTCGCCCAGGATGAACCGTCGGGCCGCCCGCAGGCTCAGCGCCCAGCCGGGCGGGCGCGGGTCGGCGTCGTCGGCGCGCAGCTTCGCCAGCTCGTCGGCGTACCGCAGCTCGGCCGGGGGGCGCTGGGCCCGCTCGGCCGTCGGGTCGGTGGTGGTCACCGGACCACCTCCGCGAGGTCGCGCAGCACCTCGGAGGCGGTGACCTCGTCGAGGTCGCCGAAGCGCAGCCCACCGTCGCGCGAGTGCCACTCGCCCTCCGGGCGGTCGTTCACCCAGATCTCCTCCAACTTCTGGTCCGGGAACATGTCGACCACGCCGACCGCGATGCCCGGGTCGATGTTCACCACCACCGCCCGGTTGCCGGGCAGCTCCCGCTCCAGCCAGCACTGGACACCGGCGTCCTGCGGCTGGCCCCGGCGCCAGCCGCGCCGCTCCAGGCCGAGCAGCCGGCCGGCCGGGACGCTGAGCCCGACGTACCGCTTCAGCTGCCGCCCGTCGCGCTCGGCCGGGTCGAGCCGGTGCACCTCGCGGCCGAGCTGGGCGAAGGGCTGGAGGATCTCGTAGTCGGCGAAGAGCTCGGCCCAGGCGGGCAGCCCGCCGCCCAGGTGCAGCGGGTGGGCGATGCCGATCACCGCCTCCTCCGGCAGCGCGTACGCCTCGTCCTCGACGTCGGCCAGGCTGCGGTCCTCGGCGACCCGGAACGCGGTGCCCACCGCACCGGCGTCGTCGAAGGTCGCCCACACCAGCCGCCGGACGACGTGCCAGAGCAGCGGATGCTCCAGGAAGTGCCGCCGGAAGTCGGCCGCCGACCAGCGGCGCTGGGCGACCATCGCGGCCTCGAACCGGCGGATCTGGTCGGCGGCGAGGGTGCGCACGTCCTTCTTCAGCCCGCTGAAGCGCTGGTACGCGACCGGCGCGAGCGCCTGGTCGTCCCGGGCACCCGGCTTGGGCAGCTCCTTGCGCCGCGTTCCGGCACCGTCCACCACGTACGGCTTGAGCTGTTCGTCGAAGCCGACGGTGAACCGCCGCGGGCCGTAGTCGAGGACCAGGCTGCCGTCGGCGTCCAGCCCGAGGTCGGGGACCAGCCGGTCGCCGAGCTGCTCGGCGTCGAGGCCGAGGTCGGCGGCGACCTCGGCGACCTTCTGCGCGGCCCGCTCCCGCAGCCCGCGGAACTTGACCTTCTGCGAGATGCCCCAGAGGTGCATCAGCGCCACGTCGGTGCCGATCGCGGCGAGCACGTCCAGCCCGGTGACCGCCCGGGCGTGCCCACCCTCACCGGGCCAGGCCCGGATCACCGGGGCGAGCCGGCGGGCGGTCGCGTCGTCGCCGATCCAACCGAGCGCCAGCAGCACCCAGCCCTCCTTGGACGGGGCCCCGGCGGCCTGCCAGCGTTCGAAGAGCGCCCAGCCGAACTCGGCCAGCGACGCGCGGTCGCAGGCCTCGCGCACCCGGACCACGCCCGGGTAGACCTCACCCGGCTTGGAGATGGCAAGCATGGTGCAGAGGTGCCGCAGCGCGTCGGCGGGCAGCGCCGCCGAGCGGTCGCGCAGCAGCACCGGCGGCAGCAGCACCGGGTCCAGCCACTGTGGCAGGGCCGGGATGCGCTTCGGCAGCTGCTCCAGCGGGTCGGCGTCGAGCAGGGTGACCGTGGCGGCGACCACCGGCTCGCCGTACGACCGGGCGGCGTCCAGGACCAGCTCGCGGTGGTCGGTGGCGACCAGGCGCAGCGCGCGCTCGGCGGCCCGCCGGGCAGGGCCGGGCTGGCCGAGGGCCGCCGGGAGCAGCGCCCGCGCGGCGAACGCCGGGTGCCGCCGGAACCAGGCCAGGGCGGTGGTGCGGGCGGACTTGAGCCGCTCCAGCCAGTCGGCCATCAGGTCCGCGACCTCACCCGCGGCGTACGGCAGCAGCACCTCGCCGAGGGTGTGCGGGGCGATCCGGGCGACGTGCAGGGCGGTCGGCAGCGCGTCGGTCTCGAAGCGTCCGATCAGGCAGCGCAGCCACTCCTCGCCGTACCAGGTGGCCTCCGGGCGCCACCGGCGCAGCGACGGGCGGGCCACCCCCTCCGGGGCCCGGGTGTAGAACGGAATGGCCTCGCTGTCGCGCAGCCTGCCCTGCGCCGCCAGCGGCGCGAGGTCGGAGAGGTCCTCGCCGCGACGCCAGTACGCCAGGTACGCGGTCCTGGTCGCCGCCCACCGCTCGCGCTCCCCGGGCAGCCACTGCGTCGTGGCCTGGTCGGGGCGGGACAGGCCCGGCAGCGCCGGCGGGTCGGTCCGCTGGGGCCGGCCCAGCCACGGCGGGTCGACCAGCACCGGGGGCAGCCGGTCGGGGTCGGCGGGCGGGACCTCCGGACCCTGCTCGGCGCGGACCTGCTCCACCCGCTGCCGCTGCGCCTCGTCGAGCAGCGGCAGCGCGGCCTCGACCGCCGCCGGGTTGGTGATCACGTGCCCGCGCAGCAGGGTGGCGGCGTCCCGGGCGGCGGCGGTGTTCCCCCGCGCCGCGTCGGCGAGCAGGCGCACCCCGCGCACCGGATAGCGCCGGAGCATGTCCAGCACGCCGGCCTGGACGTACTTGCGGTCGAGGCGGTCCAGCAGCAGCCGCATCGCCTCGTCGCCCGGGAAGGCGGCGAGCAGCGACACCAGGCGCTGCCGCTCCTCGGCGCCGAGGTACTCCGTGTCGAACCACTCGGCCAGCACGGGGGCGAGCGCCGGCCCGATGGCGGCGGCGGCGGTGGTGAGCTGCGTCGCGTCGTACAGGAAGGAGTACACCGAGGAGTGGGCGGCGAATCGCGTGAACTGCGCCGCGTCGCCCGTGACACCCATCATGACCTCGATGAGTTCCCGGCCGGCGGACCGCTCGACCTCGGCGCAGTCCGCCGCCACCCAGTCGTCCTCGGTGGGCAGCAGGAACGAGCTGATCACCCGGTTCATCAGGCCGAGGTCACGGTACCCGGCCAGCACGGCGCGGGCGGCGGCGTACTCCTCGTCGGAGGCCACGGCGAGGTGGGCCCGGACCCGGACGAGCGCGCCCATCCGGGCGTGGCGGTGGGTCCAATCCGCGCTGCCGGCGGGGACCCGCAGCAGCTCGGGAGGGCGGATGCCGCGCGGATTGCCGGTGGTGAGCAGCGCCGATTCGGCCATCGCGTGGGTCGTGGCGACCAGCCCGTCCGTGGCGACCAGCAGGTCGGCGAGGACGCGACCCCGGTTGTCGCGGTCCCACCAGCCGCATTCGTGTGCGACGGCCACCAGCAGCACGGCCGCGCCCAGTGGCGTGTGGTCGCCCGCCCGGTAGGCCCGCAGCGCCGCGATCAGCTCCGGATCGCCATCGGTGGCCGAGAGCGCGTCGAGCTCCGGGGCGAGCGAGGCCAGCAGTTCCCCGCCGGCCTTGCGGGCCTTGTCGGCGGTGGGCAGCGTGGACCCGTGCGGGCCGCCACGGCGTGGCATGAGGGTGCGCCGCCAGGCGGCCGGCACCACGAAGGTCTCCTCGTCGGGCAGCTCGGCGGCGGGGTCGGCCGGGGCCGACGCGACCGGGGCGGCAGTCGCGGCGGTGGCAGTGGCGGCGGCCGTCCCGACGGGGGCGCCGGTCTCGACGTACCCCTTGCGGAGCTTCTCCGCGATCAGCTTGTCGGCGTGCCCGGTGGCCTCGGCTTCCGAGCCGAACTCCTTGACCTGGGTCCGCCCCTCGGTACCGATCCGTCCGTATCGGACGGTGACCGTCGCACCGGCCGCGACCACCTCCCAGAACTTCGCCGCGCTGCCGCTGACGTAGTCGAATCTGCGCACGCCGTCTCCTTGATCACCCGCGTTGTGCGGGGACCATAACCACACCCACCGACAGCGTCGGGTGGCGGCCGGGCGACCTCGGTCGGCCCGCCGCCGCCCCGGCTCGGAGGCGGCGGCGGGCCGGTCGGCGACCGTGGTCAGGACCGGTCGGGCAGCTGGCGCCGGTCGGGCGGGGCGGCGCGGCCGGTCGACGGGGCGGGAGCGGTGACCACGTCGGGCGCGACCGTGACCGGCGGCAGGGCGGCCGCGCCGGTGACGGGCAGGGTCAGCGCGCTTCGCCCGAGGTCCACCGTGACGGTGGCGTCCCGGTCGTCGGTCTCGGTGAAGCCCGGGTCGCTCTGGGCCAGGACCAGACCGAGCACGTGGCCGGCCGGCAGCACCGCGTCGTACGCGTTGAGCGGCAGGGTGACGGTGTACCAGCGGTCCGGGCGCAGTGGACTGGCGAACCGCAGGGACCGGTGGTGCGCCGCGTCGAGCCAACCGCGGGTGAGCACGCCGTGGTCGGTGACCGCGGTGATCTCGGCGGTGTCCCGGTAGCAGGCGTCGTCGACCTCGGTGGACTCCCCCCAGCACGACTCGGTGGCCAGCGTCCGGACCCCCTCGGAGGTGCGGTACTGGATCCGTTCCGCGGTGCCGTAGTCGACGAGTCGCGCGCTCAGCGCGGTGGTCGGCCGGTCGACCTTGATCCGCAGGCGCACCGAGGGGGTCCCGGAGATCCGCAGCGGCGTGGTCAGCGCGCCGGAGAGGAACACCAGCCGTCCGGCGCGGGCCGTCGTCGGCTCGGTGACCACCTGCGGCTCGGTCAGCGACTCGTCGGTGTACGCCCGCACCACGCCCCGGCTCGCGCCGCGACCGCCGAGCGTGCCGGTCGTGCCGTCGCCGGCGCCCAGGGCCACCCGGACGTGCCGGGTGCCCGGGGCGGGCCAGTCCCGCTCCTCGGTCCAGACCCCGGGGGCGGTCTCCAGGGTGGCCCGCGGCTCCCGCATGACCCCGTTGGACAGGCCCTGGAGCCAGTAGTCGAACCAGCGGTGCAGGGTGGCCACCCACTCGGCCCGGCGGACGTCGAACGGGTCCTCGTGCCCGGCCTGGTAGAGCCAGAGCTTGCGCGGCACGTGCCGGTCGGCGAGCGCGTCCCACCAGCGGGCGAACTGGCCGGTGGTGACGTTGAGGTCGTTGACGCCGTGCGCGACCAGCACGCTGGCCCGGACCTGCCCGACCGAGCGGCGGTAGTCCCGCTCCGCCCAGTAGGCGTTGTAGTCGCCGGTCTCCTCCGCGCTCTCCGCGCGCAGCCGGGCGAGCAGTGCGGCGCACGCCTCGGCGGGCCGGCCGTTGACCACCTGATGCAGGTAGGCGGGGTAGTCCGACGCCCGCAGCAGGCCCCGGTAGCGCTGGTAGTCGTACCAGCTGGAGATGGCGGAGATCGGCACGATGGTCGCCAGGCCGCGCACGCCGGTGGCCGCCACCCCGTTGGCGACCGAGCCGTCCCACGACTTGCCGATCATGCCGACCCGGCCGGTGCTCCACGACGCGGTGACCGGCCGCCCGTCCAGGGTGAAGCCGCGGGCCCGGCCGTTGAGCCAGTCCACCACCGCCTTCGCCCCGGCCACCTCGGCCCGGCCACCGACGTCCTGACAGCCGGTGGAGCGGGCGGTGCCGGCGAGGTCGACCGCGGCGAAGGCGTACCCGCGGGGGACGAACCAGTTGTCGTAGAAGAGCGGTGCCTTGGCGATCACGCCGTTCGCGTCGTACGTCTTGCGTTCGCTCTCGTTGCCCCGGCCGCAGCAGTGGTAGTACGGCGAGGCGTCCATGATGACCGGCACCCGGACGCCGGCCTGCGCCGCCTCGCGGGGCCGCACCAGGTCGACCACGACCCGGTCGCGCACCCCGTCGCCGTCGGCGTCGGTCGGCGTCTCGACCTGGACGCTCTCCCGGACGGCGTCGGCGTAGGAGTAGACCGGCACCGTGTGGTCGCCGACGATGTGCGGCGGGTCGGGCGCGGCGTGGGCGGGGGCGGTGGGGGCGGCCGTGACCAGCAGCGCCGTGAGGGTGGCGGCGGCCAGCGCCCGGCTCCGGGCAGGCGTCATCGTGGTCCTTCCGACGGGTACGGCAGGTCAGGCCATTCCACCTCATCGATGCCACTCCTGCCTAGTGTCCCGTGTCGACCCGGTCACTTTCGGCGACGCCGGAGGGTTGACCATCGACATCCGCCTTCGTAACGTTCGGCGGGACCGTCGACCCTCCCTCCACCGGCGAAGGGACCTCCGTGGCACGACGACGTACCCTCTCCCTGATCCTCGCGGCGACGCTGCTCTCCGGCGGCGCCGCGGCCCTCTCCCCCACCGGCGCCGGCGCCTCGCCGCCGCGGCCCGACGACGAGTACCGGCCGGTGCGCGGGCCCTCCGCCCCCGCCGAGTACCGCTACCTGCAGAAGACCGTGCGCGGCGAGGCGCTGCCCCGGCACGCGTACGACGCCGCGGCGCGGGCCGCCACCCGACTGCCCGCCGTCGGTGGCCGGTGGACCCCGATCGGGCCGACCAACATCGGCGGCCGGATCACCTCGCTCGCGCTGGACCCGCACCGCCCCGACACCGTCTACGCCGCCGCGGCCAGCGGCGGGGTCTGGGTGAGCCGCGACGCCGGCAACCGCTTCGCACCGGCCTGGCCGGACGGCTGGACCCAGGCGATGGGCGCGGTGGCGACCGGCCCGGACGGCACCCTGTACGCCGGCACCGGCGAGGTCAATCCGGGCGGCGGCAGCATCACCTACGAGGGCACCGGCCTCTACGCCTCCCGCGACGGCGGAAAGAACTGGCGGTCGCTGGGCCTGCGGGACTCCGGCGCGATCGGCGCGATCACCGTCGACCCGGCAGACCCGAAGCGGATCTTCGTGGCCGCGGCCGGTTCGCTCTACAACGGCGGCGGCGACCGGGGCGTCTACCGCTCCACCGACGGCGGGGCGACCTGGCAGCGGATCCTCGCCGGGGCCAACGAGTTCACCGGCGCGACCGAGGTGCTGATCGACCCGCGCGACGCCGACCGGCTCTACGCCGTGCTCTGGGACCACCGCCGCACCCCCGACCTGCGCACCTACGGCGGGGTCGGCTCAGGGGTCTACCGCTCCGTCGACGGCGGGACCACCTGGGCGCGCCTGGGCGGTGGGCTGCCGGCGGCCGGGCCGGAGGTGGGCCGGATCGGCCTGGGCCAGTCCGCCTCGGACCCGGACCGGCTCTACGCGATCGTCAACTCCACCGCCGGCCCGTTCGCCGGCTTCTACGGCAGCGACGACGGCGGCGACGCCTGGACCCGGCTGCCGGACACCCCCGAGCTGACCACCTCGCAGTCCACCTTCGGCTGGTGGTTCGGCAAGGTCTGGGTAGACCCGGACGAGCCACAGCACGTGCACGTCGCGGGCGTGCCGCTGCTGACCACGAAGGACGGCGGGCGGACCTGGACGGCCGACAGCAGCTCCATCCACGTCGACCACCACGCGATGATCTGGGACCCGCGCCATCCGCAGCGGGTCTACCTCGGCAACGACGGGGGGACGTACCGCTCCGACGCCGACGGGGACGGCGGCTGGGTGAAGGCCACCCACGAGCCGTACACCCAGTTCTACAGCGTGGCGATCACGCCGCAGGACGTCAGCCGGATCTCCGGCGGCACCCAGGACAACGGCTCGCTGCGCTCCTGGGGCGGCCCCGCCTTCAACGAGTACCTGGGCGGGGACGGCGAGGAGAACCTGATCAACCCGACCGACAAGGAGAACGTCTACGCCTGCTACCAGTACGGCAACTGCTTCTGGTCGGTCGACGGCGGCGAGACGATGACGTACTTCGGCAACAAGGTAACCGGGGCCCGGCGCAACTGGTTCACCCCGGTGGTCTTCGACCCGCGGAACCCGGCGGTGATGTACTACGGCGCGAACGTGCTGAACCGGTCGACCGACGGCGGCCGGACCTGGACGGCGATCAGCGGCGACCTGACCGGCGGACCGGGGCGCGACCCGATCTACACCAACTACGGCACCATCACCACGATCGCGCCGGCCGGGGACGGCCGGACCGTCTACGTCGGCACCGACGACGGCCGGGTCTGGGTGACCCGGGACCTGGGCGGCTCCTGGCAGCTGCTGCTCTCCGGGCAGCCGTGGGTCACCCGGATCGTGGTCGACCCCCGGCGGGCCGACCGGGTGTACGTGACGCTGTCGGCGTACCGGTCCGGCTCCCAGCGGCCGTACGTGCTCGGCTCGCTCGACGGGGGCCGGCACTTCCACGACCTCAGCGGCACCCTGCCCAAGGCGCCGGTCAACGACCTGGCGATCGGCAAGGGGCTGACCCTCTACGTCGGCACCGACCAGGGCGTGTTCGTCAGCCCGACCGGCGGCGGGGTCTGGCTGCGCCAGGGCCGCGGCCTGCCGCTGGTCCCGGTCGACGACATCGAGTACGACGGCACCAACCACCGCCTCGTGGCGGGGACCTTCGGCCGGGGCATCTACGCCGTCCGGGTTCCCTGAGTGTCGCGGCCGCCGGGACCGGACGCGACGAGGCTGCCGCGTCCGGCCCCGGCGGCGCGGGTGCTCAGCGCCCTTCCTGCTGCATGCGCGTCATGAGCATCTGCTTGGCCTGGTCACCCGCCTTGCGGTTGTTCTCCTGGATCTTGCGGAACCAGGTGGCGAGTTCCGTGTCGCCCCGCTGCTCCGCGTCCGCGATGTAGGTGTCCATCCGGTAGATGTTGTCCAGCGACAGCTGCAGCGTGTGGATCAGGTCGTAGTTCTTGTCCTTCACCGGGCTCTTCTGTTCCTTCACCGCGGTCGCCACGGCGTACCTCCCCTGTCTCGGTTTCCGAACGGGCCAGCGCTTACCCGGCCCCGGCCCGTTCACGCCCGGGAGCCGGTCGCGGACTGCCGGCCGCGCCGAACGGTTACCGGGCGGCCCGCTCGGGTACGGGTGGCCGCATGGCGGAACTGGCAGCCCTCTGGATCGTGCGGCACGGCGAGAGCACGGCGAACGTCGCCGCGACGGCGGCGGAGACGTCCGGCGCGGACCTGATCGACCTGACCCATCGGGACGCCGACGTGCCGCTCTCCACCACCGGCGAGGAGCAGGCCCGGGCCACCGCCCGCTGGCTCGTCGGCCTGCCCGAGCAGCGCCGCCCGGACGTCGCGGTGGTCTCCCCGTACCTGCGAGCGGTGCGGACCTCGGAGCTGGCGCTGGCCGGCACCGGCATACCGGCCAGCCAGGACGAGCGGCTGCGCGACCGGGAGCTGGGCATCCTCGACGGCCTGACCGGACACGGCGTGCAACGCCGCTTCCCCGAGGAGGCGGACCGCCGCCGGCGGCTCGGCAAGTTCTACTACCGCCCGCCGGGCGGCGAATCCTGGACCGACGTCGCGCTGCGGCTGCGGGCGCTCCTGGGCGACCTGCGCCGCGACCACGAGGGTGGACGGGTGCTGCTCTTCGGCCACGACGCGCTGGTCTTCCTGCTTCGCTATCTGGTGGAGGGGCTGACCGAGGCGGAGCTGATGGCGTTGACCCGGGAACACGTCATCGCCAACTGCTCGGTGACCGGCTGGTCGGCCGACGCCGACGGCCGGCTCACCCTGGACACCTTCAACGACGTCCGTCACCTGCGCCAGCAGGGCGCCCGCCCCACCAGGGAGGACGAGGTCCATGCCGAACCGGTCTGAGACCCGGGTCATCACCCCGCAGGTGCTGCGGGACTGGGCGCTGCCGGTGCCGACCGGCGGCAAGGAGCACCGCGGCACGGTGCTGGTGGTCGGGGGTTCCCGGTTCACCCCCGGCGCGGTGCTGCTGGCCGGGGTGGCCGCGCTGCGGGCCGGCGCCGGCGTACTACAACTCGCCGCCGCCGAGTCCACCGCCGCCGCGCTGAGCATCCAGGTGCCGGAGGCGCTGGTCGTCGGGCTCCCCGAGACCCCGGACGGGGCCGTCGCCGGGGATCCCGGGGAGCTGCTCGGCGGGCTGGTCGGCAAGGCCGACGTGGTCGCGGTGGGCCCCGGCCTCAACGACATCGACCAGACCCGGACGCTGCTGCACCTGCTCCTCGACGCGGCCGGGCCGCAGACGGCACTGGTGCTCGACGCGTACGCCCTGGGTGCGCTCAGCCACGAGCCGGACCTGCTGGTCGGCTCGGGCCGGCCGGTGGTGCTCACGCCGAACCTGACCGAGGCGCGGCACCTGCTCGGCCGGGAGCCCGGCGCCGACCTCGACGCCGACGCACGCGAACTGGCCACCCGGTACGACGCGGTGGTGTCGCTCTACGGCCACATCGCCACCCCCGAGGGGGACTGCTGGCGGGAGGAGAGCGGCGACGCCGGGCTGGGCACCTCGGGCAGCGGCGACGTGCGCTCGGGGCTGCTGGCCGGGCTGCTCTCCCGGGGCGCGGGGCCGGCGCAGGCCGCCTGCTGGGCGGCGTGGGCGCACGCGGTCAGCGGGCAGCGGCTGGTCCCCCGGTACGGGCGGATCGGCTTCCTCGCCCGCGAGCTGCTCGACGAGATCCCGCACACCCTGGCAACCGTGTGACGGTCGCCGCCCGACCCAACGGGTGTGTGTAACGCCACACCATCGGCGCGCGCTGTAATCCCGGAAGGGGCACCCTGCCCTCTTCCCGCCGGTCGCTCCCCCGCCAGGGGTCGCACCCGGCTGGAAACAGCCCCCTGGGAGTCTGTGTGAAGAACCTCCGTCGCAAGACACTGGCTGCCGCGTCCGCCGTGGCCCTGGGTGTCGGCCTCGCCGTCACCGGCGGGCTGGCCCCGGCGGCGGCCGCCGGCCCGGACACCACCTTCCTGGTCCTGGCCCCGCAGGGCGCCACCACCGGGAAGGCGGCGGCCCGGGTGGCCGCCGCCAAGGGCACCGTGGTGGCCAGCTACGACCGGATCGGCGTGCTCGTCGTCCGCTCGACCAACCCCACCTTCGTCACCGACGTGGCGGGCGCTGGGGTCGAGTCGGTGGCGTCCACCGCCGGCCTGGGCACCGCTCTCGACGAGGGCGAGACCGTCGAGGTCTCCGCGGCCGAGGCGGCGAACGCCACCGCCGACCCGACCAAGGAGCCCCTCTTCGGCCAGCAGTGGGACATGCCGATGATCGACGTCCCGCAGGCCCACGCCGTCAACGCCGGCAGCGCCGACGTGGTGGTGGGCGTGCTGGACAGCGGCATCTCCAGCAGCCACCCCGACCTGGCCACCCAGATCGCCAAGGACAAGAGCACGTCCTGCATCGGCGGCACGGTGGACACGACCGAGGCCGCCTGGAACCCGACCACCTCCGACCACGGCACCCACGTGGCCGGCACCATCGCCGCCGCGGTCAACGGCGTCGGCGTGACCGGTGTCGCCCCGGGCGTCAAGGTCGCCGCGGTGAAGGTGGTCAACGACGACGGCTACATCTTCCCCGAGGCCGCGGTTTGCGGGTTCATGTGGGCCGCCGAGCACGGCATGCAGCTGACCAACAACAGCTACTACATCGACCCGTGGGAGCTGAACTGCCGCAACGACGCGCGCCAGCGTCCGGTGTGGCAGGCGGTCCAGCGGGCCATCCGTTACTCGTCGAGCAAGGGCGTGCTGAACGTGGCGTCCGCGGGTAACTCGAACTACGACCTCGCGCACAAGATCTCGGACTTCGGCAGCCCGAACAACGGGACGCCGGAGGAGCGGGAGAACCTGACCAACGCCTGCCTCGACCTGCCGGCCGAGGCGCCGGGCGTGGTGACCGTCTCGGCGGTCGGCCCGACCGGGGAGAAGAGCTACTACTCCTCGTACGGCCAGGGCGTCATCGACGTGACGGCGCCGGGTGGCGACACCCGCTTCCGCACCCAGGGCGCGCGCTCGACCCTCACCGACGGGATCCTGTCGACCACCTTCAACACGACGACGAAGACCAACGGTTGGGGCTACAAGCAGGGCACCTCGATGTCCGGCCCGCACGCGGCCGGCGTCGCGGCGCTGGCCGCGTCGGCGCACCCGGGCATGAGCCCGGGCCAGCTGGCGGCGTTGCTGGAGCGTACGTCCGAGGCGCGGTCCTGCCCGGAGGGCGTCTACAACCCGGTGCCGCTGATCGCGGCCGGCCCCACTGCCTACAACGCGACCTGCTCCGGCGGCGAGCGGAACGGCTTCTACGGCGCCGGCATGGTCAACGCGCACAACGCGGTGAAGTAGCAGCAGCACGGCACGACCAGTGGTGGGGCCCGGCGGAACACGCCGGGCCCCACCCGTTTTCGCAGCTCACCCTCGGGGTACCGGGTCAGACGTCAGCCGAACAAGGAGGTCAACCGGTGTCCACCGATGCCATCGTCCTGCTCAAAGAGGACCACAAGGAGATGCGCCGTCTCTTCAAGGAGTTCCAGAAGGCCGAGGACGGTCCGGCCAGCAAGCGCCAGCAGCTGGTCACGCAGATCCTGGAGGCCCTCACGGTGCACACCTACCTGGAGAACGAGGTGATGTACCCCGAGGTCCGCAAGCTGCTGCCGGATCTGGAGGACGACATCCTCGAGTCGTACGAGGAGCACCACGTCGCGGACGTGCTCTGCGCCGAGCTGGCCACCATGGACGCCTCCGACGAGCGCTTCAACGCCAAGACCACGGTGCTGATCGAGAACGTCGAGCACCACGTCGAGGAGGAGGAGCAGGAGTGGTTCCCGAAGGTGCGGGAGGCGCTCGGCCGTAACCAGCTCCAGGAGATCGGCCAGCGGATGATCGACATGCGGGCCGACGCGCCGCGCACCCCGACCGCCCCCAAGGCGATCAAGAAGTCCGTCGACGCGATGACCGCCTGAGCCGGTGCGACGTGATCCGAGGCCCGGCCGCCGGCCGGGCCTCCTCGCGTCTCACCAGGCCGTGGGCGGCGTACCGGCCGGCGCCGGCAGGATCCGGCGCACCCGCCCCGGGGGCACGGACCGACGCCGCCACTCCCGGGGGTAGCCGACCGACACCTCCTCGAAGCGCACCCCGTCGTACCAGGTGGTGCGGGGGATGTGCAGGTGCCCGTAGACCACCGCGGCGGCGGCGTAGCGCCGGTGCCAGTCGGCGGTGGCCTCGGTGCCGCACCACTGCGCGAAGATCGGGTAGCGCAGGACGTCGGTGGGCCGGCGTACCAGCGGCCAGTGGTTGACCAGCACCGTCGGCAGCTCCGGGTCCCGCTGGTCCAACCGGCGGGCCGTCTCGGCGACCCGCGCCGCGCACCAGTCCTGACGACTCGGGTACGGATCGGGGTGCAGCAGCATCTCGTCGGTGCAGACGATCCCCGCGCGGTACGCCTCGGCCAGCGCCGCCGCCCGGGTGTCGAACCCCGGCGGCCGCCAGCTGTAGTCGTAGAGCAGGAAGAGCGGGGCCACCAGCGCCGGCCCGCCGGCACCCCGCCACACCCGGTACGGGTCCTCCGGCGTGACCACGCCGAGGCGTCGGCACACCTCCACCAGGTGCCGGTAGCGCTCCACCCCCCGCAGGGTGACCGGGTCCGCCGGTGGGGTCCAGAGCTCGTGGTTGCCGGGCGCCCAGATGACCGTGTCGTACCGCTGCGCGAGCAGGCCGAGCGCCCACTCCACGTCGGCGACGGTGTCGGCCACGTCCCCGGCGACCAGCAGCCAGTCCCGCGGCGACTCCGGTCGCAGCGCCTGTACCAGGGCCCGGTTCTCCGCGTACCGGATGTGCAGGTCGCTGATGGCGACCAGGCTGCCGTCGCCGTCCTCCCGCATCCGCCGATCGTACGCAGGCCGCCCCCGCAGCGCGGGGCACGCGGGGCGGCGCGGCGGTATCAGTCGGCCGAGCCCGGCTCGGCCATCTTCCGGTGCTGCTCGGACTTGAGCCGGTCCGGGGTGAACCGGGCGGCGGCCGCCTGGACCTTGTTCTTCAGCGAGCCGGCGACGACCTTCTGCTCGCCCTTCATCATCGCCTGGAAGCCCTGCGCGGCGACCGTGGCCGGGTCGTCCTTGCTGCCGGCGCCGACCCGGGTGTCCTCCATCTCGGCCCGCTCGAAGAACTTCGTGTCGGTCGGGCCGGGCATCAGCGACGTGACGGTGACCCCGGTCTCCTTCAGCTCGTTGCGCAGCGCCTCGGCGAAGGACTGCACGAACGACTTCGAGGCGTTGTAGACCGCCTGGAAGGCCCCCGGCATGGTCGAGGCGATCGACGAGGTGAACAGCACCCGGCCGGCGTCCCGCTCGACCATCGCCGGCAGCAGCCGCTTGGTCAGGTGCACCGTCGAGGTGACGTTCACGTCGATGATGTTCAGCTCGTCCCGCAGGTCGGTGTCGCCGACGAACGCCCCGCCGGCGCCGCGCCCGGCGTTGACCGCGAGGGCGTCGACCGGGCGGCCGGTCGCGCGGACGGCCTCGGCGAGCGCCTCGACGCCGGCGTAGGTGGCCAGGTCCACCCGGACCGGCCGCACCTGGGCCCGACCGTCCCGGCGCAGGTGCTCGGCCGCCTCCTCGATGCCGGCGTCCTCGGCGGCGATCACCACGTCGTACCCGTGCGCGACGAACTGGCCGGCCAGCTCGTACCCGATGCCGCTGAAGGCGCCGGTGACCACGGCCAGCGGCCGCCCGTCGGTCGGTGCGCTCATCTGCCTGTCCCCTCTCGTCCACAAACCGCTCGTGCCGGACGGCCCTACCGGTGCAGTGCCCTGCACACGGGCGGCCAACCACGCGGGCGGCCGACCATGCCGGCGGGTCCCGGAGGCGGACCGGAGCCGCCCATCGGCGACCCGGTAGGATCGTCGGCGGGCCGTGACTGGCGCGTGGGGATGGAGCACCATCGGGAAGCGGTCCCGTCATGAGGACGCACGCCGAGCGCCTGGGCCTTCCGCACGTAACTGGAGGTCGCATGTCGCTGAACGCCGAATCCACCGCTTTCCGCAGCGCGCTCGAGGTGATCCGCGCCGTCGAGCCCCGGGTGGCCGACGCCATCGGCGCCGAGCTGGCCGACCAGCGCGAGTCGCTGAAGCTGATCGCCAGCGAGAACTACGCCTCCCCCGCCACCCTGCTGGCGATGGGCAACTGGTTCAGCGACAAGTACGCCGAGGGCACCGTCGGCCGCCGCTTCTACGCCGGCTGCCAGAACGTGGACTCCGTCGAGGCGCTCGCCGCCGAACACGCCCGCGAGCTGTTCGGCGCGTCGCACGCGTACGTGCAGCCGCACTCCGGCATCGACGCAAACCTGGTCGCGTTCTGGGCGATCCTGGCCGACCGGGTGGAGTCCCCCGCCCTGAAGAAGGCCCAGGTACGCCAGGTCAACGACCTCACCGAGGCGGACTGGTTCGCGCTGCGCCGGGAGCTGGGCAACCAGCGGATGCTGGGCATGTCGCTGGACGCCGGCGGCCACCTCACCCACGGCTTCCGGCCGAACATCTCCGGCAAGATGTTCGACCAGCGCAGCTACGGCACCGACCCGGCCACCGGGCTGGTCGACTACGACAAGGTCGCCGAGGCGGCGCGCGAGTTCAAGCCGCTGATCCTGGTCGCCGGCTACTCGGCGTACCCGCGGAAGGTCAACTTCCGGATCATGCGGGAGATCGCCGACTCGGTCGGCGCCACCTTCATGGTCGACATGGCGCACTTCGCCGGCCTGGTCGCGGGCAAGGTCTTCACCGGCGACTTCGACCCGGTGCCGCACGCGCACATCGTCACCACCACCACCCACAAGTCGCTGCGCGGCCCGCGCGGCGGCATGGTGCTCTGCGGCCCGGAGCTGGCCGACCAGGTCGACCGGGGCTGCCCGATGGTGCTCGGCGGCCCGCTGCCGCACGTGATGGCCGCCAAGGCGGTCGCCCTGGCCGAGGCGCGGCGCCCCGACTTCGCCGATTACGCCCAGCGCATCGTCGACAACGCGCAGGCCCTCGCCGAGGGGCTGACCCGTCGGGGCGCGAAGCTGGTCACCGGCGGCACCGACAACCACCTGGTGCTCATCGACGTCACCGGCTACGGGCTGACCGGCCGGCAGGCCGAGCAGGCGCTGCTCGACTCGGGCATCGTCACCAACCGCAACTCGGTCCCGCAGGACCCGAACGGCGCCTGGTACACCTCGGGCATCCGGATCGGCACCCCGGCGCTGACCAGCCGTGGGCTGGGCGTCGCCGAGATGGACCAGACCGCCGAGCTGATCCACACCGTGCTCAGCCAGACCACCTCGGGCGAGTCCAAGGCGAAGTACGTCCTCGACCCGGCGCTGGCCGACAAGGTCAGCAAGCAGGCCAACGAGCTCCTCGCCGGTTTCCCGCTCTACCCCGCCGTCGACCTCGGCTGACCCGCACCACCTCCCGACGCCCCGCCCGGCCCCGCCCGGCGGGGCGTCGCCGTCCCGCCTCCACTCCCCCACCGCCCCACAGCCGCTGCGGTGATCAAGAGGTTCTGGTCAGGGAACGCGCTCTCCCCGGACGCGAACCTCTTGATCACCGAGCGGGACCGACCCGCGGCCGGGCCGGGCCAGGGTGGGCGGGGTCAGGGGGTGGTCAGGGCGCGGTGGCGGAGGGCGCGGAGGTGGTGCAGGACGTCGGTGCCGCCGCGGCCGAAGTGGTCGTGCAGGGCCCGGTACCGCGCGTACAGGTCGTCGTAGGCGGCGGCGCGGGCCGGGTCGGGGTGGAACGTCTCCCGGTGTCCGGCGCCCATCACCTCCGACGCCGTCTCCACGTCCGGATACACCCCGTCGGCCACCGCCGCGTGCACGGCCGCGCCCCGAGCGGCCGGGTGCTCCGCGTCGAGCACGTGCAGCGGCCGGCCCAGCACGTCGGCGTAGATCCGCAGCAGCAGCCGGTTGGCGGTGAGCCCGCCGGCCGCGGTCAGCTCGTCCACCGGCACCCCGGCGCCGGTGAACGCCTCCAGCACGGTGCGGGCGCCGAACGCGGTCGCCTCCAGCAGCGCCCGCCAGATCTCCTCCGGCCGGGTGGCCAGGGTCAGCCCGACCAGCACCCCGCTCAGCTCGTGGTCCATCAGCACCGACCGGTTGCCGCTGTGCCAGTCCAGCGCCAGCAGGCCGTGCCCACCGACGGGCTGGTCGGCGGCGAGCGAGTCGAGCAGCGCGTACGGGGTGATCCCCCGCCGCCGCGCCTCGTCGGCGTACGCCGCCGGCAGGTTGCGGTCGACGTACCAGGCGAAGATGTCACCGACGCCGCTCTGCCCGGCCTCGTAGCCCCACCGGCCGGGCGTCACCCCACCGTCGACCACCCCGCAGACGCCCGGCACCTCGTGGCAGGCGTCCGCGTTCATGATCAGGCAGGTGGAGGTGCCGAGCACGGCGAGCATCCGCCCGGGGGCCACCGCGCGGGCCGCCGCCGCGGTGACGTGCGCGTCGATGGCGCCGACCGCCACCGGGGTGCCCACCGGCAGACCGGTCCAGCCGGCCGCCTCGGCGGTCAGCCCGCCGGCCCGGCCGGCGGCCGGAGCGACCGGCCCGTCGACCCTGGGCAGCAGTCCGGGCAGGGCCGGGTGCAGCGCGGCGAGGAATTCGGGGGCCGGGTAGCGGCCGTCCTGGCGCAGCCCCTTGAATCCGGCGGCCGGGGCGTTGCGGGTCTCCCGGCCGCAGAGCCGCCAGACGATCCAGTCCGCCGCCTCGATCCAGCGCTCCGCCCGGTCGAAGACCTCCGGGTCCTCCTCCAGCAGTTCCAGGGCCTTGGCCAACTGCCACTCGGCGGAGACCCGGCCGCCGTAGCGGGCCAGCCAGGTCTCGCCGCGCTCACGGGCCAGCGCGTTGATCCGGTCGGCCTGCCGCTGGGCGGCGTGGTGCTTCCAGAGCTTCGGCCAGGCGTGCGGCCGGTCCCGCAGGTCGGGCAGCGCGCAGAGCGGGGTGCCGTCGGCCAGCGTGGGCAGCACCGTGCACGAGGTGGCGTCCACCCCGATGCCGACCACCTCACCGGGGTTGATCCCGGCGGCGGCCAGCGCGGCGGGCACCGCGCTCCGGAGCACGTCGAGGTGGTCGTCCGGGTCCTGGAGCGCCCACTGCGGGGGCAGGGCCGGGCCGTCCGGCAGCCGGGTGGTGAGCACCCCGTGCCGGTACGCGTGCACCGCGCTGCCCAGTTCGGTGCCGTCGTCGACGTCGACCACCACCGCCCGGCCGGAGAGCGTGCCGAAGTCCACGCCGACGGCGTACCGGCGGCCGGTCGTCGCGCGCCTGGTCACCGCGCCTCCTCTCGCCGACGGCAGGGACACCGGCGGCGGGAGGAGAGGCTAGCAACCGGCGGGACGGCGGGCTCGCAGGCCCGGCACCGGGCGGGTCAGGCGAGCTGACGCTTGAGGTGGTAGCGGTGCACCTCCGTGCTGCCCTGGACGTTGTTGACGTCCTCGGCGGCGGAGACCAGCTCCCAGCCTTCCCGGCCGGCGCGGTTGAGGTGGGCGATCGCCGTGTCGCCGTACGCGGTGATGTCGGCGCGCGAGCCATCCGGGCCGTACCAGACGAACGAGACGTGGAAATTGCGGCCCTGCCCCTGGTAGCGGCGGACCAGCAGGGCGTACTCCCAGGCAACCATCGGTCCATTATGGTGGCCGACCGCGGGCCGTCGGAACCGACCTGCGACATCGACCCGCGCCCGGGGCCATCGGTGACCGGGGCCGGGTCAGCGGGCCGGGGCCGCCGCGGCGGAGCGCAGCTCGTCGGTGACCAGGGCGGCGAACCGGTCCAGCCCGAGGTCGATCTGCTCCGGGGTGACCGCGCTGATCGACAGGCGCAGCGCGCCGACCGGCGCGCCGTCGTCGTAGAAGTGCGCCATCGGGGTCCAGAGCACGCCGTACCGCTCGGCGGAGCGGCGCAGCAGCGCGTCGTCCACGGCGAACGGCACGGTGACCACCACGAAGAACCCGCCGGCCGGGGCGTTCCAGCGCACCGGCGAGGGGGCGGGGAATCGGCGGTCCAGGCCGTCGAGCAGGTGACGCAGGTTGCGCCCGTACGCCGCGCGTTCGCGCTGGTTGGCGGCGGCCAGCGAGCAGTCGTGCTCCAGCAGCGCCCCGCCGACCATCGCCTGGGCCAGCGGCGAGGTGTTCACCGTGACCATGCTCTTGATCTTGGCGAGCTGGTCGGCGAGGAGCCCCACCGTCCCGTCGGAGCCGGCGACCCGCTGGTCGGCGACGACGTAGCCGACCCGGGCGCCAGGGAGCACGGTCTTGGCGAACGACCCCAGGTAGACCACCCGGCGCCGGGTGTCCAGCGCCTTGAGGGTGGGCAGCCGCTCGCCGTCGCCGGCCGGGAAGAGCCCGTACGGGTTGTCCTCGATCAGCAGCAGCTCCTCCTCGGCGGCGAGGTCGAGCAGCCGCCGCCGGTCGGCGAGGTCGATGCGGGCACCGGACGGGTTGGCGAAGTCCGGCATCACGTAACAGGCGCGCGGGCGCAGCCCCTCGGCGCGCGCCCGCCGTGCCTGCGCGCGCAGGTCGGCCAGGTCCACCCCGGCGGCTCCCCCGGCCACCGGGCGCACCGGCAGGTCCAGCAGCCGGGCCGCCCCGGTCAACCCGACGTACGTGGGGGCGACCGCGAGCAGCACGTCCCCGGGTCCGGCCCGCAGCGCGCGCAGCACCAGCAGCATCGCCTCCTGGCAGCCCACGGTCACCACGACCGCCTCCGGGTCGACGTGCACGTCCTCGTCCACCGCGAGGTGGCGGGCGACGAGGTGGTGGATGATGCCCTTGGTGCGGCCGTACTGGAACAGGGTGCGCCGCGCCTGCTCCGGGCGCTGCCCGAGGTCGTCGGCGAGGTGCCGGCGGAACCGGTCCAGCCACCGGCGCGGCGCCTCGTCGTCGAAGAACTCCTCGTAGGGCCGGCCGGCGGCCAGCGACACCGCGTCGGGCCAGTGCTGGGCCACCTCGTTGAGGAAGTTCATCGAGTTCAACGCCGGGTCGTCGACCGCCGGGTGCAGCGAGTCGACGTCCAGGTCCACCGACGCGTCCACGGCTCAGCCTCCGGTCAGGGTTCGCAGCCGGCGGGCCGCCGCCGGGTCGGCGCAGCCGGCGAGGGTGAGCGCGTCGCGCAGTTCGGTGGCGAGCAGCGCCAGCGCCGCCTCCGCGCCGGCCCGCCCACCGGCGGCGAGGGCCCAGAGCATCGGGCGGCCCAGCAGGACCCCGGTCGCGCCGAGGGCGAGCGCCCGCAGCACGTCCGTCCCGCTGCGCACGCCGCTGTCCACCAGCACCTCGGCGCGCCCGTCGACGGCGGCGACCACCTCGGGGAGCACGGTGGCGGTGGCGGGAGCGCCGTCGAGCTGCCGGCCGCCATGGTTGGAGACCACCACGGCGTCCGCGCCGACCTCCACCGCCCGCACCGCGTCGCGCGGGTCGAGGACGCCCTTGACCAGCAGGGGCAGCGGGGTACGGTCCCGCAGCCAGTCGAGGTCGGCCCAGGTCAGCGCGGGGGCGAAGACCGCCTGAGTGTGCGCGGCGATCGCTGAGACTCCGGGCGTACCGGTGTGCGCGAGGTCGTCCCGGCTGCCGGGCAGGTTCGCCGCGCCGACGTGCGGCGGCAGCACGAAGCCGTTACGCACGTCGCGCCGCCGACGGCCGAGCACCGGCACGTCGACGGTGACCATGAGCGCGGCGCACCCGGCGCGGTGGGCCCGGTCCAGCAGGTCGGCGACCAGCCCCCGGTCGCGCAGCCAGTACAGCTGGAACCAGACCGGGCCGTCGCCGGCGGCGGCGCCGACCTCCTCGATGCTGGTGCTGCTCAGCGTGCTCAGCACGTAGGGCACCCCGGCCGCGCCGGCCGCCGCCGCCAGCGCCGACTCGCCGTCGGGGTGCAACAGCCGCTGGTACGCCATCGGCGCCACCGCCACCGGCATCGCCTGCTGCCGGCCCAGCAGCGGCGCCGCCGTCCGGGGATCGTCCACCCCGGTGAGGACCCGGGGCAGCACGGCGACCCGGTCGAAGGCGGCCCGGTTGGCGGCCAGGGTGCTCTCCGACCCGCTGCCGCCGTCGACGTAGTCCCAGACGTCCGGCGGCAGGACGGCCCGGGCGGGCCCGGCGAAGTCCCCCAGGCAGACCGGCGGCGGGGCGTCGGGCGGGACCGTGCGGGCGGACCGGGGCGACGGCAGGTCGGCGCGCACCCGGTCAGCCATCGGCGGGCTCCGCCCCGGCGCGGGCCGCCGAGGCTGGGGCGGACCAGCCGCCGGCCCCGCCCGGCGCGGCGCCGGCGGCCCGAGCGCCGTCCGCCCGCGCACCGGCGGCCGGGCCGTCGTCGGTCCGCGCCCCGGGTGACGATCCCGGGCCGGGGAGCGCGAAGCATTCCCGCAGGAACGCCGCGGCCTCGTCCTGCGCGCGCCGGCCGGCGTCGAAGACGCCGGGCATCGCGAAGAACCCGTGGATCATCCCGGGATACCGGCTGAGGGTGACCGGCACGCCCGCCTCCCGCAGCCGGGCGGCGTACCGCTCCCCCTCGTCGCGCAGCGGGTCGTGCTCGGCGGTGACGACGAGGGCCGGCGGCAGGCCGGAGAGGTCCTCGGCGAGCAGCGGCGAGGCCAGCGGGTCCGCCGCGTCGGCCGGGTCGGCCAGGTAGTGCCCCCGGTACCACTCGACGGAGTGCCGGTTGAACAGCAGCGGATCCTCGTCGCCGCCCGGGGCGCGGTCGGCGCGCTGGTCGGTGTTGGGATAGACCAGCAGCTGCCCGGCCAGCCGGGGACCGCCGGTGGCGCGGGCGAGCAGGGTGACCGCCGCCGCGAGGTTCCCCCCGGCGCTGTCGCCGCCGACGGCGAGGCGGTCCGGGTCGGCCCGGAACTCCCGCGCGTGCGTGGCGATCCACCGGGTGGCCGCGTGGCAGTCGTGCACGGCGGCCGGGAAGGGGTGCTCCGGGGCGAGCCGGTAGCCGACGGTGACCACCTGGCAGCCGGCGGCGTTGGCCAGCCGCCGGCAGATCCCGTCGGCGGTCTCCACGCTGCCCAGCGTCCAGCCGCCACCGAAGAAGTAGACGAGCGTGGGCATCGGGTCCTCGCCGGCCGGTCGGTGGACGCGTACCCGGAGGTGGCCGGCGGGGCCGGGAACGTGGGTGTCGCGTACCTCGTGCACCGGCTCGACGTCGCCGCCGCCGGCGCGGATCGCGGCGAGGTCGGCGGCGCGGGCCTCGGCCAGGGTCTGGGTGTACAGCGGTGGGGTGCCGGTCGCGGCCCGCGCGGCCAGATACGCCCGCACCTGGGGGTCGAGGGTCATGCCGTCTCCTATCCGCCGGTCGAGACGAAGAGCTTGTCGATGCCGCGCAGGAAGAGGCTCCCGCTGTAGGTGGGGGTCCTGGTGACGGCGAGCCGGGGGAACCGGGCGAAGAGCCGGGGCAGGGCGAGCCGGCCCTCCGTCCGGGACACCGCCGCGCCGAGGCAGAAGTGCGGGCCGAGGCCGAAGGCGAGCGACGGCGGGCCGCCCCGGTGCGGGTCGAACCGGTCCGGGTCTGCGAAGCGGGCCGGGTCACGGTTGGCCGCCGCGATCATCAGCAGCACGTTCTCGTCGCGCCGCACCGGCACCCCGCCGAGCGTGGTGTCCTCGGGCGCGGCCCGGGCCAGGAAGTGCACCGGGCTCTCCAGCCGCAGCACCTCGTCCACGCAGCCGCCGGCCAGCTTCTCGTCGGCGGGGAGCGCCGCGACGACGTCCGGGTGGGCCAGCAGCACCGGCAGCCCGTTGCTGAACAGGTAGACGGTGGTCACGAAGCTCGCGTTGAACAGCACGATGAGGTTGCTGACCAGCTCGTCCTCGGTCAGCTCCACGTCGCCGGAGTCGAGCGCCTCGACCAGCCCGCTGACCAGGTCCTCGCCGGGATGCCGGCGCCGGTGCGCGATCAGCTCCCGGTACCAGGCGCGCAGCTCCGCGGCGGCCTGGTTGGCCCGGGCGAGGCGCTGCGGGGTCTTGCCGGCCACGTCCAGGAACTCGTCGATGCGGTCCACCCGCTGCCGGTACCAGGACAGGTCGGCCTCGGGCAGTCCGATGAACCGGGCCATCACCAGCGCCGGGACCGGGTAGGCGAAGTCGGCCACGAAATCCACCTCGCCGCCGTCGGCCCCCGCCTCGGCCATCCGCTCCAGCTGCGCGTCCACCACCTTGACGATCACCGGTTCCAGGGCGCCGAGCCGGCGCGGCGTGAAGGTCTTCGCGAAGACCGCCCGCATCCGGGTGTGGTCGGGCGGGTTGACGAACATCATCGAGGACTGGAGCGTGCGCAGGATCTCCTGCTCCTGCCAGCCCGGCGGGGCCTGCTTGGACCACGCCGGGTCGCGCAGCACCTGGCTCACCAGGTCGTATCCGCCGGCGACGACACCGATGGCGCGGTGTTCGGGGCGGGGCGCGATGGCGCTGACCGGACCGTGCCGGTGCAGGGCCGCGTACCACGGGTAGGGGTTCTGCCGACCCGGCTCGCGGTAGAGCCCGGTCAGGATCTCGTCGACGTCCACGGTGCTGCCTCTCCCGGCGATGGACGTGGGGCGGCGGGTCGCCCCGCCGCCCCACCGGTGTCACAGTCCGAGCAGTCGGAGCGGCACGGCGTCCGCCATCGCCTGGTTGCCGGCGTCGTTCGGGTGGATGTGGTCACCCGAGTCGTACGCCGGCAGCAGCCGGCTCGGCTGCGCGGGGTCACGCAGCACCGCATCGAAGTCGAGCAGCCCGTCGAACTCACCCGCGCCCGGGCCGCGCAGCCAGGCGTTGACGGCCTGCCGGGTGGCGTCCTTCTCCGGCGTCCACACGCCCGGGTTGCCGTGCCCCTCGTACGGGGTCAGGGTGGCCGCCAGGCTGCGCAGGCCGCGGGCCTTGACCTGCTGGTTGACCTGGCGCAACGAGGCGATGATCCGGTCGGCGGGGTCGTTGGACATCCAGATGTCGTTGATGCCCAGGTGGGTGACGACGGTCCGCACCCCGGTCTGCGGGAAGACGTCCTCGTTGAGCCGGGCCAGGGCGTTCGGGCCCAGCTCCGGGTAGCCGGGGAAGCCGCCGGCGCCGGGCTCCGTGCCCTCGTGGTTGAGCCGGTTGCCGGCGAGGCTCAGGTTGAGCACCCCGGGCGTCCGCACCTCCGGCCGGGCGTCGACCAGCCGGTCGGCGAGCAGGTCCGGCCAGCGCTTGTTGGCGTTGACCGTGCTGCCGTTGCCGTCGCCGATCGAGTCGCCGAGGACCACCACCGCGCCGGGGCTGTGCCGGCGCTGGACGTCGATGCCGGAGAGGAACATCCAGCAGCAGTTGGGCTTGATGGTGAAGCCGGCGCCATCGGCGGCGGTGGTCAGGTCGGTGGCGCCGATGAAGGTGGTGGCCTTGGACTGGCCGTGGAAGGTCACCGGCCCGGTGAGCACCGGGAAGTGCAGGGTGACCAGCAGGTCCTCCTGCTCCCGGACCGGGAAGTCCAGCGGGTCGCTGAGCAGCTCGGCGCCCTTGTTCATGGTGGCGGCGGTGGCGCCGCCGAAGGTCAGCTCGCGCAGCGAGCCGGCGTCGATGTCGGACCGGTCGTCGACGGTGGCGGTGTTGGGGCGGGCGACGGTGGCGTGCCCCACCTGCACCGCCTGCTCGCCGTAGAGGTTGCTCAGCCGTACCCGCAGCCGGTCCCCGCCCACGCTGGTGTGCACGGTCATCCGGATGCTCTGGTTGTTCAGCCCGGTGTTGGTCAGGCCGACGGTGTTGCCGCGGGTGACCGCCGCGGCCCAGCTGCCCGCCCACTCGGCGCGGGGGTGCCGGCGGTCGGTGTCGGACGGGCCGGCGCTGGCCACCACCGCCGGGGCGGCCACGACCAGGGCCGCGGACGCGGCCGCTATGACATGCCATCTCTTCGGGGTCGACATGGAACCTCCATCGTTGGCAGCCCAGAACCGGCATCCATTGACGGTGCCGACTGGACGATGGTCCGGAAACTAGCCGCTGGCGCTGACGGGCGTCAATCAACCTGATCGACATGGTCAAATGCCTTCGGGGCGGGGTCGGACGCCGTTCGGCTCTGTCCACCGGCGCCGCCGCCGACCTAGGCTCGCAATCGGCGGCGGCGCGGTCGCCGACCCGCGCACCCGTCGTCGCGTCCCGGCGGCGACCTGCCGGGGCGTCCTCTCCCGCCGGTCGCCACGGCGCGTCCCACCGGGCCGCCGCGTCGACCGCCACCGCATCGACTGGGGGCTGTGCGATGACCGACGGGTCCGCTCGACCGACGAACTACGTGCACGACGCGCTGGAGCTGTTCGCCGGGTTCGGCGACCGGGAGGCCCTGGTCGGCGACGGCCGCCGGCTCAGCTACGCCGAGGTCGCCGCCGAGGTACGCGGGCTCGCCGCGGCGCTGACCGGGCACGGGGTACGCCCCGGCGCGGCGGTGCTGGTGATGCTCGGCAACGCGGTGGAGGGACCGCTGCTGCAACTGGCGCTGCACCTGCTCGGCTGCCGGACGATGTGGATCGCCCCGGTGACCTCCCGCCGCGAGATCGACGAGTTCGTCCGGCTGGCCCGCCCCGACGTCTTCGTGCACCACGCCCGCGCCGGCGACGGCCTCGGCGGGGACATCGCCGCCTCGCTGCCCGGGACCCCGGTGCTGCGCCTCGGCGCGGAGCTCGTCCCGGCCGCCGGCGTCGCACCGCCCGGCGAGGTCCCCACCCCGGAGTCGTTCCTGCAGACCAGCGGCACCACCGGCACCCCGAAGCTGGTGCACCACACCGAGAGCTTCTACCGGCAGATCCTCGCCCTGGCCGCCGACTTCCGCGCGGCCGGCTTCCCGCTGCTGCGGCACCTGTCGCACTCGCCGATGTGGCTGGCCAGCGGGCAGATCACCACCCTGTTCAACCTCTTCACCGGCGGCGTGCTCTTCCTGCGCCAGCAGTGGGACCCGGCGACGTTCATCCGCACCGTCGACACCGAACGGATCAACTCGACCTTCGTCACCCCGCCGATGCTCTACGAGGTCCTCGACCACCCGGCGCTGGACGGCGCCGACTTCTCCGCCATGTTCATGTTCAACGTGGGCGCCGGGCCCGCCGCGCCCGCCCGGCTGCGGCAGGCGATCGCCCGCTTCGGCCCGGTCCTGCGCATCGTGTACGGCCTCAGCGAGGCCGTCGTCATCACCGCGCTGCCCGGGCTCACCGACGACCCGGAGCACCCGCAGCGGCTGCGCTCCTGTGGCCGGCCGTACGGCGACGTGACGGTGGAGATTCGGGACGCCGACGGGCGGGTGCTGCCGGCGGGGGACGACGGCGAGGTGTGGGTCCGCACCGACCTCAGCTTCGCCGGCTACCACGGGCAGCCGGAGCTGACCGCCGAGACGCTGGTCGACGGCTGGGTCCGCACCCGCGACGTCGGGCACCTCGACGACGACGGTTACCTCTACCTGGTGGACCGGTTGCAGGACCGGATCCTCACCCGGCAACGCAGCTGGCCCATCTACTCCCGACCGATCGAGGACGTCCTGGCGGGCCATCCGCAGGTGCGCGCCGCCGCCGTCGTCGGCGTACCCGATCCGGTCGCCGGCGAACTGCCGTACGCGTTCGTGGTGCCGGCGCCGGGCGCCACCGTCACCGGGGAGGAGCTGATCGCGCTGGTGACCGCCGAGCTGAGCGAGACCTGGGCGCCCGGCGCGGTGGAGTTCCTGGACCGGCTGCCGCTGAACCGCTCGGCGAAGGTCGACAAGAACGCCCTGCGGGCCCGGTACGCGGCGGCGCACCCACCGGTGGAGGAGGTCACGGCGACCGGCGGCCGGCCGTGAACCCGCGCCGGGAGCTGACCGTCCTGGTCGCCGCCGACCTGATCTCCAACCTGGGCAGCCGCATCTCGGTGGTGGCGATCCCCTGGCTGGTGCTGGAGAGCACCGGCAGCCCCACCAAGATGGGCGTGGTGGCGGCGGCGGAGACCCTGCCGTACCTGCTCTCCAGCGCGCTGGCCACCCCCTGGGCCGACCGGTTCGGCCTGCGACGCACCTCGATCGTGGCGGACGCGGCGAGCGCCGCGGCGATGGCGGTGGTGGCCCTGGCGCCCTGGCTGGGGTTCGGGACGCTGGTCGTGCTGGTGGCGGTCGCCGGCGGTCTGCGCGGCATCGGCGACCGGGTCAAGCACGTGATGTTCCGGCCGGCCGCGCAGCGGGCCGGTGTGCCGCTGATCCGGCTCACCTCCGCCTACGACGGGCTGACCCGTGGGGTGACCCTCTTCGGCGCGGTGCTCGGCGGACTGCTCATCGACTGGGTCGGGGTGACCCGGGCGATCTGGATCGACGCGGCCACCTTCGCGCTCTGCGCGCTGCTGATCGGGGTGCTGGTGCGCCCGCCGGCGCCGGCTCAGCCGGCGCCCCGGGAGAGCTACCTGCGGGCGCTGCGCGGCGGCTTCGCCTACCTGCGCACCGACCGGACGCTGCTGACCATGCTGGTGGTGATCTCGGCGCTGAACATGTTCGCCAATGCCAGCGTGGCCGTCTACATCCCGCTCTGGGTGGCCGAGGTGTTCGGCGACCCGGCCGGCTTCGGGCTGGTGCTGGGGGTCTTCTCCGCGGGCGCGCTGCTGGGCAACGTGCTGTTCACCATGGCCGGGCCGCGGCTGCCCCGACGGCTGACCTTCGCGGTGGGCGCGGCGGCCAGCGGCACGCCCCGGCTGCTGGCGCTCGCGGTCAGCGACGAGCTGGCGGTGGTGCTGGTCGTGACGTTCCTGTCCGGGGTGGCCATCGCCACGGTGAACCCGCTGCTCGGCGCGACGCTCTACGAGCGGGTGCCGGAGGCGTTGCAGACCCGGGTGATCGGCCTCTCCGGCTCGCTGGCGTTCGTCGGGCTGCCGGTGGGGGCGCTGCTCGGCGGCTGGTCGGTGGCCGCCCTCGGGCTGGTCCCGGCGCTGTGGGTGATGTCGGCGGCGTGCCTGGTGCTGACCGTGGCGCCGCTGCTGGTGGGGGCGCTGCGGGTGGGCGGGCGGGAACCGGAACCGGCGGTGTCGGCACGGCCCTGACCAGCGCACATCGGTAGGCAGTTGGCGTGGCTTTGAGATCGGTCAGGGGCCCGTCTGAGCCGGTCCGCGGGGGCGTCGGCACCGTCTGGCAGGCTGACCGGATGGACGCAGACGAGGTGACCGTGCTGCTGGCGGAGTTCGCCGCGCACGGGCTACGGGCCTGGGTGGCCGGCGGCTGGGCGGTGGACGCGGTGGTCGGCCGGCAGACCCGACCGCACGGCGATCTCGACCTCGCCATCGACTCCGCCCAGCAGGCGGAGGTCCTGGCCCTGCTGCACCGGCTCGGCTTCGCCGTGACGGTCGACTGGCTGCCGGTCCGCGCCGAGCTGACCGCGCCGGACGGCCGGCGGGTCGACCTGCACCCCGTGGCGTTCCGGCCGGACGGCAGCGGGGTGCAGGAGGGGCTGGACGGCACCAGCTTCGACTACGCCGCGGACGGCTTCACCGTGGGCGCCCTCGACGGCCGGCCGGTGCCGTGCCTGTCAGTGGCCCAGCAGCTGCGCTTCCGGGAGGGCTACCCGCCACGCGCCGTCGACCAGCACGACGTCACCCTGCTCCGGGCTGCGGTGGGCTGAGTCAGCCCACCGTCCCCTGGCGCTCGTCGCCGGTGTCGAAGAACCGGGTCAGGTACGCGTCGGGCGGCAGGTCACTGTCCCGCAGCTGCGAGTAGACCTCCGCGCCGTGGCCCGGCTCGTCGAACAGCCGGTACGCCTGGGCGAGCCCGGAATAGGTGAAGGAGACTCCTCGGTGTACTCGACGGCCTCCGCCTCGGCCAGGGCTGTCGCCTCGTCGATGCTGCCCGCCCGCCAGAGCGTGATGCGCTCCTCGTAGACGATCGGCGCACCGGCGTCGTTGTGGAACACGCAGCGGACCGCGTACCACTGCCGGCCGGCGATCTCGTCCACCGGGCCAGTCTGCCACCGCGTCTGCGGGCCGGCAGTCAGAGGTACGTCCCGCCCTGGTCGGTGATGCGGGCGATCAGCAGACCGGTTCGGGCGGGGCCGGGGAGCCAGGGACCACTCCCGGCCACCTCGGCACGCAGGTGCTCGGTCGCGACCCGCGCGCCGCCGTTCCACGGTGCCGGCCAGGTGGTGAACCGGCGTACCTCCACCAGACCGTCGGCGGTCAGGCCGACCAGCGCCCCGGCGAGCGCCGGTACGGCCTCGTCGACGGTCGGCGACATCGGCCCGGTGTCGAGCCAGGCACCGGCGATCTCGGGCAGGGGCGCGTCGCCGTCGGACTCGCGCAGTACGAAGTACTCCACCTCGGTCAGGCCGGCCCGATTTCTCATTCGTCCATTTTCTCCTCTTCGCCACCGCGCCCGACACCAACCCACCCCTGCCGGCACGGCACGGGGCCGCCCGGCAGCCACGGAGCAGGAAGTTCGCCCCGATCGGGGCGGGGCGCTCGCCGCTCGCGGGCGACGGCGACGCGGCCGACACCCGGCCGCCGATCAGGCAAGGGATCAGCTGGTAGGACCTTTTCGGTGTGAAGAAACCATCGCCAGCCGACGAACTGCGCGGCCGACAGAGCTGACCTGCTCGAAGGGACCGTAGGCGTCCGCCTTCGCTCGCCTCGGTCATCACCCGGCCAGTCACTCAGTCGGCGGGCGGGCTTCCGGCCCTCCCTGTCTGAGTTGGGTTCTAATGACGTCGTGCCCAAGCCGTCCGCCCCCTCGCTTGTCTACTCCCTGCGGTTCCCCACATGGCTCTTCGTATTGCCCGTGCTGCTGTTCGCTGGTCCTCCTGCTCTGATGTTGGCTGGCCACGGCGAGTTCGGCGCAGCTGCCCTGATCTTGGTCAGCAACATCTACGCGGTCATCCTCGGCCGCCTGCTCCTTGCCAAGAACCTTCTCGGGAAGGGGAGGGTGAAGCCCGAGGACCTGGCGTGACCGGCTCACCAGCACGTCCTCATTGGTCCCGACGGACGCCTGGTCGCCATCGACCACGGCTACTCGTTCCCCCAGTCGAACGCCGAACCGTTGCGCTCCGACTTTGTGCAGCAGCAGATGAATCGGCCGCTCGGTCCGGAGACGATGGCCCGGATCCAGGCCACCGATCCCGCCGTGCTCGCCGACCGGTTACGCGCCACCGGCCTGGACGAGAGGGCGGTCTCCGGCGCGATGGACCGCTGCAACGAGATACGCAGCCGAGGCACGATCACCGGCGAGGCGTGGACGGCGTTCCGTCCGCCGAGCCCGTGGTGACCGAAGGAGCAAGGGTGAACCAGGAGGCAGGAATGACGGAGCCGGCACCGACCCGCGTGGCGCTGTACACGTTCGCGCAGCACACCAACCGACGCGTGGCCGAGTTCCGGTGGCAGCCGGGCCAGGTGGTGTCGCTGGCCGTTCTCGATCCCGAGTGGGGGGCGCTGGCGCAGGACTTCTACGACAACGGCGTACCGGCCGGGTCGGGGCGGGTGCCGCCGCAGTCCGGTGCGGAGTTCATGCGCGCGCTGCTGCAGCGGTTCCGCATGAGCTACTACAAGTTCGTGGACGAGAGCGACTGAGGCGGGTCGTCTGACCCGGGTGGCCGCACCTCGCGGTCCCCTGGCTGCCGGCGGCGGGCCGGCCTCGACACTGCTGCCGCCGCCGGCAGCGGTGTGCGGGCTCGGCCACGGGCCGGCCCGTCGTCAGGTCAGCAGCCGCACGAGACGACCGGGGGCGGGCGCGGACAGGTCACCGGCCGGACGTCGGGTAAGCCCGGGCGCGGTCTGCACCGGCAGGCACGGGCGCTTCTCGGATCGAACCAGTGACCTCTTCGGTGTGAACTCTCCGAGCGGGTCGGATCGGGCTCGATGCTAAGTCAGACGGCTTGGTGGCACGCTTCTCGGTCCGGTCCGGTCCGGTCCGGTTCGGCTGGCTCGGTTGCTGTACTTCGCTGCTGTACTGCTGGCATCACATCAGCCGCTGGATGCGGACCTTTGGACGCTCGTTGCTGAGGTGGCCTTGCTTGTGCTGGCGGACCTGCTCGTCCCAGACCTCTTGGTCGTAGTCCGGGTTTGGTGGGATCCACTTGTGGGAGCCGTCGCTGTAGTGGAACTTCTCGTCGCCGGGCCGCAGGATGCTCACCGCAGCCAGCCGAGGATGCGTTGGTGCAGCACCCCCGCCGGCACCCAGGTCAGGTCTTCGGAGGCGCGCACCAGTTGAGCACCCAGGTAGAGGGCCAGGGATATCGGAGCGCCGTCGAACTCCGCGCGCAGCTCTCGCTGACGGGTGCGGCAGGGCCAGGGCGCGTCGCAGCCGCCGCAGCTCCAGATCGGCAGCACCGGTCCGTGCGTGGTCATGCGCAGCCTCCGAGCAGCGCCGCCGTCAGCGACCGCGCCTGCCGGCTGGTCGCCCACTCGACCTGCCAGCACGGGTACGGCGTGAGCCGCGACCAACAGCCCCGGCAGCCGGTGCACAGGCCGTCCTCGCCCGGCAGATGTACGACGAGGATCTGCTGCTCCACCTCGTTGCTCACTGCTCCTCCTGGGCGGGCCAGTACTTTCGGTTGATCGGGATGCGGTGTCGGCTGCGGCAGGGCAGGTCGACGCCGCAGCGGCAGATCCAGCTCCACTTCCGCCACGACCATGCCGGGCGGTGTCGCCGGACCATGGTCATCGCGACGGCGATCAGGTACTGGTCGTAGGACACTCGTCGCCACGGTGGTGTTCTGTCTCGCATCACTGCCTCCCTCCGCCGGGCAGCGCTCCATAGCCGACCCCGAACCACGGGATCAGCTCTGGAACGTTCGGTAACTGCGACGCTACGATCACGACGGCGGCGGTTGGACTCACCCGTAGTACGAGTGAGCAGGCCATATGTACTGCCGCAGCGCTGGTTTCAAGGCGGGAACGTCGACCACCGGTCAACGTAGGGATGACGCATGGCAGGTCGCGGACGATCAGCACTACAGCGCGGCGAGGTAACCGGCTACCTGCTCAAGCTGATCCGTGAGTCCATCCCGCTGACGCAAGAGCAGCTCGCCGTCGACCTGGGCGTCGACCGCGTGACCGTACAGAGCTGGGAAACCGGGCGCCGGCCTTTCACCGCAGTGCCGCTCGGGCAAGTGATCGCCGTCCGGAACCGGCTCAGACGGCTCGGCGCGAACGCAGCCCTGCTCGCCGCGCTCGACGACGCCGCCGAGGCAGACTTCATCCTCGCCGCAGTCCTCGACGATCAGGTGGACCGCTGCGACATCGCTGAACAACCGCTGGGCTGGTCCGTGCTCACGCACCGCCTGACCGATCTGATCCTCTGGGCCGTCCTCGGACAGACACCCACCTTCGCCAGAGGGCTACCCATCGCCCACCCGCGGCGAGGTCCGGTCGCATCCGGGCCGACACTGGCCACTGACGAGCAGCGCACGTTCTTCGCGCACCTTCACGTGCTCGCCGAACGCGCAGCCGCCGGACGGAATCCGTACGTACTTCTGCACCGGCAAGCCTGCTTCCTCGCCGGCATGGACCCCACCAGGGCGGCGGCGGGATGGCTCACCCAGACCACCGCCCGCGCCCGCCGAATGACCACCTTCCGCACCTGGTCACCTCTGTGGCCCGACGTCCGCTCCGTCGTCACGTCCCTCGCCAACCAGGGCAACCCCGAACCGCTGCGATACTTCATTGCCCGGGCACATCCGGACGACGCCTGCGAACGAGCGGCCCTCAACTACTCGGCCTACTGGGTAGGCGAAATCCCGTACCGCCACCGCGACGACTGCTTCATGCCCGGGACGCTCGCGGACTGGCACGGCTCGATCCTTCTTCGGCACCTGGTCCAGCGCCTGGACCCAGCGCATCCCTTCGTCGACCTCAACATCCACAACGTCTGGGCTCTACTGGCCGCACGACGCGGCCTCGCCCTCGACAACCCCACCGCGACCCGGTCACTCCTCAACCGCAGTGTCCCGCTCCTGGACAGTGACCGGATCTCCGTCCAGTCGCGGCAGGAACTAACCTCTATCGTCTACAGCCTCCGGGCGGACGGACTCACCGGCACAGGGACGGACAGATGAGCGACGACCACGACGCCGCCGGAGCAATGCGCTTCATCTTCGAAGCCGGCGTCCTCAAACGCGCCGCCCGCACCGGCTGGTGGTTCGCCGGCGTCAAACACCCCGAGTCCATCGCCGAGCACTCCTTCCGGACCGCGCTCATCGGAATGATGCTCGCCGCCATGGAAGGCGCCAACCCGGCCCGGGTGTCGATGCTCTGCGTCCTGCACGACACCCAGGAAACCCGGATCACCGACATCCCCCACATCGCCAAGCGCTACCTCACCGCCGTACCCAACACCGCCGTCACCGCCGACCAGATCGCCGCCTGCCCACCGGCCATCGCCGACGTCATCACCGCCGCCGTCGCTGAATACGAAGCCGGCGAGACGCTGGAAGCCGTCGTCGCCCGCGACGCCGACAAGCTGGAATGCCTCGTCCAAGCCGTCGAGTACCGCCATCAGGGCATCGACAACGTCCAGCGCTGGATCGACAGCTCACGAGCGGCACTCAAGACCGCGAGCGCGCACCGCCTCGCCGACGCCGCCCTCAGCGGACAGCCCCTCGCATGGCTCAGTCCCCCGCAGCCGAAGTGAGTGCTAGCCAGCCGATTCGGTGCTGCACGAAGCTACCGTAGGGCAGCAGAAAGGCCACCTCCCGTTTCCGGGAAGTGGCCTTTGACGTGCGTGGGCGATACTGAGATCGAACCAGTGACCTCTTCGGTGTGAACGCGGGTGCCGCACATCGCTCGCGGCTAGCCGATGCCGTTTCATGTTGCAGAACTAGGCGAATTTACCGTGCTGCATCGTTTCGTGCTGTCCGTTGCTGACTCTCTCGCTGCCTCCTGGCTGCCTTGTAGCGGCTGTGACCGGTGCAGCAGGGGCGAGGTCAGGCGGGTTGCTCGTCGGTCTTACCGCTAGCAGGTCCGGTGTAGCCCTGGGCGAGGAGATGACCATCAAGGACCGTGTACAGAGCGTTGCCCTCGTCCACGTAGAGGCGTCGCTCCCCGCCGCCAGCCTTGGCCGCAACGTAGTGGATCCGGCCAGACTCCCCGCTTTGACGCCACGCCCTGAGAACTACGCGGTCAGGGATATGAGGCATGGCGGCCCTCCTTGCGCGGCGATATTCGCCTCCTATCCCAGGGGACCCGAGCAGGCATGTCAACTCCCGGCTGGCGCGTTCTGCCGCTGATGTCTCGCTGCATGCCCCCGGGCGCCCGCAAAGCCATGGGCTCCTTGACCCCCAGGCAACCAACACGGCTCGCCGACCTGGGGCGGCAGGCACTCTTGGCAGCGGTCACCGTCCACCGACATGCGTGGTTCGTTCCTTGCCGATTGCACCCGTCGTCACTCAGTTGGTCACCCGGGCTGGCCGGCCCTCGGGCACGGCACCATGCCTCTACTACCAGCCCAGCATCTCTGGCATAGGAAGAGATGCTCGTCGCGCCAGCCACGCCAACGTCCTACCCGCGGAACCACCCGATCGCTGGCGCACCGGCATGATCGGGCCGCATGTCCCATGGATGGTTGCGGTACCAGCCAGCCGCCGCGTCGGCATTACCAGGGCCGCGGGCGCAAGCAGGCTTGTGCATGCACCCCGGCCCACCCACCACAGCCACAAACTCACGGTGCTCCACCCACTCTGCCTGAACCTGCTCGTCAGAGATCGCATGAAGCACGTAGCGGCGCCATCGCTGATCATCGGGATTGCCGCGCTCATCGGTAACGGCGATGAACCAGTACTCCCGGCCGTCGTACAGTGCCAGACCATCCAATGGCCCGTCGTAGTAGTCGCTGAACCACAGCATCTGCACGCCGGTCAACTCTGCCAAGCCGTCCGACACAGAAGAGTCATGCACCGAAGCACCGTAGGCACCATCGCAACGACCTGACCAGACTTACCATCAAACAGACACCTGGTCAGCACCGCCCAATCGATCATGACCTGGTGTCAAGGATCCTCCGACGCCGATCCGTCAAACATGATGCGAGACCAGGCATCGCCGGCAGTCGGCCTGCCCTCCGTCGACTGATGCGCGGAGCAGCCATCGGCCACGGGAACTGCGACCGTGGACCACGCCTTGCCGACGGCACGAGCGTGCACCTTCGTCGGACACGATGGCAGGCGCATGACACCCGCGGACCATGTGCGTATCCGTACGTTCTGACGCGGCAGCGGGTGTATTGGTGTGCGCGACCGCCGTAGGGTCGTGGCCGTGACGATCACCGTGCGCCGCGCCGCCGAGGACGACGTGATGGCGTTGGCAGCGTTGTACGCCGACCTGAATCCGAGCGATCCGGTGCTGCCCGCCGAACAAGCGGTCCGGATCTGGCGGGAGATCGTCAGTCAGGCGGGACGCGCTGCGCTGATCGCCTCCCGCGACGGCGTGCCGGTCGGCACGGTGGATTGCCTCGTGGTGCCGAATCTGACCCGCGGCGGCCGACCGCACATGCTCGTGGAGAACGTTGTGGTCGCCGGCGGCGCCCGTCGGCAGGGGGTGGCCAGCCGACTGTTCGACGCGCTGACCCAGCTGGCTCGCGACACCGGCTGCTACAAGTGCAGCTGCTTTCCCGCGCTGACCGCGCCGATGCCCACGCGTTCTACGCCTCACGTGGCCTTCAGCCCAGCGCCCAGGGCTACCGCCTCTATCTCCGCTAACCACCGCTCACCCGCACGAGGTCAGGTGATAGCGATGGAAAATCCTCGAACAAATTCAACCGGGCACAGGTCGGGCACGGCAGCGCATCGACAAGAGATGCTGATCCCCTAACCCGTTGATCGCTGACCGGCGGATCGAGCCACCGAACGCCAAGCGTCGAAGGCCCAACTGAGGTCGGCCGTGTCCGCGCTGATGAAGATCGTTTCCAGGTACGTATCGTCGATGAAGTTGTAGCCGTGCAGGGTGAACTTGACATCGCCGTCTTGGCGGTAGAGCTAGGCGGCACGATGACCGACCCCGTCTCGGCCGCCCTCACCCACCTTGCCTGCTGGGTCCGGTGGCAGTTCGGCATCGAGTGAGGCGATGATGTCGACCCCATCGGCGCACCGCCATGGATTTCCTGGCGACACCCGCATCAAACGGCCGGGCGCGCCACGTTGTGACACCGTCCTTGGTGCGTTCCCGCGTCAAAGCAGCGGAAAGCGCGATCGACCAACCACACCCAGAGACCTTCGCACGCCCCCTGTGTGACCCAGGGCTGGCGTCCCTGGATCGACCACCCGGGACACGTCAGAGGTGACCTCTTCGGTGTGAACTTTCGGCGTGCTGTTGGGGTCGAGGGTCATCCCGGTCATCCGCCCTGCGTCGGCTCGTTGCGGCCGGATTTCGCCGCCTTCAAGATCAGTCCGGGTACAGTCGGTGGCTTCCGGTGCCACGCTCGGCCGACGGAAGTCGCGGCATCAATGCACTGCTCGCACCTAAGCTGCGTGCTGCCAGACAACGGGGGTGCTGTGTCAGCGGCCATCGAGGCTCAACGGGTATGGCGGCCGTCGACCGCGGATATCTGGGCAGGGCGACGCCCTCTGTGGTGGACAGTCGGCCCGACAGGCGATCTTGCCGTCCTGTTCGTCCATCGACGTCACCTACGTAAGAGCCGCTACGTCAAGGGCTGGGTGGGACGGAGCCCGGAGGTCCCCTTCGACGGCGTACTGGTGGTCCGTCGAGCTGACGGCCGAACTCGCCGCCAGACGATCAAGGACATACCGCTATCACCCGCTCACATCGCTCTTCTTCCTGATTCACGACTCCTGGTGGCAAGCGGACGCGCAGGCAGGGGGGAGGACGCCGGCTCGTGGAGACCGAACGCCCTGGTGTGCTCCCTGGAGGGCGAGCATCAGAACGCCTTCTGCATCGGCGACGACATTCCAGTCCTGGTGACCGATCCCGGTGGGTCGATCTGGACGGCCTACGGTGACGAAGGGATCTACGGGAGTCACCCGGCGTCCCAAGCCGGACTGACTGGCTGGAGTACGGACGGTCAGGTGACATGGACCCCGGAAGGCCGTCTCCCTGAGTGGCCGTTGGGCGGCTGCGCCGCTGCGACGGAGGGCGAGCAGGTATGGCTGGTCTGGTATTCCGGTACCAGCCGCGGCGGCACGTTCCTGACGCGGATCACCCCGTCCACGGGTGAGGTGACCAGCTGGCCCAGCCCTGTAACTCAACCGGACGGATTCGCCGTACGGGGCAACCGCGCGGTCCTGACCATACGCGACCACAATCAGCGATCAGTCGAAGTGGTCCGCGCCGAGTTGGTCGACGCCGGGTGGAGTGTGACCAACCGAGGCAAGATGCGCGTACCCGGCCGGGTGGTCCTGCGCTGCGGACAGGGCCGCGACGGCATGCTCTGGCTTCGCGCCGGTGACCACTGGCTTCGCATCGATGTCTGACGCCAGCCAACTGGCCGAGAAGTTCGTCCTGCTGCACCCTCGCTGTGGAGGATGGTTCTCGGCTGTCGTGATCTGCCCGGAACGCCGGGTCAGCCGGGCTCGCTCGCAGTCTCCTGCACCTTGCTGAGCACGGCGTCGATGTCGCCGGATCGGATCAGCTCGCCGACAGCCGCGACCATCGTCCGCACCCCGGGCGACGGGACGATGACCAGGTCGGAGCACCAGAAATATCGTCCGCCCCCGCACTCCCCCGAGCCGGTCCAACGCCTCAGGACGCGGGCGATCTCGTCGGTCGTCATGAAGGTCGCGTAGTAGCCCACGCCGTCCCTGCGGTAGATGCGGGCATCGATGTTCTCCACCGTTGCGGGGTCGCCACCGGCGCCCGGCAGGAACTCCACCCTCGCGCCTGCGGTCGTGGCCGCCCAACGCCCCGTGTCTCGCACGCCATCATCGTCTCGACGCAACGGTCCTACCGCGGCCCCTCGCTGGTGAGCCTGCCCCCGGACGCCCGGCCCGACAGCGCCACACCAGCGGTCGCCCGTCGGCTCACCACAGCTCCGACGCCGAGTGCGCCGCGGCGAGCAGCCAGAACAGGATGACCCGGTGGTAGACCAGCGCAAGGCCGAGCAGCACGATGCCGGCGACCGTCACGGCGACCATCGCCCCGAGAGCGCCCGCGTTCGTGGCCGCGTACCGCCAGGCGGGTCCGGGCGGTGGCTCCTCGGCCGGCGCGTCGGTCTCCTCGAAGAAGATCACGGCGGGATGCTACGCCCGCCGGCCGCCGGTGCCGCCCCCGCGCACCGGCCGGTCCGCCAGGGCCACCCGCACCGCCTCCTCCGGCGTGTCGACGTGGCGCGGACCGGGCACCGGCTCGCCGGTGGCGTCGACCACGCGCCAGCCACCGAGCACCACCACCGGCACCTGACCGCGGCGCATCGCCAGCGCCACCTCGCTGAGGGTGCCCCAGGAGCCGCCGACCGCGATCACCGCGTCGGCGCTCCACACCAGCACGACGTTGCGGGCCTGGCCCAGGTTGGTCAGCAGCGTCACCGAGGCGTCGGCGACCGGGCCGGGGGCGGTGCCGTCGTCGGGGCGTACCGCGATGACCAGGCCGTGGTGGGCGCGGGCGCCGGCGGCGACCGCGGCCATCACCCCGCCGCCACCTCCGCAGAGGACGGTCGCGCCGCGCGCGGCGAGCAGCTCCCCCACCCGGCGGGCGTGGGCCAGCTCGGCCGGCGTCGCGGACGCCGGGCCGCAGACCGCCACCTGCACCACCCGGCCTCACCCCCACGGCGAGGTTAGCGCCGGGCGCAGCCATCCCGCCGGTACGCCACGGGAAGCGCAGCCTGGACCGGCGTCCGCCCACCTCGGCCGGATGTGAGGCTTCTGCACTTTGCGATGCGGCCGGAGAGCGGAGGCGGCCATCCGGTACGCACTCGGCGCGCGGATGCGGGTCCGGCCCGCAGCGGCGAGTGAAGGGGATAAATGGCTTGCACAGGCGTCGGGTTGAGCTTTCGACTGCTCCCCATGCCTTCCCCCTCACCGGTCTTCGTTGCGGGTACGGGTCGTTCGGGTACGTCACGGATCGCCGACATCATCGGCGAACATCCGCTGATCCACCGGATTCCCATGGAGACCAAGTTCCTCATCGACCCGGGTGGCCTGCGGGACCTGGCCGACGCGCTCACCGATCGGTACGACCCCACCGTCGGTGAGGACGCCCTGCACCGGTTGAGCGACTTCCTCACCGTACGAGTGCCCGGCCGGCGCGACGATCGCGGCAAGACCGTTCCCGAGCTGATCGGTGAGCGGCGCTACCGGGACGCGGTGCAACAACTCTGGCCGCAGTTGATCGCGTACACGTTCGACGAGCCTGCACCCGCGGAAGGCTTCGCGAACGCCGACCGGCCGGCCGGGCCGTTCGCACCGTCGAGCCTGCGCCGGGTGCTTCCCAGGTATTTCAGCGACCGGGGCGACCTGCTCGGAATCCTGCGGGGCCTGATCGACACCATGTTCGGCGGAGCGGCCGCCGACGCGGGCAAGCCGACCTGGTGCGAGAAGACACCGTTCAACCTGCTGCGCATGGACTTCCTCTGGGAACTGGTCCCCGAAGCGACCATCGTGCACATCAAGCGCCACCCGGTCGCAGTGCTCGCATCCCACCTGGCCCAGCCATGGGCACCAGCCACCGTCGACGGCGCGCTCGCCTACCTCAAGCCGGTGTACCACCGATGGCTCACCTGGAAGAACACGGCCGACCTGACGGGCAGGCGATTCATCGAGGTGAAGGCGGAAGATCTCGCAGCCGACTGGCCCGGGCAGCGCCGCGCCCTCTTCGAACGGCTCGACGTCGACGACTTCGCCACCCCTTCCACGTTTCAGTCGCACAAACTGAGCAGCCGTGACGACCAATTCGACGACGAGACCCGCAAGTTCATCAGAGCAGCACTCGGCGATGTCATCCCGGCCATGGGATATGAGTGACGTACGACGACAGGAGCACGGCCCATGTCATTTGTCCGCGAGCGAGGGCTACGGACTGGTCGGTGGCATCGGCGAGTACGAGGGTGCCTGGCGAATGGCCTACGTCCGGGGGCCCGAAGGGATCATCGTCTCGCTGGCCGAGCGCATCGGCTGAACGCGCGACGCCCGGATCTGCCGCAGAGCTGCGTCACGGCCGGTGACGGAGCGGCGGGTTCGTGCGTGAGGGGACGTTGCGGGAAGACTGCGTCGTGAACGGCGAGGTCTCGGACTCGTGGGTCTACGGGCTGATCAGGCGGGAGTGGCGGCCGTCATCCGAGCCGGTGCCCGCCCGCTGAGTCCTCGCGCCCTCGCGGGAGGCCGCCCGGCACCGGGACGAAATGGGTGGCCTGGCGAGCCTGTCGCGCCCTACCTTGTGCTGCATCATCTTCTCCGCACCGTTCACGAGAGGACTCCCCCCGCGTGACGCCGCCTGCTCTGTAGACCTGACACCTTCCCCGCGCATCGGTCGCTGACGTCGCCGTCGGCTCTTCACCCATGCCTCCCGTCAGGCCTCAGGAGGAGATCATGTCTGCGCATCCTCAAATCGTGCTGTCCTGGGCCGCCCGGCCCACGCGACTTCCCCAGCTCCCGAACCGCTGCGTCCACCGCCATTCCGGCTCCGCCAATGCCGGCGACGGGAAGTTCCGCGCCAGCGCCCACGGCACCCTCCTCGACGTCGGGCTCCTGGTCACCCGCATCGAGCGGCTCTCCGCCGCACCGCCGAGCACCCGGAGACTTCTCGTCGGTCCTGCCATCAGCCGCCGCCGTGGGCCCGAGCTGGGGCGAGCGGCACGGTGGCCGTGCCCCGGACTGCATCACGCGGCGGTCCGCACGCGGTCGCTCCTGACCGAGCGCGAACGGAGTTCAGGGCCGGCCCGGTACCGGCGACGAAGGTGAAAGCCCGGGTGCATCCATCAGCGCGGGTGTCTCCGGTGGCCGGCGTTCCCTGACCGCAGCGCCGCGTCCGCCGTCGACATCCGGCGGAACCCCGACGACCCGGCCCGCAGGCAGCGAACGACGCGCTGCCCGCAGGCGGGTGCGGGCACTATCGTGCTGACGTGCACATCCGTTTCGACGTCCCCGCCGATCCCGCCTACCCGGGCCGTGTGGCCGCCGCCCTCAGCAGTGTCCGGCTGCGCAGGTACGGCTACATCGGCGCGGTGCTGACGGCGGTCGGGGCGATCGGTGTCGTCGCGTCGCAAGGATTCGGGTGGGGCGACCGGATCACGCCGCTGTGCATCGCGCTGATCGTGAGTGGTCTGCTCTCGATGCTCTACGCACCGTCGGTGCGGTGGCGCGCCCGGCGCCGCTCCAGTCGCTACGCCGTCGAGGGCGGCTACGACATCACCGACGACAACATCATGATGCGCAGCGGATCGGAATCCGGTGGCATCGCCTGGGACGGGGTCACCGAGGTGAGGGACACCCCTGAGTTCTGGGTCCTGTACGTCGGCCGGATGCCGGCGACCGTGATCCCGCGCCGATTGATGTCCGCCGAGGACGCCGAGACGCTGCGCGCCCACATGGTCGAACGCGGGTTGCTTCAGCCGCGGTGAGCCTGGTCGCCGCGGAGCGGCAACGTGCGTACCGCGGTCGACGACACCGCGGCCAGCTCGGGCTGCGCGGGCAGGAACACCTCCACCGCGAGGGTTACGCGGGCCGGACGTGGCGGCGGCTCCTCCGGTACGCGCCGAAGGAGCCGCCCGATCCGTCGGTCAGAAGACGGCGACGCCGTACTTGCTCAGGGCCTCCTTGACCGGCTGGAAGAAGGTCTGCCCACCGGTACGGCAGTTGCCGCTGCCGCCGGAGGTCAGGCCGAGCGCGGTGCTGCCGGCGTAGAGCGGGCCGCCGCTGTCGCCGCCCTCGGCGCAGACGTTGGTGGCGATCATGCCGCGTACGGTGCCCTCGGCGTACCGGACGGTGGCGTTGAGGCCGGTCACCGTGCCGGTGCGGGTGCCGGTGGTGCTGCCGCTGCGGGTCACGGCCTGGCCGACGTACGCGTCACCGGCGGCGGTGATGTCCTGCGAGCCGACGGAGCCGTTGATGGCGACCGAGGTGTTGGTGTAGCGGACGATGCCGTAGTCGTTGCCGGGGAAGCTGCTGCCGGTCCGGTCGCCGAGCTTGGTGCTCAGCGTCGAGTTGGCGTACCAGGCGCTGGCCAGGTTGGTGCAGTGCCCGGCGGTGAGGAAGTAGTAGGTGCTGCCGCTGCGCACGTTGAAGCCGAGGGAGCAGCGGTAGCCGCCGCCGTAGATGGCGTCGCCGCCGGAGGTCCGCATGCTCAACTTGCCGGCCAGGTCGGTGGTGCGGGCGCTGCCGCCGGAGGCGGCCACGGCGTCCCGGATGCGGGCCCGGTCGGCGGCGCCGACCGTGCTGTCCACCCCGACGACGACCTGGTTGGTCACCGGGTCGAGGTACGTCGCGGTGCCGGTGACGCCGAGGTCCACCCGGGACTGCGCGCGCTCCAGCGCGGCGGTGCTGCGGGTGACCAGGCGGGCCTGCCCGCCGGCGACGCGGACCGCGGCGGCGGCCCGCGCGTCGGTCACGGCGACGACGGTACGCCCGGAGGCGTCGAGGTAGGAGCCGGCGGTGCGCTCGGCGCCGAGCGAGGCGGCGAGGGTGGCGGCCCGTTCGGCGGACAGGGGTGCGGGGGCGGCGTGCGCGGGTGCCGCGGCGACGGCGCCGGTGAGCAGGGCGACGGTGACGGCGGACAGCACACCACGTCGAGTGAGTCTCACGCGTTCCTCCCGGGGAGGGCTGGACGGCCGGGTCGGCCGATCGATCAGCGCCCATGTTTGTCGCGGCACCCCGGGCGGATCCAGACCGTCGGCGCGGTTGTTCACCCGAGGTCGGACCGGACGTGGCCGCGTAACGCACCGAGATCGATCGACGCTGGTGGAATCAGGGCCACCGCCGGCTCGCGGTCGGGCTCCCGACGGGATCTCGACGCCCGCCGCCCGGGTCGGTTAGCCTGCCCGCCATGTCATCGACGCTCACCGAAGCGACCGACCCGTACTGCCTGCGCGAGGGCGAGAGTGCGGAGCTGCTGGCCGGGCATCCGTGGCGCCGGTTCGTGGTGCTGGGCGACAGCGTCGCCGAGGGGATGTGCGAGCCGGTCGACGGGTACCCGCCGGTGCAGTGGGCGGACCGGATCGCCGCCGAGCTGCGCGCGGCCCGCCCCGGGCTGGCGTACCTCAACCTGGGCCGGCGGGGGCTGCGGGCGCACGAGGTGCGCGCGGCGCAACTGGACGCGGCGCTGGCCTTCGACCCGGACGTGGCGCTGGTGGTCTGCGGCGGCAACGACGCGTTCCGCTCCTCGTTCGACCCGGACGCGGTGGACGCCGAGCTGACCGCGATGGTCGCCGCGCTGCGGGCGGCCGAGGCGGACGTGGTCACCGTCGGCATGTTCGACGTCTCGCACAGCCCGGCCGTCCCGGCGCAGGTCCGGCCCGGACTGCGTGCGCGGATGCGGCGTCTTTCCGCGCACACCGGGGCGCTCGCCGCGCGGCTGGGGACGGTGCACGTGCACCTGACCGACCACCCGGCCGGTGCGGAGGCGTCGCTGTACAGCAGCGACGGCCGGCACGGCAGCGCCCGCAGCGACGCCATCGCGGCGGCGGAGACGGTACGCCGCCTCGGCGCCCACCTCGCCGCCCGACCGTGATCGTCTGTCGTTTTCCGACGCGACACGCGGGGACGGGCGTCGGAAACCGACAGACGATCGTCGGCCGGGGTCAGTCGGTGAGCAGCATGCCGGTCATCAGGACGCCGCGGGCGAGGTTGAGCACCCCCTCGCAGCCGGGGTAGCCGACCCGGGCGAGCGCGCCGGAGCCGGTGCGGCCGAACAGGTACGGGGCGATGCTGTACGGCACCTCGGCGGTGACGACCTCCCCGGTCTCGATCTGCACGAAGTCCATCGCCACCCGGTCGGCCGGCATGTACCGCTGGAGGATGTTGCCGCCCCGCGCCACGGCGGCGCGCACCCCGTCGGCCCAGGCCGCCGCGCTCAGCTCCGGGCCGATCAGCACGTCGTGGCCGGCGGAGCCGTCGGCGGGCTTGGCGACCAGCTCCGCCTGCCCGGCCAGCGCCCGGTCCAGCTCGGCCTCGGTGAGCACCACGGTGTGCGGCACGTACCGGCGGACCAGGGCCCGGTCGTCGGCGGGCAGCAGGTCGAGGTCCTCGTAGAGCCAGGCGAAGTTGACCTTGTTGCCGAGCAGCCAGGCGGCGGTGCTGACGAACATCGGCAGGGTGCCGGCGGCGAGCGCGTTCGCCACCGCCTCCAGGCCGGCGCTCGGGGTGACCCGGTTGGGCACGAAGAGCCGGAACAGCGCGTCCACCGGCGCGCCGCCCACCACCAGCCGCCGGTCGGCGTCCAGGGTGGCGGTGGCGACCGGGGCGATGACCAGGTCGATGCCGAAGTGCCGGGCCCGGTCGGCGAGCGGCGAGAGGATGCGGATGAACGTCTCCGGGTCGTCCAGTCCCGGGTAGTCGGCGTCGAAGTCCATCAGCAGCGCCACCCGGGCCCCCTCGGCCAGGCCCAGCTCGTCGCGGATCGCCACGAACCGCTGGTCGAGCAGGGACGGAGCCGGCCGGGCCGGCACGCCGTCGAGCAGGCCGCGCTCGGTGTAGAGCTGGGCGAAACGTTGAATCACCGTGTCAGCGTCGAAGCCACCGCCCAGGCTGCTGTCGATGTTGTACTCGACGATCCGCGGCTCCCCGCCGGAGAGCAGCACGTCCGGCCGGTACGCGGCCAGCAGCGCCTCGGTCAGCGGTTCGTCCTCGTCGAGCAGGCGGGTCTCCCCCAGCGGCACGCCGAGCAGCGCGCGCAGCTCGCCCGCGGTGCGGGCACGCCGCCGGCAGGCGTCCAGGACGAGCTGGGCGATCCGGTCGCAGACCTCGTTGAGCTCGCGGAACGAGTCGGCGGTCATCACCGTCGGCCGGGCCAGCCGCCACTGCTTGTTGTACGTCGCCCGGCCGTGGAAGACCCGCTCCCACTCCTGGGCGCCGGCCTGCACCATCGCCCGGCGGGCGGCCTCCGGCAGGTCGGTCCACGCCCGGCCGGCCGCCGGCCACGGGTAGTTGACGTCGATCATGTTCCGTCCTTCACTACGTGGTGGATGGCGGCGGTGAGGGCCGGTCGGCCCGGTTGCACGGCCCGGTCCAACGCGGGCGCGAACGGCAGCACCGCGCCGTCCGGGCGGGTGACCCGCCGGGGCGGCGCGGCCAGCCGGACCCGCTCCACCACGCTGGCGATGATCTCCGCGGCGATGCCGCAGGACCGGTTGGAGTCGTCGACCACCACCAGCCGCCCCGTCCGGGCCACCGAGTCGACCAGCCCGTCGAGGTCGAACGGGTAGAGCGTGCGCGGGTCGAAGACCTCCACCGACACCTGGTCGGCCAACTCCTCGGCGACGGCCAGCGCGTCGTGCACCAGGTGGCCGACGGCCACCACCGTCACGTCGTCGCCGCCCCGGCGCACCACGCCCCGGCCCAGTGGCACCGGGCCCAGGGCGGCGAAGTCGACGTCCTCCCGGACGTCCAGCGCACCGGCCGGCGCGAAGAGCACCACCGGGTCGTCGTGCCGGATCGCCGACACCAGCAACCCGTACGCGTCGGTCGGGGTGGCCGGCACCGCGGTGACGATCCCGACGTGGGCGAAGAGCGAGTACGGATGGTCGGAGTGCTGCCCCGCCCAGCCGGTGCGGGAGCCGGAGCCGGGCACCAGGTAGGTGACCGGGGCGGCGCACTGCCCCCCGGTCATCAGCGGGAACTTGTGCGCGTGGTTGACGATCTGCTCGAAGACCAGGAAGAGCAGCGACGGGATCTGGAACTCCACCACCGGGCGCAGCCCGGCCAGCGCCGCCCCGGTGGCGAAGCTGGTGAACGCCTGCTCCGACAGCGGGGTGTCCCGCACCCGCTCCGGCCCGAAGCGCTTCAGCAGGCCGGCGGTGACGTTCGACGCGGCCACCCGGATGTCCTCGCCGAGCAGGAACACGTCCCCGTCGCGCTCCAGTTCGTCGGCGAGCGCCCGGGTGAGCGCCCTGCGGTAGGACAGCCGTGGCATCAGCCACCTCCCGTCCGGGCGGTCAGCCCGCTGGCGTACAGGTGGTCCAGCGCGCCGGCCGGGTCCGGCTCGGGGCTGGCCAGGGCGAACGCGACGGCCGCGTCGAGGGTGGACTCGACCTCGGCGTCGACGGCCGCCCGCTCGGCGGCGGGCAGCCGGGCGCCCTGGATGTCCACCGGGTCGCGGGAGCGCCCCCGCGCCACCTCCTCCGGCGGGCGGTAGTCGAGGCGTACCGCGTGTTCGAAGGTGTGGTGGGCGTCGAAGCGGTAGGTGCGCGCCTCGACCAGCTCCGGGCCGCCGCCGGCGCGCATCCGCGCGACGGCGGCGGCCGCGGCGTCGCGTACCGTCTCCGGGTCCTGGCCGTCGACGACGGCGGCCGGCATGCCGAACGCCCCGGCGCGGCCGGTGATGGTGCCGGCCACCGCGCCGGCGACCGGCATGGTGGTGGCGTAGCCGTTGTTCTCGCAGACGAAGAGGACCGGCACCCGCCAGAGCGCGGCCAGGTTGAACGCCTCCAGCAGCATCCCCTCGTTGACCGCCCCGTCGCCGAAGAAGGTCGCGCCCACCACGTCGTCGCCGCGCCGCCGCCGGGCCCAGACCGCGCCGGTGAGGATCGCGCCGGACGCGCCGACGATGGCGTTGGCGCCGAGCACCCCGACCGAGAGGTCGGCGGCGTGCATCGAGCCGCCCCGGCCCCGGTTCAGCCCGGTCTCCCGGCCGAGCAGCTCGGCCATCATCCGGGCCGGGTCGGCGCCCTTCGCGAGCACGTGCCCGTGCCCGCGATGGGTGCCGGTGGCCAGGTCCTCGGCGCGCAGCGCGGCGCACACCCCCGCGGCGATCCCCTCCTGCCCGAGGTACGGGTGGATGCCGCCGACGATGTGCCCGGAGTGGACCAGCTCGACGGCCCGCTCCTCGAACCGGCGGATCAGCCGTACCGTGCGGTAGAGCCGGACCGGGTCGGCGGCGCTCACGTGTCGCGCCCCTCCTTCACCGCGGCGAGGATGTCGTCCCAGAGCCGGGCCCGGGCGGCGAGCGCGGTGTTGACGGTGTCCGCGCACTCCTGCCACTTCACGTCGTCGTCGCCGCACAGGTCGGCGAGCATCTGCATCGCCATCGGGGTGTGCTGCTCCCCGTCGACCTCGATGTGCCGCTCCAGGTAGTCGACGAAGGTGTGCAGCCGGTTGCTGCGTTCGTTGACGGCGACGACCTGGGTGAACATGTCGGGGATCAGGTCCTCCCGGCCGAACGCGAACGCGGCGGCCTGGCAGTGCACCGGGGTGGACTCGATGATTCGCCAGGTGGTGGCGGCGAACCGGGCCGACGGCGCGGGCACGCTGGCCTCGGCCAGCGCCTCGGTCACCGGGCGGCCGGCCCGCAGCAGCTCGACCAGCGCGTCCACGGCGCGGGTGTCGGCGCACGCCTCCCGCATGCCGCGCACGTAGAGCTCGAAGTGGCTGATGAAGCCCTCGCCCAGCTCGTCGCTCTCCTCCACCATCACGATGTCGTTGATCAGGCGACGGCTGCCCGTCGGGCCGGTGGGGATCCACGGGACGGTGACGCAGGTGAGCTGCCGCTGCAACGACTTCAGCAGGGACATGAAGTCCCAGACCGCGAAGACGTGGTGCTCCATGAAGGTGACCAGCGCCTCATGGGTGTCCAGGTTGGCATAGAGCGGGTGCTTGACCACCGCGTCGCGGCGGTCGGTCACCGCCTGCTCCAGCCGCTCGATGCCCGGATGGGTCCCACCCCAGTCGTACCGTGACATGTCAGCCTCCCTGCTGGGCGCGGTCGCGCCAGATGACCGGGCAGTATTCGGGGTCCGCGTAGTCGGGCCGCCCCTCGTGGGTGCGGCGGACCAGCACGTCGTGGTTGTACGCGGCGAGCGTGCCGTCGGAGAGCGGATACTCCCGCCAGGCGTTGTCGCCGTCCTGCAGGTGCAGCGAGATCGCCTGCCGGGGGCGACCGCTGACGTTGGCGCCGCTGCCGTGATAGGTGCGGCAGTGGTGGAAACTCATGTGCCCCTTGGGGATCACCATCGGGATCTTGCGGATCTCCGCGCCGTTGTAGGCGGCGTTCTCCGCCAGCATCTCCTCCAGCTGGCCGCGGTCGCGGTCGGCGAAGTGCCGCACCACGGTGTCGTCCGCGCCGATCTCCTTCCACCGGTGCGACCCGTCGACCATGGTGATGGTGCCCATCTCCTCACCGCAGTCGTGGAACGGGATGAAGGCGGTGAGCATCCTCTCCGACGACGAGGACGCCCAGTAGTGCTTGTCGAAGTGCCAGGGCACGATGTTGGACGGCTCGCCGGAGACCGGCGGCTTGTGGATCAGCGTGGACTGGAAGATCCGGATCTCGTCGGCCTGCGCCAGCCGGGCGGCGACCGCGCCGATCAGCGGCTTGCGCAGGATCGCCGCCAACCCGTCGTGCTCGTGGTGGACGTAGTCGTTGTGCCGCTGCACCGCGCCCGACGACGGCTCCCAGTAGGCGAGCTTCGGCGGGCGCACCGGCAGCCGGCGGTCCCGCTCGCCGGCGTAGTACCGGTCCGCGGCGGCGGCGAGGGCGTCCACCTCGTCGTCGGTGAGCAGCTTCTTCGACAGGTACCAGCCGCGTTCGGCGTAGCCGCGCACCTCGTCGTCGGTGGGGAGCAGCGCCTCCTCCTCGGCGGTGAGGGTCGGCTCGGTTCCGGTCGTCGTCACGCGGTCACCCCCTGAGGTACGGCCGCCGCGGCGGCCAGTTCCCGTTCCTTGGCCTCGTAGAGCGCCTTGATGTTGCCGCTGCCGAAGGTGCGCGCCCCCCGTCGCTCGATCAGCTCGAGGAAGAGGGTGCGGCGCACGTGCACCGACTCGGTGAAGATCTGCAACAGCTGCCCGCCGTGGTCGGAGTCGACCAGGATGTTCAGGTCACGCAGCCGTTCCAGGGGCGCGTCGACCGGGCCGACCCGCTCCTCCAGCGCGTCGTAGTAGCTGCCGGGGGTACCGGCGAAGCGCACCCCCCGCTCGCCGAGCGCGCCCACCGCGGTGACGATGTCGTCGGTGCGCAGGCCGAGGTGCTGCACCCCGGCGCCGTGGTGCTCGGCGAGGAACGCGTCGATCTGGCCGGGCCGCCGGGTGGCGTCCGGTTCCAGCAGCACCAGGGTCACCCGCCCGGAGGGGCTCTGCACGACGGTGGAGTTCATCGCCTGACCGGCGACCTCGATGTGTTCGGTGAAGATCTGCGCGAAGTCGAAGACCCGCTCGTAGTACCCGACGGTCTCGGCGAGCTGCCCGGGCGGCACGCAGACCGCCAGATGGTCGATCTCGGCGAGCAGCGGGGGCTGCGCCGCGGCCGGGGCGGTCAGCTCGATGCCGCCGGGCAGGAACTCGCCCCGGTCGCCGCGCCGCTCGACCAGCCGGTGCAGCACGTCGCCGAAGCCGCCGACCTCGGCGGTCACCACCTCGGCGTGCGCGCCGGTCCAGGTGCGCGGCGGGCTCACCCCGGTCGCGCCCCGGGCCACCAGCTCCGCGTACGCCCCGGCGGCGTCGTCCACCTCCAGCGCCACCACGGCGATCCCGTCGCCGTGCCGGCGCACGTACTCGGCGGCCGGGTGGTCCGCCGTCAGGCCGGTGGTGAGCACCATCCGGATGTCGGCGTGGGTGAGCAGCAGCGAGCGCTGACCGGCCAGCCCGGTCTCCGGGCCGCCCTGGCCCCGAAGCTGGAAGCCGACCGCGGTGCCGAAGTAGAAGGCCGCCTGCCGCGCGTCCCCCACGTAGAGTTCGATGTGGTCTGTTCCACGGATGTCCATCTGTTCCCAGGTCCTTCCCCATGTCCCCCGTGACTGCCGTCCGGGCGCGTGCCGCCCGGGGTCCAGCGCCGGTCACCCCCTCGCCGGGGAGGTCCGGGCGCCCGCACCGACGGTGCGCCGCAGCAGCAGGCTGACGTTCTGCCCGCCGAACCCGAACGAGTTGGTGAGCGCGAGGTCCGTCCCGCTCGCCCGAGGTCCGCCGCGGACGTGGTCCGCCGGGCAGTCCGGGTCCGGGTCGTCCAGGTGGTACGTCGGCGGCAGCAGCCCCGCGCCGAGCGCCAGCGCGCAGGCGGCGGCCTCCACCACCCCGGACGCGCCGAGCAGGTGCCCGGTGAGCGCCTTGGTGGAGCTGACCGGCACCCCACCGACGCCGAACACCTTCGCCAGCGCGGTGGTCTCGGCGACGTCACCGAGCTTGGTCCCGGTGCCGTGCGCGTTGACGTAGCCGACGTCGGCCGCCGACACTCCCCCGCTGGCCAGGGCGCGGCGCATGCACTCGGCCGCGCCCGCGCCGTCGGGCCGGGGCGCGGTCGGGTGGTACGCGTCGGTGGTCGCGCCGTAGCCGGCCACCTCGGCGTAGGCGGTGACGCCGCGGGCGGCGGCGTGCTCGGCGCGTTCGAGCACCAGCAGCGCCGCCCCCTCGGCGAGCACGAAACCGTTGCGTCGGGTGTCGAACGGCCGGCTCGCCTCGGTCGGGTCGTCCCAGCCGCGGGCCAGGGCGCGGGCGTTGCCGAAGGTGTCGGCGAAGGTCGGGAAGAGCGGCGCCTCGCTGGCCCCGCAGAGCACCACGTCGGCCTCCCCGGCGCGGATCAGCCGGACCGCGTCGGCGACCGCCTGGGCGCCGGACGCGCAGGCCGTGCCGACCGAGGAGCTGTAGCCGCGGATGCCGTGGGCGATGGCGATCCGCGCCGACGGCATGTTCGGCAGGATGCCGGTGAGCAGGTACGGGCTGACCGCGGCCCGACCCCGGGCGGTCCGGGCGACGACCTGGGCCTCCAGGGTGGACATCCCGCCCACCCCGCCGACGATCACGCCGACCCGGTCCGGGTCGACGTCCCGGCCGACCTCGATGCCGGCGTCGGTGAGCGCGTCGGCGGCGGCGAGCAGGGCGAGCACCACGATCCGGTCGAGCACCTTCGTCTCCGGCCCGGAGGCGACGGTGCGCGGGTCGATCGGCGGGAGCAGCCCGGCCACCTCCAGCGACTCCCGGACCGGGTGGCCCTCGGGCGGCCGGGCCAGGCCGGAGCGCCCGGTGGTCAGCGCGGTGAAGGTCTGCTCCACTCCCCGCCCGACCGGGCTGAACAGCCCCATCCCGGTGATGACGACGCTCATGACGTCGCCTCGGTCAGGTAGCGCTCCCGCAGCGCCACCTTGCGGACCTTGCCGGTCACGGTGACGGGGATGTCGTCGGAGCGGACCGGCACCACCCGGCGCAGGGTCGCCCCGACGTCGGGGCCGAGCGCGGCGCGCACCGCCTCGGTGCGATCGGCGCCCGGGTCGGCGCCGGCGGCCAGTTCGAGCAGCACGTCCGTGACCACCCCGTCGCCGACCCGGACGATCACCACGGTGCAGTCGGTGACGTCGGGGCAGGCGGCGAGGATCCGCTCCTCGGACAGCGCGGTGAAGAGGCGCCGCCCGTCGCCGGCGTCGACCGAGTCGACCGCCCGGTCCAGGTGGTAGTAGCGGCCGTCGGTGTCGGCGTACACCAGGTCGCCGGTGAGGTACCAGCCGCGCAGCCGGGACCGGTAGGTGGTCACCGAGTCGTTCCAGTAGCCGCGGAACAGCGACGGGGAGTCCACACCCAGCCAACCCACCTGGCCCGGGGGCAGCTCGTCGCCGTCCAGGTCGAGCACGGCCACCCGGGTGAACCGGTACGGGCGGCCGACGCAGCGGCCGTACCGGTCGGTGTCGACGGTGTGGGTGATGTGGAAAATCGAGTGCCCCATCTCGCTGGAACCGAGCCCGTCGATGAAGACCGACCCGGCCACCCGGACCACGCCGTCGCGGGTCACGACGTCCCGGGAGCCGACCGCGACGAGGCGGCGCACGTGCGGCTCGTGCGAGCAGTCCCCCGTGTTGAACCACAGCCGCACCGAGTCCAGGTCGTACCCGGACAGGTCGAAACGGGCCAGCTCGGCCCAGGTGACGGAGAAGCCGAACACCCCGTCGGGCCGCCAGCGCTGGATGGCCTCGAGCACCCGCTCGCCACCCTGGTCGGACAGGAGCAGCATCTCGGCGCGGTTGCCGAGCGCCTGGTTGACCATCAGCACGGTGGCGGTGTGCGGGGCGGGCAGCGCGTTGAGGATCCGGCGGGTGCCCTGGGCCTGCGGCATGGACAGCAGGTGCCGGGTGGCGGCGAAGAGGCTGGCGTGCGAGTGCAGCACCGCCTTCGGCACTCCGGTGGTGCCGGAGGTGTGGGTGATGACGATCGGGTCGTCGTCGTGGTGGCGGTAGTGCGGCGGGGCGGCGGCCGGGTCGCCGGCGCCGGCCTCGTCGGGCCGGCCGAGCAGCGGCGCGCCCAGCTCGTGGCCGGCGAGCAGGTCGGTGTGCGCGGCGTCGGCGAGCACCCCGGCGGCGCGCAGCCGGCGGATGTACTCGGCGGCGATCTCCGGGCGCAGCCGGCCGTTCATCAGCGCCGGGACGGCGCCGAGCCGGGCCAGGGCCAGGAAGCTGAGCACCATGTCGGCGGCGTCGGTGGCCCAGACCGCGACCGGGTCACGGGGCCGCACCCCCCGCCCGTGCAGCCAGGCCGCCCGGGCGGCGACCCGTTGGTCGAGCTCGCCCAGGGTGAGCGCCTGCCCGGCGGGGTGCCCGTCTACCGGGGTGTCGAAGGTCAACCCCGGTCCGTGCGGGTCGGCGCCGTGGGCCAGCACCCGGGCGAGCACGTTGCCGGCGCCCAGTTCGGTGTCGGCGGCGAGTGCGCCGCGCAGTCCCTTGGTCTTCATCGTCCTGCTCCTCCGCCCAGCAGCGCCGCGACCGCCCCGGTGGGGGTGCCGTCGGGCGCCTCCTCGATTGCGACCAGCAACACCTCGTCGGCGTCGCCGTCGTACAGCAGCAGTTCCGCCTCGGCGGTGCCGTCCTCCCCCGCCGGTCCCGTCGGGCTCAGGCACACCACCGGGCCGTCCAGTCCCCAGCGGGCCGCGACGTGCCCGGCGACGCTGTTCGGCACCGACTGGAAGAAGAACAACGGCCCGACCCGGCCCCCGGCGGCCACGGTGGCCCGGACGTGGTCGGCGCTCGGCCGGTCTCCCGCCGCGCTGACCAGCACGATCGCCGTGCCGGTGCCGACCGGCGCCGGGCCCTGCCCGTACCGCCGCCGCAGGCAGCGGTCGGCCACCGCCACTACCAGCGGCGCGAACGCCGAGTGCACGAACCCGGGCACCCCCGGCGGCGTCCCGTCCCCCGCCTCCGGCCACCGCGCCTCGGCCAGCACCCGGACCTCCCGCGGCCGGTCGGTTCCGGCCGCCGGTGCGGCCGTCCGGCCCGATTCGCCGGGGCCCGGAGTGCGGGACCGAGGCGGGTGGGCGGGGGCGGTCACGGGGCGCCGACCAGGAGCGCGGTGTTGGCGCCGCCGAAGGCGGCGTTGAGGCTGAGCGCGTACGGGGTGGTCGCGCGGCGGGGGGCGGAGGTGATGACGGTCAGCGGGCAGGCCTCGTCGGGGCCGAGCCAGCCGGCGTTGACCGGCAGCCTCCCCCACCGGAGCGCGAGCACGGTCACCACGAGTTCGAGCAGCCCGGAGGCTTCCAACGCGTGCCCGTGCACCGACTTGGTGGAGCTGACCGGCACCCGGTCGGCGACGTCGCCCAGGGCCAGCCGCAGCGCGGCCGCCTCGGAGGCGTCGCTGAACCCGGTGCCGGTGGCGTTGGCGTTGACGTAGCCGATCGCGTCGGCGGGCAGCCCGGCCCGGCGCAGCGCCGCCCCGACCGCCCGGGCCAGCCCCCGCCCGCCCGGGTCCGGCTGGCACGGGTGGTACGCGTCCCCGGCCCGCCCCCAGCCCCTGATGGTCGCCACCGGCGTGCCACCCCGGCGGTGTGCCGCCCCGGCGGACTCCAGCACCACCGCGGCCACCCCGTCGCCGAGCAGCAGGCCCCGCCGGCCGGCGCTGAAGGGGCGTACCGCGCCGTCGGCGGCGAGCGCCCGGCCGGCGTCGAAGAGCGCGAACTGGTCCGGTTCGACCAGGTAGCCGGCGGCGACCACGACCCGCTCGACGTCACCGCGGCGGATCATCGTGGCGGCGTCGGCCACCGCGGTGCTCGCCGAGACGCAGGCGCTGGTGTAGATCCGCGTCGGGCCGCCGAGGCCGCCGCGCCGGGCCAGGTGAGCGGCGAGCGCCGGCACCTCCGGGCCCGGGTCGGCCGCCGGGCCGCCGTGCGTCGCCAGCAGCAGGGCCGACTCCGCCCTGGCCGCCGCGTCGAGCCCGGCCGCCCGGCAGGCCGCGTCGATCGCCTCGGCCAGCTCGTCGGGCAGCGTCCCCACCTCGGGCAGGGTCGCCGCGACGGTGACCCGGCGGCCGGCGGTGTCGAAGCGGCGTACCGGCCGGAACGCCGGCGCGCCGGCGAGCACTCCGGCGAGCTGCGCGTCGGCGCCCCTGCCGAGGGCGCTGACCGCGTCTACGCCGGAGATCGCTACGGCCCCCCGCTCAGCCATCGGCGGGGCTGGTCAGGCAGGTGCGGAACACCGCCAGGGCGTCGTCGACGGTACGGATGCCGGCCAGCTGGTCGTCGGTGAGCTCCAGCCGCCGGTCGTAACGCTGCTCGACGAGGTGCACCAGCCAGGCGAGTTCCATCGAGCCGACCCGGTGCGGCACCTGGTCGACGGGTTTCGCGCTCATCTCGGCGAGCATGCTCACCAGGTCAGCTCGCCCCAGGTCGGGCTGACCGGCCATCAGCGGTCGGCGGCGGTCTGACCGGCGATCCGGTCGGCGACCATGGCGGTGAACTCGCCGACCGTCATCAGGGCCAGCTTCTCCGACTCGTCGTCGGCGAACTTCAGGCCGTAGCGGTCCTCGACGCGGACGGACAGGTCGGCCAGGGCGAGGGACTCCAGGTCGACCCCGGACGGGCCGAGGGTGGTCTCGTCGTCGATCCCCTCGACGTCGTAGTTCATGTCCTCGAGCTGCTCGATGACGAAGGTTCGGACCTCGTCTCGCATGGCTTTAACCTCTCTTCATGGGCGAGCTGACGGTGTCCGGTCGGGACACCGTGCACGTGTGGGTCGGCCGTACCACCGGCGGTCGGCCGGAGGTGGCGCCGCTGCTGCGGCACGCGGGTGGCGCGCTGCTCGGCGGGCCCGAGCGGGAGGTCGCGGTGGGTCGGACGCCCGGCGGGCGGCCCTGGGTACGGGCCGGCGGGGTGGCGCTGCCGGTCAGCGTCAGCCACGGCGAGGGGCTGGTCGTGGTCGCCGCCCGCCGGGCCGGCCCGGTCGGGGTGGACGTGGAGCGGCGCCGGCCGCTGCCCGCCGTGGCGCTGGCCCGCCGCTGGTACGCCCCGGCCGAGGCGGCCTGGCTGGCCGGCCTGCCCGACAGCGCCCGGGTGGAGGCGTTCCTGCTGCTCTGGACGGCCAAGGAGGCGGTGGGCAAGGCCCTGGGCGCGGGGTTGCGCTCCGGTGGTCTGCGTCGGCGGATGCCGGTGCCCGCGCACCCCGTGGAGCTGCTGCGCCCGTTGCCCGACCGCTGCGGCGTCCGGGTCGGACATCCGGGGTGCGGTGCCGGGTGGGTGCTCGCGGTCGCGGTCGGCGGCGAAGCCGCTGACCCCGGCGCCGGGGAGTCCGTCCCGGCCGCCCCGGTCAAGGTGTCGGTGCGGTACGCCTAGCCGGCCGGTGCCCTCGTGTCCGCCGAGCGGGCCGGTCACGGCGCCGCCGCCCGGAGCGCGGTGGCGGATCGGACCAGCTTGCCGGTGGTGGTGCGGGGCAGCTGCTCGACGAGGTGCAGGGTGCGGGGGCGCTTGTAGCCGGCCAGCCGTTCGGCGAGCAGCTTCTCCAGCACCTCCTCCGACAGCGGGCCGTCGGGCTGCACGTACGCGGTGATCTCCCCGTCGTGGACCACCACGGCCGCGCCCACTCCGGGCAGCCCGGCCAGAGTCGCCTCGACCTCGGTGAGGTCCACCTTCAGGCCGCCGACCGAGACCTGCGAGTCGAGCCGCCCCTTGACGGTGACCAGACCGGTGTCGGCGTCGACCGTGCCGGCGTCGCGGGTGTGCAGCCAGCCGTCGGCCCACCGGGTCGGGTCGCTGAGCCCCACGTACGGCGACGCCGGGCAGCTGACGTGCAGCTCGCCGTCGACCTCGCGGACCTCGATGCCGGGCGCCGGGGCGATGGACGGGCGGTGCCGGCCGTGCAGGTCGGTGCCGATCACCCCGACCTCGGTCATCCCGTACATGTTGCCCAGCGGAACGCCGAACCGGTCGGTGAAGGCCTGGGCGGTGGCGGCCGGGACCAGCTCCCCGCCGGTGGTCATCCGCCGGAACTGTGGCAGCGGGCCGGCCGGGCGGGTGGAGGCGAGCAGTCCGATGTGGAAGGGCACCCCGAGCACGGTGGCCGGGGTGGCCTGGGCGGCGATGGCGGCGAGCACCGCGTCGCCGCTGAGCCGCTCCGGCGGCACCAGCTCCACGCCGACGTGCAGGCCGTAGAGGAGGCCACCGACCAGGCCGAGCACGTGCACCATGGACGGCAGCAGGATGATCCGTTCGCCGGGCAGCGCCACCCCGTCGATCCGGGTGTAGCGGTGCACCTCGGCGACCAGGTCGGCGGCGGTGCGGCCGATCACCTTGGACGGGCCGGTGGAGCCGGAGCTGAGCTGGATCACCGCGTGTCCGCTGGTGGCCGGCCGGTCGGCGTACGCGGTGACTCCCTCGGTCACGTCGACGAAGATCCGCAGCGCGCCACCGCCGGTGCGCACCGGGGCGACCACCACCTGCGGGGTGAGCCGCTCCAGCGCCTGACGCACCTCGTGGTCGGTGAGCCGGTGGTCCAGCAGGATCGCCTGGGCGCCGGTGCGCCAGGTGGCGAGCAGGTTCACCACGTACGCCAGCGAGGGAGGCAGCCGCAGCGCGGCGGCCCCGCCGGGGCGCAGCCCGCCTGCGGTGAGGCGGTCCTGCGCCCCGGTGACCAGGCGGTGCAGGGTGGCCCGGTCGACCGGCTCGGGCAGGCGTAGACAAACGTCGGTCGAACGCCCGCTGAACAGAAGGTCGTCGACCCAACCGGGGTCCTGCGCCTCAGAATCTTCCGTCGGACGATCCATGGTCACCGCCGTCCACCGCCCAGCATGAAAGAGGGCGGAATCCGCCCATACAGTGCATCTTTTGGGGTGCTGACGGAACCCTACGGCAGCCTGGGAAAGCACTGCTAGATGCAAATGGCTGGATCGGAAAGGGCCTGCGGTCGGATTGCCGACCCTCGATCGGACGGGCAGTATCACCCGCGCATCCACCACTCCCGGTCATCAAGAGGTGGACGGAGAGAGTCGATCTTGCTCTATGCCGCCAACCGCCCTGAATAGCCGGGGGGCGAAACGGGAGGGCGAGATGCGCTGGTTGCTGGTGCTGCTGATCGTGGTGCTCGTGGTCCTGGGGTTCTGGCTGCCCCGTGGGGGCGTTCAGGGCCGGCAGGTCGGCGACGGCCTCATCTGCCGGCCTGCTCCTACAGCGAGGACGGGCTACCCCTCACCCCTGTCCCGTTCCCTTCCCACCACCATCAGCCCACCCGACCCTGCGCATGTCGCAGCGGCCCGCCTCGCCGTCGAGGTGGCCCGCCGACGGATCGCCCTCGGCCTCACCAAGAAATGCTTCGCGGCGCTCGCCGACATCGCCCTCCGCACCGTCCACCACGTCGAGGACGGCTACCCGGCGGCGCTGCGTCGCGCCACCGTCTCCGGTCTCGAGTGGGGCCTGCGGTGGACGGCCGGTAGCGTCGCTGACGTCGTCGCCGGCGATCGCCCAGGGAAGCTGGCCGAGCCGGAACCTGACTTGACCCGGGCGAAGTGGATGATCGTCAACGCGGGCCTGCCGGGGAAGATCGAGGCCGCGTTGATCGCGCACACGCAGGCGCGGCGTGAGGACATGATGGCGGCGTTGGAGTCGGAAGCCCTTCTCCTCCTGGCGCAGGTGCGGTCCGGGTTGCAGCACCGGTCCCATCCGTCGGAGTAGCCGCCGGTCAGCCGGCGGGGTGACCGCGTCGACCCGTGTCGCGGGGTGGATCAGCAGCAGCCATACCAGCAGCCACACCACCGTTGTGACCCGGTTCGCGGTCAGCGTCGGTAACCCCAGCGACCCGGCGACGACCACCAGGAGCACGCCCCGGCCGAGGCGCACCATCACCGGGTCGGCGATACCCCGCGCGTGGAGCCAGCAGCCAACGAACACGACCATGATGGCGGCGTGGACGGCCACCCCGACCATGCCGGCCATCACCAGCGCCTCCACCCACGAGCTGTCGTAGGCGACCGCGAGGCCGCCCACCCCGAACCCGAACCACGGGGCGTGGTCCATGACGAGACTCGCGGCGTCGGCGAGCGTCGAGTTCTCACCGAACCGGCTGGCCGAGTACAGCGACACCAGGCTGCCGCCCCGCTCGCCCGGGTTCAGCCAGTCGTCGAGGAGCACCCCGCCGATCGGGGAGTCCGGCCGGCTGGCCTGATGGTCGAAGACGGCAAAGACGGCGGCGACGGCGGCGACGATCCCGGCCCGGCCCGGCCAGGTAGCGGCCCGTAGGCCCTGCCACAACGCAATCGGCAGCCCGACCAGCAGGAAGATTTTCGACGCGGTGAGCAGGCCACCGATGGTGATGGCGACGCTCGTGACCGCGAGCAGCACCGGCCGGCGCCGCAGGAGGATCGCCGCCATGATCAGGCCGATGGAGTACATGACGCCCGCCTCGGCGGGCTGGTTGAAGATGCCGCTGTAGCGGCCCATCTCGGCCGCCCTGGACGCAGTCGTGACCGCGCCGGGGTCGGCGCTGCTCCAGAACCGGGACAGGGCAGGGGTCAGGTCGCCGACCTGGGACAGGGTGAGGTAGCCGAGACCGGCGTTGATGCACAGGGCGGCGATGAGGACGGTGCCGGCGACGCGGACGAGCCGCGCCCGGTCGACGTCGCCGACGGTGAGGACGTACCCGATGAGGAGGACCGCCAGCGGGAGGAGGAGGTTGTCCAGGCCGGCGGCGATCCCGACCTGCGCGTACCCGGTTGTCGTCGCGGCCGACCCGATCGACGCCGCGACGGCGAACGCGGCTTGGACCAGCAGGAGCCCACCCAGGGCGGCGGCAGCGACGGGTACCCGCCTCACCGCTTGGGCGGCGAGGAGCAGGCAGACACCGCTGACGGCGATGACGGCGAGTTGCTCGGTGCGTACGCCGGCGATGGGGGTGTACGGGCCGAACGCGGCGGCGACGAGGGCGGCGACCGTCAGGTCAGCCGTCCGTTGGCGTGCCGTGTGGCGCTTCCCGTGCTGAGACAATGTGAACCTCCTCAACATGGGAACGAATCACATCGCCTTATCGCTCGCCCGGTGCTGGCTCCGCCGGACCGGCCGAGGCGGGCAGCGTGCCGTGCCGGAACCCTACGGCAGCCTGGGAAACCATTGCTTGATCTAAATAGCTAGATCAAGAAAGGCGACCGGTCGGATTGCCGCCCCTCGATCGGTCGGGCAGTATCACGCGCGCCCCCACCACTCCTGGTGATCAGGGTGTTTACGGTGAGTGTGCACAGGAGATGCTCTACGGGGAGGGAGGACGAGATGCGCTGGTTGCTGTTACTGCTGATCGTTGTGCTGGTGCTCCTGGGTTTCTGGCTGCCCCGCCGGGCGTTCAAGGCCGGCAGGTCGACGCGCCGACGGATCGAGGAGCACCGGGACCGGTGAGGGCGCCGGGTCTGCGGCGACCGCCCGACCGCGACGGGGTGCCGGTGGGCGCGGCGAGACGTCCTCGCTGCGCCGGCGGGCCGGTGCGCCCGGTACGTACGGGTCGTCGCGATCGCCGTCGTCTGCGTGATTCGTGCCGGCCGGATCGGGCAGGCGGTGGCCACGGCGCTCCCGGTCGCCCTGATCGCGGCGGCGCCCAGGGTCGCGCCCTGGCTGCACCGGCCGGGCCGTGCTGGCTAGGGCACGGGTCAGCAGCGCCGCGACCACCACGGAAGATCATCGGGCGTCTGCGGATCGTGGTGGGTGCGGCGCGACAACGCGTCGTCCAGGGCCTCGACAACCGTCCGCAACTCTCCGGCGGCAGGTGCGGGCAGCATGGCGACCGTCTCCTCCAGCCGGTCCCGCGCCCAGCCCACCCCGCAGCACAGGCAGGTGAACTCGGCCTCCCATGGCCTCCAGCGTCGCCGGCGGCCGGACGCGTGCGCGCGCCACACGCTGACGGCGGCGCACACCACGCCGGGTAGCCACCGCCGCCCCTCCAGCTGCCGGACGGCCGCGTTGGCGGGACCGGACAACCCGGGGATGTCGCGATAACGGATCCACGGCGTTCGGGCGGAAACTACGCGAGGACGCAGCGAGGATGGCCGTCTACGAGGCACGTCCCCTTTCGTACGCCAGTGCTTGCGAGCTGAGCAGTGCCTCGAAGGCGGGGATCTCGGCCTGCGCGGCGGCGATCATCTCCGCGGTCGACCGTCGGGTGGAGCCGGTGTACCGCTGCGCGATGGTCGTCAGCACGGCGACGGGCTCGGGCACGCGCTCGATGCCGTCGACCGTCTCGAGCGGGCCGACGCCATTCGCCAGCAGCCACAGATAATCGCCGAGGTCACGCGCGATGACGGTGTACTCGCCTTCAGAGCCCAGGAACACGACGGGCTGGCGGTCGAGAGGGCCGCCCGGGTCACGGAGCCAGAAGGCGGCCAGACCACCGGCGCCGTCCTGGCCGAAGGCGAGGAACGGAGGAACGCCGGCCGTAGCGTCGTTCGTCCAGTCCTGCCACCACTCCACCATGTCGCCCGACCACAGGAACGTGTCGTAGGGCTCGAAGTCGTGCCCGCTGTGCTCGTGACAGAACCCCGCCGCGTGCGCTTCGACGAGCACCGCAGGCAGCTGCAGGTCCCCGTTCGTCATCGCCGCAGTCTAGGTAGTGCCCCTCGCCACCGCTGCGGGTCCCCACGGCGGGCGGGATTCAGATCTTGGACAGTTGCCGTTCGTCAGCGACGGAAAGTGTCCAAGATCTGCGCCGGCGGGCGGGCGGTGCGGCAGTCACCACCTTTGAGACGCGCAACGGGACGCCGGGGCGGATCGCGCGGATCGCCAGGGCGAGCAACAGGAGGGCGAGCAGGTACGACACCGGTCAGCCCGTGCCGGGTGGGACCGTCCGTCGCCTTGCACAGACTGGCGCCGACGACCGCGGCGGAGATCGCGCGGAGCAGGCACAGGTCCGGCACGCCGGTCAGACCCGGGCCACCTCCGGCGTCTGGGCGTGTACGACGAAGCGCAACGACCGGGCGTCGGTGAAGCACTCCCGCATCGGGCGTACCAGGTCCCGGTGCTCCGGGCTGCGCTCCCACGCCTCGAAGTCGGCCAGCGCGGCCCACTCGCTGGTGATCAGCCACTGCTCCGGGTCGGTGGCCGAGCGGCACACCTGGTCCACCAGGTGGCCCGGCACCCCCTCGGCGACCAGGTGCCGGACCGCCTCGTACGCCCGCAGGAAGTCCGCGGTGCGCTCCTCGGCGACCCGGACCAGGAAGACCACCCTCGCGCGTTCTCCGCTCATCGTGCCGCTCCTTCCGGCGCCGGTGGCGCGCCCCGCACCACCAGCGCGCTGTTGAAACCGTCGTAGCCGCGCGCGCAGACCAGCGCGACCCGGCTGCGGGGCCGCCGGGGCGCCCGCAGGAAGTCCAGCTCGCAGCCCGGCGCCGGCTCCACCGGGCCCGCCGAGGCGGGCAGCGTGTCGTGCCGGAAGGCAAGCAGCGCGGTCGCCACGTCCAGCGCCGCACCACCCTGGTGGGCGCGGCCGGTCAGCGCCTTGTGGGTGGTCACCGGCGGTGGCCGGTCACCGAAGACCGCGCGCAGCGCCTCGGCCTCGGCGCGGTCGTAGCGGAGCACGCCGAGCGCGTCGGGGACCACCACGTCCACCTCCTCCGCTGCGACCCCGGAGCGGTCCAGCGCCAACCGCATCGCCCGGGCGTACCGGGCGGGATCACCCGCGCTGCCCGGTCCGGTGTGGACGGCGTCGTGGGTGGCGCCCCAGCCGGTCACCTCGCCGTAGATCCGGGCGCCCCGGGCCAGCGCGTGGCCCAGCTCCTCCACCACGAAGACCGCGCCCCCCTCGGCCGGCACGTACCCGCCGGCCGCCCGGTCGAACGGCCGGTACGCCACCGCCGGGTCGTCGACGTCGCTGAGCAGGCCGGAGCGGAGCTGACAGGTCAGCGCGTACGGGCTCAGCGGGCACTCGGTGGCGCCGGCGATCACCACCGGGGTGCCGCGGCGCACCGTGCGCACCGCGTGGGCGAGGCTGTCCAGCCCGCCGGCCGACTCGGCGACCAGCACCCCGCACGGCCCCTTGAACTGGTGGTGGATGGAGAGCTGCCCGACGCTGGCGGCGTAGAACCAGGCGATCGACTGGTACGCCCCGACGGTGCGGGTCGGCCCGCCCCAGAGCCGTTGCAGCTCCCGCTGGCCGAACAGGTTGCCCCCCGACGAGCTGGCCAGGGTGACCGCCCAGCCGTACGGGTCGGGGGCCCGCTGCGGCAGGCCCGCGTCGGCCAGCGCCAGCCGGGTGGCGGCGAAGCCGAGGTGGGTCCACCGGTCGGTCTGCACCAGCTGCCGGTTGTCGGCGTACGCGGCCGGGTCGAAGTCGGCGACCTCGCCGGCGACCCGGGTCGGGTAGCCGGCCGGGTCGAAGAGGGTGACCGGTCCGGTGCGCCGGGTGCCGTCGACGACGGTCCGCCAGTGCGCGGCGGCGCCGATCCCGCTGGGCGCCACCACCCCGATGCCGGTCACCACGGCGCGGGCGGTCACCGGGTCACCGCCCGGTCCACCGGGGCCACCGGCCGCGGCCCACCCACCGCCTGCGGCCCGGTCACGCCGGGACCGCCAGCCGGCGGAAGAGCATCGCGGACTGGAAACCGCCGAAGCCGCTGCCCACCGAGAGCGCCACGTCCACCGGCGTCTCCCGGGCCACGTTCGGCACGTAGTCCAGGTCGCACTCCGGGTCGCGGGTGGTCCAGTTCGCGGTGGGCGGCACCACGCCCTGCTCGATGGCCAGGGCGCAGGCGGCCATCTCGATAGAGCCGATCGCCCCGAGGGAATGCCCGACCATCGACTTGATGGAGCTGACCGGCACCCGGTACGCGGCCTCGCCGAGGGCCCGCTTGAACGCCGCCGTCTCGTGCCGGTCGTTCTGCCGGGTGCCGGAGCCGTGGGCGCTGATGTAGGAAACCTCCTCCGGGGCGAGCCGGGCCTGGCGCAGCACGTCGCTGATCGCCACGGCCATCTCCACCCCGTCGGGGCGCAGCCCGGTCATGTGGAAGCCGTTGCTGCGGCTGGCGTAGCCGGCCAGTTCGCAGTAGACGTGCGCGCCGCGCCGGCGGGCGTGCTCCCACTCCTCCAGCACCAGCACGGCGGCGCCCTCGGCGAGGACGAAGCCGTGCCGGTCGGCGTCGAAGGGCCGGGACGCGTGCGCCGGGTCGTCGTTGTCCGGGCTGGTCGCCTTGATCGCGTCGAAGGAGGCGACGGTGACCGGGGAGATCGGCGAGTCGGCGGCCCCGGCGAGCACGATGTCGGCCTCGCCGTCGGTGACGAGCTGGTGGGCGTACCCGATCGCGTCGATGCCGGAGGTGCAGCCGGTGGAGATCACCTGGGCCGGTCCGTGCAGACCGTGCCGGACCGCCACGTCGGCGGCGAGGCTGCTGGGCACCAGCGCCGGATACAGGTACGGCCCGGCGAGGGCGTGGTCGACCAGCCACCGGCGACCGGAGTCGCTGACCCGCACGTACTCCTGCTCCAGGGCCATGGTGCCGCCGACGGCGGTGCCGAGCACCACCCCGGCGACCTCCCGCTCGGCGTCGGTCAGGGTGAGCCCGCTGTCGGCCAGGGCCTCGGTGGAGCAGGCCAGGGCGAACTGCACGTACCGGTCGGCGCGCTGCCGCTCGGCCGGGGTCAGCCCGGCGGCGTCGGGGTCGAAGTCGCACTCGGCGGCGAGCTGCGAGCGGAACGGCGACGGATCGAAGAAGGTGATCCGGCGGGTCGCCGTCCGCCCCTCGGTGATGGTCTTCCAGAACCGGTCGCGGGTGACGCCGCCGGGGGCGACCACCCCGATCCCGGTGACCACCGTGCGGCGCCCGGTCACGACGGGCCCCGCTGCTGGGCCAGCTCCGTGTCGACGTGGCCCAGCTCCGGGCGGGGCGCCAGGGGTCCGAGGTGGAACACCACCTCGGCCGGGGCGTCGCCGGTGTTGCGCAGCCGGTGGCGCACGTTGCGCGGCACGAAGAGCGCCTCGCCGGCCGCCAGGGGCACCGGTTCGTCGTCCAGGTCGACGGTGATGCCGCCGCGGGCGACGTAGAGGAACTCCTCGCTGTAGGGGTGGTAGTGCTCGGCGATCCGCTCCCCTGGCGCGAGCGCGGCGACCCCCATGAAGCCGGAGGTGCTGCCGACGGTCTTCGGGCCGAGGAGCACCCGCAGCTCCCCGCCGCGCCGCCGGTCGGCGGTCACGTCCCGGGCGGCGACCACGCCACCGGTGGTCTCACTCATCGCCGCCTCCCGCGTACGCCCGCTCGATCCGGTCCTTGATGATGGCCAGCTGCACCCGGCTGTTGGCGTTGATCCGCTCGGTCATCCCGGCGTCGTCCACCGGGGCGGTCGGCTTCATGGCGAAGTCCTGCACCCAGGTCATCCGGGTGCCGCCGGGCACCTCGTCGTAGCGCCAGCGGATCCGCATGTACTCGAACGGCCCGGTCTCCACCCGGTGCGCCCGGACCTGTCGGGTGGCCGGGTCGGCGGTGCGTTCGCTGACCCAGCTCCACGAGGTGCCGTTCTCGTCGGGGTGCATGGTGAGCCGGAAGCGCACCGTGTCGCCCTCCTGGTGCAGGATCTCCACCACGGCGTACTCGGTGAACAGCTCGGTCCACCGGGCCACGTCGTTGGTGATGTCCCAGACCAGCGGCAGCGGCGCGGCGATGTCGATGCTGTTCTCGGTGTGGCCGGGTGGGTGGGCGCGGCGGGCGACCAGGTCGGCGACGGCGGGGATGCTCAACTGCCCGGCCTGCTCGGGGATCTGGACCCGCCACCGGTCGGCCACCACCGCGGAGAGCTCCAGCAGGGCGAGCGAGTCCATGCCCAGCTCCTCCAGGGAGGCGGCGGGGGCGCGGGCGGCGGCGTCGGCGTCCAGGCCGCAGTGCGCCACCAGGATGTCGGTGATCTCCGTGGTGAGCGGCTGCCCGTGGGTGACGGTCATCTCGATTCCTCCTCGGTAGCGGTCAGGACGGTGCGGGGGCGCGGTGGCGGGGCGGTGGGAGCGGCCGGCTGGTCGCCGGCGAGCAGGCGGTCCACCAGGGACGTGCCGTGGCGGCCCTTGCGGAACGCGGCGTCGTCGAGCACCCGGCGGACGAACGGGATGGTGGTACGCATCCCGGGGCCGGTGACGACGAACTCGTCGAGCGCGCGTTCCAGCCGGTTCAGCGCCAGCTCCCGGTCCGGCGCCCAGACCGCCACCTTCGCCAGCAGCGAGTCGTAGTGCGGCCCGACGACGTAGCCGGCGTGGCCGTGGGTGTCGACCCGGGTGAACGGCCCGCCGGGCGGGACGAAGCGGTCCAACCGGCCGGGGGTCGGGGCGAAGCCGCGGTCCGGGTCCTCGGCGTTGACCCGGCACTCCACGGCGACCCCGTGCAGCCGGATGTCCTCCTGCCGCCAGCGCAGGGGCAGCCCCGCGGCGATGTGCAGCTGCTCGTGCACCAGGTCGATCCCGGTGATCATCTCGGTGACCGGGTGCTCGACCTGGATCCGGCAGTTGATCTCCAGGAAGTGGTACCGCTCCTCGGCGTCGACCAGGAACTCCATGGTGCCGGCGCCGGTGAAGCCGACCTCCAGCGCGCCGCGCAGGGCGGTCTCCGCGATGCTGTCCAGGGTCGCGGCGGACAGCGCCGGCGCGGGCGCCTCCTCGACCAGCTTCTGGTGCCGCCGCTGCACCGAGCAGTCCCGGGTGCCCAGGTGCACACCCGCGCCGTGGGAGTCGCAGAGCAGCTGCACCTCCACATGGCGGGCGTCGGTGAGGTACCGCTCGACGTACACCCGGTCGTCGCCGAAGGCGGCCTGCGCGGCGGCCCGGGTCCGGGCGTAGGCCCGGGACAACTCCGCCGCGGAGCGGACCACCGTCATCCCCCGGCCGCCACCACCGGCGGCGGCCTTCACGATCACCGGGTAACCCACCTCGGCGGCGACCTCCGCCGCCTGGGCGGCCGTCGGCACCGGGCTGACGCTGCCCGGCGGCAGCGGCAGGCCGGCCCGGCGCATCAGCGCCCGCGCGGAGGACTTGTCGGCCAGCGCCGCCATCACCTGCGGCGGCGGGCCGATGAAGACCAGCCCGTTGTCGGCGCAGATCTCGGCGAAGTCGGCGTCCTCGGAGAGGAAGCCGTAGCCGGGGTGCACGGCCTGCGCCCCGACCTGCCGGGCGGCCTCGACGATCGCCGCGGCGTTGAGGTAGCTGCGCTTGCTCGGAGCCGGTCCGATCAGGACCGCCTCGTCGGCCAGGCGCACCGGCGCGGAGTCGGCGTCCGCGGTGGAGTAGACCACCGCCGTGCGTACCCCGAGCTCCCGGCAGGCGCGCAGCACCCGCAGCGCGATCTCACCCCGGTTGGCGATGAGCACCTTCTCGAACATTCCCCACACCCCGCCTCAGACCGGGTCCAACGTGACCAGTGGCTGGTCGTACTCCACCGGCTGGCCGTCGACGGCCAGCACCTCGGCGACCCGGCCGGCACGCTCCGCGGTCACCTCGTTCATCAGCTTCATCGCCTCGACGATGCCGACGACCTGACCGGGCCGCACCGCGTCGCCGACGTTCACGAACGGCGCCGCCCCCGGCTCCGGCGCGCGGTAGAAGGTCCCGACCATCGGCGAGCGCACCTCCGCCCGCCCGGCCGGCGGCGCGACCGGCGGCACCGGCGGCGCCGGCACGGCGGCCTCCGGCACGGGACCGCTCTCCGGCACCACGGCCGGGGCGGCCGTACCGTGCCACTCCACCTCCAGCACGGTGTCGCCGCTGCGCAGCCGCACCCGACGCACCGGGCCGGCCAGCTCGGCGACGAGGTGCCGTGCCTGCCGGCGCAGCCCGGCCAGCACGGCGTCCACCCCGGCGGTCTCCTCGCCGGGCGCCGGACCGTCGGTCCGCAGCGTGCCGGCGCTCACCGGGCACCCGCCCGGGATCCGACGCGCGCCGCGCCGAACCGGCGGAACCGCTGCCGGCGACGGCGTACCAGGGTCGCGGTCGGCACGTCGAGCAGCGGCAGCAGGTTCGCCCGCACCGCCTCGCGCAGGGCCCGGGTCGCCGCCTCCGGGTCGTGGTGGGCGGCCGGGGCCGGCTCCGGGACGACGTCGTCGACGATGCCGAGCCGGCACAGGTCGGGCGCGGTCAGCCGGAGCGCGCGGGCCGCCTGCGGGGCCGCGCCGCGGTCCGGCCAGAGGATGGCGGCGCAGCCCTCCGGGCTGATCACCGAGTAGACCGCGTGCTGGAGCATCAGCACCCGGTCGGCCACGGCGAGGGCCAGCGCGCCGCCGCTGCCGCCCTCCCCGGTCACCACGGCGACGACCGGCACCGGCAGCACGCTCATGGCGAGGATGTTCTCCGCGATCGCCGCCGCCTGGCCCTGCTCCTCGGCCCGTACCCCGGGGTCGGCACCGGGGGTGTCGACCAGGGTGACGACCGGCAGTCCGAGGCGGGCGGCGAGCCGCATCAGTCGCAGCGCCTTGCGGTGACCGGCCGGGCTGGCCATGCCGAAGTTGCGGGCGACCAGCTCGCCGGTGGTGTGTCCCTTCTGGTGGCCGATCACCATGAGGTGCCGGCCGTCGAGCCGGGCCAGCCCGCCGACGACGGCCGGGCAGTCCCCGCCGAGTCGGTCGCCGTGCAGCTCCACGAAACCCTCGAACGCCGAGTCCAGGTAGTCCAGGGTGGTCGGCCGGCCGGGATGCCGGGCCAGCCGTACCGTCTCCCAGGCGTCACCGCCCGCCGGCTGCCCGGCCGGCGTCGCGGTCGGCTCGGCGCCGTCGGCCCGCCGGGCGGCGCCGGGCGGCCGCTCCTGCCGGGGTACGGCCGCGGCCGGCACCGGGCGACGGCCGGTCCCCGCCGCGGCGAGCAACGCGGCGAGCCGCCCGCGCAGCGCGTGCCGGGGCACCACCATGTCCACCTGGCCGTGCCGGAGCAGGAAGTCGGCGGTCTGGAAGCCCTCAGGCAGCGCCCGGCCGGTCACCTGGCGGATCACCCGGGGACCGGCGAAGCCCATCCGGGCGCCGGTCTCGGCGAGCACCACGTCGGTGTTGGTGGCGAACGAGGCGGCCACGCCCCCGTAGGTGGGGTCGGTGAGCACGCTGACGGTGAGCAGTCCCGCCTCCCGCAGCCCGGCGATCGCCTGGCTGACCGTGGCCATCTGCATCAGCGACAGGGCGCCCTCCTGCATCCGCGCCCCGCCGGAGGCGGTGACCAGGACCAGCGGGATCCGGTCGTCGAGGGCCCGCTCGGCGGTCCGGGTGATCATCTCTCCGACGGCGGCGCCGAGGCTGCCGCCGAGGAACCGGAAGTCCATCACGGCCAGCGCGCACCGGTGCCGGCCGACGGCGGCGGTGCCGCAGACGACCGCCTCGTCCAGGCCGGTGCCGGCGCGGGCGGCGGTCAGCCGGTGCGGGTACGGCAGCACGTCGACGAAGTCGATCGGGTCCACCTCGGCCGGCCGGTCCGGCAGCGGGGTGAACGACCCCGGATCGACCAGTTGGGACAGGCGCTCCGGCGCGGCCAACCGGGCGTGGGCGCCGCACTCCGGGCAGACGTCGAGGTTGCGGCGCAGCCGCTTGCGGTACAGCAGGCTGGCGCACCCCTCGCAGCGGGACCAGAGCTGCTCCTGGCGGGGCGCGGTGGCGGTCACGGCCGCCGCCCGGTGGCGGTCACGGCGTCGAACCGGTAGAAGCAGTGGGCCATCGCGTCCCGCGGCTCCCGCCAGGTCGGCAGGTACGGCGAGACGTAGGGCCGCAGTCGGGCGCTGACCCGCTGGAACTCGGGGTGCCCGCGGGCCGCCTCGACCGCGCCCTCCGCCGGCGACTCGGTCTCCAGCAGGTGCACGTACAGATCGTGCAGCCGGTACAACGACCGGTGCCGGACCCCGACCAGCCGCGGCAGGTCGGTCGCGTCGGACTCGGCGAAGATCTCGGCCACCTGTGCCTCGGCGGTTGGGACCACCTTCGCGACGATCAGCGAACGGTCCATGGTTGGGCCTCCCCCCACGGCCTCGGACGCGGTGCGGACCGCGTCGTCTCCGGCCGGACGACTGCCGACACGATGCCGGGCGGCGCGTCACCCGGGCGTCACGGGCATCGTCTCGTCGGCCGGCTTTCGTGACGATGCGTTGACGCAGCCTGTGTATGAGCTGTGTCAAGATCACAATCAAAGGCTTCTATGCGCAGTTCAGAACCCGTATCACGGGACCCCTTGTCTACCTGGCGATATTGACTGAGAGTGACCACGATTGATAACCTTCGTGGTGGTCAGCCCGGCGACCGCGGCGTGCCACAGACGCCGTGCCGCGGCGGAGCGACCCGACACCGGGGTCATGGGCAGCCGCGCCGGGGACACACAGATGAGTCGGGACGAGCGTTCCGCAGGGGGTGCCGCCGTGGCCGCCGATCCGTCCATGCCGACCGCCGGAGATCCTCCCGGCCCCGGCATCTCGCTGCACCTGCTCGGTGGTTTCCGGCTGCTGCACGGAGACGCGCCGGTCGTGGTGCCGCGCGGTCTGCAACGGGTCATCGCGCTGATCGGGCTGCGCCCCGGGGCCACCCGCAGCCACCTGGCCGGGCTGCTCTGGCCGGACGCCACCGAGGACCGCGCCCTGTCGTCGCTGCGCACCGCGCTGTGGCGACTGCGCCAGGATCCCTGCTGCCCCCTGACCACCGCCGGCGACACCGTACGCCTGGACCCCGCCGTCCGGGTCGACGTCGACGCGCTGGTCGGCACCGCCGCCCGGGTCCGCGACGGCGGCGACCCGTGCGCCGCCGCGGCCCTCGCCGCCGGCCGCCACGACCTCCTCCCCGGCTGGTACGACGACTGGGTGCTGACCGAGCGGGAACGGCTGCGCCAGCTCCGGCTGCACATGCTGGAGGAGCTGGCCGGGCAGCACCTCGCGGCGGGCCGGCACGGCGAAGCCCTGGAGGCGGCGCTCGAGGCGATGTCCGCCGAGCCGCTGCGCGAGACGCCGCACCGGCTGGTGGTGCGCATCCACCTGGCCGAGGGCAACGCCTTCGAGGCGGTGCACGCCTTCTACGTCTACCGGGACCTGCTGCTGCGGGAGCTGCGGCTGGAGCCGTCGGCGGCGATGACCGCGCTGCTCGACGACACGCTCGCGCCGATCCGGGACGCCACCCGCGACGCGCCGGGCGGCCCCGCCCGGCCGACGAACACCCGGAACGCCTCGACTCCCCCACGCAACCCCGCCGTACGCGACACGCCGGGCGGGCAGCCCCGCAGCCCGGCCACCCGGGTCGGGCCCCGGACCCGCTGACCGGCGTCACCGCCACCGCACGCCGAGTGACGTGCAGGTGACAGCCGGTGGGTCAAGGTGGGTGCACAGCAGACCGTGGGCTCCCACCCCGATGGGGAGCACCACCGGCGAGAGGGGTCCCATGAGCCGTCTACTGATCGTCAGCAGGATCATCCCGGGCTCGGAGGGTCGGGTGGCGCAGATCTTCGCCGAGTCCGACGCGACCGAACTGCCCGCCCTGACCGGGGTCCGGCACCGCTCCCTGTACTGCCTGCACGACCTGTGCGTGCACCTGATGGAGACCGAGGACGTCGACCCGGACGCGCTCGCGGGCGCCCGCAACCATCCGCTCTACCTCCAGGTCAACGAGCGGCTCTCCGCGCACACCTCGCCGTACCTGCCGACGTGGCGGTCGCCGCGGGACGCGATCGCCGGGTGCTTCTACCGGTGGGACGCCGCCGAGGTCCCGTCACCCCGGCCGGCTGGTTGAGCGGAACCTCGCCGTGACCTCCGCAGGATCACCACACGTCCTGATCGTCGGCGCCGGCACCGGCGGCCTCTGCCTCGCGCAGGGGTTGCGCCGGGCCGGCGTCAGCGTCGCCGTCTACGAGCGCTACCGCACCCGCGGCGAGGGGCTGCTCGGCTACCGGGTCGGCATCGGCCCCACCGGCAGCAAGGCGCTGCGGCAGTGCCTGCCGCCCGAGCTGTTCGACATCTACCTGGCCACCTGCGCCCGCTCCCCCCGCTACTTCAACGTCCTCACCCAGCGGCTGGGCCGGACCGCGTCGTTCACGCTGCGCCCCGACACCGACCCGGTCGACACCGAACGCTCGGTGGCCCGGATGACGCTGCGCCAGGTCCTGCTCACCGGCCTCGAGGACGTGGTGCACTTCGACAAGACCTTCACCCGGTACGAGCAGCGCGACGACGGCACCGTCACCGCGTACTTCGCCGACGGCACCAGTGCCACCGGCGACCTGCTCGTCGCCGCGGACGGCACGCACTCCGCGGTCCGCCGCCAGTACCTGCCGCACGCCGTGACCCGCGACGCCGGCACCATCAACATCGCCACCCGGATCCCGCTCACCACCCACACCCGCGCCCTGCTGCCGCACCACGTCGAGCACGGCATCTCGCTGATCTTCGGCGCCGGCGGGATGATGGGCGTGCTGCACGTGATGGAGTTCAAGTGGGACCGGGACGGGAACATCAAGCCCGACGTGGCCGACGCCGACGCCGCGCTGCTGCGCAAGTGGCCGGGGCGGCGCCACGACAACACCCGCGACAACATCAACCTGATCATCTGGAGCACCGCCCGCCGCTTCCCGCCGGACGTCATGCAGCGGCGAGGCGACGAACTCGTCCAGCTCGCCCTGGGCCTCACCCGCAACTGGCACCCGAACCTGCGGCAGCTGCTGGCCCGCAGCGATCCCGGCAGCGCCCTGCCGATCAAGGTGACCACCAGCGAGCCGGTGCCGGCGTGGAAGAGCAGCACCGTCACGCTGCTCGGCGACGCCATCCACACGATGACACCGGGGCGCGGGGTGGGGGCGAACACCGCCCTGCGCGACGCCGCCCTGCTCTGCCGGCAGGTCCGCCAGGCCGCCGCCGGCGACAAGACACTGGTCCAGGCGGTGGCCGACTACGAGGCGGCCATGGTGCCGTACGGATTCGCCCGGGTCGCCGACTCGCTGAACCGCAGCGGCACCAGCGGCGACGACCGGATGTACAAGCCGGTGGTCGGCCGGCTGGCGCTGCTCGGCGCCCGCGGCTACTTCGGCGTCAGCAGCCGGGTGCCCCGGCTGGCCCGCAAGTTCGTCGACGACTTCTACACCTACCGGGGCGAGGACGACTGAGCCGCCCGGCCGGGCCCGGCGACGGCACCTCGCCGCGGCCCGGCCGGGCCAGTCGCCGTCCGGCGCCCGCCTCCGGCGCCCCACCGTCGGTCATCCCACCGCCACCCGCTGGCACCGGCCGTCCCGCCCGCGTCGCGAGTCGTGATCCTCCCTGTCGCCGTCGCCACCCGTGTGGAAAGCTGCCGGCGAGTTTTCTTCGCGACTTTCACCGACAAATGCAAGAGGGAGGTTCGCCGTGCCGTCGACTTTCGGGCAATGGCTGATCGTGATCCTGGCCCTGGTGGCCGGTGTGGCTGGAGGCTGGGTGTGGCGCGGCCGGCAGGCCGCGGCGACCACCGGGACATCGCAGCCCATCGTGGAGGGCGATCCGGTGGTCGGTCTCTCCGAGGACGAGAAGGCGGCCGCCGCGGCGACCGCCGTCGTCGACCCGCCCCGGCCCGAGGCCACGGTCGACGAGGCGCCCGCGCCCGCGGCGGTCGTCGACGAGGTGGTCCCCGCCGAGGTGGACGCCGCTCCGGTCGCCACCGACACCCTGCCGACCGGGGACGGCACCGACCGTGCCCCGGCGACCGTGGCTTCGACCGACGTGGACACCGCCGACGCGGACCGGCCCGCCGCCGGCACGGAGCGCGACGCGGACACCCCGGCCGCCGACGCGGACCGCGACGTCGAGCCGGTCGGACCGGCCGGCGCGGCCGACCCGCAGGTCACCTCCGTGACCGCGGAGCACGCCGACGAGCCGACCCACGCCGACCTGCCCGGCGACGCCGACGACGAGCGTGCCGACCGGGTCACGTCGGCCACCGACGCCGGGATCACCCAGCGGCCGGCCGTGGCGGACTCGCCGGGCGGCGACGACGCCGGGGCGCAGGTCGAGGCCGGCCCGTCCACCACCGAGCCGGCTCCGACCGCCACCCCGGTGGACGCGGTCGCCACCGACGAGGACACCACGCCCGTCGGGACCGGCGCTCCGGTGGGGATCGCCGCGCCCGACACCACCGAGGAGGCCGCCGAGCCGGTGACCGCCACGTCCGGCGTTCCGGCGCCCCGGACCCCGGTCGAGGACACGATGACCGGCGGTGCCACCGAGGCCGCCGCGCCGACTCCCGCCGAGGAGTCCGACCTGACGGTCGGGTCCGCCCTGGTGGCCGCCGCCGCGCCGGTGACCCCGGCACCCGTCGACGACACCGCGCCGGCCGACGACTTCCGCCGGATCCAGGGCGTCGGACCGAAGATGGCCGCCGCGCTGCACGCCGCGGGCATCCGCACGTACCGTCAGCTGGCCGAGCTGGACGAGCCGGCGCTGCGCGAGACCATCCGCGCGGCCGGGCTGCGCGCCGCCGCGAGCCTGGCCACCTGGCCGCAGCAGGCGAAGGTGCTGGCCGGCGCCGGCGCCGAGGCCGAGCGGGTCCTGCCCGTCGGCACCGGAGCCGGCGAGCAGGACTGACCCGAAAACAGCGGGCCGGTGGTGGTGCCCCCGGCATCACCACCGGCCCTCGCCCCACCCGGCGTCGCCGCCGCCGGCGTCGCGGGCGCCCGTCAGCTCGGGTCGGCTCCGGCCCCCGGTTCCACATCGCCCGGTCGACCCCCGGCACGGCGCGGAACGCCCGCCGGCTCTCGCCCGAGAACAGTGTCCAGGCGATCAGGCCGGATCGCCGACGCCGCGGCAGCAAAGTCGACGACCGCGGCCGACTCGGACCACGGCCGGGAAAGCACCGAACCGGACACCCGGTCAGGCCCGCCTCGATACCGTCGGTGCGGGGCCGGACGGCGGCCCGCCGCGCCGACGGTCCGGTTCCCGAGGAGCAGCCCGTGCAGTTCGACCCGCCGGAGCGGCGCATCCGCCCGCCGGTGCGCGATCCGGACTCGCCCCGCCGGGTGACCCTGCTGGAACTCTTCTTCGATCTCGTCTACGTCGTCGCGCTCGCGCTCATCTCCCGTGGGCTGATCACCGAACTCAGCTGGCAGCGCGCCGGCCAGTCGTTGATCATTCTGATGGCGATCTGGTGGACCTGGGCCATCACCACCCTGGTCACCGACATGTACGACCCGCAGCGCCCCGAGATCAAACTACTGATCACCGCGGTGATGTTCGGCGCGCTGCTGATGACCACCGCCATCCCGGAGGCGTTCGGCTCCCGCGGGCTGGTCTTCGCCGGTACGTACGTGGCGATCCACCTGGGCCGGGGGCTCTTCCTCATGCCCACCATGCGCCGGCATCCGGAGACCCAGCGCCGGGCGGCCCGGATCTTCGTCTGGTTCGCCGTCTCGGCGGTCCCGTGGATCGTCGGCGCCCTGGTCGGCGGGCACGCCCGCGAGGCGCTGTGGGCGCTCGCGCTCGCCATCGACTACGGCGGCTTCCGGTTGGCGTACCCGGTGCCGGGGCTGGGCGTCGTCCCGGAGGCGCTGCGCAACGTCACCGCCGAGCATCTGTCCGAGCGCTACCAGCAGTTCTTCATCATCGCCCTCGGCGACGCGATCCTGGCGATCGGCATGATGTTCAGCGCCGGCCACTCCGAGGTGGCGAACCTGGCCGCCTTCGCCACGGCGTTCATCAGCACGCTGCTGCTCTGGCGGATCTACGTGCACAAGTCCGGCGAGCTGCTGCCGCACGCCATCCGGCGCTCGCGGGCGCCCAGCCGGTTCCTGCTGACGGCGCCGTACACCCACCTGCTGATGGTGGCCGGGGTGGTCACCACCGCGGCCGGCTTCGACCTGGTGCTGCACGAGCCGATGGGGCGTACCCCGCCGGCGTGGGCGGCGGTCATCCTCGGCGGGCCCGCGCTCTATCTCGCCGGTCGGGCCGCCTTCGAGTACGAGGTGTTCAGCCGGGTCTCGCTGTCCCGTCCCGGCGGGCTGCTCGCGCTGCTGACCATCGCCCCGGCGGTGCTGTTCCTGCCGCCGCTCCTCGCCGCGGGCGGGGCGATGCTGGTGCTGGCGGGCGTGGCGGTGGCCGACCACCTGCGCAGCCGCGGTAAGCCGCCGGAGGAACCGGCGCCGCCGCACTGAACGCCCGGGCGGGCTCGCCGGGTCGGCAGTGGACGAACGCAGGGCGCGGCCGCGTGGTGGCCGATCCGGCCCGTCCGGCGACGCCGCCCACGGGTCGCCGGGCCGACCGTTCCCCGACCCCGTTTACCCGTTCGTCGGGTCTGGGTACTGGGTCGTCACCTCGAACCACCACGACCCGGGAGGCACCCCCATGCGCGGTACGTCGATTTTCGGAGTCCTCGTCGTCATCTGGTTGATCATTGGCGCTGTCGCCGCTGGTCAGCGCGGCTACTACAACAATGACGACACCAACTGCGCCGAGGCCGGGACCATCCTGGTGACGATCGTGGCCGGCCCGCTGAACTACATCGGCGCCAACCCCAAGATCGACTGCGCGCTGCCCGAGCCGTCCAAGTAGGCGGTACCGAGAAGCCCGCGCCCCCACCCCCGGGGCGCGGGCTTTTTCATGTCCGCTCCCGATCATCCACGACCGGCGCAGGCGCGACGCCGGCGGCGGCCGGCGCCACTGTGCACCCGCGAAGCCGGTCCCCTGGCCCGTCGTCCTGGTCACTACCCGCAGTGCGTCCTAGGAGGCTGGGTCAGGGCGGGCGTTTGCCGGCGTCCGGGCCGGAAGGGTGACGGGCCACCCGGGACCCGGACGGAGCGAGTCATGAAGATCGGCTACAAGCTGGCCTCGGAGTCCTTCGGGCCGCGGGAGCTCATCCGCCAGGCGGTCCGCGCCGAGCAGGTCGGCTTCGACTTCGTCGAGATCAGCGACCACTTCCACCCCTGGCTGGACGTGCAGGGGCACTCCTCGTTCGCCTGGAGCGTGCTCGGCGCGATCGCCGCGAGGACGAGCACCCTCGGCCTGGCCACCGGCGTCACCTGCCCGACGGTGCGCTACCACCCGGCGATCATCGCCCAGGCGGCCGCCACCATGGCCCTGGTCTCCGACGGCCGGTTCACCCTCGGCGTCGGCGCCGGCGAGCGGCTCAACGAGCACGTCGTCGGCCAGGGCTTCCCCAGCGTGCGCGGCCGGCACGAACGGCTGCGCGAGGCCCTGGAGATCATCCGGTTGCTCTGGCAGGGCGGCTACCGGTCGTACGAGGGCCGGCACCTCCAGCTGGAGGACGCCCGGCTGTTCGACCTGCCCGAGACGCCGCCGGTGATCGCCGTGGCGGCCAGCGGGAGGGCGTCCGCCGAGACGGCCGCCGAGCTGGGCGACGGCCTCTTCGTCACCGAACCGAAGTCCTCCATCGTGGAGCACTACCGGGCGGCGGGCGGCGACGGCCCCCGGTACGCCGAGGTGCCGCTGGCCTGGGCCACCGACGAGGAGCAGGCCGTTCAGGCGGCGCTGGAGAAGAGCCGCTGGGCGATCACCGGCTGGAAGGTGATGAGCGAGCTGCCCAACCCGGTCAACTTCGACGCGGCCACCTCGTGGGTCGAGGGCCACCACATCCGGCGCCAGTTCGCCGTGGGCCCGGAACCGGAGGTGCACCTGGCGGCGGTCCGCGGCTACCTGGACGCCGGCTACGACCACATCGTGCTGCAGAACGCCGGCCCGGACCCGGACGGCTTCCTGGACTTCTTCGCCGGCGAGTTCGCCGGGCGGCTCCGCGCGCTCGCCTGAGCGCCCTCAGGAGTTCGCCGGTCCGGCCACCGTCGACGGCGGGCCGGACCGGCGCACCCGGTCCACCGTCGCGGTGGACCGGGTGCGCTCGGAGCCACGGGGCGCGAACCCGGCGGGTTCGCTCCGTCGAGGATCAGCGGAAACAGTTCGGGACCGGCACCGTGCTGCCCACGCAGTTGCCCGGCTCGTTGTCGATGATCTCGGTCTCGTCATCGACCCTGGCGCGGGCCTTGTCCACGAAAAGGCCACCCGGCTCCTCGTCGGAGACGTTGTCGGTCACCCGGCTCTTGTACAGGGAGACCTGACCCATGGTGACGAAGATACCGCCGGCCTTCTCGTCCGCGTCGTTGCTGCTGACGTGGCTGCGGCGCACCAGCAGGTTCGACTTCTCCGAGTAGATTCCGCCGCCGTCCCCCTCGGAGCTGTTGTGCACGATGGTGCTCTCGTCGAGCGGGACCAGACCCTGGAAGGTGGAGATGCCACCGCCCTTGACCGTGGCGGTGTTGCCGCGGATCGTCATGCCCCGCAGGTAGATCAAGGCGTCGGAGTTGGCGATGCCGCCGCCGACCTCGGCGGTGTTGCCGAGCACCCGGGCGTCGGAGACCCTGGTACGGGCCGAGAAGCTGGCGATCCCGCCGCCCTGCTTCGCCTTGTTGTCGGCGAAGGTGCCCCCGTTGACCTCGGCCGCCCCCCGGTAGTTGCCGAACCCACCGCCGTAGCTGGTGGCGAAGTTCTCGTAGAACTTCGCCCCCTTCACGGTGAGCACGCCACCGTTGAGCAGGCCCCCGCCCTTGCCCTCCTTCCCGATGGCGCGGTTGCCGACGAAGGTGCTGTCGATGACCACCGTGTTGCCGTCGTTGAAGAGGCCGCCGCCGCCGCCCTCGGCGGAGCGGGAGGTGCTTCCGATGATCGTGGTGCGCCGCACCACGGCCGCGGCACCGTGGACCACGTGGATGGCGCCCCCCTCCGCGGCCGACCGGCCGTTCCTGAGCACGACGTCCCGCAGGTCCAACTCCCCGCCGTCGCGCACGGTGAAGAACCGGAACTCGTCGGCGTTCGAATCCCGGCGGATGGTGGCGCCCTCACCGTGGATGGTGATGGGGTGGTAGATGACCGGCAGGCCGGCCTTGTCGTCCTTCGGGTCCCGCGGGGGCGCCTCGGCGTCACCGGGATTCTCGGCGCTGTCGGCGGCCTCGCGGGCGTCCCGGATGCCCCCGTCGTAGTCGTCCGGTTGCTGGAACGCCTCCCTGAGGGTGTAGGTGCAGTTGCGGGCGAGCCGGAGCTCGCCGCCACCCTCGGCGTTGGCCCGAACGAGAGCAGCGATGAGCCGGTCCGAGTCGCAGGGCACGCTCACGCGGTCGGCCGCCGAGGCCCCCACGCCGGTCAGGCCCGTCGCCGCCACCACCATGCCGCCCGCCATCAGGCCGCCGGTTAAGAACCACCGGGACCGCCGCCTGGGCCTCGCTGGGCGCCGACTCACTCGGTTCGTGGACATAGGGCTTCCCTGCCTCTCGTACGTGTGATGCGGCCGCACCGAAACGGGCGCGGGGTGGCCGAACGTCCGGTGAAGCCACCGAAAATTACGATACGACGATCAAATGTGACAAGACCGGCGAACGTGAAGAAACTTGCGACTTCCGTTCATGCCCCCATCGACCGCCGACCGGCCCCACGCAGGTTGATTTCCCACGAAATACCAGGTCAGCGACGCTTTCCGACGTCGGGCGCGCCCGGCCGGCCCGGTCTGACCCGGGAATCAGCCGCCGACGTGGATGCCGGGCCGGCGGGCCGGATCCGCCTCGCTCTTGCGGATGATCTCCCGGACCACCGGTGGGGTGTCGCCCCGCCCGAGGATCAGGTAGCGCAGCAGGTGGGCGACCGGGCTCCCCTCGGACCACTCGAAGTGGGCGTGCGGACGCGTCCCGGTGGCGTCGCGCAGGGCCAGCAGGATGGCCGCGATCGCGTTCGGCGCGGCCGGGCTGCTGGCCCGCAGCACCCGGTAGCCGCCGACCTCGACGCCGCGCACCCGCAGCACCTGGCTGAACTCCGACGGGTCCACCACGTCGATCTCCAGGAAAAGCACGTCGGCGGCCCCGGGCACGGGGTTCATCCCGCGCTGCGCCCGTTCCTTGACCCGGTACTCCTTGACCGCGCCGCTGTCCCGCTTGTTGGCGATCAGGTGCAGCCGACCGTCGTGGGCCAGCGACTCGGCGATGAACCGGCGGGCGGGCGGGTCGAACTCGATCCGTTCCGCGCGCAGCTCGGTGGTGCGGGCCACCCGCGAGACCAGCGAGACGACGATGATGCCGGCGATGAACATGCCGGAGATGGTGATCCCGTCCGGCTTCTCGATCACGTTCTCGACCAGCGCGTAGAGCAGGACCAGGGTCAGCACGGTGAAGCCGACCCCGGCGACCCGGTGCCGGGCGCGGAGCGCGGCGATGCTCACCGCCACCGCCGCGGAGACCATCATCGCCAGGATCCCGGTGGCGTACGCGCCGGCCTGGGCGTTGACGTCGGCCCGGAACGCCACCGTGATGGCAATGCTGATCACGGTGTAGACGATCACCACGGGGCGCACCGCCCGGGCCCACTCCGGCGCCATCCCGTACGCCGGCAGATAGCGTGGCACGATGTTGATCAGCCCGGCCATCGCCGAGGCGCCGGCGAACCAGAGGATGAGCACGCTGCTGATGTCGTAGACGGTGCCGAACCCCTCGCCGAGGTGCTCGTGGGCGAGCCAGGCCAGCGCCCGGCCGTTGGCGGCGCCGCCCGGGGCGAACTGGTCCGGCGGGATCAGCACGGTGGTCACGACGGTGGTGGCGACCAGGTAGACCGACATGATCAGGGCGGCGGTGGTGAGCAGCCGGCGGGTGTTGCGGATCCGCGCCCGCAGGCGCTGCTCACGGTCCGCGCCGTCCCCCCGGACCAGCGGCATCATGCTCACCCCGGTCTCGAAGCCGGAGAGCCCGAGCACCAGCAGCGGGAAGGCCAGCACCGACGTCCCCACCAGGTGACCCAGGCCGTCGCCGCCGGCGGTCAGCCGGCTGGTCCAGTCGGCCAGCAGCGCCGGGTCGGCGGTCACCTCGGCCAGACCGGCCACCACGATCACCGCGTTGAGCCCGAGGAAGGCCACGACCAGCGGGATGGCGACGGTGACCGCCTCGCGGAAGCCCAGCAGGAACACCCCTCCGAGGACGATCAGCAGCACCACCGTCACCACCACGGCCGCGCCGGCCCCGTGCGGGAAGGAGGACGGTAGGTACGGGTTCTCCAGCAGGTGGACCGTGGCGTCGGCGGCGGAGAGCGTGATCGTGATGATCCACGAGGTGGCCACGAAGCCGAGCAGCACCAGGACGGAGAGCTTGCCCCGCCAGAACGGCAGCAGCCGCTCCAGCATCGCCACCGAACCCTGCCCGTGCGGGCTCTCCCGGGCCACCCGCCGGTACATGGGCAGCATCCCGAACAGGGTCAGCGCCACGATCAGCAGGGTGGCCAGCGGGGAGAGCGCCCCGGCGGCCAGCGCGGCGATACCGGGCAGGTAGGACAGCGTGGAGAAGTAGTCGACCCCGGTCAGGCACATCACCTGCCACCAGGGGTGGCGCTGCTGCTGCCCCTCCTGGGCCTCCGGCCCCACCGGCTGCACCCGGTGCGCGAAGAGCCAGCGCCGCAGCGAGCCGGCCGGTGGGGCCGGGTGGACCGGGCTGTCCACGCGCTCCGGCACGGTCACCGAGCGACCGGCGTCGGTCGGCTGGCCCGGGTCGCGGGCCGCCCGCAGCGCCCGGTCCGCGGCGGCCGCCGGGACAGCGCCGCCCCGTCTGCGGGCACGCCGCCCCGGTACCCCGTCCCGCTCCTGCGCCATGCCCCGTACCACCCTTTCCGGCCCTGAACCCGACCGTAGGTGGTACGCCCGGCCCCACCTGCCGGAACGCCGGGAAGCGGGACGATCAACCGCGGCGGCGGGGGGCCGGTCAGCCGACGGGCGGGGCGCGCAGCACGCCGAGCAGGGCGTCGGGGTCGGTGACCGTGACCGTGACGGCCGGGTGGCGCAGCCACGGCCCCGGCACCAGGGCCGGTACGCCGGCGGCGAGGCGGATGCAGACCCCGGCGGCGGTGCTGCTGCCGAAGGTGACCCCGCCGTCGGCCAGGGACAGGTGCGGCCCGATCGCCTTCCACCAGTGGTACGGCCCGGAGATCTCCGCCCCGGTGACGTTGTCATGGGTGGTGCGCAGTCGCCAGGGGCCGAACCGGATCTCGACCGCCTCCTCGTCGACCGTCACCCAGGAGGTCTCCGGCCGGACGCCGAGCAGGGCCAGCGGCACCCGGAAGGGCGGGTCGAAGCGGAAGGCGGAACGGTGCGCGGCCATGCCGCGGGCGTACCCGGTGCCGGCGCGCCGACACCCGTCCGGGCGGGCGGGACGCTCGCGGCGAAGCGCGCCCGGGCCTGAGGCCCGAGCGGGACGCGTCCCCGCGCCCCGGTCGCCCGGAGCGCGGGGACCCCCCGTCCCGGCTGCTACTGCAGGAACGCCCCCAGTGGCGAGAGCAGCAGCCGGCCGAGCGCGGCGGCGTTGTCGTCCAGCCGCGCGCGCTCGCAGTCGCGGGCGTGCGGGTCATGCCGGCAGCGCCAGATCTTCTGCGCGTTGCGCCAGGCCACGTCCCGGGTGTACTCCACCAGCTCGCCCTGGTACCAGTCGTCGATGTCGCCGTTGAGCATGTCCAGCATCAGCTGCCACTGCTCCAGGTAGCCCCGGCGTAGGGTGGGGATCTTGTCGGCGAAGATGTCGTTGATCTTCAGGTAGTCGCGGTGCTGGTCGCTGCCGTCCACCGGCTCCGACTCCAGGTGGTCGAAGGTCGTCACCAGGGCGAACGGCAGGTCGAAGTTGATGTGCGCGTTCACCCCCGCCGCCGCCGACGGCAGCGGCCGGGCGTCCCGGCCGCGCATCCGCTTGAACAGGCACGACCACGCCTTCGGGGTGCTCGGGCTGGACTCCGACCACAGCCGCAGCGCGTCGAAGTACCGGGCGGCGAACTCCACGTCCAACCGGGACAGGAAGGCCGGGTCGGCGAAGTAGTCGTCGTAGAGGCCGTCCAGCACGCTGCTGGTGATGGTCAGGTAGAGCTGGTTGAAGTCGGCCAGCGGGCAGCTGCGCTCCAGCGGAGGGAGCCGGACCAGCAGGTCCTGCAGCTTGGTGAGGTGGTCGACCACCGCCGGCACGTCGGCAGGATGGTCGGCGAGCAGATCGACGATGTCGGCGTGGACAGGGCCCCAGACCGGTTCCGTCATGTCTCCTCCACTGTGGTCGGGGCACCCCCGTGCCTTCGGCTCGCTGGACAGCCTTCCAGCGGCGAGCGCCCGCGCCATCAGTAGAACGACGTATTCGAGGCGATCACACGTACGTCAGTCGGCGCGGTTACGCAGGTGGATCGCGCTCGCCTGCACCCGGGTCCGGACCTGGAGCTTGTCGAAGATGTGCGAGACGTGCACCCCGATGGTCCGCTCGCTGATGAACAGCCGCTGCCCGATCTCCTTGTTGGTCAGCCCCTCGGCGACCGCGGCGAGCACCTCGCGCTCCCGCGCGGTGAGCACCGACAGCTCACCGGCGGCGGCTCCGGCCCGGCGCGCGGGACGGCCGGCGGCCGACGGGGGCCGCTCCTCCAACGCCACCCGGGCGCGGCCGGCGAGGGTACGGATCTCACTGGTCAGCGGTACCGCGCCGAGCCCCTGGGCCATCTCGTACGCCCGGCGCAGCAGCTTCGCCGCGGTCGTGCTGCGGCTGCGGCGGGCCAGCAGCGCCTCGGCCTGCCGCAGCCGGGAGTACGCCGCCGGGTACGGATGGTGGCGCCGGTCCCACTCGGCGGCCGAGCGGGCCCAGAGCTCGGGATCGCCCCGCCCGTCGAGCCGGCTCAGCTCGGCGGCGCAGAGCGCCAGGAAGCCCTCCGCGCCGAGGCGTACCGGCCGGGCCGCGTGCACGCTCTTGCGGGCCACCTTGTCGACCACGTCGCGCAGGCGCCGGACCGCGGTCTCGTCCACCGGCACCGTACGGCTGGCGTGCGCCTCCGCCTCGGCCCGCAACCCGTGCCAGGCCAGGGTCGCCAGCAGCATCACGTCGTCGGAGCGGCTCTCGGTGAGTCCACGCTGCACGGCCTGCCGAGCGACGTCGTGCCGCCCCTGCCACATGGCCAGCCCGGCGCGCAGGATCAGCATCGGCAGCACGTGTCGGGCACCGCCACCGGCGAGCACCGTGGCGACCGCCTCCAGGTCCCGGTCGGAGGCCTCCACGTCGCCGTAGCCGACGGAGAGCCGGCAGCGGGCCAGCAGCAGCTCCACCGCGTCGGCGCCCGAGGGGCGGTGCCGCAGCGCGGCCGCGACCACCTTCTCCGCCTCGGCCCACTGCCCCACCCGGAACAGCCCGTTCGTGGCGATCGCCAGCAGCCGGGTCTCGTAGGTGCGGCCCAGCCCCAGTTCGGCCACCCGCTCGGCGCCCCGGCGGGCCACCACCACCCCCTCCTCGAGGATGTTCAACGGCCCGGTGAGCAGCTCCGCCAGGTGCAGGTACGCGCAGGCGACGTCCTCCGGCCGGCCGGCCCGCTCGGCGATCTCCAGGGCGCGGCGGACCACCGCCAGGCCGGCGTCCGGGTCCTCCAGGAACGCCTCGCTGAAGCCGAGCGCCGAGCTGGCCAGCACCACCTCGGTGGTGCTGCCGTCCACCGCCGCGGCGAGGTCGAGCGCCTCCCGGGCGCGCCGGCCGGCCTCGGCGTACCGGCCCAGGTGCAGCAGCAGCTCGGCCAGGCGGGCGGCGGCGGACGCCCGCTCCCGCGGGGTGCAGTCGGCGGACTCCAGGACGCCGGTGTACTCCGCCTCGGCCGGGGCGGACCGTCCGGCGGCGGCGAGGTAGCGGGCCCGGCGGATGCGCAGCGCGCAGGACGGGCCGGCCTCCGCGCCCCCGGCCAGCTCCTCCAGCAGGTGCAGCGCCCGGGCGTGCTCGCCGCACTGGTGCGCGGTCTCCGCGGCGTGCTCCAGCAGCACCGCCCGGTCGACCCGGACCGGCGCCGGGGCGGCCGGGCCGGCGGCCGGCGCGGCGGCCAGGTCCAGCGCCGCCGACCAGTGCCGGTGCGCCTCGGCGAAGCCGTGCAGCCGCTCCGCCTCCCGGGCGGCCGCCATCGCCGCCGGCAACGCCAGGCCCGGTTCGCCGGCCAGCCGCCAGTGGTGGGCCAGGCGCGCCTGGTGCAGTTCCGCCGGCGCCCGGGTCAGCGCCTCGGCGTAGCGTCGGTGCAGGGCGGAGCGTTCCGCCGGCAGCAGCTCGTGCGCGAGGACCTCGGCGACCAGCCGGTGGCGCAGCCGGTAACCCTCGTCCACGCCGACCAGCAGCCGGTGCGCCACGGCGGCCCGCACTGCCTCGATCAGCTCCTGCTCGGGCAGACCCAGCACCTCGGCCAGCAGCCAGTGCTCGACCGGTTCGACACCGGCGGCGACGGCGTGCACCACGGCGTGCGCGTGCTGCGGCAGCGCGTCCACCCGGGCCAGGAAGATCTCGCGCAGCGTGTCGGAGAGCCCGTCCCGGCCGTCGCGCAGGTCCCGGGCCAACTCCTCGACCACGAACGGGTTGCCGCCGCTGCGCTGCCAGACCTGCTCGGCGGCCTCCGGGGTCAACGACGCGCCGGCGATGGCGGCGGCCAGCCGGTCGGTGTCGGCCCGGTCCAGCGGGGCGAGGTCGAGCACCCGCACCGACCGGAGCCGGCGCAGCTCGGTGAGCACCCGGCGCAGCGGGTGAGCGCCCTGCAACGACTCGGCCCGCACCGCGGCCAGCACGGAGAGCTGGAGGTCGCCCAGACCGGCGAGCAGGTAGAGCAGCAGCTGCCGGGTGCTCCGGTCCACCCACTGCAGATCGTCCAGGACGAGCACCAGCGGCCGGCCCTCGGCGATCAGGCCGAGCCCGCGGGACACCCGTTCGAGCAGCGCGCCGGCGCCGTCCGGGGCGGCGGTCTCCTCGGCGAACATCCGCAGCAGGCCGCGGACCGCCGAGGACGTCCGGGCCTGGGTGGAGGTCAGCTCGGCGTCGAAGCGGCGTAACGCCTGCAGCACCGGGTGCAGCGGCGAGGCGTCGCCGATGTCCAGGCAGGAGCCGGTCAGCACCACGGCTCCCGCGTCGCGCAGCCGCGCCCCCACCTCGTGCAGCAGCCGGGTCTTGCCCACGCCGCTCTCACCACTGAGGAAGACCGCCGCGGTCTGCCCGGGCCCGAGGTCGTCGAGCAGGGCGGAGCGCAGCGACGTCAACTGCTCGGCACGGCCGACGAGCGGTGCGGTGTCCACATCGCTGGCCATGCCCGCAGCCTAGCCACAGCCCCCCGCACCCATCTACGGGCTTGATCCCGCTGTGGTACTCCTCGCGTCGACATTGCGACTAAAGGTTGTCACCGGCCGACATACGTCGTTCGGCAGATCCCCCGTCGGCCCGGTGGTGACAGTCTCCGGAGATCGTCAGGCACCACTGCTGGGGGGAAGGGTGGGTGCGATGCCACTGTCCACGCTCGTCATCGGTCGGGAGGACGTCACCGGGCCGCCCTGGCCGGTGCCGGAGGAGAGACGCACGGTGACCGTGCTCTTCGCCGACATCGTCGGCTCCACCGCGCTGACCGAACGGCTCGACCCGGAGGACGTCCGGGCGCTGCAACACGCGTACTTCGACACCGTCGCGGGGGTGCTGCGACGGTGGCAGGGGGTGGTCGAGAAGTACGTCGGTGACGCGGTCATGGCGCTGTTCGGGGCGCGCCGCTCCGACGGGCTCGACGCGTACCGGGCGGTCCGGGCCGGCCTGGAGATCCAGGCCGCGCTGGACCGGCGGCCGATGCCGGGGGGCGTCGCGCTGCGGGTCCGGGTGGGCGTCGCCACCGGCGAGGCGGTGGTCGACCTGACCGCCGCCCGGAACGGCGGCCACGGCTCGGCAAGCGGCGCGGTGATCAGCACCGCGGCCCGCTTGCAGGAGTACGCCCCGGCGGGCGGGGTGGTCGTCTGCGCGGCCACCCACCGGGCCACCGCCGGCCTGATCGACCAGCACGCGCTCGCCCCGGCGGCCCTCGCCGGCAAGGCGCTGCCGGTCGAGCTCTGGCGGGTCACCGGGCCGGCCCGGCCCCGCGCCGACCGGCACCACGGCCCGCTGGTCGGCCGGCGCCGGGAACTGGCCACCGCGCAGGACCAGATCGTCCGGGTCGTCCGGGAGCACCGTCCACGATGGGTGTCCGTGGTCGGTCCGGACGGCATCGGCCGCTCCCGCCTCCTGCACGAGCTGCGCCAGGCGGTACGGAAGGTCGACGGGGCGCCGGTGCGCTGGTGCGTCGCGTACTGCCCGCCGTACCCGGAGGCGGTGCTGGCCCCGGTCGCCGACCTGGTCCGCGACCTCGCCGGGGTGCGGCCCGCCGACCCGCCGGCGGTGGTCCGGCGCCGGCTGGCCGCACTGGTCGACGGGCTGGACACGCCGGGACCGGCGGCGACGACCGTGGACGCGCTGGCGGCGCTGCTGGGCGCGCCGGACCGGCCCGGGACCGGCGGCGCGGCGGCGGGCCGGCAGGTGCTGCTGGCGCTCGCCGCCCGCCAGCCGGTGGTGGTGGCGGTGGACGACCTGGACCGGGCGAGGCCGCAGCTGAGCCGGTTCCTGCACACCCTGTTCGCCACGGCGACACTGCGCGGGCTGCCGCTGGCGGTGGTGGCCACCCACCGGCCGCACCACGCCGACCCGGTGCCCGGCCCCGCCGACCGTCGCTGCCAGGTGGCGCTGGCGCCGCTCGGCGCGGTCGACGCCGGTCGGCTGCTGCGGCGGCTGCTCGGCCGCGCCGGCCGCCCGGCGGCGCTGGCCGCTCGGCTGCTGCCGTTCGTCGGGGGCGTGCCGGGACGCGCCGCCGCCTACGCCGCCGCGGGGGCGGGGGCCGCGTCCCCGCCGCTGCCCGAGGCGGTACGGCGGGCCGCCGAGGCCCGGCTGGACCGGCTGGACGGCGCGGGGCGGGCCGTGCTGATGGTCGCCGCGACGCTCGGCGCCGGCTGCACCGCACCGGCCGTGGCGCGCCTGCTCGGCTGGGCTCCCACCCGGGCCACGGCGCTGCTGCGCACCCTGACCCGGGAGGGCCTGCTGCGGCCCATCGCCCACGGCGGGTACGCCGTCGTGGATCCGGCCCTGCGCCGGGTCGCCCACGAGCGGCTGCCCCGGGCCATCCGCGCCGAGTTCACCCGCCGGGCCGCGCAGTGGCCGGCGGCGCGGGGCGGCGCCGCGACCGGGGAACCCCCCGGCCGGACGGTCCCGGGGCCTACCGCCCGCGAGGCGGCGCCCGGACGCGGCGGCTTCGGCCGGCCCGCACGCCCGCGTCTCCTGGCGTCCAGCGGGGCGGGGCCGATGCCGGCGGGGCTCGTCGGGGCCGTGTGGACCCGGCCGGCCGTCGGGGCCGTCGGATCCACGGTCCATCGTGGAGCGGACATTCGGCCGGTGGTCGTCGCCGGCCCGGGAGCGGGGCGCTCGCCGGCCCGGACCGGCGCCCGGGCGGGCCGGGCCTCGGATCATCGACGCGCGGAAGACCTGACCGCCCCCGAGCCGACCGGGCATGCGGCCGCCTTCGCCCGGAACGGCCTGGTCGTGCGGCCGGCCACCGCCGGCCGGATCGGCGCGCTCACGAATCCGGCCACCGCCGGTTGGGCCGGCCCGGGCGCGGATCCGGCCACCGCCGGTCGCCCCGGCCTGGTCGAAGAGCCCGCCGCAGCCGCCCGGATCGGCCTGGCACGGAATCCGGTCGTCCCCATCCCGGGCGGTGGTGGGGTCGACCCGACCGGCGACCCGGGGCGGGGCGGGCCGGCCGCCGGTCGGAGAAGCCCCGACCGGGCGGGCGCATCGCCGTACGGCGCGACGGTCCCGGCCGTACCCGCGATCCCCGGCACGTCGCGGCTGACCATCGTGCCGCCCGGACGGACGGTGCCGCCGCCGGGCGGCCACTTACCGATCGGCGGGGTCGCCCGGTCGGGCGGCCCCGCCGGCGACGGGCGGACCGGACGCGGCCGGATCGCCCTCACCTCGGCGGACCGGGCGCGCCGCGGCGACCGGCCGGCGCGACGGCGGCCCGCCGGGTCGGGACGGGTCGCCCCGGTACCACGCGCCGCCTGAGCGCGGGCCGCGCCGGTCGGGGCCTGGCGGGTCAGGCCGCGGCCGGACCGGTCGGCTGCCCGACGGGAAGGAAGGCCAGCATCCGCTGCCAGGTCCGCTCGGCGGCCACCGGGTCGTGGTCGGGCACGTCCGGGTCGGTGAAGAGGTGCCCCGCGCCCGGGTAGCGGAACACCTCCAGCCGCGCCCCCGCGTCGGTCATCGCGCGCCGCCACTCGTCGAGCTCGTCGGGCGGCTCGTACCCGTCGGGGTCGGCCAGGTGCAGCTGCACCGGCAGACCGGCCCGCACGCCGGCCGGGTCGCCGCCGGTGCCGTGCAGCAGGAGCAGGGCGGCCGTGTGCGGCCGCTCCGCCAGCAGCGCGCCGGCCACCCCGGCCCCCATCGACCAGCCGGCGAGCACGGTGTCGGGCGGCAACCGGTCCACCGCCGCCCGGGCCCGCCGCAGCACCTCGTCCTGGCCCACCGCCGCCAGCAGGGCGAAGCCCTCCTCGACGGTGTCGACCGGTGGCCGGCCGTACAGGTCGGGGGTGGTGACCTGGTGCCCGGCGGCGCGCAGCCGAACGGCGGCGGTCAGCACGGCGGGCCGCAGTCCGTACACGGAATGGAAGAGCACGACGTGTCCCATCGGGACATCGTGCCGGAGAGCCGGGCCGGACACGTGGTGCCGCGCGGCCAGCCGCCGGCCTACCGGGCCAGGGTGCGGCTGCGGCCCCGGAACTCGGCGACCACCTCGTCGCCCCGGGCGACCGTCACGTCGTAGATCCCGCTGCGGCCGTAGCGGCTCCGCTCGGTGGCGCGGGCGGTGAGCAGGTCACCCTCGCGGACCGGACGGAGGAAGGTGATCTCACCGCCGGCGGCGACGGTGGCCGGCCCGTGGCTGTTGCAGGCCAGCGCGAAGGCCGTGTCGGCGAGGAGGAAGACGAAGCCGCCGTGACCGATGGCGTGGCCGTTGAGCATCGCCGCCGTCACCCGCATCCGGGCCACCGCGGCGCCGTCGCCGGCGGAGACCAGCTCGATGCCGAGGCCGCGCGAGGCGACGTCGGCGTCGAACATGTCGTGCGCGGCGGTCCGCCCCGGCGTCACCGTGCCGTGCTCCCCCATCTCAGCCCACCCGCCGATGGTCGACGATCCGGCGCATCTTGCCCATCGAACGCTCCACCCCGTCCGGCGCGATCACCCGCACGGCGACGCTCACCCCGATGGTGTTCCTGACCAGCTCGACCAGGGCGGCGCCGGCCCGCTCGGCCGACTCCGGGGTCACGCCGGGGCGACGCTCCACCCGCACCGTGAGGGTGTCCAGCCGGCCCTGCCGCTCCAGCACGCACTGGAAGTGCGGGGACAGCTGCGGCGTACGCAGGATCAGCTCCTCGATCTGGGTGGGGAAGACGTTCACCCCGCGCACGATCATCATGTCGTCGGTCCGTCCGGTGATCTTCTCGATCCGGCGCATCGGCCGCGCGGTGCCGGGCAGCAGGCGGGTGAGGTCCCGGGTGCGGTAGCGGACCACCGGCATGGCCTCCCGGGTCAGCGAGGTGAGCACCAGCTCCCCCCGCTCACCGTCGGGCAGCACCGCCCCGGTGACCGGGTCGATGATCTCCGGATAGAAGTGGTCCTCCCACAGGTGCGGCCCGTCCTTGGTCTCCACGCACTCGTTGGCCACACCCGGCCCCATCAGCTCGGAGAGGCCGTAGATGTCCACCGCGTGCATGTCGAGCCGCCGCTCCATCTCGCGGCGCATGTCCTCGGTCCACGGCTCGGCCCCGAAGATGCCGACCTGGAGCGAGGTGGCGCGCGGGTCGATCCCCTGCCGCTCCATCTCGTCCACGATCGCCAGCAGGTAGCTGGGGGTGACCATGATGATCTCGGGGGCCAGGTCGCGGATCAGCATCACCTGCCGCTCGGTCATCCCGCCGGAGACGGGGATGACGGTGCAGCCCAGCTCCTCGGCCCCGTAGTGGGCGCCCAGGCCGCCGGTGAAGAGGCCGTAGCCGTACGCGACGTGCACCCGGTCGCCGGGGCGGCCGCCGGAGGCGCGGATCGAGCGGGCCATCAGCCGGGCCCAGGTGGTCAGGTCCTGCCGGGTGTAGCCGACCACGGTGGGGCGGCCGGTGGTGCCGGAGGAGGCGTGCAGCCGGGCGATCCGCTCCCGGGGCACGGCGAACATGCCGAACGGGTAGTTCTCCCGCAGCTCGGCCTTGCCGGTGAGCGGGAACCGGGCCAGGTCGGCCAGGTCCCGGCAGTCGTCCGGGTGCACGTCGCGCGCCTCGAACGCGCGCCGGTAGTGCGGCACGTTGTCGTACGCGTGCCGCAGCGACCACCGCAGCCGGTCCAGTTGCAGCGCCCGCAGCTCGTCGACGCCGGCCCGCTCGATCGGCTCCAGCTCCTCCGGCCGAGGGGCGCGGTCCTGCATCGGTGCCTCCTGCACGTCACGGCGGGGCCGGGCCACCCACCGACGCGGCCGGGCCGCCACACCCCCGATCTTGGTACCGTACGCCCGCCCGGGGCGCGGCACCACCGGCGGCCGGCCCCGCCGCTGTCGAGGCCCGCGCCGGCGACCAGGACACTCCGCGGGTGTCAGGGGTTGCGCGGGTCCAGGTTCCGCTCGCGCAGCAGCGCGTCCAGTTTGGCCTCGATCCGCTCGTCGGACTCCCGCGACTGCGAGGAGCCCCAGTAGTAGAACAGGGCCAGGCCGGCGGCCTGCCAGATCAGCTGGAGGAACTCGGACTGCCAGTTCTCGAAGGTGGAGGCGAGGAACTGCGGCAGGAACTCACTCCAGGCGAAGGACTCGCCGTGCTGGCTCGCCTCGTTGCTCTGCACCGCGGCCTGGAAGACGAACTGGCCGATCCAGGAGAACAGGAACAGCGCGCCGGTGACCCACGCGAAGGCGTACGCCTTCGGCCACCTGGGTTTGCGGAACGGCGGCCCACCGGCCCGCGTGCCGCGTCCGCGCGCGCCGCGACCGCCCCCCGTGGCCCCGGACCCGCGCGCCTCCGACGCCGTTGTCGTCTCGGCCATCACGAACCCCCTCTCGACGAAACCGCTGGTCGGGCTTTTGCCCCGGCCTCGCTGCGTCGAAACGGCGCCCCGGCGCGTCGCGTCGATCAGCGCCCTCCCCGAAGCCGCGTCGATTCACGGACGGCGATGGGGCGCGCGCGGACGGCGATGCCGCGCCGCGGGCCGGCCGGGCCCCGACCGTCAGACCGCGTCCGCACGGGGGCGATAGGCTGACGGGCCGCCCCGCAGGTTCGTCCGGGGTCGCACTCTGGGAGGGGACGTGTCCGGACCGGAGCGGCGCATCGACCCCGACGTCGACCTGCGGGTGGCCGCCGACCGGGGCGAGGTGGCCGCCCGTCCGCGCGCGGTGCTCGGGGCGATCGCCGCCGGCGGGGCCCTCGGCGCCCTGGCCCGCGCCGGCGTGCAGCACGCGCTCCCGCACCCCGCCGCCGGGTTCCCGTGGGCGACGTTCGCCGTCAACCTCACCGGCTGCCTCCTGATCGGCGCGCTGATGGCGGCCCTGCCCCGTCTCGGCACCGGCCGGCCGCTGCTGCGCCCCTTCCTCGGCGTGGGAGTGCTCGGCGGCTACACCACCTTCGCCACGTACGCGGTGGACGTGCACTCGGTGTTCCGGGCGGGCGCCCCGGTCACCGCCCTGTCGTACCTGGCCGCGACGGTGCTCGGCGCGCTCGCCGCGGTGTGGGCGGGCGACGCGCTCGCCGGGCGGCTGCTCGGGAGGCACCGGTGACCGTGCTGCTCGTCGCGCTCGGCGCGGCCGTGGGGGCGCCGCTGCGCTACCTGACCGACCGGGCGGTGCAGGCCCGGTTCGGCTCGTCCTTCCCGTGGGGGACGCTGACGGTCAACGTGGTGGGTTCGCTGCTGCTCGGGTTCCTGGTGGGACTGCCGGTCGGCCCGGGCCTCGGCGCGCTGCTCGGCACGGGCCTGTGCGGGGCGCTGACCACGTACTCCACCTTCGGCTACGAGACGCTGCGGCTGGTCCGCGCGGGCGGACGGCTGCGCGCCCTCGCCAACGTCGCCCTGAGCGTCACCGCCGCCCTGTGCGCCGCCGCCGCGGGCCTGACCCTCGCCCACACCCTCACCCCCTGACTCCCCACCCCGACCTGTCGATCAGGCAGTTGTGGTGCCCGGAGTGTGGGGTTCAGCGTGGTTTCAATCCACCACAATTCCATGATCGACGCTGGCGCCGGTGTCGACGCCGGGGTGTTGGGGGCAGTCAGTGGGTGGTGTGGAAGGTGCGGGCGGCTTCGACAAGCTGCCGACATGCGAATGAAGAAAAGCGATTTCGCTCGGAAAAATTCGCACAGGCAGAGCTTCTCCAGATGCCCGATACCGCCCCGCCCGGGGCTCGCGTACCACGACGGTGCCATCGGGAGGCCGGCCGCTAGCGGCGAGCGCCTTCGGCCGGGGCCTTCAGCAGCCAGGATGGATTTCGCCCGACACGTCCCTCCGGTTGGGCGGTGCTGCAAGCAATAGACAAACAGATGCTTGAATATTGACAGCTGATAGAAATAACATCGCAGCACCGTCTCGTCTCGCCCCGACGGCCACCGCGGACATGACGGAGCTTTCCGCGCGGCGTCGATGACGGTCGTCGGACACCTCGGAGAAGGATCACGCGATGACTCGAACGACAGGACAGCCGGGCGGACCGGCACGCCGGCTGGCGGTAGCGGCGGCAGTGCTGGCAGCCGTCACGGCCGGCAGCGTGACCAGCGGGGGCGGGGTGGCCCAGGCCGGAGGTCACGTACCCGCGAACCCGGCCCCGGTCGTCACCCGGGCCGCTCTCGACCCGTCGCTGACCGTGGGCCGGGGCGCCGACGTCGCCTTCCTGGAGCAGGAGGCGGAGAACGCCGCGACGAACGGCACGCTGATCGGCCCGAGCAGGACGCCGTACTCGCTGGCGTCGGAGGCGTCCGGTCGTCGGGCGGTCCACCTGACGCCGGGACAGTACGTCGAGTTCACGCTGCCGGCCGCGGCCAACGCGATCACCGTCCGGTACAGCATCCCGGACGCGCCCACCGGCGGCGGCATCACCGCGCCCCTGGACGTCTCGGTCGACCGCCGCCACGCCAGGACCATGACGCTCACCTCGCAGTACGCCTGGCTGTACAACCAGTACCCGTTCTCGAACGACCCCACCGCCGACCTGCTCCACCCCGACTGGTGGATCACCGAGTGCTCCTGCGTCCCCGCCGCCACCACCCCGACCCCGACGATCACCAAGCCGTTCCGCCCGCACCACTTCTACGACGAGCAGCGCCTGCTGCTGGGTAGGACCCACTCGGCCGGCAGCGTGGTGCGGCTCACCGCCCCGGCCGGACGCGCCGCCCCGTGGACGGTGATCGACCTGCTCGACTCGGAGCTGGTCGGGCCGCCGCGCGTCGCGCTGGCCGCGGCGAACGTGCTGGCGTTCGGCGCGGACCCGACCGGCCGGCGCGACTCCGCTGACGCCCTGGACCGGGCGATCGCCTTCGCCCGGCGCGCGCACCTGAGGGTCTACCTGCCGCCCGGCACCTACCAGGTGAACCGGCACATCCTCGTCGACGACGTCACCATCGAGGGCGCCGGCAACTGGTACACGGTGATCAAGGGTCGGGAGGTCGCGCTGAGCACGCCGGCTCCGGACGGCTCGGTGCACACCGGGGTGGGGTTCTACGGCCGGGACGCCTCGGTGGGCGGCAGCAGGAACGTCCATCTGTCCGGCTTCGCGATCGAGGGCGACGTGCGCGAGCGCATCGACACCGATCAGGTGAACGGCATCGGCGGCGCGATGAGCCACAGCAGCATCGACGGTCTCTACCTGCGCCACACGAAGGTGGGGCTCTGGTTCGACGGGCCGATGACGGACCTGAGAATCACCAACAACATCATCGTCGACCAGATCGCGGACGCGTTGAACTTCCACACCGGCGTCACCGACTCGGTGGTGCGGAACAACTTCGTCCGGAACACCGGCGACGACGGCCTCGCGATGTGGTCGGAGAAGACCGGCAACGCCCGCAACACCCTGGACCGCAACACCGTGCAGTCGCCGGTCCTGGCGAACGGCATCGCCGTCTACGGCGGCACGGACAACACCATCTCCCGCAACCTCATCGCCGACCCGGTCCGCGAGGGAAGCGCCATCCAGGTGGGGTCCCGGTTCGGTGCCGAGCCGTTCACCGGGCAACTCCGGATCACGGAGAACACCACGGCCCGCGCCGGCACCTACGAACTGAACTGGAAGATCGGCCTCGGCGCCATCTGGTTCTACGCCCTCGACCGGAACATCGACGCGGACATCCAGGTGGTCGGCGACCACTACCTCGACAGCACCTACAACGCCATCATGCTGGTCAGCGACTGGCCGGTGAAGGACCGTTACTCGATCACGAACGTCCACTTCAGGGACATCCGGGTCGACGGCACGGGAACCTCCGTGGTGAGCGCCCGATCGGCGGGGTCGGCGTCGTTCGCGAACGTCGACGCGCGCCACGTGGGTGCGGTCGGCGTCAACAACTGCGGGTCGTTCAACTTCACCCCTGCCGGATCCGAGTTCAGCCTGACCGACCTCGGCGGGAACGACGGCGGGTGGCTCGCCGGCTGGCAACTGCCGAACACCATCACCTGCGACGACCGGCCGCCGGTGGTGGCACCGCCGCCGCCCGCCGCCTGGTAAGGGCCGCCGGTTCGACACCGGCCGGTCACGCGCCGTACGCCTGGCACCACTTGCGGCGTGTCGGGGTGTCCCGCCCGTGGGAGACCCCGACACGCCGCAAAGCGTGTGGTCATGACGCCCGCACGAAAACCGGAAACACTCTTGACAAATAAAGTGCCATCGACGACCTTCGTTGTGAGAGCGCTCTCCGGCTCTGTCCCGGCAGCCCGTTCCGCATCGCAGGAGGTACCGTGAGACTTCTGTCGCGTGTCCTCGCTCCCGTCGTCGCCGCGCTGACGATCGTCAGTCTCCTCCCCAACGCGAGCGCCGCCAACGCCTCCCCACAGCCCGACCCGACCGCCGGCACCACGACACCGGCGGGGCTGCCCACCGAGCTGGTGGCCGCGCTGCGGCGCGACCTCGGCCTGACCGACACACAACTCGATCAGCGGTTGCGGCTGGAGGCGGCGGCGCCGGTCGTGGAGCGGCGGCTGCGCTCCCGGCTCGGCCCGGCCTTCGCCGGCGCCTGGCTCGCCCCGGACAGCCGTCGCCTGACCGTGGCCGTGACAGATCCCTCGGTCGCCGCCGTCGTGACCAGCGAGGGCGCGCAGCCACGGGTGGTGACCCGCAGCGAGGAGACCCTGCGGTCACTGCGGAGCAGGCTCGATCGGAGTCGGACCAGGACCGACCCCCGCCGCGTCTTCGGTTGGCACGTCGACGTACCGAGCAACAGCGTGGTCGTGACCGCCGCGCGGGGAGCCGCCGCCGAAGCGCGGGCGTTCGCGCGTGCGAGTGGGCTCGCCGGCAACGTCGTCCGCGTGGTCGAGACCAGCGCCGCGCCCCGCCCCCTGTACGACATCCGCGGCGGCGACCAGTACGTGATCAACGGGAACACGTTGTGCTCGGTGGGATTCGCGGTGGCCGGCGGCTTCGTCACGGCCGGGCACTGTGGCCGCACCGGCAGTCCGACGCTCGGGTTCAACAACGTCGCCCAGGGCACGTTCGCCGGCTCGTCGTTCCCCGGCAACGACTACGGCTGGGTCCGCACCAACGGCGACTGGACGCCCCGCCCGTGGGTCAACAACCACTCCGGCGGCAACGTGGCGGTGACCGGCTCGCAGGACGCGGCGATCGGCAGCTCGGTCTGCCGCTCCGGGCGCACCACCGGATGGCGGTGCGGCACCATCCTCGGACGCGAGGAGACCGTCAACTACCCCCAGGGCGCGGTGTACGGCTTGACCCGCAGCAACGCCTGCGCCGAGGGCGGCGACTCCGGCGGCGCCTGGCTCTCGGGCAACCAGGCCCAGGGCGTCACGTCGGGCGGATCCGGCAACTGTTCCACCGGCGGCACCACCTGGTTCCAGCCGGTCAACGAGATCCTCGGCGTCTACGGCCTGTCCCTGGTCACCACCGGCGGCGGCGAGCGGATCATCAGCAACTGGAACAACCGGTGCGTCGACGTGCCCAACTCGAACTTCGCCGACGGCGTGCCCCTGCAGACCTGGACCTGCAACGGCACCCCCGCCCAGGCCTGGACCCTCACCGGCGGAACGCTGCGTACGCAGAACAACAAGTGCATGGACGTCGCCTGGGGCTCCACCGCCAACGGCGCCGCCATCCAGATCGTCACGTGCAGCGGCAACCCGGCCCAGCAGTTCGTTCTCTCCCCTGCCGGCGACCTGGTCAACCCGCAGGCCGACAAGTGCGTCGACATCAGGGACTGGAACAACTCCGACGGCGCCCGCCTCCAGTTGTGGGAGTGCACCGGCGGCGCGAACCAGAAGTGGCGCCGCGGCTGACAACCGCGACTACCCGTCCCCCACCTCACCGCCGAGGAGTCCGCCGTGTCCCTGTCCCGACTCGTACGACCGCTGGCACGTGCGTCGGTCGCCGTCATCGCCCTCGCCGCCACCCTGGCGCTACCGTCCCCACCCGACCGGGCCGAGGCCGCCATCGGCGCCATCAGCTGGCAGGACGAGTTCAACGCCCCCGCCGGCGCACCCGTCGACCGGAACAGGTGGCGGTTCGACATCGGTGGCGGCGGCTGGGGCAACAACGAGCGGCAGTACTACACCGACAGCACCAGCAACGCCGTCCACGACGGCCAGGGCAACCTGGTCATCACCGCCCGCCGCGAGAATCCCGCGAACTACCAGTGCCACTACGGCCGCTGCGAGTACACCTCCGCCCGACTGCTGACCGCCGCGACGTTCACTCAGGCGTACGGCCGGTTCGAGGCCCGCATCAAGATCCCCCGCGGCCAGGGCATCTGGCCGGCGTTCTGGATGCTCGGCGACAACCTGGGCAGCGTCGGCTGGCCCAACTCCGGCGAAATCGACATCATGGAGAACGTCGGCAAGGAGCCCAACACCGTCTACGGCACCGTCCACGGACCCGGCTACTCCGGCGGCGGGGGCATCACCGGCAGTCGCACCCTGCCGCAGCCGCTCGCCGACGCCTTCCACACCTACCGGGTCGACTGGGAACCCAACTCCATCATCTGGTACCTCGACGGCGTCGAGTTCCACCGGGTCGACCCCGGCCGGCTCGGCGGCAACCGCTGGGTCTTCGACCACCCCTTCTTCCTGATCATCAACGTGGCGGTGGGTGGCAACTGGCCCGGCTACCCGGACGCCACCACCCAGTTCCCGCAACAGATGCTCGTCGACTACGTCCGGGTGTCCCACCACAGCCCCGGAGACGGCAACCCGGCCCCGGGCACCACCCGTATCCGGGGTGCGCACAGCGGCCGGTGCGTCGACATCCCCGGCGCCGACCCGGTGGACGGCGCCAAGTTGCAGATCTGGGACTGCAACACCACCGCGGCGCAGGCCTGGACCTTCGCGGCCGACGGCACGATCCGCGCGATGGGCAAGTGCATGGACCCCGCCTGGGCCGGCACCGGCAACGGCACCGAGGTCAACCTCGTCACCTGCAACGGCAACCCGGCGCAACGCTTCACCCTCACCGCCGCCGGCGACCTGGTCAACCTGAACGCGAACCGATGCGTCGACGTCCGGGACTGGAACCCGAACAACGGCGGCAAGCTGCACCTCTGGGACTGCACGGGCGGCGCCAACCAGAAGTGGTCGCGCGCCTGACTTCGCCCCACCGTCACCGGGGCGGGCCGTGCCGCCCCTCACCAGCCCGAGGAGTCCTCGTGAGCATCCGAAGAAAGCTGCTGGCCACCCTCTCCGCCCTGGTCGCCGCCCTCCCGGCGATCGTTCTGGCCTCCCCCGCCCACGCCGTCGGTCCGGCGGTGCTGCCCGTCACGGTCACCAACAGCACCGGCCGGGGCGACGCCGTCCACCTGTACGTCATCGGCATCCACCTCGCCAGCAACCGCCTCGGCTACGTCGACCAGGGCGGCACGTTCATCCCGTGGACCGGCGGCCAACTCCCGCCGTCGCCCGCCCCGGACGCGTCAATCCCCGGCCCCGGCAACGGCGGCACCACCACCATTCGGTTCCCCCGCGGATTCTCCGGCCGCGTCTACTTCTCGTTCGGCGAGAAACTCAAGTTCTTCCTGACCCCCGACGGTCTGGTGCAGCCCGCGCCGTGGGCCGCCGGCGACGCCAACCGCGACATCCTGTTCGACTGGAGCGAGTTCACCTACAACGACGCGGGCCTGTGGCTCAACAGCTCGCAGGTCGACATGTTCGCCGTGCCGCACGCGGTCACCGTCACCGGCGCCAACGGCGTCACCAAGCGGACCGGCGACGTCGTCGACAACGGCCGCAACGCCATCATCGACGGCATCCGCGCCCAGGCCGGCTGGGCGAACACCGTCCACGTCCGGTCCGACGGCACCGTGCTGCGCGTGCTCGCACCCGGCAAGGCCGCCGGTGCGGGCCTGCTCAGCGCCACGTACCTCGACTCCTACATCGCGTCGGCGTGGAACGCGTACACCACCAGGACGCTGACCGTGGTGCCGTTCGCCGACCGGCCCGACATCCGCTACCACGGGCGGACCTCCGGCAATGTCATGCGGTTCACCAACAGCGCCGGCCAGGTGGTCGCCTCGTTCAACCGGCCCTCGTCGGCGAGCGTCTGGGGCTGCGACGGCGACCTGCCCGCCCCCAACGACCTGGTGGTCGGTCCGATCTCCCGCACGCTCTGCGCGGCGCTCAACCGAGGCACGCTCGGCACCGTCGACACCCAACCCAGCCTCAACGCCGCCGAGTTCTACCGCAACAACCCGACGAACCACTACGCCCGCGTCATCCACGCCAACATGGTCGACGGCAAGGCGTACGCGTTCGCCTTCGACGACGTCGGCGCCTTCGAGTCGCTGGTCCACGACGGCGACCCCCGCGCGGCCGGTCTCATCCTGAGCCCGTTCGGTTCCGGCGGCGGCGGACCGGGGAACCCGAGCGTGGCGGTGCCCGTGCTGAGCAACTGGAACAACAAGTGCATCGACGTGCCCGGCGCGAACTTCGTCGACCGGGCGCCGTTGCAGATGTGGGGCTGCAACGGCACCGACGCGCAGAAATGGACGTTCACCGGCAACGCGGTGCAGAGCCGGAACAACAAGTGCCTGGACGTCGACGGCGGCTCGACCCAGAACGGCGCCGTGGTCCAGCTCTACACGTGCAACGGCAGCGGTGCCCAGCAGTTCACCCTCAACGCGGCCGGAGACCTGGTCAATCTCCAAGCCGACAAGTGCGTGGACATCAAGGACTGGAACGGCGACGACGGGGCGCGGCTCCAGCTCTGGGAGTGCGCGGGCACCGCCAACCAGAAGTGGCGCAAGGGCTGACCCGACCGCAGCGGACGGCCGCGCCACCGCCCGGGGACGGGCGGAGGCGCGGTCCCGCCGGCCTCAGCTCGCGTCGCCGAGCGGTCCGGCCCCGGCCGGGTGCCCATCGCCGCCCGTGCGCAGCGCCACCACCGGACCCACCACGAACACCGCCGGCGGACGGACCCCGGCCCGCTCCGCGAGCCCACCGACCTGGTCCAGCCGGCTCGACAGCGACCACTGCGCCGGATGCCCGGCGTCCTGCACCACCTGCACCGGGGTGTCCGGGGCCCGGCCGTACTCGACCAGCACCGCCGCGATCTTCGCGATCGTGTCCACCGCCATCAGCAGCACCAGGGTGCCCCGGCCCCGGCCCAGCGCCGGCCAGTCGACCAGCGACGCCGGGTGGTCCGGTGGCAGGTGCCCGGAGACCACGGTGACGTCGTGCGCGACGCCCCGGTGGGTCACCGGCACCCCGGCCAGGGCCGGCGCGGCGAGCGCACTGCTCACCCCCGGCACCAGCACCGTCGGCACCCCGGCGGCCGCGCAGGCCTGGACCTCCTCGTGGCCCCGGCCGAAGACGTACGGGTCACCACCCTTGAGCCGGACCACCCGCCGGCCGGCGCGGGCGTGCGCCACCAGGGTCTCGTTGATGGTGTCCTGCCCCATCGACGGACCGCGCGGCACCTTCGCCGCGTCGACCACCAGCACACCCGGGCGCAGTCCGGCGAGCAGGCCCCGCGGGGCGAGCCGGTCGGCCACCACCACGTCCGCGGCGTCCAGCAGCGCCTTCCCCCGTACCGTGATGAGGTCGTCGGGGCCGGGGCCGCCACCGACGATCGCGACCTGACCGGGACGCAGGCCCGGGCCGTGGTGATGGTGGTGCGGGCCGTGGTGGTGGTGGTGGCCGTGGCCGCCGACCGGGTCGTCGGGGTGGTCGTGCGGGGTCTGCGGCCGGCCCAGCTTGTCCGCGAAGCCCGGCATCAGCACCCGGTACGCGCAGGTGTCGCAGTTCATCCGGATGTCACCGCGCCGCGCCTCGGCGTGCCGTTCGAGGACGAGGTCGGCGAGGGCGTCGCAGTCGCCGATCAGGTCCGCCACCCGCACGTCGAGGTCGGGATGGGCGGCGGCGAACTCGGCCGACCGGGCGGCGATCCGGTCCGGCAGCACCCCGGCGAAGAGGAAGTACGGCGCGACCACGATCCGCCGGGCCCCGAGCCGGCGCAGCCGCTCCAGCACCGCCGGCACGGACGGCTCGGCCAGGGAGACGAAGCCCGGTTCGACGCCGGCGTAGCCGCGGCCCTCCCAGAGCAGCCGGGCCACCTTGGCCACCTCGGCGTTGGCGTCCGGGTCGGTGGAGCCACGGCCGATCAGCGCCACCCAGGTGCCGGCCCGGCCGTCGCCGCCGAGCGCGGCGTCGATCCGCTCCGCCAGGGCGGTGTGCAGCAGCGGGTGCGGGCCGAGCGGGCGGCCGTACCGGTAGGTCAGGCCCGGGTGGCGGTCCTGCTCCCGGGCCATCGCCGCCGGGATGTCGCCCTTGCCGTGCCCGGCCGCGGTGAGCACCAGCGGCAGCGCGACCAGGGACCGGTGTCCCCGGCCGACGAGCGCGCCGACCGCGTCGGTCAGCGGTGGGCGGGACAGCTCGATGAAGCCGCCCTTGACGTCGCCGACGGCACCGCCGGCCCGCCGCCGAACCCGGTCCACCAGCGCGGTGAACTGGTCGACCCCGGCGGCGCTGCGCGTGCCGTGGCCGACGATGACCAGCGCGGTCATGCCTCCTCCTCCTGGTAGAGCAGCGCGTTGAGGGCGGCGGCGGCGACCGCCGAGCCGCCCTTCTCGCCGACGTTGGACACGGCCGGCAGGCCGCTGGCCCGCAGCGCCGCCTTCGACTCGGCGGCGCCGACGAAGCCGACCGGCAGCCCGACCACCAGGGCCGGCCCCGCGTCCAGGATGAGCAGTTCCGCCAGCGCGGTGGGCGCGCAGCCGACCACCCAGACCGCGCCCGGCCCGACCCGGTCCAGGGCGATCCGGACGGCGGCGGCCGAGCGGGTCAACCCGGCCTCGCGGGCCAGGTCGGCGGCGGCCGGCTCGGCGACCGGGCAGACCGGCTCCCGCCCGGCGCCGGTGATCCCGGCGGCCACCATCCACACGTCGGTGACGATCGGCGCGCCGGCGCGCAGCGCGGCCAGCGCACCGGTCAGGGCGTCCTCGTCGCAGACCAGGTCGGTGGCGTAGTCCAGGTCGGCGCTGGCGTGCACCACCCGCTCGGTGACCGCCCGGGTCAGCGGCGGCAGGTGGCTCAGGTCGACCCGTTCCCGCAGGATCCGGTACGACTCCCGCTCGATCGGGTGGACGGCGCGGGTCACGGCTGGGCCTGCCCGTAGCGGCGGTCGTGGCCGCGCAGCTTCCACAGTGCCACCGCCCCACCCCAGGCCAGCGCGAAGAGCGCCACCACGACGTAGCCGAGCTGCTCGAAGTGGTCGCCGATCGCGGCGTACCCGGCCAGCGCGGTCACGCCGAGCCGGTCGACCAGCAGGCCGGCCAGGTAGACGCTGGCGACCAGCCCACCGACGAACACGGTCATCCCGGTGGTGGCGAGGTTGTACCAGAGCCGCCGGGCCGGCTGCCGGTATGCCCAGGAGTACGCGCGGGTCATCAGCAGGCTGTCCGCGGTGTCCATGGCGGACATCCCGGCGGCGAAGAGCAGCGGCAGGGTGAGCAGGGCGAGCACGGGCAGCCCCCCGCCGGCGGCGGTGCTGGCCGACAGCGACAGCAGGGTGACCTCGCTGGCGGTCTCCAGGCCCAGGCCGAAGAGGAAGCCGACCGGGGCCATGTGCCAGGACGAGCGCACCAGGGACCGGGCCCGGGACCCGAGGATCCGGTGCATCAGTCCCCGGTTGACCAGCAGCAGGTCCAGCTCGGACTCCTCCAGCGCGCCGGCGCGCAGTCGCCGCCAGAGCCGGGCCAGCCCGGCCAGAACCACCGCGTTGAGCCCGGCCACCAGCAGCAGGAACCCGGCGGCGGCGGCCGCGGCGACCACGGCGCCGACCTCGCGGGCGCCGGCGAGGTCGGCGTCGCTCATGCTGGCCGAGGCGAGTCCGATCACCAGGGACAGCAGCAGCACCACCGCGCTGTGCCCGAGGGCGAAGAAGAAGCCGACGCCGACGGCACGGCGGCCGCGCAGCAGCATCAGCCGGGTGGTGTCGTCGATGGCGGCGATGTGGTCGGCGTCGAAGGCGTGCCGCACCCCGAGCACGTACGCGAGGGTGCCGGCGCCGGCCAGCCCGCCGGCCGCGGCGGGCTGGCCGTTCCAGTAGAGGTAGAGGGTCCAGCCGGCGACGTGCAGGGCGGCGACGGCGAGCACGACGCCGCCGAGGCGTACCCGTTCGGCGCGGCTCCACCGGCCCACCGGGGCCGCGGCGGTGGTCGGGGTCGTGGTCATCGTTCTCCTCGAGGGTCGGGGTGACCGGCGGGCGGTGCGCCGCCGGCTCCGGTGACGCGAATGGCGTCGACCGGGCAGATCTCCAGGCACTCCAGGCAGCCGGTGCACCGGTCGGCGCGGACGGTCAGCCCGCCGGGAGTGGGTCGGATCGCGTGCGTGGGGCAGGTGAGCAGGCAGGCGCCGCAGCCCTGACAGGCGCCGACGGTCACCGGCGCGGGGTCGGTGGTCACGGTCGCCACCGGTAGCCGCGCGGGGTCACCATCCGGCCGGCGACCAGCCGGGTCCGGCTGCTGCCGACGACCACCACGCTGTACATGTCGACCACCGCCGGGTCGAGGGTCTCCAGGGTGGCCAGGTGCACCCGCTCGCCGTCCCGGCTGGCGTTGCGCACCACCCCGACCGGGGTCCCCGGCGGGCGGTGCGCGGCGAACGTGGCCAGCGCCGCGCCGAGCTGCCAGTCCCGGGCCCGGCTGCGCGGGTTGTACAGCAGCGCGACCAGGTCCGCCTGGGCGGCGGCGGTGACCCGCCGGGCGATGACCTCCCAGGGGGTGTGCAGGTCGGACAGGCTCAGGTAGACGTGGTCGTGTCCGAGGGGGGCGCCGAGCAGCGCGGACGCGGCCAGCCCGGCGGTCACGCCGGGCACCCCGACCACGTCGATCCGCTCGTCGGCGTACTCCAGCGCGGGACTGGCCATCGCGTACACCCCGGCGTCGCCGGAGCCGATCAGCGCGACGGCGTGGCCGGCGACGGCCTCGGCGACGGCGGCGCGGGCCCGTTCCTCTTCGGCGCCGAGCCCGCTGGCGAGCACCCGGGTGCCCGGCCGGAGCAGGTCGCGGACCTGGTCGACGTACTGGTCGAGGCCGACGACCACGGCGGCCCGGCGCAGCTCGGCCACCGCGCGCGGGGTGCGCAGGTCGGCCGCGCCGGGGCCGAGACCGACGATCGCCAGCCGGCCCCGGGGGGTGTGCCGGGCGACCGCGACCGTCGCCATCGCCGACGCGGTCTTCGGCACCAGCAGCGTCCCGCCGCCGCGCAGCGCGGCGGCCTCCGCGACGCTGGGCGTGCCGACCGCGGCGCGGACGACCTCGCTGGGGTGCGGCACGTCGACCGCCGCCAGCTCCGCCGCCGTCGTGGTCTCCAGGGGTACGCCGAGGGCGCGGGCGGTCTCCACGATGCCCGCCTCGTCGGCCTTGACGTCGACGCTGGCCAGGCAGCGCAGGCTGGCCGGGCTCAGGCCGGCGTCGGCGAGTACCCGGCGCAGCAGCCCGGCCACCTCGGCGGCGGGCACGCCACGGCTGGCGCCGACCCCGGCGACCAGCGACGGCGGGCGCAGCACTGCGGTCCGCCCGTCCAGCGGCACCACCCGGTCGGTGACCAGCAGCCGGTACCCGCCGTCGGCGTCCGCTGCGCCGGTGCGGTCCGCCGGCGGGTGGTGGGTGACGTTCTCCGGCAGGGCGGGCAGCGGCCAGGTGGCGTCGGCGACCAGCCGGACCGGCTCGCCGTCGAGGATCGCCCGGCTGACCGCCGCGACCGCCCCCTCGGCCGGCCAGCCGAGGGTGTCCAGGCCGGGCAGGTCGACCGCGTCGGTGGCGGTGGTGACCACCGGCCGGGCGTCGAGCAGCGCGCCGACCCGGGCGGCGAGGGCGTTGGCCCCGCCGGTGTGCCCGCCGAGCAGGGCCACCGCGTGCCGGGCGGCCTCGTCGACCACGACCACCGCCGGGTCGGTGCGCTTGTCGTCGAGCAGCGGCGCGAGGATCCGCACCACCGCCCCGGTGGCCAGGAACGCCACCACCGCGTCGCACTCCGCCCAGGCGGTGCGCAGCGCGTCGGCGACGGTCCCGCCGTCGACCGGGCGGGCGTGCGGCCAGGCGGCGGCGAGGGTACGGGCGTGCCGGCGGCCGGCGGCGGTGGCCGCGACGAGTCCGATCTGCTGCACGGGCGCTCCTGTGGGATCAGGGGTGGTGGTCACGGGCGGTTCCCGGTGAGCAGGACCACCGGGTTGGCGGCGGCCAGCCGGATCGAACCGCCGGGCAGGTCGGCGAGGCGGGCGGCGGCGAGCTGGCTGCCCTCGACCGCGTAGCCGGCGGCGCGGAGCAGGTGGACCGAGGGGCCGACCCGGTCCAGCGCGGCGAGGGCCACCACCACCCGCGCCGGCCGGCGGGCGGCCACGGCGGCGAGCACCTCCGCGCCGCCTCCGCCGACGAAGACGGCGTCCGGCTCGGGCAGCCCGCGCAGCGCCTCGGGGGCGCTGCCGACGACGAGCCGGACGTCGACGCCGTGCCGGGCGGCGTTGGCCCGCACCGGGGCGGCCGGGTCACGCTCGACGGCGACGACGGCCGCGCCGAGCAGCGCGCACTCGACGCCCACCGAGCCGCTGCCGGCGCCGACGTCCCAGACCAGCCGGCCGAGGCGGGGACGGAGCCGGGCCACCGCGAGGGCGCGCACCTCCGCCTTGGTGATCATCGAGGCGCGGTGGTGGTACGCGGACTCGGGCAGCGCCCAGCCGTCGGCGGGGGCCGCGGCGGGCTGGTTGTCGGCCCGCATCGGGCCCACCGCGGCCCCGCCGTCCGGGGCGTCAGGGGCGAGGCTGAGCAGGACGTGCGGGTCGGCCCAGGCGCGGCCGGCTGCCTCCGCCGGGACGGTCCAGGTGATCCGCTCGTCGGGCGTGCCCAGGTGCTCGGCCACCACGAGTCGGCGGGACCAGCCGACCAGACCCGCGCCGAGTTCGGCCGCGCCGGCGCCGGGCGCGGTGAGCACCGCGACGGCGGGCAGCGCCCGGCAGGCGTTGAGCGCGGGCCGCGGGTCGCGGCCGTGCGCGGTGACCACCGCCGTGCCCTCCCAGGGCAGCCCGGCCCGGGCGAAGGCGGCGGCGACGCTGGAAACCGCCGGCAGCACCCGCAGCGGGAGCCCGGCCGCCCGCAGCCGCCGGACGATGCCGAAGAAGCCGGGGTCGCCACTGGCCAGCACGACGGCCGGGGTGCCGGTCGCCACGGCGGCGCGGAGCCGGTCCAGCGCGGGCGCGAGCGGCCCGAGGGCGACGGTGGCGCACCCGGGCGGCACCGGCACGGCGGCGAGGTGCCGGGCCGCCCCGACCACCAGCCCGGCCGTGGCCAGCACCTCGGCCAGCCCGCCGGGCGCCGGCCGACCGGCGGCGTCGATCCCCACCACGGTCACGGTCGCCCCGACGGACGCGAGCGTGCTCACGCCGCCCACCGTCCGGAGGAGGCGACGACCCGGGAGCCGGCGAAGTCGACCATGGCCACGTCGACGTCGACCACCGGCCCGGCGAAGCGGAGCAGCACCTGACGGACCCGGCGGCAGAGCTGGTCCCCGGCCGGTCCGAGCAGGCCGGCGGCCTCCCACAGCTCGTACGCGTGCCGCCCGGTGTTCGCCGCCACGACCGCCGCGACGAGGTCCGGGGCCCCGCCGGCCTCGGCGGTGACGTCGCCGAGCAGCGACAGGTCCACCTTCGACCGGGTGTAGTGGGTCATCAGGATGCCGGCGGCGAGCTTGGCCAGCTTGCCGGCCATCCCGACGAAGACCACCCCGGTCATGCCGTCGCCGACGGCCGCGGTGACCGCCGCGCCGGTGAAGTCGCCGACCTCGACGAAGCACACCTCGGACAGCTCGGGCAGGAGCGCCCGGGCGGCCCGCTCGGTACGCCCACCGGTGCAGAGCACCACGGTCCGCTCCCCCTGGGCCGCCATCACGTGCACCGCCTGCACCACGCTGGCCCGCCAGGAGGCGGTGGAGAAGGGCCGGACGATCCCGGTGGTGCCGAGGATGGAGATGCCGCCGAGGATGCCGAGTCGCCGGTTGGTGGTCTTCCGGGCCATGATCTCGCCGCCCGGCACGCTGATCACCACCCGGACGCCGACCTCGGTCAGGTCGACCACCTCGGCCACCGCTTGGCCGATCATGCGTCGGGGGGTGTCGTTGATCGCCGGCCCGCCGACCGCCAGGCCCAGTCCCGGCTTGGTGACGGTGCCGACGCCGGGGCCGCCGCCGAGGTCCAGGCCGGGCCCGGTACGCCAGCCGACGGTGGCGGTGAGGTGCGCGCCGTGGGTGACGTCCGGGTCGTCCCCGGCGTCCTTGACCACCACCGCCTCGGCGCGCGCCGGGTCGACGTCGCACCGGGCCACCGGGAAGGCCACCCGCCGCCCGTCGGGCAGCCCGATCTCCACCGCCGCCTGCGGTGCGCCGGTGACCAGGGCGGTCACCGCCGCCTTCGCCGCCGCCGTCGCGCAGGCGCCGGTGGTCCAGCCGGTGCGCAGGGCGGTGGGACGGACCTTCGCGGTGCGCGGCAGGTCCGGCTCGCGCAGCGGCGGCTCGGCGTACGTCACCGCGTCCCGTCCTCCGACCCGGTGGCGCGGGCGCGGCGCAGCGCGGCGCGGGCGTCCGGCTCGGCCCGGCGGAAGGTGTGGAAGTGCCCCGGGTGGTAGAGGTGCGAGCGGGTGCCGGTGGCGGCGAGCGCCGGCCCGACCAGGAAGAGCGTGTGCTTCCAGAGCTTGTGTTCCTTGACGGTGGCCGCCAGGTCGCCGAGCGCGCAGCGCACCACCAGCTCGTCCGGCCAGGTCGCCTGGTACGCCACCACGACCGGGGTGTCCGCCGGGTAGCCGCCGGCGAGCAGTTCGGCCTGGGCCTGCCCGGAGCGGGCGGCGGAGAGGAAGAGCGCCATGGTGGTGCCGTGCCGGGCGAAGTCGCGGACCCGTTCCCCCGGCGGCATCGGGGTCTTGCCGCCCTCGAGCCGGGTGAGGATGACCGACTGGGCCACCTCGGGGATGGTCAGCTCCCGGCCCACGATCGCCGCCACGGCGGTGAACGACGACACCCCGGGCACGATCTCCACGGCCAGGCCGAGGGCGCGGCACAGGTCGAGCTGTTCCTGGACCGCGCCCCACAGGGCCGGATCGCCGGAGTGGATCCGGGCCACGGTCAGCCCGTCGGCGGCGGCCCGCCGGTAGAGCGGCAGCACCCCCTCGATGGGCAGCTGGGAGGAGTCGACGATCTCGGCGTCCGGCCGGGCGTGGGCGAGCACGTCGGCGTGGACCAGGCTGGCCGCCCAGATCACCACGTCGGACTCGGCGATCACCCGGGCGGCGCGCAGGGTCAGCAGGTCGGCGGCGCCGGGGCCGGCCCCGACGAACCAGACCTTTCCGTTGCTGGTGCTCACAGTTTTCCTCCCCGCCGCTCCCGGCGGGCCGGGACCAGCAGCGTCGACAGGTACGGCAGGTCGTCTCCGGCGCCGTCCACCGGCCCGATCCGCTCGCCGGGCAGGCCCAGCGCGCTGCCGAGCACGGCGTCGTCGTGCCGGCCCCGCCGGCGCAGCTCGGCGAGCACCTCGGGATGCCGCCGCCAGCCCTTGTAGACCACGACGGTGCCGGGGCCGGCGAGGGCGTCGGCGAGCAGCGCCGGCCCGGCGGTGGCCGGCAGCAGGGTCAGCGGCTCACGGCCCTCGCAGAGCGGGACGCCGCTGCGCGCGGCGAGTTCCTGCATGGCGGTGACGCCGGGCACGGTGCGCACCTCGACCGTCGGGCGCAGCGCGCGGACGGTCTGCGCCAGGTAGCCGAAGGTGGAGTAGACGTTCGGGTCGCCGATGGTGGCGAAGGCGACCGAGCGGGCGCCGTCGTCGAGGGCGGCCACCACGGCGCGGGCGGCGTCGTCCCAGGCGCGTTCCCGGCGGGCGGTCACCCCGCCCCGGTCGTCGAGGGCGAACGGCAGCCGGCGCAGCCGGTCCGGCGGGACGTGCGCGAGGACGGTCGTCTCGGCCCGGCCCGGCGGCGCGTCACCCGCCGCGGCCAGCCGGTCCAGCACGGGTACGACGACCAGGTCGGCCTCGCCCAGCACCCGGACCGCCTTGAGGGTGAGCAGCTCCGGGTCGCCCGGTCCGACCCCCACCCCGGTCAGCGTGGCGGCGCCGGTCGGTGCCGCGCTCACCGGCTGGCCGCCTCGACCAGGCGGCGGGCGGCCAACGGCTGGCCGGCCCAGTGGGTGTGCAGGTAGGAGGCGTGCACCCGGCCGTCGACGAAGCCGTGCCCCGTGCCGTCCCAGCGCCAGGCCGGTCGGTCGCCGTGACCGGGGTCGGTGACGGTGCGGTGGAACTCGTGGCCGCGTACCGGGTCGCCGGCGCGGTGCGGCGGGGAGTCCGTGGCGGCGACGGCCTCCCGGTAGCCGAGGGTGAGCCGGCCGGTCATCCGGGCGGTGTGCGCCAGCCGGCCGCACATCGGCACGCCGTCGAGCGCCCTGCCCAGGTAGAGCAGGCCGGCGCACTCGGCGACGACCGGCCCGTCGAAGTCGGCCAGTTCGGCGCGGAGCGCGGTGTTGCCGGTGAGCGCCTCGGCGTGCACCTCGGGGAAGCCACCGCCGATGACGACGGCGCGGGTACCGGCCGGCAGGGCCGGGTCGCGCAGCGGGTCGAAGCGGGCCACCGTGGCGCCGGCCGCGGCGAGCAGCTCGGCCGTCTCGGCGTACGAGAAGGTGAAGGCGGGTCCACCGGCGAGGGCGACGACCGGGCGGTGCCCGCCGGCGGGGCCGCCGACGGCGGCGTCCGGGTCCCAGGCCGGCGCGGTCAGCGGCGGCGCGGTACGCGCCAGGTCGAGCACCGCGTCGAGGTCCACGGTGGACTCGACCAGGTCGGCCAGGGCGGCGACGACGGCGAGCGACTCCGGTGCCCGTTCGGCGACCGGCACCAGCCCCAGGTGGCGGGCGGGCGCGGCCACCTCGACGGCCCGGGTGACCGCCCCGAGCACCGGCACGCCCACCTCGGCGAGCGCGTCGCGGAGCAGGGTCTCGTGCCGGGGCGAGCCGACCCGGTTGAGCACCACCCCGCCGATCCGCACGCCCGGGTCGAAGGCGCGCATGCCGAGCACCAGCGCGGCGGCCGAGCGGCCCTGGGCGGTGGTGTCGAGGACCAGCAGCACGGGCGCGTCGATCAGCCGGGCGACGTGCGCCGTGGAGGCGTACGCCCCCCGTCCGACCGCGCCGTCGTGCAACCCCATCACCCCCTCGACGATCGCCACGTCGGCGGGGGTGGGGACGCACGCCCCGTGCCGCAGCAGCGGGGCGATCCGCTCCTCGCCGACCAGCCAGGGGTCGAGGTTGCGGCCGGGTCGGCCGGCGGCGAGGGCGTGGTAGCCGGGGTCGATGTAGTCGGGGCCGACCTTGTGCGGGCTGACGGTCAGGCCGCGTCGGCGCAGCGCGGCGAGCAGGCCGGTGGCCACGGTGGTCTTGCCGTGCCCGCTGGCCGGGGCGGCGACCACCAGCCGGGGCAGCGCCACCGGTTCGTCGGGGCTCACCACTCGATGCCCTTCTGGCCCTTCTGGCCGGCGTCCATCGGGTGCTTGACCTTGGTCAGCTCGGCGACCAGGTCGGCGGCCTCGACGAGCCGGGGGTCGGCGTCCCGGCCGGTGATCACCACGTGCTGGAAGCCGGGGCGGTCGGTGAGGGTCGCGACGACCTCGTCGACGTCCACCCAGCCCCACTTCATGGGGTAGGTGAACTCGTCGAGCACGTACAGGCCGTAGCGTTCGGCGGCCAGGTCGCGCTGGACCTGCCGCCACCCCTCCAGGGCGTCGGCGGCGTGGTCGGCGTCGCCGCCGCGCTGGATCCAGGACCAGCCCTCGCCCATCTTGTGCCAGGCCACCAGGGCGCCCTGCCCGGTGCGCTCGTGCACCTCGCCGAGGGCGCGGAAGGCGTTCTCCTCCCCCACCCGCCACTTGGCGCTCTTGACGAACTGGAACACCCCGATCGGCAGCCCGGCGGTCCAGGCCCGCAGCGCCAGCCCGAACGCGGCGGTGGACTTCCCCTTCATCTGCCCGGTGTGCACGATGGTCAGCGGCCGGTGGCGCCGCTGCCGCGTCGTCAACCCGTCGGCCGGTACGACGGAAGGCTTCCCCTGCGGCATCAGGCAACGCTCCTGTTCGGTCGAACCCCCGCGATCGCACGGATCGGGTCCGCTGCACCCGTGGTGCCGGGGCGGGATCCGCGCGATCGCTGAGGGCTGGTGAGGGTGGTGAGGGTGTCCAGGGGGTGCAGCGGGGCGGCGAGCTGGGTGGCCAGGCGGCCGGCGAGGTGGAGGCGGACGGGGCCGGATTCGCAGTCGACGACGACGCAGGGGGCGCCGGTGGCGCGGAGCACGGCCGCCGCGCGGGCCGCCCGGTCCAGCGGACGCTGCCCGGCGGTGGCGCGGCCGTCGGTGACGACCAGGACCAGGGGCCGTCGGCGCGGGTCGCGCAGCCGCTCCACCCGCAGCAGCTCGGCCGCCGCCAGCAGGCCCTCGGCCAGCGGGGTACGCCCCCCGGTGGGCAGCTCGGCCAGGCGGGTCGAGGCGGCCAGCACCGAGGAGGTCGCCGGCAGCACCGTCCGCGCGCCGGTGCCCCGGAAGGCGATCACGGCGATCTTGTCCCGGCGCTGGTAGGCGTCGGTGAGCAGGGCGAGCACCGCCCCCTTGACCGCGGACATCCGCTGCCGGGCCCCCATCGAGCCGCTGGCGTCGACGACGAAGAGCACCAGGTTGCCCTCGCGCCCCTCCCGCACCGCCTCGCGCAGGTCGTCGCCGCGCAGCCGCAGCGGGCCGTCGGCCCGACCCCGGTCGGCCTGGTGCGGGGCGGCGGCCCGCACCGTCGCCGGCAGGTGCAGCGCGCCCGGGCGGCCGGTCGGCACCCGGGCGCCGGTGGTGCGGCCCCGCCCGGTCCGGGCGCGGGACCGGCGGCCGGGCACGCCCTCGCCGACCCCTGGCGCGGTGAGCAGCCGGGCCTTCAGCCCACCCCGGGGTACGGCCACCGCCTGCGCCCCGGTCCCCGACCGCCCGTCGGTGGGGCCGTTCCCGGCGACGCCCCGGAGGCGGCCGCCTCGATCGTCCGGCGCGGTGTCGTCCGACCCCGTCGGGGGGCCGTCGCCGGCCGACCGGCTGTCGCCGCCGTCCGGCCAGGTGTCGCGGCCGCCGGCCGGCCAGTGGTCCGCCGGGTCGCCGGGCCGCTGCTCGGCGGCGCTCGGCGGTCGGTCCGCCGCGCCGGCGCGCTGGTCGGCGGCGTCCCGGTCGGCGGCGTCGCTCCCGGCGCCGGTGTCGTCGCGACGGTTGTGCTCGCCCCCGCCGTCGCCCGGACCGCCGCCACCGGGTCCACCGGCCGGCCCGTCGGGACCGCCGCCCGGTCCGCCGGGCGGGTCGTCGTCGGGGTCGTCGTCGCCGACCCGGTCCAACGCCTCGTCCAGACGTTTCTCGTCCAGGCCCGGGGTGTCGAACGGGTCGCGGCGCCGCCGGTGTGGCAGGGCGAGCCGGGCGGCGACCCGGACGTCCTCCGCGGTGACCCGGTCCCGGCCCTGCCAGGCGGCGTGCGCGGCGGCGGTCCGGGCGGTGACGATGTCGGCGCGCATCCCGTCCACGTCGAACGCCGCGCACACCTCGGCGATCCGGCGCAGCGCGCTGTCGGGCAGCAGCACCGTCCCGACCCGCCGCCGGGCCTCGGCGACCCGGTGGGCGACCCGCGCGTCCGCCTCGGCCCAGCAGGCGGCGAACCCGGCCGGGTCGGCGTCGGCGGCGAGCCGCCGGCGGACCACCTCCACCCGGACGGCGGGGTCGCGGCTGGCGGCCACCTCGACGGTGAGCCCGAACCGGTCGAGCAGCTGCGGGCGCAGCTCCCCCTCCTCCGGGTTCATCGTGCCGACCAGGAGGAACCGGGCGGCGTGGCTGACCGAGACGCCCTCCCGCTCGACGTGGCAGCGGCCCATCGCGGCGGCGTCCAGCAGCAGGTCGACCAGGTGGTCGTGGAGCAGGTTGACCTCGTCGACGTAGAGCACGCCGCGGTGGGCGGCGGCGAGCAGCCCGGGTTCGTAGGCGCGTACCCCCTCGCCGAGGGCCTTCTCCAGGTCCAGCGAGCCGACCACCCGGTCCTCGGCGGCGCCGACCGGCAGCTCCACCAGGCGGGCGGGGCGCCGCTCGGCGACCGCCCCGGCCGGGTGCGGCCCGTCCGGGCAGGCCGGATCGGGGGCGGTCGGGTCGCAGCCGAACCGGCAGTCGGCGACCCGGTCGACGTCGGGCAGCAGCGCGGCGAGGGCCCGGACGGCGGTGGACTTGGCGGTGCCCTTCTCGCCCCGCACCAGCACCCCGCCGATGGCCGGGCTGACCGCGTTGAGCAGCAGCGCCAGCCGCATGTCGTCCATGCCGAGCACCGCGCTGAACGGATAGCTGCTCACTGCGCCGCCTCCGTACGCGACTGCGGGGCTCGCAAACCCGGCTCACTCCTCGCGCTCACCGAGCCGCCTCCGTACGCGACTGCGGGGCTCGCAAACCCGGCTCACTCCTCGCGCTCACTGCTGGTCCTCCAGGTCACCCTCGGTGGTCAGGTACGTCTCGCGGAGCCGGTCGAGGGTGTCCGGCCGCGGCTCGGCCCACAGCCCCCGGTCGGCGGCTTCGAGCAGTCGTTCGGTGATGCCGCGCAGCGCCCAGGGGTTGGACTCCTCCAGAAAGGCCCGGGTCTCCGGCTCGAAGACGTACGCGGCGGCGAGGTGCTCGTACATCCAGTCGTCGACGACGTTGGCGGTGGCGTCGTAGCCGAAGAGGTAGTCCACGGTGGCGGCGAGCTCGAACGCGCCCTTGTAGCCGTGCCGGCGCATCGCGGCGATCCAGCGCGGGTTGACCACCCGGGCCCGGAACACCCGCCGGGTCTCCTCGCCCAACGTCCGGGTCCGCACGTCGTGCGGCATGGCCGAGTCCCCCACGTACGCGGCCGGGGCGGCGCCGGTGAGGTGGCGGACCATCGCCACCATCCCGCCGTGGTACTGGAAGTAGTCGTCGGAGTCGACGATGTCGTGCTCGCGGGTGTCCTGGTTCTTCACCGCGACGGCGATCCGGGCGAAGGAGCTCTCCATGTCGGCGCGTGCCTCCCGCCCGTCCAGGCCCCGGCCGTAGGCGTAGCCGCCCCAGACGGCGTACACCTCGGCGAGGTCGGCGTCGGTACGCCAGTTCCGGGCGTCGATCAGCGGCAGCAGGCCCGCTCCGTACGCCCCCGGTTTCGAGCCGAAGATGCGGGCGGTGGCTCGGCGCTCGTCGCCGTGCCGCGCCACGTCGGCGGTGACGTGGGCGCGGACGAAGTTCCGCTCATCCGGCTCGTCCAGCGCCGCGACCTGCCGGACCGCGTCGTCGAGGAGGGCGACCACGTGCGGGAAGGCGTCCCGGAAGAAGCCGGAGATGCGGACCGTGACGTCGACCCGGGGTCGGCCCAGCTCGGCGGGGGGCACCACCTCGACGCCGGTGACCCGGCGGGACCGGTCGTCCCAGACCGGGCGGCAGCCGAGCAGCGCCAGGACCTCGGCGATGTCGTCGCCCTGGGTCCGCATGGCGCTGGTGCCCCAGACGGTCAGCCCGACCGAGCGGGGGTACTCGCCGGTGTCGGCGAGGTGCCGGGCCAGTAGCGAGTCCGCCAGCGCCACCCCGACGTCCCAGGCGTTGCGGCTGGGGATGGCCTTCGGGTCCACGGAGTAGAAGTTGCGGCCGGTGGGAAGCACGTTGACCAGGCCCCGGGTGGGTGAGCCGGACGGCCCGGGCGGCACGAACCGTCCGTCGAGCGCGCCCACCACCCGGTCGATCTCGTCGGTGGTCCGGTCCAGCCGGGGCACCACCTCCTCGGCGGCGAAGCGCAGCACCGCCGCCGCGTCGGGGATGTCCCGGCCGGCGACCTCCTCGATGACGGCTCCGGCCTTGTCGGCGTCCCAGCCGAGGGTCTCCATGCCGACCACCGCCCGGCGGGCCAGCGCCTCGATCAGGTCGACGGCGTCGGCGGCGGTCGCGGCCGGCCCGTCCACCGCCTCGGTCAGCGCCGCCGGCACCGCGATCCGCTCGCCCGGCGAGCCGAGGAGCGCCTGCTCGTCCAGCCCGTACGCGGCGGCGATCGCCTGGCGCAGGCCGGGCAGGATACGGGCGCCGCCCCAGACCTGCGGGGCGCGCAGCACGGCGAGCACCAGGTTGACCCGGGCCGGCCCGCTGGGCGCCTCGGCGAGGATGTGCAGCCCGTCGCGGATCTGGACGTCCTTGACCTCGCAGAGGTAGCCATCGAGGTGGAGCACGAAGTCGTCGAACTCGTCGGCGGCGGGCATGTCCTCGGTGTGCAGGTCGTGGTGCAGCTCGGCGGCGCGGACCAGCGCCCAGATCTGCGCCTGCACGGTCGGCACCTTGGCCGGGTCGAGCGCCTGCACGGTGGCGTACTCGTCGAGCAGTTGCTCCAGCCGGGCCAGGTCGCCGTAGGTCTCGGCGCGGGCCATCGGCGGCACGAGGTGGTCGACGACGACGGCGTGGGCGCGGCGCTTGGCCTGGGTACCCTCGCCGGGGTCGTTGACGATGAACGGGTAGACCAGCGGGAGGTCACCGAGGACCGCGTCGGGGGCGCAGTCGGCGGCCAGCCCGAGGCCCTTGCCGGGCAGCCATTCCAGGGTGCCGTGCTTGCCCAGGTGCACCACGGCGTCCGCGCCGAAGCCGCCGTCGGCCACCGGCTCGGCGAGCCACCGGTACGCGGCGAGGTAGTGGTGGCTGGGCGGCAGGTCGGGGTCGTGGTAGATCGCGATCGGGTTCTCCCCGAAACCGCGCGGCGGCTGGATCAGCAGCACCACGTTGCCGAAGCGCAGCCCGGCGAGGACGACGTCCCCGCCGTCGGTGTAGAGCTGGCCGGGCGGCTCCCCCCAGTGCGCCAGCATCCGGTCCCGCAGCGGCGTCGGCACCCGGGCGAACCAGCGTCGGTAGGTCCGGCCGGGCAGGCGCGCCTCGGCGGCGGCGAGCTGTTCGGGGGTGAGCCACTCGACGTCGTGCCCGCCGGCGGCGATCAGCGCGTGGATCAGCGCGTCGCCGTCGGTGGGCACCGGGTCGTCGCCCAGGTCCCATCCGGCGTCGGCGAGGGCGGCGAGCAGGCGCACCGCCGAGGCGGGGGTGTCCAGGCCGACCGCGTTGCCGACCCGGGAGTGCTTCGTCGGGTAGGAGCTGAGCACCACCGCGAGCCGCTTCTCGGCGTTCGGCACGTGCCGCAGCCGGGCCTGCCGGACGGCGATGCCGGCCACCCGGGCGGCCCGCTCCGGGTCGGCGACGTAGCCGGAGAGCCCGTCGGCGTCGATCCGCTTGAACGAGAACGGCACGGTGACGATCCGGCCGTCGAACTCGGGGATGGCCACCTGCATCGCGGCGTCCAACGGGGAGAGGCCGGCGTCGCTGCCCGCCCACTGCTCCCGGGTGCTGGTCAGGCAGAGCGCCTGGATGACGGGCACGTCCAGGGCGGCCAGCGCGCCGACGTCCCAGGCGTCGGCGTCGCCCCCGCCGGAGGCGACGGCGGCGACGGCGCCACCGGCGGCGAGGACGGTCACCACCAGGGCGTCGCAGCGGGCGAAGAGGTCGAGCGGCCCGTCACCGGGGGCGAGCCCGCGCAGCGAGCCGCAGAAGATGGGCAGCGGGTCGCCGCCGGCGGCGGTCACCGCCTCGGCGAGGGTGTCGACGAAGCCGGTGTTCCCGGCCAGCGCGTGCGCCCGGTAGAAGACGATCCCGACGGTGGGGCGGCCGGTCCGCGTCGGGTGGTCGCCGTGGATCCCGTACGCCGGGGTGGGGGCGGGCGGCGCGAAGCCCTCGCCGGTGAGCAGCACCGTGTCGGAGAGGAACCGGGCCAGCTCGGCGAGGTTCTCCGGGCCCCCCTCGACCAGGTAGCGCAGCGCCTCGGTGACCACCCCGGAGGCCACCGTGGAGGCCGCCATCAGCTCCGCGTCGGGCACCGCCTCGCCGCCCAGCACGACCGTGGGCACGCCGGAGGCGAGCACCGCGGCGAGGCCGTCGGGCCACGCCTGGCGGCCTCCGAGCAGGCGTACGACGGCGAGGTCGACGCCGTCGAGCAGCGCCGGCACGGCGTCCACGCCGACCCGGGCGGGGTTGGCCAGCCGGTAGTCGGCGGCGCTGGCGCGGGCGGCGAGGAGGTCGGTGTCGGCGGTGGAGAGCAACAGGATGCGCACGAAAGGCTCCGGAGAGTGACACCCGGGTCGCCGCGAGGGCGGCCGGGCGATGCGGGGTGGGCGCGGTTCAGCGGGTACGACGAGTCGCCGACCGGGTCACCGGCGGGCTGCCGGCGGGCGCGGGCGGCGCGGCGCGGGACTCAGCGGTGAACGGCGAGGCGGGCAGCGCGGCGGCCGGAGGAGGCGGCGCGGCGGCCGGCTCCGGGCGCGGCGGCGCTACCGGGCACCGGCACGGCGGTGCGGCCGGTGGTCGGTGCGGCGGGGTGACCGACCATGGGCGCGCTGCCCTGCTCGGTGGGGATGCGACGGATCTCGTCGACGGTGGAGACGCTGCGCGTCATCGGGTCCTCCTCGGGTGTCCACGCCCTGGGGTAGCTCCGACGGCCGAAGTATCCTGGCTCCCAGATCGACGCTCACCCCCGGCCTTCCAACCGCAGACACACGGCCGTGACTCACGAGGGGGGATCGCTCCCCGGTGACAGTGGCGGGACCGCGCCGGAATCGCACCGGCTTCCTTCACTGCCGTCAGGCCGCGAATGCTGCCACACCCCTCGGCGCGCGGTCAACGCCGGCCCCGGCCCCGCCCAGGGCCGGCATCGATCGGGCGCCACCGATCGCTGACGGCCGTTCGACCAGTTCGGACAATGTCCGTACTCGATGCGCACCCCCCTTTGCTCTGCTGCCGCCGAGGCGACACCGGGAGCGCTCCACCGTTGCCTCCGGGGCGGCAGAGCAAAGGGGCCGACGGAGGCGTCCGGGGGCCGACGCCGCAGGTGGGGCAGCCGTTGGGCGGGTCGAGCGCCTACGATCGGCCGACGAGGAGCCAACGTCGACCGACGATCGGTAGGAATCGGGGGCACCACCGAGATGACCTTCCACCAGCTCGCCGGCCGGGTCTGGATCTTCCCGGGTGACCCGGAGCCCGACAACGTGCAGCCGGCCGTGGCGTTGATCACCGACGAGCGGGGCAGCGTGCTGGTCGACGCGGGCCACAGCCCGGGGCACGCCCGGGAGATCCGGGCCGCCCTCACGATGTCCGGGCTGCCCGAACCGCGCTGGCTGGTCTACACCCACCACCACTGGGACCACGTCTGGGGCGCCTGCGCCTGGCCGGGAGTGGAGATCGTCGGGCACGTCGCCGGGGAGCGGCTGCTGCGGGACGAGGCGGCCCGCCCGTGGAGCCACCGCTACCTGCGCGAGCAGGTCCGCGCGAACCCGCGGCTCGGACCCAGCTTCCGGGCCCGCGCTCTGGCGATGGACTCCTGGGACGACTTCACAGTGCTGCCGCCGACCCGGACCTTCACCGACGAACTGACGCTGCCCACCGGTGTCCGACTGCGGCACGTGGGCGGCGGGCACGCCCCCGACTCCACCGTGGTGCTGGTGCCAGACTCGGCGGTGATGCTGCTCGGCGACTGCTTCTACCCGCCACCGGCGCACCTGCGCGGGCCCGGCGACGGCCCCGACCTGGCGCTGGTCCGCCGGCTGCTCGACCCCGACCACCACTGGTACGTCGCGAGCCACACCGACCCGATGACCCTCGACGAGGCCCGCGCCGCAGTCGAAGCCTGAGCCCAGGTCGGGGTCGGGCCAGTCAGCGCAGCCGGCGTTCCGGGTGGGCCCGGTTCCACTCCCGCATCCGCTGCGGATAGCCGGTCTTCATGGCCTCGTAGAGCGGCACCGCGTGCCGGCGCGCCAGCTTCCCGGCCACCTGCGGCGAGCCGGTCCGGCGGCGGATCCACTCCCCGTCGTGGGCGATCGCCACCACGGTGGTGTCGGTGGCGGTGGTCTCCGGTTCGAGATAGAACTCGACGCCCTGCCTGCTGGTCACGAAGTGCTCCAGCGCGGCCAGGTCGTCGCGGGTCGCCTCCCGGTCGAGTTTGGTCGGGGTCGGGTCGGCGGTCCGGGACCGCCGGCTGAGCCAGCCCATCTGCGCACTCCCTCTCCTCCACGTGACCTCCAGTGCACCACCGGTTCCTGGCAACGGACTGCGAGGAGGGTGAGCGCCACCTGACCGGGTCAGCCGAGCGCGGCCAACTCCCCGGCGGTGAGCCGCAGCCCGCCGGCCGCCACGTTCTGGGCCACGTGCTCCGGGTCGCCGGTGCCGGGGATGGCCAGCACGTGCGGCCCCTGGTGCAGCGTCCAGGCGAGGCGTACCTGGTGCGGGGTGGCGCCGTGCGCGCGGGCGACGGCGTGCACGGCCGCCGGGTGGTCCGTCGCCGCGCCCGCCTCCCGCCGCGCGCCGGCGAGGGCGAAGAAGGGCACGTACGCGATGCCGCGCGCCCCGCACTCGCGCAGCAGGGCGTCCTGGTCGCCCCGGTTGTCCAGGGCGTAGCTGTTCTGCACGCAGACGACCGGGGCGATCGCCTGCGCCTCGTCGAGGTGGTCGAGGCGGACGTTGGAGAGGCCGAGGTGCCGGATCAGCCCGGCCTCTCGCAGCGCGGCGAGGGCGGCGAAGCCCTCCGCCACCGAGTCCCGGCCGGGCCGCTTGACGATCCGCAGGTTAACCAGGTCGAGGTGGTCCCGGCCGAGCCGGCGCAGGTTCTCCTCCACCTGGGCGCGCAGCCCCGCCGGGGTCATCTCCTCGCGCAGGCCGGTGGCCGGGTCGTACGCGAAACCGACCTTGGTGGCGATGAGCAGGTCGTCGGGGTACGGCGCGAGCGCGGCGCGGATCAGCCCCGGCGCGTACCGGGCGGGGCCGCTGCCCACCTTCAGCGTGCCGCCCGGTGAGACGTAGAAGGCGGCGGTGTCGAGGTGGTCCACCCCCAGTTCCACGGCTCGGCGCAGGACGCGGATCGCGCGGTCGGCGTCGGGGTCTGCGGTGATCCGCATGGTGCCGAAGCCCATCCGGCGCACGGTCCGGCCGCCGAGGGTCCAGGTGCCCGCGGCGACCGCGGTGATCTCGTGAGTAGGCATCCGGCGACCCTAGCCACGGCGGTGGGCCGGCGCGGTCGGTCGCGCGCCCGATACCGCGGCCGGCCCGTCGCTGTTAACTTCTATGTGCGGGAGGGGTTCGCCGGTGGGCGGGTGGCCGGCACCAGCGCCAGGGTCGCCAGCAGCAGCACGGGCACCACCAGCAGCGCCTGCAGGGTTCCCACCCGGTCACCGAGCAGGCCGAGCAGCGGCGGTCCGGCCAGGAACGACGTGTAGGCGATCGCCGCCACCACGCTGACCCGGGCCGGGGCCCGGTCCTCCTCGTCGGCGGCGGCGCTCATCCCGACCGGGAAGCCCAGCGAGGTGCCGAAGCCCCAGAGCAGCACCCCGGCGATGGCGACCGGCCCGGAACCGGAGAGCACCGCCACGGTCGCGCCGACCACGGCGAGCAGGATCGTGACGAGCAGGACGGGCACGCGTCCCCACCGGTCGATGGCGACGGTGCCGGCGGTGCGCCCGATGGTCATGCCGGTGACGAAGACACCGAAGACCGCCGCGCCGGCGGCCTCGCTGACGCCGTACCCGTCGACGAAGGCGACCGCGAGCCAGTCGTTGGCGCTGCCCTCGGCGAACGCCATGATCAGCACCAGCACGCCGATGAGCAGGGTGCGCGGCTCGCGCCAGGCGGCGAGCAGGCCGCCGCGCCGGGCGGCCGGGGTGTCGCCGGCGTGCGCGGCGGGCCGCACGGGCAGGAAGGCCCGGGCGCCGAGCAGGGTGCCGCCGAGTACCACCACGGCCACCACCACCAGGTGGGCGTCGACCGACAGGCCGACCCGGGCGGCGCCGGCGCCGAGCGCCGCGCCGGCGACCGAGCCGAGACTCCAGGCCGCGTGGAACCGGGGCATGACGGTACGCCCCAACCGCTTCTCCACGGCGGCGCCCTCGACGTTCATCGCCACGTCACAGGTGCCGGAGCCGTAGCCGAGGGCGAACAGGCACACCGCCACGCCGACCAGCGAGCCGGCCAGTCCGGCGGCCACCCCCGCCCCGGCCAGCCCGCCCGCGACCAGCACCGTGGCCAGCACCACCGTGCGGGCGGCGCCGAGGCGCTGGGCGGCGAGCCCGGCGGTGGTCAGCGCGAGCACCGCGCCGGCGGACATGGCGAGCAGCAGCAGGCCGAGCCGGCCGGCGCTGAGCCCGAGCGCCTCGCGGACCGCGGGGACCCGGCCGAACCAGGAGGCCACGGCGAGGCCGTTGAGGGCGAAGACCACCGCGACGCCGTTGCGGGCGGCGAGCACCGCCCGGGGTACGGCGGCGGCGCTCTGGTCGATGACAGCGGGGCTCACAGTGGCACGGTCCTTCCCGGGGTACGACGTCCTCGGCGACGATCACACACGTCCGTCACGACCACAAGCCGGTGCCAATCCTTACCCCGGTCGCCGCGGTGAGCACCGCCTTCCGCCGGGTCCGCGGGGTCAGTCCGCGCGAGCACCGCGCGCGGGTCCTCGTCGGCTGACCGACCGCCGCCTCGCGGGGCCCTCAGCTGCCGGTAAAGGCGCGCAGCAGGGCGCGGACGGCGGTCCGCAGGTCCTCCCGGCTCTCCGGGGTGCCCGGGGTCGGCGCGCTCAACGCCCCGGCGCCGACCAGGCGGTCGAAGAGCAGCCCGTCGACGAACGCGACGAACTGGTCGCCCTGCCGGCGCGGGTCCGCGGCCCCGGCGCCGGCCAGCAGCGCGCGGGCCTGCTCGCGCAGCACGGTGCCGTGGGCGAGGATCCGCCGCAGCTCGGGGCGGTGCACGGCCTCCAGCAGGCAGGCGTAGCGGGCGAGGCTGCGGTCCCGGCCGGTGGTGAGCCAGCGGTCCAGCACCTCGGCGGTCCCGGCGGCGAGCCGGTCGAGGTCCGGCGCGGTGAGCCGGGGCGGCGGCCCCGGCGGCGGCGCGCCGGTGGGCAGCTCGCGCTCGGTCAGGTCGACCTGGTCCAGGTCGACCAGCCGCCGCACCACCGCCTCGATCAGCGCCTGCCGGGTGCGCAGGTACGCCGAGGTGGTGCCGAGCGGCACGCCAGCGCGGGCGTCCACGGCCCGGTGGGTCAGCGCCCGCATCCCGCCCTCGGCGAGCAGTGCGATCGCCGCGTCGGACAGCGCGGCCACCCGGGCGGCCCGACCACTCATCGACGCCCCCTCGGTTCACCCTCTACGGATGTAGTATGAACTTCTACAGATGTAGAAGGGCGGTCGGGATGGACGGACACGCGGTCGTGGTCGGCGGCGGGATCGGTGGCCTCACCGCGGCGCTGGCCCTGCACCGGGCGGGTTGGCGCACCACCGTGCTGGAACAGGCCGCCGAGCCGCGCGAGCTGGGCACCGGCCTGACCCTGATGGCCAACGCGCTGCGCGGCCTCGACGCGCTCGGCGTCGGGGACGCCGTCCGGTCCCGCTCCGGGGCCGGGACCGCCGGCGGGCTCCGCGACCGCGGTGGACGCTGGCTGTCCCGGATCGACGCCGCCGAGCTGACCCGACAGCTCGGCACCGCCGCCTTCGGCGTGCACCGGGCAACCCTGCACGGCATCCTCCGCGACGCCCTGCCGCCGGCCGCGCTGCGCACCGACGCCCGGGTGGTCGACGTGACGTCCGGCCCGGACGGCACCCGGGTCCACCACCGCTGGCGCGGCGAGCCGGGCGAGCTCACCGCCGACCTGGTGGTCGGCGCCGACGGCCTGCGCTCGGTGCTGCGCTCCCGGCTCTGGCCCGAGGTGCCGCCACCGGTCTACGCCGGGGCGACCGCCTGGCGGGCGGCCATCCGCTGGCCGGACCCGCTGCCGGCCGCGGTGAGCTGGGGACCCGGCGCCGAGTTCGGCGTCGTCCCGCTCGACGAGGAGCGGCTCTACTGGTACGCCGCGGTGAACGCCCCGCCCGGCTGGCACGTCCCCGACGAGCTGGCGGCCGTCCGGGCCCGCTTCGGCGACTGGCACGACCCGATCCCGGCGCTGCTCGCCGCCACCCGACCCGAGGAGCTGCTCCGCCACGACCTCCACCACCTGGGCACACCCCTGCCGTCGTACGTGAGGGGAAGGGTGGCGCTGCTCGGCGACGCGGCGCACGCGATGACCCCGTACCTCGGCCAGGGAGCCGGTCAGGCGATCGAGGACGCGGTGACGCTCGGGGTGGCCTGCGCCGGCGGTCCTGCCCACCTCGACGCCGCGCTCGCCCGGTACGACCGGGAGCGCCGGCCCCGCAGTCAGCAGGTGGCCCGGGCGTCCGACCGCGTCGGCCGGTACGGCCAGCGGCTGCGCAACCCGGTCGCCGTCGCGCTCCGCGACACCCTGGTCCGCCTCACCCCGAGCCGCGCCGCGCTGCGCCAGGCCGCCCGGTACGCCGACTGGCACCCACCCCGCCGCTGAGGCCGGGCGCCGGTCGGCGGCCGGCTACCACCCCCCGATGATCGAGGAGTTGATCAGGAGGGCGGCCGCCGAGGACGACGACGCGATCGAGGAGTTGTCCGTGATCGCGGACAACGACCCGCGGAGGCTGACCCCGCACCTGGACCTCCTGCTCGACCTCGATGTGCTGTGGCCGGCGAAGTTGTACCGGGCGGCGGACGCCGGCGAGGGCGCCTACTACCTGCACCTGCACCAGCCGTGCGGATTCGCCGCGGTGAACTACCAGCAGAGCTGACCCCCGGAAGCGCATGTTGGCCACCCGGGTCGGCAGGCGGTTGACCGAGGCAGGCGACTGAGGCGGCCTCGGCTGTCTCTCCCTGGCCCTTTAGAGCTGATGACGAAAACGAGTCGCCACCGCCGCCACCGCCAGCGGGCCCGGCAGCGGGCCGGGACGGGAACGAAGGCGTGATTCGTTTGTGCTATCAGCTCTAAAGGACCGCATCAGCAGGTGCGCTACCCGGCAGCGGTCAGCGGGCTCCGCCGTAGTCAGGTGGGTGGCGAGCGGGATGGCGCAGCCCACGTCCAGCCGCACCAGCAGGGTGGGGTGCGGCGCTGTCCGTGGCACGCTCTGGGGGACGGCCTATCGCACGACCTCGCCCGGCCGAGGATCAGGTCCGCCCCGCCGTGCCGTACGCCCGGGCGCCCACGTCGGCCAACCACCGCCGGGTCGCCGCGTCGCAGAGCGCCCCGGCCAGCCCGGCCGCGTACGCCGTCGCCGGGTCGACGCCGAGCCGGGACGCCAGCGCGTACTCGTCGGCCAGGGTGATGCCGAAGATGGCCGGGTCGTCGGTGGAGACGGAGCAGCGCACCCCGGCCTGGGCGAGGACGGTCAGCGGGTGCGGCCGGTCCGGCGCGGCGACCCCGAGGCGCAGGTTGGAGGTGGGGGTCACGTCAAGCACGGCGCCCCGCCCGGCCAGCTCGGCGACCAGGCCGGGGTCCTCTACCGCGCGTACCCCGTGCCGGATTCGGACCGCACCCATCGCGAGGACCTCGTGGACGGCCTCCGGCCCGGCCGCCTCCCCGGCGTGCGGCACGAAGGGCAGGCCCCCGTCGGCGGCGATCCGGATCGCCCGGGCGTGCGGCGCGGTCGGGAACCGCCCCTCGGCGCCGGAGAGACCGAAGCCGACCGCGCCCCGACCGGCGAAACGGGTCGCCACCCGGGCCGCCTCCTCGGCGAAGGCGACGTCCTGGCCCCGGAAGATCTGCGGGGTCAGTCCGATCGCGACGCCGTACCGGTCGCGGGCCTCGGCGGCGGCGTCACAGCAGGCGGCGAGGACGTCGGCCCAGCCGGCCGGCCCGCCGAGCCGTTCCTCGGCGTCCACGACGGGCTCCAGGTAGACCGCGCCGTGCCCGGCGGCCTCGGCCGCGTACGCCAGCAGGATCCGCCGGTAGTCCCCGGGCGTGCGCAGGCAGGCGGTGAGCGCGTTCCAGGTGGCGATGAAGTCGTACAGGTCGGTGAAGACGTACGGCTCGTCGGGGGCGACCGGGGCCGGGACACCGTTGTCGCGGGCGATCGCGGCGAGCAGCCCGGGAGAGACGGTGCCCTCCAGGTGCACGTGCAGCTCGATCTTGGGGCTCTGCCTCTGGGCGGGGGTCATCGGGCTCCTCGCGACGACGGCGTGACCGGCACCGTCATCCTGCCGCGACCGGCGCCGCCCGTCCGCCCCGGGACGGCGGAACCGCCCCGCCGATCGCCCCGGGACGGCGGAACCGCCCCGCCGATCGCCCCGCGGGCCAATCCTCCAGAATATCGACCGCCTCCATTTCCGGCGTCAGCCGAACGGAACGACGGCCGGTAAGATCGGTGACAGCGTTGTGACTGATCGCTGACTGCTGATGGTGAAGGCGATCACACACACTGTGCGCATGAATACGAGACTCAACCGCGGCAGGGCATTCCGCGTCGCGGTGTGTCTCGCCCTGGTGGCCATGCTCACCGGCTGCATGCAGCTCAACTTCGGACTGACCGTCAACGCCGACGACACCGTCGACGGGCAACTGCTGCTCACCGCCCAGAAATCCCTGCTCACCTCCCGCAACCAGAACGTGGCGGTGGCCTTCGCCGAGCTCCGGCAGAACATCCCCACCCTGCCGCCGGGCGAGGAGACCGTCTATCAGGACGACCGCTTCTACGGCGCCCAGATCAGTTATCGGCGTACCCCGCTGAAGGATTTCACCAGCGAAAGTCTCAATCTGGTCCGCGACGGCGACCTCTACCGGTTCAGCCTGCCGCTCGACCCGTCGAAATACGGCGGAAAAGTGGCCGAGCAGAATCCGCGGAACCGGGAAGAGTTCATGCGGTTGATGTCGTTCGAGATTTCCGTGACCTTTCCCGGCCGGGTGATCGACAGCAACGGCACGGTCAACGGTCGCTCGGTCAGCTGGCAGGTCGCCGCCAACCGCACCAAGCCCGCCGAGCTGCGGGCGGTCGCCGAGGCGCCGGTGCGGCCCTCGCCCTCCGCGACCGCGGCGACGCCGGACGAGGACGACTCCTTCCCCTGGCTGGTGGTCGGCGCCGTCGTGGGCGTGCTGCTGCTCGCCGGCGTCGTACTCCTGGTCCTGTTGCGACGCCGGCGGGGACGGGCCACCGCCGCCGCGGCCCCGACGGGCCCCCCGACGGTCGCGCCACCGGCGGACCGCGCGGAGCCGGTCTGACCCGCCGGGTCGGGCCACGTCACCACCTCACCCCGGGCGTCCGGGCCGGCGGGAACATCCCCGCCCCGGACGTCGTACCTCACCACCACATCCTCTCCCGCACCACCCGAAGGGGGATCGCCGTGAACGATCTCTTCACCTGGGCCGCCCTCGGCAGCCTGACCGGGGCCAGCGCCGCCACGCTGCTCACCGCCAACGTGATCGGCGGGCTGATCGGCCCCGGCGGCGACAAGGCCCGCAAGTGGATCGCCCTGGGCATCGCCCTCGTGCTGTCCTACCTCACCGCGGCGTTCGCCACCGACGCCGGCGCCGAGAAGTGGGTCATCGCCTTCTTCAACGGGCTGGTCATCTTCTCCGCCGCGTTCGGCATCAACCAGCTGCCGCCCGGCAACCGGCAGGCGACCCAGGCGTCGCCGACCCAGCTCGCGCAGCAGCGCGAGCCCCGCTACATCCGCTCCTGGGTCTGAGAGGTGACCCCATGGTCCTCGCCATCATCAGCACGGTCGTCCACATCGCCTTCGGCGCCCTGCTCGGCGGCTTCCTGGGCGGCACCATCGGCCTGCTCGTCGGTGCCGTCGTCGGGCTGCTCGTCGGTGGGCCCTTCGGCTGGGCGATCGCCTCGGCCCGGGTGTACGGCCCGGACGCCCGCGGCATCCTGCTCTTCGTCGTCGACCACACGTGGAGCCTGCTGAACACGGTCGCCGGCGCGATCTACCTCACCGTGCACCTGGTCTTCGGGCACCACCTCGACCGGCCCACCTCACAGCAGAGCTGCCGGGTCAACGTGGTCGAGGGCGTCTCCCCCCGGTACGCCACCACCATCGGCACGGTCTGCGCCGGCTCCAACAGCGGCATCCAGCGGCACGAGGACGTGCACATCTTCCAGGCCCGGCTCCTCGGCCCGCTCTACATCCCGCTGGTGGCGTTGAACTACGTGCTCTTCACCATCGCCCCGGTCTGGCTGCTCTGGCACGACCACACCAACGCGCCGATCAACCGCTTCACCCGGTACTTCGAGATCGGCGTCTACCCGCACGTCTGGAACGAGGCCATCGCGTACCGGATCCAGGGGACGCCGCCGCGATGACCGGCGACGGGCGAGGAGCGATCGAGGCGGCCACCGCCGAGCTGACGGCGTGGCTGGCCGCGGCGGCGGGCGAGGACGTCCCGGTCGGCCCGCCCGTCGACCCGGAGGCGACCGGGCTGACCCTGTGGCCGCTGGAGCTGCGGCCGGCCCGGCAGACCCGGGGCACCGGCGCCCGCGAGCCGTACCGGTTCACGGTCCGCTACCTGCTCTGTGCCGCCGGTCCGGCCGGGCTGCCCCGGCTGGACCGGGTGCTCGCCACGGCCGCCGCCGAGGGCGAGCCGGAGATGGTGCTGGAGGCCGGCGACCCGGGTCTGTGGCGGGCGTTCGGCGTGGCGCCCCGCCCGGCGCTGCTGATCGACGTGCCGGCCCAGGTGGCCCGCCCGGTGCCGGCGGCGCCGCCGGTGCTGCGCCCGCTGCGGCTGCGCCAACTGGCGATGCTCACCCTGGACGGCCGGGTGGTCGGCCCGGAGGAGCAGCCCCTCGCGGCGATGCGGGTCGAGCTGGTCGGCACGCCGTACGCGACGCACACCGACCCGGCCGGCCGGTTCCGGCTCACCGGCGTCCCGCACGACCCGGAGCAGCCCGGCCGGCAGGTCCGGCTGCGCCTGGTCGGCCGGGGACGCACGCTCACCGCCGACGTCGATCCCGCCGACGCCGACATCGTCATCGTCTGCGAAGCCCCGGCCCGCTGACCCGGACCGGCCCGCGCACCAGGAGGACCGATGCCCAACTACTTCTCCCCCGGCATCTACGTCGAGGAGGTGCCCAGCGGCGCCCGCCCGATCGGGCCGGTCGGCATGAGCACCGCCGGCTTCGTCGGGGTCGCCCCGGACCGCGACGCGCACGTGGACCGGGCCGTACCGGTGAACAGCTGGTCGGAGTTCCTGCGGCTCTACGCCTCGGGCGAGCGCCCGGAGAGCACTCCGCTGGCCCGGGCGGTCTTCGGCTTCCTGGACAACGGTGGCACCCGGTGCTGGGTGGTCAACGTCGGCGAGGGTGGCCAGGTGACGGGGGGCGGTCAGCGCCGCGCCGGCCTGCAACTGCTGGAGGCGGTGGACGAGGTCTCCATCCTCGCCGCGCCCGGCTTCCACGACCCGGTCTCGCACGAGGCGCTGCTCAGCATGGCGGAGCGGATGCGCACCATGGTCGCCATCTGCGACCCGGCACCGGGCATCGAGGACGTGTCGGCGTTGACCCGGGTCGCCACGCCGGCCTCCGCCCGGACGTCCCGCACGAGCGACGGCAAGCCCCCCGAGGGTACGTCGAGACCAGCCGACGCCGACGCCGACACCGGGTCCGGCTCGACGGCGGCGTACCGGCCCCGGCAGTCGGAGTTCGGCACCTGCTACTTCCCCTGGCTGCGGGTGCGGGACCCGCTCAGCGGTGAGCTGGTGCTCACCCCGCCGAGTGGGCACATCGCCGGCATCTGGGCCCGCACCGACGCTCTGCGCGGGGTGCACAAGGCCCCCGCCAACGAGCCGGTACGCGGCGCCGTCGACCTGGAGTACCTGGTCACCCGCCCCGAGCACGACGTGCTGAATCCCAAGGGCGTCAACGTGATCCGGTACTTCGCCGGGGAGGGCATCCGGGTCTGGGGCGCCCGCACGCTCGCCGCGGAGGCCAGCGAGTGGCGTTACCTGAACGTGCGGCGGCTCTCCATCTCCATCGAGCAGGCGATCGCCAACGGCACGCGGTGGATGGTCTTCGAGCCGAACGACTTCTCGCTGTGGCGGTCGATCCGCCGGGACATCGGCGCCTTCCTCACCCGGGTGTGGCGGGACGGGGCGTTGCTGGGGCGGACGCCCGAGGAGGCGTTCTTCGTCAAGTGCGACGAGGAGACCAACCCGGCCGACGTGCGTGACGCCGGGATGGTGGTCGCGCACATCGGCATCGCGGTGGTCAAGCCCGCCGAGTTCGTGGTGTTCAAGCTGAGCCAGTGGGCCGGCGGCACCGAGACCGAGACGATTGGAGGCTGACATGCCGACCACGGCCACGCCGCAGCCGGGCGCCCCGGTCGACCCGTACCGGGCGTACAACTTCAAGCTGCTCATCAACGGCATCACCAACGGCCACTTCACGGAGGTCAGCGGTCTGGAGATGAACATCGCCCGGCTGGCGTACCGGGAGGCGGGCAACGACCGGATCCGGGCCGTGCCGGGCCAGGTCGAGTACGAGCCGGTGACCCTCCACTTCGGCCTGACCCCGTCCCGGGAGATCTGGGACTGGGTGCACGCCATCGCGAAGGGGACGATGAGCCGGCGCAACGTCTCGGTGGTGCTGCTCGACGCCGCCGGCACCACCGAGGTGCTGCGCTGGAACCTGATCAACGCGTGGCCGATGCGGTGGCGGGGCGCGCACCTGCACACCCTGGCGCAGGAGATCGCGATCGTCGCGGTGACCCTCGCGTACGAGGGTCTGGAGCTGGAGTGGGGCAGTGCCGCCGCGCCCACGACCGCGTAGCTGGCTGGCCCGGCGGTTGCGGGCCGTCGCCGACGCGGTCGACGGGCGGATGGTCGGCGGCGCTCCCCCACCGCCGGCCGACCCGGTGGCGGACCGGCCACGCCGTCCGGGCGAGCCACCGGAGCACTGGCTGCGGCTGGTGGCCGCGCACGCCCCCGGCCTGCTGCACGACCTGGACCTCCCGGCCGAGGCGGCGGATCCGGGCGGGCTCCGGCTGGCCGGGGCGGCGGACCCCGGGCACTACCACGGCTGGACGGCCCGCGACGGGTCTCCGGCGGTGCCGCGGCCCGGCGCGAGAACGGGTGGCCGGTTCTTCCCGTTCCGGCGCGGGACCCGGCGGGCGGTCGGTGGTACCGGTGTCGGACGCTTTGGAGCTGATGACGTAAACGACTCACGCGGGGGCGGGGGCGCGGTGGGCCCGTCCCGAAAGGGAAGCCCCGGCCACGGCGTGCCCGACCGCGCCGGGGACGGCATCACCGGCTGGCCGGCGGACGGCGCGAACCAATGGCCGGCCGACGGGTCGGACCGGTGGCCGGCGATGGGCGCCACCGGGGAGCCGGCTGCCCACGCGGGCGACTGGCCTGCGCGCGGCCCCGCCGGAGCACCGACGGGCGACGCGGCCGGCTGGCCGGCGACCGGTGCCACCTGGGCGCCCACGGGCGACGCGGCCGGGTGGGCAGCGACCGGTCACACCGGTACATCCACGGGCCACGCGGCCGGCGGGCCGGCGAACGGCGCCACCGGGGCATCCGCGGGTCACGCGGCCGACTGGGCGGCCGGTGGGTCGGAAGAGGCGAGGCTCGACGAGGCGGGGCGGCCGGTCGCCGGCGGCCCGGCGCCGGGACGGCCGACGAGCGGCGCGGCCGGGATTCCGCCCGGGCAGCCGTTCGCCGGTGCGGTGGGCGCGCCCGGTGACCGGACGCCGGGGCGGTCGACGGCCGGCGCGACGGACCGGCGGTACGACGGGACCGTCGGTTCGGCGGGCGACACGACGGACGGGCCAGCGGGCACGGTGACCGAGCGACGGACGGTCGGCGGAGCCGAGGTTCGCGGAGCCGGGTGGCCGGGAGCGGACGTGCCGGGCGCCCGCGCGGGCCGGGCGGCCGGACCATCGACGACCCACCCGCCCGGTGCGCCGATCGCCGGCGCGGACGAGTGGTCGACGGCGGGCGCGACCAGGCGACCGCCGACCGAGGGGCCGACGACCGGCGCGGCCGGCTGGCCGACGACCGGTACGACCCGGCAGCCCACGGCGACCGGCTGGCCGGCGAGCGACACGACCCGGCCGCCGAGAGCCGGCGCGGCGGGGCGGCCACCGGCCGGTGCGCCCGCAACGCCGCTGACCGGCGCGGCCCGGCAGCCGACGGCGACCGCGACCGGAGCCGGAACGGACCACACGGCCGCAACGGCGGCCCACCCGCCTCCCGGGGTCGGGGACCGGAAGGTCGGACGGCCGGCCACCGGTGCCACCGACGGGCAGCGGAACCACGCCGCCGGGTGGTCGGCCGCCGGTGGGCATCCGGACCTGGCCGCGGAGTGGTCGGCCGCCGGTGGGCATCCAGACCTGGCCGACGGGCGGTCGACGCCCGGTGGGCATCCCGCCCTCGACTCCGGGCGGTCGACGAACCTGCCGGGGTGGGGCGGTCCGACGGGCGGCGGCCCGGCCGGCCGCCGCGTCGTCGGTGACGGGGCCGGCGGGCGTCCAGGCGGCATCGACGGCGCGTCCGCCGCCGCCCGCACCGGCGACACCGCGACGAGCCCGACCATCGGCCCACCCTGGTTCGCCGCCGGCCGCATGCCCGGCACCGCGACCGCGGGCCGCCTGAGCGGCCTGGTGGCCGGGGCTCCCGGCGTACCCCGGACCGGGGCCGACCTCCGCGACCGGCCGGACCCCGGGGCGACACCGCCGGTGGATCCGTGGCCGGCGCTGCCGGTCGAGCCGGGCGGCGCGGGCGGCGTACCTCCGGCGGTGGGGACCACGCGGCCGGCGGCCGGGCGGTGGGCCGCCGATCCCTGGCCGGCGCTGCCCGACGACCCGGTGTGGCGACACCCCGCCGGGGCGGGCGGCGACGACCACCGGCACCGCCTGGACGCCGAACAGCGGGGGGTGTGATGGAACGCGTCGCCTTCCTCGTCGACGAGACCGGCGTCCGGGTCGACTGCCTGCTCAACCCGGAGACCGTGCAGGTCACCCGGCTGGCCGGGGTACGCCCGCGCGGCCTCGCCGACGGGCAGCTCACCGGCGCCGGTCTCGCCGACGACCCGCTCGCCTTCACCGGCGGGGGCCGGACCGAACTGGTGCTGGACCTGCTCTTCGACACCGACCTGGTGGAGGCGCAGACCCGTCCCGGGGACGTGCGTGCGCTGACCCGTCCGCTGTGGATGCTGGCGGAGAACTCGGCCGTCGAGCACGGCTGGCTCCGACCGCCGCTGGTCCGGCTGGTCTGGGGCAAGACCTGGAACGTGCCCGGCGTGGTCGTCGCCATCGCCGAACGGTTCGACGCGTTCACCGGCACCGGCTCGCCCCGGCGGTCCTGGCTGCGGTTGAAGCTGGTGCGGGTGGCGGAGTCCGCCGACCAGGCGCAGGAGGGCTTCGCCGACGAGCTGGCCGCCGCCACCACCCCCAGCGCGGCGCCCGGTACGGCCGTGGTGGCCGCCGGCGACGGCTCGGCCGTGCCCGGGTATTCGGGGGTCCGCTTCGACCTGCTCGCCCACGACGCGCTCGGCTCGCCGCTGCGTTGGCGGCTGCTCGCCGAGCACAACCGGATCGCCGACCCGCTGACCGTGCCGGCCGGCACCGCCCTGGCCGTGCCGCCGGTCACCGCCGCCGCGAGCACCCCGGTGGGCGGTGGCACGCCGTGACCGCCTGGCCGACCGTGCTGCTCGACGGCGCACCGCTGGACGGGGCGACGGCCCGCCGGCTGCGGTCCGTGCGGGTCGCCGCCCGGCTGGACCAGCCGACCCAGTGCGAGGTGGTCCACGCCACCGGCGCCGGCCCGGCCGCGCTGGAGCTCGGCCCCGGCCCGGCGGTGCCGACCGGCGCCACGCTGGACGTCCGGCTCGGCGACGAGCCGCTCTTCACCGGCGAGGTCACCTGCGTCGAGGTGGAGTACGCCGCCGACGGCACCGCCCTGCTCCGGCTGCGCGGGTACGACCTGCTGCACCGGCTGCGCAAGCGGCAACAGCTGCGGGTCTTCGAGGCGGTCACCGTCGCCGACCTGGCCCGGGACCTCTGCGCCGAGGTGGGCCTCGACGTCGACGCCGAAACCGACGGCCCGCGCCTGGACCGGCTGCTCCAGCACCGGCACAGCGACCTGGAGCTGCTGGTGGAGGTGGCCGGCCGGGCCGGGCTGCACCTGACCGCCGACGGCGACCGGGTGCGGCTGCTCACCCTCGACGGGCACGGCGAGCCGGTCCCGCTGACCCTCGGCCGGACGCTGCACCGGCTGCGCCTCGCCGCCAACCTCGACCGGGCCGCCGGGGAGAGCGCGGCGCTGGGCTGGCACCCGCAGCGGGCCGAGCCGATCAGCCAGCGGGCCGACTCGCCGCGCACCGGCCGGCGGATCGCGCTCACCCCCGACCCGGCCACGGTCGGCGCGGACGGCACCCGGACCGCGGTCGACCAGCCGGGCCGCAGCGCCGACGAGCTGGCCGCCATCGCCCAGGCCGGCCTGGACGCCCGGACGGCGGCGCTGGTCACCGCCGAGGGCGTCGCCGCCGGGAACCCGGGCCTGCGCCCCGGCGGCCGGATCGACCTCGCCGGCGTCGCCGACGAACTGGCCGGGGTGTACGTGCTCACCGAGGTGACGCACACCATCGACGGCGACGGGCACCTCACCCGGTTCTCCACCGTCCCGCCGTCCGCCTCGCCGCCCCCGCCGGTGGCCGCGGCGGTGGTCACCCTCGGCACGGTCACCGACGTGGACGACCCCGACCGGCTCGGCCGGGTCCGCCTCACCCTGCCCGCGTACGGAGACCTGGACGCCGGCTGGCTCGCCCTGCTCTGCCCCGGCGCCGGGCCGGGCAAGGGGATCGTCGCGCTGCCCGACCCGGACGACACCGTGCTGGTGGCGCTGCCCGGGGGTGAGCCGACCGCCGGGATCGTGCTCGGTTCGCTCTTCGGCGCCGTCGAGCCGTACGACGCGGGCATCGCCGACGGGCGGACCGGGCGCTGGTCGCTGCGGACCGGCAGCGGCCAGACCATCGTGGTGGACGACACCGGTCGCAGCCTGCGACTGGCCACCGACGCCGGCAGCCACCTGGAGATGACCCCCGGGCTGACCACCCTGCACGCCGCCGGCGACCTGGTGCTCTCCGCACCGGGGCGGGCGATGGTGGTGCGGGCCCGCAGCGTCGACTTCCTGCACGCCGACGCGACCGAGGACGCGACGACCGCCCGGGACCGGGCCGGGACGCTCGCCCGCGAACGTTCAGGAGGCGGCTGATGCGCTGGATCCACCTGCAGTCCGTGGTCACCTGCGACCACGACGGCCGGGTCACCAACCGGGCGTCGCAGACCTGGGTGACCCTCACCGGCGTACCGGTGCTGGTCGACGACGACCCGGAGGGGCGCGAGATCGTGGCCTGCCCCAACTACGGGCCGACCATCAAACCGTGCGCGAGGACGCTGCCGGTGCGGGTCGGCTACAGCGACTGGCTGCGGGTCGACGGCCACCGGATCGTGCTGTCCCACCTGGACGGCCTCACCGACGGCACGCCGCCCGGACTCGTCCACCACCGGGTCCGCGACCCGCGGCAGCGGCTGGTGGAGGCGGACCGATGAGGGCGTTCCGCTTCGTCGGCGCCGGCTTCGACGCCGGCCGCACCGGCGGCCTGGGGTTGACCGCGGCCGGCGGGCTCGCCATGACCGACGGCGACGAGACGGTACGCCAGGCGCTGTACCTGCTGCTCTCCACCACGCCGGGCGAGCGGCTGATGCGCCCCGGGTACGGCTCCCGGCTGCACCGGCTGGTCTTCGCACCCAACGACGACACCACCGCCGGCCTGGCCATCCACTACGTGCGGCAGGCGATCCGGCGCTGGGAGCCGCGCGTCGAGGTGATCGACGTGGACGCCGGGCCCGACCCGGACGACCCGTGGCGGCTGGTGATCCGGCTCGACTACCGGGTCCGGGCCAGCCTGTCCCCCGGCCAACTGGTCTTCTCCGTGGACCTGCTGCCGGACGACGAACCGGACGCCGGCGAGGCCGACGGCGGGCCGGCGGAACGCGACCACGCCGAGGGGGACCCGTCATGACGCTGCCCGTGCCGCACCTCGACGACCGCGGCTTCCTCGACCTCGTCACCGAGGCCCGGGAGCGGATCGCGCAGTCCTGCCCGGCCTGGACCGACCTGTCCGCGCACGACCCCGGCATCGCCCTGGTCGAGGCGTTCGCCCACCTCACCGAGGTGATGATCTACCGGCTGAACCAGTTGCCGGAGAAGGCGTACGTGCAGTTCCTGAACCTGCTCGGGGTGAGCCGGCACGCGCCCTCGGCGGCCTGGACGGACGTGCGGTTCATTCGGACCGGCGGGGACCGGCAGCCGGTGCGGATCCCCGCCGGCACCCGGGTGGCCGCCGCCCGGGGCGCCGACCCGAAGCCGGTCGTCTTCGTCACCACCGAACCGGCGCTGCTACCGGCCGGGGAGGACGCGGTGACCGTCCGGATGCACCACTGCGAGCCGGTGGAGGCGGAGCTGCTGGGCACCGGCACCGGTCAGCCCGGGCAGGTGCTGCGCGCCGCGCGGGCCCCGCTGGCGCGTACCGCCGAGCCGCTGGACCTGCTGCTCGGGGTGGAGGTGCCGCCCGGCTCGGTGGAGCTGGGCGCCGCGGCCCGGGAGCACGAGGGACGCACCTACGAGATCTGGCGGCCGGTGGACAGCTTCGCCGGCCTGGGCCCGCAGGCCAAGGTCTTCCTGGTCGACCGCTGCTCCGGCGTGGTCACCTTCGCCCCCGCGCTGGACCTGCGCGGACCCGGCGGTGGGCCGGACGCCGACGGCGGGCCGGTGACGGTGGCGGCGGTGCCGTCGGCGGGCGCCCGGATCCGGCTCTGGTACCGGGCCGGCGGCGGGCGCACCGGCAACGTCGCCGCCGGCACGCTGACCGCCCTGCGCGACCCGCTACCGGGGGTACGCGCCGACAACCCGGAGCCGGCGACCGGCGGGCGGGACATGGAGACGCTGGACTCGGCGCTGGTCCGCGGGCCGTACGAGTTCTTCGCCCAGCAGCGGGCGGTCACCGCGCGGGACTTCGAGATCCTGGCGGCCGGTTCGGGGGCGGTGGCCCGGGCCCGGGCCTTCACCCGGTCCGCGGTCTACAGCTTCGCCCGGCCCGGCGAGGTCGAGGTGGTGCTGGTGCCGTACGTGCCGGAGGAGGCCCGGCCCGGCGGGCGGTTGCCGGTGACGGTGCTGCGCGAGCACGAGGTGGCGGAGGCCCGCCGCCGGGTGGAGGTGGACCTGGCGCAGCGGCGGGTGCTCGGCACCGGTTGCCGGGCCGGCTGGGCCCGGTACAAGGCGGTCTCCATCCGGGCCCGGGTGGTGGTACGCCGGGAGGAGGACGCCGAGGCGGTCCGGCGGCGCATCCACGACCGGTTGCACCAGACGCTCAGCCCGCTGCCGACCCCGCTGAACCCGGCCGGGTGGGCGTTCGGCGAGCCGCTGCGCGCCTCCAACGTCTACCGGATGCTGGAGCACGCCGAGCCGGGTGTGCGCTACGTCGAGTCGGTCCGGTTCGTCGTCGACGAGGCCCCCGACGCGGAGGTGCGCACCCTCGCCGTCGACCAGTACCAGGCCCGCACCTGGTACGCCGGCCGCGGCCCGGTGCTGTTCCGCTCCACGAACGCGGGGGCGGGCTGGGAGCCGGCCGGCCGGTTCGACGCCGAGACCGTCGTCCGGGTGGCCCCCGCCCCCGCCCCGGTACGCCCCGGGGTGGTCGCCCGCCCCGGCTCGGTGGCGGTGGTGACCACCCGGGCCGCCGGTGGATCCCGGGTGCACCTGAGCACCGACCTCGGCGAGACCTGGGCCCTGCTCACCGACCTGGACTCGCGGATCTCCGACGTCGCCTGGATCGACCGGGACGGCGCGGGCGCGCTGCTGCTGGCCACCGACGCCGGCCTGTACGAGGTGTCCCTGCTGCCCGGCTCGGTGCCGTTGCAGATCCTGGTCGACCCGGCCGACGCCGACCGGGGATTCTACGCGGTGCGGGCGTTCGTCTCCGAGCGGGGCGCGCCGGGCGTGGCGGTGGCCGCGCAAGCCGGGTTCGGGGTCTACCTCTCCACCGCCGCGGGCCGGCCGGGCAGCTTCGCCCACGTCGGGCTGGCCAATGTCGACAACCGGGTGCTGGCCGTGCAGTACGACGGGCCGGCCACCCTGCTCTGGGCCGGCGCCGGCGAGCCGGACCCGAAGAAGCCGGGGCAGGGCTGCCACCGGACCCGGCTGTTCGAGTCGGACGTGAAGTGGCAGCAGGTGCAGGCCGGCTGGGTCGGTGGCACCTGCCGCGACCTGGCCTTCGTCGGCACCCTCGCGGTGGCCGCCACGCAGAGCGGCGGGGTGGTGCGGCTGGACACCCTGGCCGCCCAGCCGCAGTGGCAGCCGGTGATGGTGAACTGCGGGCTGCCGCTGCGCGACCGGTCCCGGTTCGTGCCGGTCGACGCGATCGCCGCGGCCGGCGGGGCGGACCGGCTGATCCTCGCCGCCGGCGACCGCGGCGTGTACCGCAGCGGCGACGCCGTCGACTGGACGGCCAGCGCCAACCAGGCCACCGCCGACGTGGTGACCGTCCCCGACACCTGGCTGCTCTGCTCCGGCGAGCACGACATCGAGGTGGTGCGGCAGGATGCGCCGAGCGGCGATTGAGCGGCTGCTGCCCGCCGCCTACCAACGGGCCAGCGTCCCCGGCAGCGTGCTGTTCGCACTGCTGGAGGTGATGGAGGCGCTGCACGCGCCGGACGAGGCGGTGCTCGCCGACGTCGACGCGCTGTTCGCCCCGTACCGGACGCCGGACGGGCTGGTGGCGTACCTGACCCGGTGGGTGGCGATGGACCACGTGCTCGCCCCGCCCCGGCCGGACGCCCCGCTGCCGCTGCCGGTGGGCCGGCTGCGGGACCTGGTCGCGCACGGCGCGGAGCTGGCCCGGTGGCGGGGCACCCCGTACGGCATGCGGACCGCGCTGGAGCTGGCCACCGGGGTCACCGGGTTCGTGCTGAACGAGCCGGCCGACCGCCCGTTCCACCTGGTGGTCCGGGTCCCGCCGGCCGCCGCCGACCGGCTCGCCGTGATCATCCGGATCGTCGAGGCGGAGAAGCCGGCGGCGGTGACCGCCGAGGTGGTCGTCGCCGACGCGCCCGACGCCGATCCCCCGCCGCCGCACCACCCCGGGCCGGCGATCGGCCGGGCCAGCGTCCCGACCTCACGAACCCCTCCCGCACCCGCACCGTCCGCAGAGGAGCCGTCATGACCACCGAATGGGCCGTCGTCGCCGCCGCCGAGCAGTTCACCCTGGACGCCGGTAACCGCGGGGAGCTCACCTTCACCGTCTCCAATCCGGGTCTGGCGCCGGACACCGTGGTCTTCGACGTCGCGCCCGGGGAGGGCAGCCAGCGCTCCTGGTTCACCGTCGCCGAGCCGCAGCGGGTGGTGCCCGGCCAGGGTTCGGTCTCGTTCCTGGTGCGCCTCGCCGTGCCGCCCGGCACCGCGCCCCGCCGCTACGACATGACGGGCTTCGCGTACTCGGCGAACACCGCGCCGGAGGAGAGTTCCCGCGCGAGCGGCCGGGTGACCTACGAGGTCCGCGCCCTCGCCCCGGCGAAGCGCACCCCGTGGCCCTGGATCGCGGCCGCGCTGGCGCTGGTGGTGCTGGTCGGCGCGGTGGTGGGGTGGCTGGTCACCCGGCCGGAGGAGGTGGCCGCGCCCGGCGAGGCGCGGGTGCTGACCATCGAGGCGGAGAGCCTGGTGGCCGGCGCGACGGTGCAGTCGCCGGCCGGCAGCAAGGCCAGCGTGGTGGTGCAGGAGAACTGCTGCGGGGTGACCTGGTCGCAGGACCGGCAGCTCTTCTTCCAGGGCCTGGCGATCGGCGACCAGGTGACCATGACCGTGCAGATCCCGGCCGAGGCCACCTGGCGGTTCTCCGCCGCGCGCACCACCTCGTTCGACTACGCCAACACCATCTTCGCCATCGACGGCGTGCAGGTCGGTGGGACCTTCCTCGGCTTCACCCCGAAGGTGGTGCGCACCGACTTCACCGACGTCGGCACGGTGAAGCTGGGGCCGGGCCCGCACAAGCTGACCCTGGTCGCGGTGAGCAAGACGCAGGGCTTCGACCGGTACTTCGCCGGCATCGACCAGATCCGGTTCACCGAGGTGCGCGAGGCGGCGGCCCGGCGATGACCGGTCGGCAGAAGCTGCTGCTGGGCGCGGTGGGCGTACTCCTGGTGGTGCTCTTCGTGGTCGCGGTCGGCGCGGGCCGCGACGACCGGGGCCGGCCGGGCGACGCCGACGCCGTCGGCTGGCTGGGCCGGCTGGCCGGCGGCGCCACCGTGGACCCGACGACGGTACGGGCGGAGTGCGACCGCACCGGGGACGTGCTCACCGTGGTCGGCGACTGCGTGCTGCGGGTCGCCGATCCGGGCGGGCTGAAGACGCTGGTGCTGCGCGGACCGGGCGCCTTCACGGTCACCGCCCCGGCGCCCGGGGACGCCGACCTCACCGTCCGCGACGACGTCGAACCCGCCGACGACGGCACCGGGGCGGTCGCGAAGATCGCCGTCGACCGGGCCGCCGCGGTCCTGCTGAGCTGTCCGGGAGGTGCCGGGTGCACGGTCGCCATCACCACGTCCTGACCCGCCGATGCCCCGCGGCGCCGACGCGGGTACCCGGACCGACCGCGCCGCCGACCCGCGAGGAGGCCCGTCATGGGTGAGCTGCGCAAACCGTTCCTGCTGCTGGCGCTGCTGGCGATCGGGCTGGTGGTCTGCGTGGAGCTGGGCGCGTCGCTGCTCGTCGGCGGCGGCGACGCGGGCGGGGCGCTGGCCACCAGCGCCCGCGACCTCGACGTGGACCTCGGCGAGGTCGGCCGGGTCAGCGAACCCTCCGGGCGCGGCACCGGCCAGCTCGCCCTGATCGACGTGGTGGCGCTCTGGACCACCGGCCTGTTCTGCCTGAGCCTGGTCGTCCCGGACCGGATCCAGGGTCGGGTGCAGGGCGTGGCGACGCTGGTCTTCGCGATCCTGCTGATCCTGGCGTCGCTGGTGCTGCTGGTGATCACCTTCGTCGAGCTGACCGTGATGGTGTCGCTCTTCCTGGCGGTGCCCTTCGGCACGCTGGCGTACCTGGCGCTGTGGGGGTTCTTCCCGGTCGGCGAGGCGAGCCTGCTGCTCGGCCTGGTGCTGCTGCTCAAGCTGGTCTGGGCGGGGCTGCTGCTGCTCGCCCAGCCCCGGTTCCTGCAGAACAAGGGCCTGGTGCTGCTGGCGCTCACCACGCTGCTCTGCACGGTGCTGCTGGAGTTCCTGCACCGGCTGGCGCCGGTGGTCGTGGTCAGCATCCTCGACGACGTCGGCGCGTTGATCTTCGCGGTGGTCGCCGTCGTCTGGGGCCTGGTCCTGCTGATCGGCTCCATCCCCGCCATCGTCAAGGCCGTCCGGGTCACCGCCGCCCTCCCCACCCGCTGACCCCACCCCACCCCCACCCCACGCCGCAGCAAGCGTCGATCATGAAGTTGGCGGCACAGATGGAGGTCAATCTCGCCGCCAACTTCATGATCGACGGGGCAGGGCGGGGTGGGGTGGGGTCAGAGGACGTGGGTGCGGTAGCCGGTGACGGCGGCGGCGAGGATGTCGGGGCCGGGGCGGGACCAGAGGTCGGCCTGGAAGACCTCCACCTCGATCGGGCCGGGGTAGCCGGCGGCGTCGACCGCCTCCCGCAGCCGGCGCAGCTCGACGCAGCCCTCGCCGGGCAGGGCCCGGCCGAGCAGCACGCCCTCGGGCAACGGGGTGACCCAGTCGGCGACCTGGAACGCGGCGATCCGCTGCCCGGCCCGGGCGATCTGCGCGTACACCGTGTCGTCCCACCACACGTGGTACGTGTCGACCACCACCCCGACCACGGCCGGGTCGAACCGCTCGGCGATGTCCAGGGCCTGCCCGAGGGTGGCGATCACGCAACGGTCGGCGCAGAACATCGGGTGCAACGGTTCGATGGCGAGCCGCACCCCGGCGGCGGCGGCGTCCGGGGCGAGTTCGCCGATCGCGTCGGCGACCCGCTGCCGGGCGCCGTCGACGTCCCGGCTGCCCGCCGGGAGCCCGCCGGAGACCAGCACCAGCTCCGCCGCGCCGAGGGCGGCGGCCTCCTCGACGGCCCGCCGGTTCTCGCCCCGCCAGTCGCCGTCGGTGAAGAAGCCGCCCCGGCAGAGCGAGGTGACGGCCAGTCCGGCGTCGCGGACCAGCCGGGCGGCCCGGGCCAGCCCGTACTCCTGGACCGGCTCCCGCCACAGCCCGATCCCGGGCACGCCGGCCGCCGCGCACCCGGCCACCACCTCGTCGAGGGGCCAGTGCTTGGCGGTGGCCTGGTTGAACGAGAACCGGGCCAGCCCGGCAGCCGGCACCACCCGCTGCGGTGCGGCGGCGCCGGACGTCGGGGCGGTCACTGCGCCACCCCCGCCACCGTGAAGTACGCCCGCGCCCGCGCGGCGGCCAGCTCCGCGTCGGGCAGGAGGCCGGCGGTGTCGGCCAGCACGAGCAGCCGGGCCAGGTGCGCCGGTGACCGGCCGGACTGCTGGCCGGCCAGCATGGTGAAGTGCTCCTGGTGCCCGGCGAGCCAGGCCAGGAAGACGATGCCGGTCTTGTAGAACCAGGTCGGCGTGGCGAAGAGGTGCCGGGCCAGCGGCAGGGTCGGGGCGAGGATCGCGTCGTAGGCGTCGAGGTCGGCGCGGTCGAGGGCGGCCAGCGCGGCGGCGGCGGCCGGGGCGATGGCGGCGAAGACGCCGAGCAGCGCGTCGGAGTGCCCCTGGTCGTCGCCGCGGATCAGCTCCGGGTAGTGGAAGTCGTCGCCGGTGTAGAGGCGCACCCCGGCCGGCAACCGCCGGCGCAGCGCCACCTCGCGGTCGGCGTCGAGCAGCGACACCTTGATGCCGTCGATGCGGTGCTGGTGGTCCTTGACCAGGTGCAGCACGGTGTCGGTGGCCTCGTCGAGGTCGGTCGAGCCCCAGTAGCCGGCCAGGGCGGGGTCGAACATGTCGCCGAGCCAGTGCAGCACCACCGGCTGGTCGACGGCGCCGAGCAGCCGGTCGTACACCCGCTGGTAGTCCTCGGCGCCGGTGGCGGCGGCGGCCAGGTGGCGGCTGCACATCAGCACCGGGCGGGCGCCGGCGGCGATCACGTCGGCGAGCTGCGCGGCGTAGGCGTCGGCGACCTCGGCGAGGGTGGCCGGCCCGGGGGGCAGCTGGTCGGTGGCGACCCCGGCGACGATCCGCCCGCCGACCGCGCGCGCCTCGGCGGCGCTGCGCCGGATGAGTTCCCGGGTGGCGGCGTGGTCGAGCCCCGCGCCGCGCTGGGCGGTGTCCATCGCCTCGGCCACCCCCAGCCCGTACGACCAGAGGTGGCGCCGGAAGGCGAGGGTGCGGTCCCAGTCCACGGCGGAGGGTGCGCCCGGCACGTTCTCCGCCGTCGGGTCGGCGACCACGTGCGCCGCCGCGTACGCCACCCGGCTGGCGGCGGGGCCGGTGGGCCGGTCGAAGCCGGCGCCCCCGCGCAGCCGGTACCTACGCCCGTCGGGCAGCGCGACGGGCGCGGTCACCGGGTCAGCTCCGGCACCTCGACCCGGCACCCCTCGCGGGACGAGCGCAGCCCCAGCTCGGCGAGCTGCACACCGCGCGCCCCGGCCAGGAAGTCCCAGGCGAACGGCTCCCCCGCGACCACGTGCCGCAGGAACGCCTCCCACTGCACCTTGAAGCCGTTGTCGAACTCCTCGTTGTCGGGCACCTCGGTCCACTGGGCCCGGAAGTCCTCGGTGGCGGGCAGGTCCGGGTTCCAGACCGGTTTCGGGGTGACCGCGCGGTGCTGGACCCGGCAGCGGCGCAGGCCGGCGACGGCGCTGCCCGCGGTGCCGTCGACGTGGAACTCGACCAGTTCGTCGCGGTGCACCCGGGTGCACCAGGAGGAGTTGAGCGCGGCGACGATCCCGCCGTCGAGCTCGAAGATCCCGTACGCGGCGTCGTCGGCGGTGGCCGGGTAGCTTCGGCCGCCCTCGTCGACCCGCTGCGGGATGTGCGTGCTGGCGACGCAGGTGACGGCCCGGACCGGGGCGAAGAGCTCCTCCAGCACGTACTGCCAGTGCGGGAACATGTCCATCACGATGCCGCCGCCGTCCTCGGCCCGGTAGTTCCAGGAGGGGCGCTGGGCGGGCTGCCAGTCGCCCTCGAAGACCCAGTAGCCGAACTCGCCGCGGACGGAGAGGATGCGGCCGAAGAAGCCGCCGTCGATCAGCCGCTTGAGCTTGCGCAGGCCGGGCAGGAAGAGCTTGTCCTGTACGACGCCGGTACGGATCCCGGCGGCGTCGGCGGCGCGGACCAGCTCGAGGGCGGCGGCGCTGGACTCGGCGAGCGGCTTCTCCGTGTAGATGTGCTTGCCGGCGTCGATGGCCTGCCGGATCGCCTTCTCCCGCTGCTGGGTCACCTGGGCGTCGAAGTAGATCTCGGCGTCGTCGCGGGCCAGCGCGGCGGCGAGGTCGGTGGTCCAGTCGGTGAGGCCGTGCCGCTCGGCCACCGCGCGCAGCCGGCCCTCGTCGCGGCCGACCAGGATGGGTTCGGGCCAGATCCGGGTGCCGTCGGGCAGCGCCAGGCCGCCCTGCTCCCGGAGGGCCAGCAGGGACCGGACGAGGTGTTGGCGATACCCCATCCGACCGGTGACGCCGTTGACGATGATGCCGATCGACCTTCGGGACATGGTCGTCCTTCCGTCCAGACAGCCCAGGCAAGCGCTTTCCTGAGGAGCGTAGGGTGCGCGCCGACCTCCGGGCAAGGGCTTTCCCGGCACCGTTGCGGTAACCTGTCGGCGACCACGGCCCGACGCCCGGGCCCGACACACACCGGGGGTGGCATTGGCGACGCTGGCCGACGTCGCCCGGCGCGCCGGAGTCTCCCCCGCCACCGCGTCCCGGGTCATCAACGGCAGCAGCAAGCCCGTCGCCGACGAACTGCGCGAACGGGTGCTCCGCGCCGTCGCCGACCTGCGGTACGTGCCCAACGCGCACGCCCAGCTGCTGGCCCGGCCGCAGCGCAGCGTGGTCGGTGTGGTGGTGCACGACGTCTCCGACCCGTACTTCGCCGAGGTGACCCGGGGGCTGCAACGGGTCGCGACCGACCGGGGCCGGCTGGTCATCATCTGCAACAGCTACCGCAACCCGGAACGCGAGCTGGAGTACGTGGAGATGCTCCGCGGCCAGCAGGTCGCCGCGATCGTGCTGGCCGGCTCCGGCTACCACGACGCCGACTTCACCGCGCTGCTCGCCGAGAAGCTCGCCGCGTACGAGGCGACCGGCGGCCGGGTGGCGGTGATCGGCCGGCACGAGCACCCCGGCGACGCGGTGATGCCGGCCAACGAGCCCGGTGGTCGGCTGCTCGGCGCGGAGCTGTGCCGGCTGGGCCATCGGCGGATCGGGGTGATCGCCGGGCCACGCGTGCTGACCACCATCACCGACCGCCTCGGCGGGCTGCGCGCCGCGCTGGCCGACGGTGGCGTCCCCCTGCCCGACGAGCGGATCCGCTACGCCGACTTCGACCGCGACGGCGGCGCCCGGGCCGCCGCCGAGCTGCTCGACGCCGTGCCGGGGCTGACCGCGCTGGTGGCGCTCAACGACTCGATGGCCGTCGGCGCGCTGACGCTGCTGCGTTCGCGCGGCATCCGGGTCCCCGAGGAGATCTCGGTGGCCGGTTTCGACGACATGCCGGTGGCCGCCGACGTCACCCCGGCGCTGACCACCGTCCGGCTGCCCCTGGTCGAGCTGGGCGCGCGGGCGATGACCCTCGCGCTCGACCCGGCCACCGACCGGCGCCGGGTCGAGGTGCTCCCCGCCGCACTGGTCCGCCGGGCGAGCCTCGGCCCCGCTGCCGGCTGACCGCCCGCCCGAGCCCACGGCGGCGCCGGATGCACGTCTACAACAACCACCGCCCGGGCCGGCGCCGGCCACCTCCAACCGTGAGCCGGGGGGCCCGGCGCGACCACGCGCCGGGGCCCCGCACGCCCGTCCGCCCGACGGACCGCGCCACCCGGCCGTGCTCATGCACCCGGACGGCCCGTCCCAGCTGCTGGACGGGGCCGGTTCGGTGCCGTTGGCGAGCGTCGCGGTGCACGTCCGGCCGGAGGCGGGGGCGCAGCTGCGGGACGGGTCGACGCTGCTGCTCTACACCGACGGGCTGGTGGAGCGGCGACGGGAGCTGATCGACGCGGGCATCGCCCGGGCGGTGGACAGCCTCGCCGACGGTCGGGAGCTGCCGGAGGGCGAGCTGGTCGACAACCTGGTCCGGGACCTGGTGCCCGGGGTCCGCGCCGACGACGTCGCGGTGCTCGTCTACCGGCACCGGGAGCCGGTGGTGTTCCACGCGGAGCTGGCGCAGCTCTCCCCCGCCCGGGAGGCGCTGCGGACCTGGCTGATCGGGCTCGGGGCCGGCGAGGCGGACGTCGAGACGGTGCTGATCGCCGCCGGCGAGGCGTGCGCCAACGCCATCGAGCACGGCTGCCAATTCGCCCCGGGAACGACCGCCGCGGTCCGCGGCCGGTTGCGCGCCGACCGGCTGGAGATCGAGGTGACGGACGCCGGCGGCTGGCGGGAGGACGGCTCGGAGGGGCTGGAGCGGGGCCGAGGGCGGTTGATCATGGCCCGGCTGATGGACGAGGCGACGATCGACGGCACCCCGCAGGGGACCACCGTCCGGTTGGTCAAGCGACTCTCGGGCACCGCGTGACGCGTCGGGTGCCCGACGGCCGGGGCTCGTGGGTAGTGAAGATCGGCTATAAGTGACCCATGGACTTCCCGTCGTACCTGGCCACCATGCCGATGCACGCGATCACCGAGATCCACGGCGAACCCGGCCTGCTGGAACGGTTCCGGCTGGAGATCGCGGCCTTCGACGAGGCCGCGCGGGACCGGCTCACCGCCGCCCTCGACCTCGCGGCCGAGCTGCACGGCGACGACCGGCGGGTCCGCGAGCCGTACCTCAACCACCTGCTCCGGGTGGCGATCCGGATGATGCACCACTACCAGGTGCGCGACGTGGACGTCATCGTCGCCGGCCTGCTGCACGACGCGGTGGAGGACCACCCCGACGAGCTGGCCGGCGTCGGGGCCGCCGACCCGACGGCGGCGGCGCTGACCACCCTCGCCGTCCGGTTCGGCCCGCGGGTGGCCCGCCTGGTCAGCGCGGTCACCAACCCGGAGTACGACCCGGCGCGCGACCGCAACGCCCAGTACCGCGAGCACGTGGCGGCCAGCCTGGACCGGGAGCCGTGGGCGCGGGTCATCAAGGTCTCCGACTTCACCGACAACGGGGTCGGCGTCGTCTACACCATCGGGCCGAAGGTGGCCCGGTCGGCGGCGAAGTACCGGCCGCTGGTGCCGGTGTTCCGCGACCTGATCGCCCGGCCGGACACGCCGCTCTCGGCGCCGGTGAAGCGGCACATCTTCGCCCAGCTCGACCTGGCTGAGGAGCGGTTCAGCGCGATCCTCGACCGGCCCAACTGACTACCGAGCCGGCGTCTTCGCCACGGCTGGTCACGCCGTCGGCGTGCGGCGGCTGCCCGCCACGGTCCGCCGCCGCTCCGAGTAGCGGACACCGGGTGACCGGGGCGCTCCAGCCCGGATGGCACGATGTCCACCATGGATTGGATGCCGCTGCTGAGCACCGGGGCCGGCGCGCTCATCGCGCTGTCGGGCACTTTCCTGGTCGACCTGCGGCGGGAGCGGGACACCCGCTCCCGTGACCGGGAGCTCGAGCGGTGGCGCACCTGCGTGGACTTCACGCTCGCCCTGGCCACCGCGCACGGCATGCTGCGGTCCGCCGATGACCGGGAGGCGTCCGCCCGCGCCATGACGGAATCCGACGCCTACCAGGCCCGCGAGCGGCTGCTCATGTCCGGCACGCCGGAGCTGGTGACGGCGGGCGAGGACGTCTTCCACCGGCTCGTCCGGATGCGGCGGCTCGTCCGCGACGGCGAGGACCTGCGCTCCGCCGAGGGACACGAGGCGTACCACGAGTTCGCCGAAGGGATGTGGACCTTCCGGATGGCGGTGCGCCGGCAGTTCGGCCACCTGGCGATCGACCCGGCGACGCTGGACCGGGTGGACTGGTCCGAGCGGAACGAGTGCGCGTACTGCGCCGCCGGGTCCTAGCCGGTAGGCCCGGCGGTTCCCACCTGCCCGTACGTGAGCCGCTGTCCGATTGCCGTCATTGACGTCGGCCCGGATCGTGCTGAGACTTCCGGTACCCCGAGAAGCTCCCACCGGCGCTGCCGGCTGCGGGTTCTCGGCCGACGGGAGGTCCGCCGTGCTGCGGATAATGCTCTGTGGCGCGCACGACACCGAGCGCTACCGCGAGGACTTCGTCGAGGTCGCGTCGGGCTTCGACGCGGAGGTGTGGCACTACCTGTCGGGCGACATCCTGCACATCAACCACGCGCAGGCGAGCTGGGTGACCAACTCCCGGGACACCGTACGCAACGCCCATGTCTGCGTCTTCGTGATCGTGGAATCGTTCGGGTCGATCACGTGGCAGACGGAGCTGCGCGAGGCCCTCGCCGCCGGGAAGCCGATCCTGGTGTTCTGCCTAGACAAGACGTACCAGGCGTACAAGACGCTGACGCGGGACGTGGCACTCACCGCGGTGACCGACCCCGACCGGCGGAAGCTGATCGAGATCATCCACGAGGTGGAGTCGGAACGGCAGCTGACTATCGTCCCGTTCTCCTACGGAAAGTTCACCGAGAAGCTCAAGAGCCAGCTGTCCCGACTGTTCGAGCAGGCGCTGGGTCAGATGGAGGTCCGCAACAGGCGGGCGGCGATGGCGCGGATCTTCGGTGAGTCGTCCCGGCTGAGTCGCTCCGAGCTCCTGCTCAGCGCGGAGATCGCGGCCGACGAGTTCGAGAACAAGATCTCCCGCAAGCAGGCCATCCGCGCGCTCGCGGCGCACCGCGCCGCCGACGAGGAGACCATCCTGACCCTGCTCTCCAGCATGGAGCAGGGCGTGCAACGGCTCACCGTCGAACTGCTCCCCCAGTTGTACGCCGAGCGCCCGGCCGATCCGGAGTTCTTCGCGCACTGCATCGCCGTGGCCAACCGGTCGGCCGACGTCGGTGTGGCGCGCCGCCTCATCCCGGCCCTGCTCGACATCGACCTGCCCACCGCCGTCCGAGCGATGGCCACGTTGCAGCTCGTGGAGTCCGGCGCCCGCCGGCGGCTGGCCGAGACGCTGGAGACGTACGAGCCGCACCTCGTCGACCCCGAGGTGGTGCAGTGGGTGTGCGCCCTGCTCGACCGCTGTCTGACCAGCGAGTCCGAGGCGGACTGGAAGGCGCGCTGCCGGGCGTTCCACGAGCGGCTGACCGGGGACCAGCGGCGGGACGGCGCCGAGCCGATGTAGGTCGTCCGTCCGGGGCTACGGCTCGCGCATCCAGGTCTTCGGTTCGGTGATCAGCTTTGCCGTCGCCGCGGTTGAGATGCCGGCGCCGGCCCCGATGATCAGCAGTTCGCGCGAGCGATTTCTAATCGCGTATACACATTTGTTGGCAGGCACCGCGAGCAGCCGGCGTCATCAACACCCACGGCATACATCGGCCCGCCCAGGCAGGGCTCATTGAGCGGATCCCAGCCCTGCCTGAGGCATCGCGCCCCAACTGCGACCGGCCCCGACGCGGTCTCCGAACTGGGCCGGAAAGGGCCCAGTTCGGAGCACCTGTCGTAACGTCGAGCGAAGTCAGCGGCTGGTGTAGCCCGCATCCACGGGGATGGTCACGCCGGTGACATAAGAGGACGCGTCGGAGGCCAGCCACAGGCTCGCCTGTGCGATTTCGCGGCCGTGCCCCAGCCGGTTGAAGACGCTCATCGTGGGAGCGAACTCCTCGATCGTCATACCCCTTGCTTCGAGGGACGACCGGAGCATCGCGGTGTCGATGGCGCCCGGCGCAACCGCGTTGACCCGGATCCCGTGCTGCCCGTTCTCGACCGCCGCGACCTTCGTCATGCCCACGACGGCGGCCTTGGCCGACACGTAGGCAACGTCACCGCCCTGCGGCCGGAATGCGCTGACCGACGCGATGTTGACGATCGACCCGCCCCCACCCTGCTTGACCATCTGCTGCAGTTCATACTTGAGGGTGAGCGCCGTGCCCTTCAGGTCGATCGACATGAGCCGGTCCCAGTAGTTCTCGTCGAAATCTTCAACCGGCGCGTTGTCCGGGGAGATCGCGGCGTTGTTGACCGCCACGTCCAGGCGACCATAATGCGCGACGGTCTGGTCGATCAGCGCCTGCACCTGCCGTGAGTCCGAGATATCGACCTTGATGTAGATGGCCTCGCCCCCGGACTGCTCGATCGCGGCGGCCACAGCACGGCCCTTCTCCTCATTGAAGTCGGCAACCACGACCCGAGCGCTGGCTTCGGCGAAGAGCTTGGCGGTCTCCTCCCCCATCCCCATGGCCGCGCCCGTCACGATAGCGACCTTGTCGGCCAGTACCGGAAATGTCATCGCTTGCTCCTTGGATGCTTGACCGTCGCCATGGACGGAGTTGTTCGGCACGCCGGTCGCAGGCGGCGTCGGTCTGCGACCGGCTCGCAAATCGATCATTACTTGCTTGACAAAGCAACCGATTTGCGGGCGCCCGTCGTCATAGGCCATCGCGGAGTGCGCGGCGGTTTCTGTTCGCAAGCCGCGACGTGCGGACCTTGGTTACTGCGTAGCGTCGGGAAACTGGTGCGGCGTCGAACCGGATGGCCCGGACATCACCGTCCAGCGATCACGTGGCGCCCTGGTCGGGACGTCGTGAGCTCAGCGACAGGTGGTCCACCCCGCGTCGACCACGACCGCCTGCCCGTTGATGTAGCGACCCGCGTCTGAACCCGATGATGTCGGCACGCCCTTCGGCGAACCGCACCGCATCCGACCTGCCGTGACCCCGGGCGATGCCGGAGATGAGTGCCACGTTGTTTTCAAGCCGACCCATTGCCAGCTCCTCCCTTGCCGCCCCTCAGCGCACCTGCCGTACGCGCTGACGCGACAGCCGATCCTCCGCAAAGCTACCACCCACTTGCTTTGTCAAGCAAGTACTTGCCTCCGAAGTCGGATGGCGGCAACCGCGCCTCGGGTGGGAGCGGACGCAAGGAACCTCGCCGGGCCCGCTCGGCGACTCCCTGGTCGCGGCCGTACGGCAACACCTGTGCGGACCGTCGGCGTCTTCACCGTCGATTGTCGGAGAACATGAACGGCATGCCCTCGTACCCGCGCGGCTGCCGGCAGATCCCCCGCAACCTTGTTAGCTTTGGATCATCAGCGGGTCACCGACGACACGTTGAGGCTGGTGAGCGCCGCCGCGCGACACCCCTCGACCAGCCGCCCTTGTGCGAACCAACGCACTGATGCGCCCGGCTCCGCCCGGAACACCGGAGCGGAGCGGTTCGGCGATGAGGGAGGGGTGACGTGACCGACGCTTCGAGCGGGAACCCGAGGTCAGAGGGGCCCGAGCGACGGCGGGTCGACCGCGGACGGAGTCGCGCGCAGGAGGTCGGCAGGAATGTCCTGACCGGGCTGAACACCCTCTGGAAGGGCGCCTTTCCCGCGCTGGAGGACCTGAAGCCCGCAGCCGCGACAGAACCGTCCTCTCCGCCGCCCGATGAACCCGTCGAGCGACGGGAAGTGGTCGGGCCGATCGTGCTTCCCGCGCAGGGCTACGTGTTCGGCTTCACGGTTCGCGTCTCCCTCACCTGGTCGTGCAAGGGCGTAGGCCCGGACGCGCTCCACTGGTACGCGCACCACTTCAGGCAAGATGTGATCCAGCGGGTGAAGCGAATCGCCGCCGGGCAGGCGAGCAGGTTGCCCCCGCACCGTGCTGGGGATCTGGAGATCGCGCTGCAGCGGGCACTCACCGAGGAGGACCCGCCCCCGTGGACCTACCAGCGCGGGAACGTGGTGTTCGAGTGCCTCCCGGAAATGTCGGTACGGCTCGAAGAGCGGGTCAGGCAGGTCCTTCAGCCGCACTGGGAACGTCTGATCGAGTTGGAGTTGCAGAATGAGCTCTACACGCGACGGGCGCGGTACGCCGAGCGGCTGAACCGGCGCTGGGTGGCGATGATGAACGAATTCGTCGGTCATCCCACTGCCGGCGAGGCGGCGGAGACGTTCAAGGAGGAGCTCGACCGCGCCAGGCGACACATGATGGCGGAGCAGAAAGCCGCCGCTCAGTGGAGCAAGGACCTGTTACGCGACCGGCAGCGCCACGAAGGCATCTTCGAGCCCTTCACCTCGATCGAGGTCATCCAGCGACGCCCGCAGGGCCAGGCGCACGAGACGTCCTGGCCGTCGGACGAGACGACGTCAACTGCGGAAGCCCCGCCGGACTCCGGTTGACGCATCCACGTCCCGCCGTCACGCTGCCCGGCGGTCCGGCCGGCCACCCCGCTGCTCCCAATCTGCCCGCAGCCGCTCTGCCAACTCGCGAACCGCCGCGGCGTATCTTTCGTCCGACTCATTCGGCATGTGTCCCATCACCTGTGGCGGGGCGCTCTCCCCTGGCTGAGGCAGCAGGTTCTCGGGGTCGCGTAGGCGGCGGTCCACCAACGCGGCGGGCGGAGGGCGCACGGGCGGGTCCCCGGGCCGATGCCCGGAGAAGATCCAACCGCCGATGGGGTCGGTGTAACTCCACAGGTTCAGCCAGCGCCACCCGATCCGGTCGCCGACCTCGTGCAGCACGGGCTCGCCGAAGTACGCGGGGTGGAGCTGGCCGTAGAGTCGCGTGAGGGGGGAGGCGTAGGTGAGCAGCGCGACTCGTCGCCGCACCTCTGCGGGCAGTCGCAGCACGGTTGCGGCCAGGATGACCGACCCGTGGCTGTGCCCGCTGAGCACCACCCCGTCGTAGCGCCCCGCCAGCCGGCAGATCCGATCCGTCAGCTCGGGCACCGCGCGGTCGGTGTAGCAGGGCGGCGCGAACGGGTGGGCCGCGCGGGGCCAGAAGGTGCCGACGTCCCACAGCACTCCGACGTAACGGCGAAACCCGGCCGCCTCGTGTGCGAACAGCCCGCCCACCAGGAGCCCCCCGACGACCGCGAGGATCATGTAGCTGCCGATGGCCATCACCACGCTCAACGCCCCGGTCGGCACGCCGAGGTGGTCCTGCGCCAGCGGGCCGGGCTCCAAGCCCACCAGAGCCAGCACGCCGGCCGCGAGCCCGATCACGGTCAGGCACGCGTAGGCGATGCCGAGTGAGCCCAGCTGCTCGGTGAAGAAAGCCCGGATCACCGCCTTCCGCACTCGTCGCACCTGGGAGATCGCTTCCGGAGGAGGAGCTGGGTAGTCCCGGGCCACGATGGCGGCGGCGGTCCGCCGACGGTCCGCGCGAGCCGACAGGGTGATGACGGCCCACGCCGCCGCAGCGGCGAGCGTGGTCACGAAGAAGGCCAGGATCGCCCACCGGTACGCCGGCGCCGGCACCGCCGGGTCGCTGGGCCGCAGCACGAACGTCGGCCCGCTGAGCAGGGACGCCGTACGGTAGACCAATTCGCCGGAGAGGGCCCCGGCCAGGCCCACCGCGACCGTGGCGACGACGACGGCGCCCAACCCGTGCAGCAGCGCCGGCCGGCGGTCCCGGCCGCCGGGACGCCACAGCACCAGGACGGCGAGCGCGAAGAGCAGCGCCATCTGAGCGACGAAGACGATGGCGACGATCTCGTCGAAGTTGGGCAGCCCGTTCGACCTCGGCCAGCGGACACGCTCGGTGGCGACGGCCCCGAGCGTCGCGACCGTCAGGCCGCCGGCTACGACGTGCAGCACCACCGGCAGCCGATCCGTGGCGCCGGCGGTCGAAGTCGGCTCCAGTAGGCTCGGGACGCAGAGCAGCACGACACACGCGGCCAGCAGCGCTCCGGTGAGCGCGGACAACCCGACCACCGCCAAGGACCGCCCGGCGGCGGCGCGTGCGGCGAGCAGCACGAGGTCCAGCGCGACGAAGGCAGCGGCGACGTGGATCGCGCGAAGCCGCTTCGCCGTCGGCCCGACGTCCCACCGGTCCAACGCCGTGAGGCGGTCATCCTGCGGATCCGCCGTCGACGACCGGAAGGCTCCGTACGAGCGAGCCTGTCGTGCGCTGAGCAACCACACCAGCGCCACCGCGGCGACCGGCACCAGGGCCAGCAACGCCAGGCGCAGACCGACCGGTCGGTCGGCCAGCCAGGACAGCCAGCCCCGCCCGGCGGGACAGCGGGGCGAGCCCAGGCACGTCCATCCGACGAGGTCGAGGGCGACCCCGGCCGCCGTCAGCGCGTACAGCAGCGTCAGGGTGAGCGCGAGGAGCCGGCACAGCGCCGTGACGCCGGACTGCAGGCCCCCGCCCGCTGGACGCATCCAGAAGGTCATGTTGCTCAACATGAACGGCAGGAGGAAGACCAGGGACAGCATCCGCCCCGCGGTGCCCGAGGGCAGCTTGCTCCACTGGTACGCCTCCAGCACGGTCCCGCCCGGCCCGGAGGTGTGCCGGGGCTGCGCTCGGGGGCGGTAGAAACCGGCGCGGAGGTCACCGGCCACCTGATCGACGTCCTGGCAACCGAGCATCTGACCGGCCCCGGTGCCCGCCACCCCGTGGACCCTCAGCTCCACGATCTCCCCGTGCATCAGTCAGCGACCCCCAAGCGCGGCGGCCAGCAGACAGTGATCGGCCGCGACCACGATCGCGGTGGTCGCTGCCGGGGCTGGCGCTGATGTCTACCCGGGTCGGCGCCCGACAACCCCCGACGGCCGTGCAACGCATGTCGCCACGATGCCAGCGGGCAGTCGAGTCCGGGCGGCTTGCCGGGAACGGGGCGCCGCCCGACGTACGACCGTCAGGACGGGGATCAGGCCGGCCAACTCGACCGTGGTGAGAACCGCTCGGACGTGGGGATCCGCCGGGTGTGACGCTTCTGGAGCTGGTCGTTACTCCTCGTCCTGTTTTTCCATCCCGCCGGTCGCCTCGTAATGCCATCCGTCATCGGCGTGGCGGACCCTGCGGTACTCCACGTACCAGGTGCCCTCACGGGTTTCATGGATGAACTCCACGAGTTCGTCGGTGGCGCCAGCCAGTTGCCGGTCCACCCCGTCAAGTGGTCCGCCGTGCAGATGCGCAACCAGTCCGTTCATGCCTGCCGCCTACCCGCGCCCCTGCCGGGCATGCCGCCGACGGCACCGCTTGCTGCAGGCCCCGAGGCCACGCCTTGAGCGGTAGCTGGCGGGCTTTCTAGAGGTAGGCGAATCGGACGGGTTCCCGTAGTACCGCGACCGCCCCGGCCACATCGGCGAGTCTGGTGGCGAGCGTCGCGGCCGCCAGGCGGGGCGGGAGGGCCGCGCTGAACTTGAGCCCGGCGAGCGCCTTCTCGGTGACGTCCGGCAGGCAGATCCGCTGCTCGGCGTCCGCCGTCGCCACCCGCCACATCTCCCGGTCGAGGTCGGGGCGCAGGCGGATGCTGGCGTCGTCGTACCGCTGGGTCGGGTCGGCCAGATCACTCAGGGTGGCGATCAGGGTGGCGTTGGCCCGGTAACCGGCCCAGGTCCACCAGCGCACCTCGCCTTCCCGGTCCCGCACCACGACGGAGCCGCCGGGGTGCACCGTGGCGGTCGCGTCGTCGCGGAGTGCCGCCAACCTCGTCATCGCACGGGCGGTGAGAGCGACCTTCGGGTCCGCGCCCACCAGCACGTCGCGCATCGCCCGGACCATCCGGTACGACAGGCCCTGCGGCGTGGCCCCGGTCATCCACAACGCCTTGCCACCGCCGTCCGCCGGCTCGACGAAGCAACGGCGCCGTTTCCAGTCGACGTGGGTGACCCGCCAACTGCGCCCACCCAGCAGCAGCAGGCGCGGTCCCTGCACCTTCGCCGTCAGCAGGGCCGGGTCCGTCCGACCGATCTCGGCACGCCCCGACAGCACGGTGAACTCCGGGGGCGCGGTGAAGACCGCGAGCATGTCCATGAAGTGGCGCCGCCCGAACCGCAGCTCGGCTTCCGGGCCGATGAAGAGCATCCCGGAGTCGGAGTCGAGGTATCCGTGCTCGATCAGGTGCCGCACGATGACCTCGGCGCTCCGGTCGAACGGTGGAAGTCCGTTCCACTCCTCCGGCCACAACTGGTCACCCACCCGGTGCCGCTGGAGCGAGAGGGCGAGCATCTGCTGGGCCACGATGTGCCGCGGCTCCGGCGGCGGCACGACGGCTTCGACCCAGCCCTCCTGCCACAGGTTGAGCAACCCGGCCGCGTGCAGCAGTCCGTCGCCGTCGAGGGCGAGGAAGAGACAGTTGCGGGTGCTGCCGGGCCGCCGGCCGGTCCGACCGATGCGCTGCAGGAAGGCGGCAACGCTGCGTGGCGCGCCGATCTGGATGACGCGATCGAGGTCACCGACGTCGATGCCCAGTTCCAACGTGCTCGTCGCCACGATGACGCAGTCACGCTCCTGGGCGAACGCCTCCTCGGCGCGGCGCCGCTCCTCGACGGAGAGCGACGCGTGCGACAGGAAGGTCTTGACCTGCAGTTCGCGTAGTTTTTGACCGAGCTCCTCGACCAGCGCCCGCGAGTCGCAGAACACCAGACGCTTCTCGCCCCGGTGCAGGGCGGCGATCACCTTGGCGGCGTTGTGCACCGAACCGACGTAGTCCAGTTCCACCTCACCGGGTGGTGCCGTCGCGGTGGCCACGGGACTCGGCGACACCACCCGGGCGGTCCGAGCCCCCCGCCCGGAGCCCTGCAGCCAGCTCAACAGCTCTTCCGGATTTCCTACGGTCGCGGAGAGCCCGACCCGCTGGACCGGCCGGCCGGCCACCCGACTGAGCCGTTCGAGTACGGCCAGCAGGTGCCAGCCGCGGTCGTCGCCGGCGAAGGCGTGCACCTCGTCCACGACGACCGCCCGGAGGTGGCGGAAGAACTCGCGCTCGTCGACGGCGGCGCTGACCAGCATCGACTCCAGCGACTCGGGTGTCGTCAACAGCACGTCGGGCCGCTCGCGCAGGATCGTCCGACGTCGCCCCATCGTGGTGTCTCCGTGCCAGAGGGCGGCTCGCCGCCCCAGCCAGCCGGTGTACGTCTCCAGCCGCGGCAGGAGGTTGTTGAGCAACGCCTTCAGCGGGCAGACGTACAGCACGGAGGTGCCCTGCCAGTTCTCCTGCGCCATGCGGGACAACAGCGGGAACACCGCCGCCTCGGTCTTACCGCCGGCCGTGGGCGCGAGCAGCAGCGCGTCGTCGCCGTCGAGCAGCGGCTGGACGGCGGCCTCCTGCAGGGGTCGCAGCCCGGGCCACTGCAGCGAGTTCACCACGTGGTGCAGCACCACCGGGTGCAGCAGGTCCGCGCCGGCCATCAGCTGTCCGCGGAGAGATCGAGCGAAATCTCGTCCGCCCTGGTCGCGTTGCGCTCGACGTCGGTCAGCTCAGCGGCGGCAAGGGTGAGCGTGTAGTGCTGGCGGGGGTCGAAGTCATCGAACTGGTCGACCCGGTCGAGCACCTCACCTACCAGCTTCTTGAGGAAGAGCCGCGGCGCCACCCCCACCTTGCCGCCGAGCTCACCGGCGACGGCCTGTGCCAGTTGGCCGAGGTACGCGTCGTCGACCAGGGTGCGCACCCGCTCCGGCGCGGTGGCGCCGTCGGCGTAGAGGTCCCGCACCCGACCACCGAGTTCCACCAGCGAGGCTACGCTGAAGCCGGCGAGCCGGATCTGCACCGCCCGCGGGTTGTCGAACCGGGCGTCGGTGGTGAAGTCGACCGCCAGTCGTTGGGCCAGCGGGGCGAGCCGCTGCACGCCCTGCGGCCCCTCGTAGAACGCCGGGGTTCCGGTGATGACGAGGTAGAGCCCGGGGAAGCGGCCGGAGTGCACCTCGTCGATGAGCTGACGCAGAGCGTTGAGCGCCTTGTCCCGCGCGTCCGAGCGAACCCGTTGCAGCGTCTCCACCTCGTCGAGGACCAGCAACAGCCCGGGGTGGCCGCTGTCGCGAAGCACCGCCAGCAGGCCCTGCAGGAAGCTGAGCGCCGCGAAGTGGTCGAGGTCGCCCCGTACCCCGGCAACCCGCCGGGCGGACGCGGCGACGTGCGGTTGTCCACCCAACCAGGCCAGCACCGCGTCGGCGGTCGCCTGGTCGCCGGCGAGGGCGGCGGTCCGGTACCCGCGCAGCGCGGCGGCGAAGGCGGGCGCGGTGCGGCTGACCACCGCGAGCCGCTGGTCGAGCAGGACGCCGACCGCGCGGTCGAGGGCGTCGGTGTCGTCGGCCGCCACCTCCCCCGCTGCGAGGACGTCCTCCTCCAACGCGTAGAACCAACCGTCCACCACCGGGCGCAGCGCGCTGGGCGGGAACGTCGAGGTGGTGAGCCGCTCGGTCAACCTGCGGTACACGGTCTCCAGCTTGTGCAGGGGGGTCTCGTTCTCGGAGACCTGCACCTCGGCGGTGGCGAAGTTGGCCCGCTTGGCCCGCTCGGCGATCCAGCGGGTGAAGAAGGTCTTGCCGGAGCCGTACTCACCGCGTACCGCCTTGAAGACGGCGCCACCGGCGGCAACGGCGTCCAGGTCCTCCCCCACGGCGACGACGAACCGGTCCAGTCCCACCGCGAGGAGGTCCAGTCCGGCCGCAGGCACCGCGCCGCGACGCAGCGCGTCCACCACCTCGCGCCGCCGAGCCGGGCTTACGCCGCTCATGAGGTGGCCCTCGGCAGGCCGAACTGGGTCCGCAGCAACGGAAGGTCCAACCGGACGGTGCGCCCGTCGTCGATCAGCGACAGCACGGGGTAGTTGTCGACGTTGAAGATCCGCTGCAGCGTGGTGGCGAAGCCGCCCGCTCTGGCCGGCAGTTCCCCGGCGCGCTGCGCCAGCACAGCGGCGGACAACACGCCCTTGGCTTCCACGAGCGCCCGCAGCGCCGCCTCGATCTTCCGGCGGTCGACCTTCCGCGGGGTGAGGCCGTGCTGGGCGTCGAAGAGCTCGGTGGCCAGCACCGCGGTCACCAGATCGTCGTCGCCGGCCGCCGGCTTCGCGGCGGGCGCCGGCGTCGCCTCGGGTACGTCGAACAGCGCCTCCTCCCCCGCGACGACCGCGGCCTTGCGGCGCTGCTTCGGTGCGGGCACCTTGGCAGGGGCGGCGGCCACGACCGGTACGGGCGTCTTCGCCTGCCACCATTCGGGCTGTTGTCCCTCGATCGGGGTCCAGCCGTCCGGTACGGCTGCGGCGTTGGGCAGCAGGTAGGCCAGCACGGGAATGGTCACCTCGGCCAACGAGGCCCCGCCGTGGTAGCCGGCCTTGGTGGGGCGGTAGCGCCGCAGCGGGTCCCACAGGGCGATGATCCGCTTCCCCTCGGCCACCACGCGCGGTCCACTCAACTCCACCTCGCCGGGACCTGCGGGTCCCGGTCCGGTGCGATGACGGGCCGAGGCGGCGTCAGCAGCCCTGACGTACTCGCCGCCGCGTTCGAGGACGTGACCGTGGTCGCTGGTGACGATCACGGCCCGGCCGGTGGAGCTGGCGAGGTCGAGCAGGCTACGCAGGATACCGAGGCCGCTGATCTGCCAGCCGGCCTCATCGCCCTCCCGGCCGTGGGCCAGCGACTCGTCCACGGTATTGATCACAACCGCGACCAGCCGTGCCGGACCGGCCATGGCCGCCCGCAGATCCTGAGCGAAGACCTCACCGGCCCCACCCCTCGCGGGCCCCTTGTGGAAGATCCGGGCGCCCGGGCCCCACCGGCCCTCGGCGAACATGCGCTTCTCGGTGTCCTGGGTGCCGTTGAGCAGCGCGCCGGCGAAGAGCGAGGTGCGCGACACGGCGGTCAGGGTGGGCAGGGCGGCAACGACGCCCCGGCGGCGGCCGGGCCCGCGTCCGCCGAGCGGGTCGTACTCGACCCACTGCTGGGACAGTTCGTCGGAGAGCTGGACGGCGACGGCCGCGCTCATTCCGTCGAGGACCACCAGCAGCACGGGTCGTTCGGCACGGATCAGGGGCTCGACGATCCTGGACAGCAGATTCTCGACGGTCAGCAGATCGCCGTCATTGCCGGGTCCGGCCGTGGCCCACGCCGCGAGCCGGTTGGCGAAGGCCCGGTCCAGCTCCCGACGCCGCTGCTGCGCCTGGTCATGGATGTCGCGGAACGCGTGCTGCAGTTCGGGGTGCACATCCTCGCCCGCCCACACGTGGTTGAGCGCCAGGTCGACCCAACCCCAGTCGGCGATCTGCCGCTGCACGCCGTCGGCGACGCTCGCGGGAGGCGTGACCTCGTCGCCGAGCCACCGCACGAGCCGCTGCGCCATGCGGATCCGCTTGATCCGCTCGGTCTCCGAGTCGGCGAGCCGGTGCCCTTCCAGACTTTCGACCGCATCGTCGAGCGCCGGGCTCGTCGGGTCGGTCAGCCCCGCGCGCAGCGCTTGAGCTGCGGCGTCGATACGTCGGTTGAAACCGGTACGCAGGATCGGGCTGTGGCCGGCGCTGTCGACCGCACCGAACTGGATGAGCAGTTCCTCCGCCCGGTGCAGGACGGCCAGGCCCTCCCGATGGGAGGCGGGCTGCCGGGCGGTCAGCATTCCGCTCACCACGTCCACGGCGGCGTCCGCGAAGGCGCGCACGGTGGCGTCGTCGTCGAGGTAGCCGAAGTACTGGTCGATGCGGCCCTGCACGCGTACCGCGTCGGGCGTGTGGGTGGTCCAGACCGCGTCGCAGACCAGGCCGAGCGGCAGGGCGTCGGCCCCGTGCCCGGCGGCGACCAGCCCGAAGAGCGCCCGTGCGGGCCGACCGAACTGCTCGACGAGCCACCGGGTCAGGCCGTCCCGTTCGGCCTGCCGGAGCAGGGCGAACGCCTCCACCGCGCCGGGCTCGCCGCTCCACCGGAGCAACGCCGCCACGTCGAGGTCGTCGGGGTGTTCCCCGCGCCGCTCCAGGCCTAGGCGGACGGCGGCGAGGTGCCGCAGCGCCACGTCCCGGGTCAGCACCCTGGTGCTGAGCCTCGGCCAGCCCAGCGGCGGCATGGCGTCAAGCAGCGCCTCCCCGGCCCACGACTCCCGCTCCAGGGCACTGTCCGGCAGGTGGGCGCCGAAGGCGTCGACGACCAGGTCCCACGGCTCAACGGTGATCACCTGCTGCCGGAAGATCCGGCTGCGTACCCCGTGGCCGAGGCGGGACTCTGGGATGTCGGTGAGCAGCACCAGCACTTCCTCGCCGTGGTCGGCGACGAGGTGCTCCCAGACGGCGAGCGGCGAGACGCACTCCACCACCCGGGCCTTCCGCCCGTCGGGCAACAGGATCGCCGGGTCGTGCGGCCAGACCGGTTCGGCCCGCAACACGATCGTCGGGTACGTGCCACCGTTGCGATGCCGATCGAGCTGCTGCGCCACCTTCTGCCGCAGGGCCACCGGGTTGATCCGCAGCGCCTGGGACGGCGCGGGTGCCTGGGTCACGGCACGATTCTCCAGCTCACCTCGATGGTGGCGCCCTCGTGGTCGCGAGCGAAGGTGCGCAGCTGCTCCAACGCGCGATCGAGGTCAACAGCGCGGACCGATACTCGACCGCTCAGCTGTCCGCCGTCCTCCGTGGGCACGTCGGGGGTGTTCTCGATGCGCGGAGGAACGAGGATCTCGGGTCTGTCGTGCTCCCGCTCGGGCGGGTGGACGACCAGGGGTTTGCGTGTGGCGCGACGGAGCAGCTCGGTGGCATCGGTCTGAGCGCGGCGCAGGGCTGGCGCCAGTGGGGCGGTCAGCTCATCAGCCTGCGCAACTCGCCGAAGGTCGCCGAGGATCGTCGCCGCCTCGGCCGCGTACGGCTCGGGCAGACCGGCGACGATCTCGAAGGTGTCCCAAGCGGTAGCGGCCAGCGCGGACGACACCTGCCCCGCGCTGCTGATGCTCTTGCCGGCCCGGTCGGCCGGTCCGGCAAGTTCGGCCTGGGCGAGCCGTTCCACGGTCTCCTTCGCCGAGCGACCGGTGGTCAGGGCCTCGAGCAGGTCGGCTGCCGCCCGCGCGGTGGCGAGTCGCCCGCTGTCCCGGTCGAGCCGCAGCCGGTCCTCATGCTGCTCAAGCCGGTTCACCAGCGTGTGGGCCGCTTCTCGGTACCGGCTCGCCGCATTGGCCAGGTCTCGGCTGAACATCACCACCAGCCGCCCACGGCGCAGCGCGAGCGAGTGGAATCCGAAGATCGCTGCGGCTCGCGTCCGGGCCTTCTCCCAGTCCTCCTCGCTGGGCAGGCTCTCCTCGCGCAGGACAAGATCGCTGGTGATCTTACCGAGTTCGGGAGCTACCTGACTGCCGTGCAGGTAGAACCCCCGGTCGGTCTGCTCGGCGAAGGTCGCCACCACCAGCTGGGCCACGATCGGGTCCAGGCCCCGCGCCTTCGGCTCGTCGATCCAGCGGAACAGATCGGCCACCCGCAGCTCGTCGGTGATGCCCTCACTCGCGGCCTTCTGGTGGAAGTGCTGCGCCCACTCCCCCTCGATGACGAACGCGGCCTCGTGCATCGTGCCGAGCCGCAGCGGGTTGGCGATCCGCCGCATGGTCTGCCGGTGCGTCCGCTCCACCTCGACGCGCCCCTCGGGAGACTCGACGGCACGGCGGACGTGGTCCAGCACGACCTTGACGTCCTGGAGGCGGACCGGGTCGCCCTTGCGGTCGGGGTCGAAGTCGGGGTGAGCCGGGTACTGCTGGCTGAGCATCTGGTCGCCGATGCTGCGCAGCGCGTCGTTGAAGGTGGCGCCCATCGGCAGCTTCGGCTCCAGTGCCCGGGTCAGCGACTGGAGGTGGTCGTCGAAGCCGAGCTGCACGTCGGTGGGCTGCTTGCCTGCCAGCCCGTACGCCTGACGCAGCACCCCCTGCATCTTGGCGAGCAGCGCGCTGCGCTGATTGGTGAGGGCGCCGTGGGCCCGACGCCGGTCGTCCGGGTTGAGGTGCTCGGCGTGGCTGTCGAAGCGCTGCCCCTCGAGCAGCTTGTCGATGATGACGAGCTTGCCCAGCTCGTTGCGGCGCTCGACGGTCAGCGCGGCCGGGATCCAGCAGACGGTGCGGGCGGTGGTCCGACCGATCAGCTCCTGCACCCGCTGCCGGTCGTCGGCGGGGCCGTGGCTGCCGTCGTCGAACGGGTAGTCGATGATCACGCGCCATGCGGCCGGGTCGTTCGGGTGGAACGCCTCGTCGCGGATGTCGTTGGCGTCTCGGACGTTGCCGTAGACCAGCTCGATCACGCGGCGGCTACCCCGCCAGGTCAGCCCGGCCTCGGCGAAGAACGAGTCGCTCCACGGCACGCCGAGCTGCTGCCAGAGCAGCCGCTGCACGATGTGCTTGCGGGCGCCCTCGTTGTCGTAGTGCTTGGCGGTGGCGAGGACGCTGTCGACGTCCACGCCGACCAACTCCAGCGACACCACGGGGTCGTCGCCCTCGCCGATGCGGATCTCGGGGAACTGGCCGGCCCAGTCGGCCAGCTTGCGGTTGACCTGCGCCACCTCGCCACCCGGAATGGGGCTGGTGATGCTGCCGTGGTTGAGTGCCGACAGGCGCCGCCCGGTGAGGTTCCGCAGGGCGGGCACGCTGGGTGCCAGGGCCGCCAGCAGCAGGGTCTTGATCAGCCGATCGTCGCCGGTGAAGGCGCGAATTCGGCCGGCCGCCTCTGCGGTCAACGGGTCGCCGCGCCGGGCGGCGTCCAGGTCGTCCTCGGTGAGGCCGTGCTGCCCCAGCAGGTGGGGGCGGAGCTTCAGGTCGTAGAGCTTCTGGGCCATCTCGAACTCGGCCTTCAGCTTCTCCGTGAAGGGCTGGTCGCCGCCGCTGCTGATGACGTCGTACAGGTCACCGAGCGGTACGAGCTGCCCCAGGCGCAGGGTTTCGCGCCGGTCGACCAGGAGCTGACGCATGAGCTTCAACGCCGTCCGCGAGCGCTGCAACGCGCTGGAGACGTGTACCAGGGTCGAGATGAAGGCGGGGCTGAACGGGTACGTCGAGCGGAAGGCGTCGACGTCCGCGCCGGCCCCGGAGTCCGTGCCGAGCAGGGTGTCGAAGACCTCCCGGCGTACCTTGGTGGTGGCGTCGAACGCCCGGCGGATCGCGTCGGCGGCCGTGGTGTCGCGGGGTTTCAGCAGACGGCGGCGGGCGATCTCCGGAAGGTTGCGGTCCTCCAGCTTGATCACGTCGAACCGGCCGCTGGCCAGGTTGAGGGTGTCCTGGTAGCTCAGCTCGTTGGCCCCGACGACCTCCTCGCCGACGAGCTCCCGCAGGTCGCGCTGACGGGCGATGAAGCTGATCACCGGGATGGGCCGGCGGCTGTCGCCACCCTCGACGAAGTTGGTGATCTTCTGGATCTCCCGGGAGACGAACTGCTGGTCGCCGATCGAGTTGGCCAGCCAGAGGATCAGCTCGTCGAGGAAGAGGATCAGGCCGTCGTAGCCGAGCTCCTTGGCGTGCCGGCTGATCTCGGTGAGACCCGGGTCGAGCGAGATGAACGCCTCGGCGTCCTCCCGGGCGTTGCTGAAGAAGCCGACGTTCCAGCTGGTCAGCAGGTCGTTGACGAGCTTGCGGCGCAGTTCGTCGCCGTACGCTCCACCGAACGCCTGATCGAGCCGCTCCGACGTCCAGAACGCCTCGGTCTCACCCCATTCGTCTTCGACATCCCCGCCCGGCAGGCCGGCGATGAACTGCGCGTCGCCGATCTTCTCCCGCAGCGAGGCGGCCTGCGTCAGCAGCGCGTCGGTGCGGTGCACCGCCGGGATGGGAGCCTCCGGGTGCAGCGCACGCACCCGGTCCACGTAGCCGCCGAGCACCCGCTGCTCCAACGAGCGTGCGTCCAGCAGGTGGTACGGGATGAGCAGGAACTTCCGTCCGTCCAGCCAGACGCTGTGCTTGGCGACCAGCGGCGCCAGCTCGTCCCGGCCGCGGGCGGCCTGCTCGCCGCGCAGCAGCGCGTGCAGCACCGCCATGAAGTGCGACTTACCGGAGCCGAAGGAGCCGTGCAGGTAGGCGGCCTTGGAGGCGTGCCCCTCGACCGCGGAGCGGATCAGCCCGAGCGCCTCGTCGAAGTTCGCCAGCAGTCGATCCGTGACGACATAGTCGCGGAGGGTGGTGTCGGCGTCGGCAACACTGTCGGCGAGCCTGAGCACGAAATCGCTCACGCTCGTGCGCTCCGGGATGTCGATGAATTCCCGGAGCAGCGGCGCGGGGCTGGGCGAAGACATGCTGCATACCGTACCGATCGCCCTTGCCCCTGCGTCGCCCGCTGGTGGTGGGTCGCGGCAGCATTACCGTGGTCAGTCCTCGACGTCGGGGCGGCGCCGTGGCCGGATCGCGCGTTCGTGTCGCCAGATCTCGTGATCGAGGGCGGTCGGCGACACGTCGAGGAGTTCGGCAGCCTTCTCCACCAGGCAGACGGCGGCGTCCGGAGCGATGGTCTCCTGCTGCAGCGCGCGGGCGACGAATCGGCGGATCATCCGGTCCGGCTTCACACCGGGCAGGCCGACCAGCATGAGCAGGTAGCGCCAGGAGATGCCCGAGCGCTGCCCCGGCACAGCCAGCCATCCGGCCTTTACCCGGGCTTCGTCCGCGCCGATGGCCGCGATACGAAGGTCCTCGCAGGTCTCGATCCCGGCCTCGTGCAGCGCGAGGGCCGCCTGGTGCACAACCTCGGCCTTCGGCACGCCGCCGGGATGCGTGGACACCCGCTGACGGTTGTTCACCCGGGTCGCGAACTGCTCGGGCCCACCGATCTGCGCGTAATGCCGCAGCAGATCGGAGACGCCGTCGCGGTTCGCGTCCCCGCCCTCCGCGCGTCGTGACGTCCGGTAGCGGTCGACGACGTTCTCCACGGCGCGGTACCGGACGCCCATGGACCAGATGGCGTCCATGACGCACAGCGCCAGGCTGCCGGGGTAGCCGGCCGGCGCCGGTCGCCAGGTGGCGGGCGGACCCAGGATCTCCCGCGCACAGGTCGCGAGTCGCTCGGCGTCGTCCACCGCGCATTCCACCGTGGTCATGTCTTCTCCTCCGAAACGCTGATCGTCGTTACCGGTCGCCGCCCGCTGACGAGCACAGGTGGTGAAGCGCGTTCAAGAGAACATCAGAGGTACGACAACAGTGGATGCGTCGGCCGGGCCAGGTTGCAGTGCTGTCGCGCCCGCACGGCTGCCCAGAACGCCCGTAGCCTTGTATGTCAATCAAACCCGAGGGTGCGCGTCCTCGATCCGCTCGGCCTTGACGTAGGCGAGGAAATCCGCCTGGTCCGCGGCGGGCAGAGCCTGAAAAGCGGCGTAGGCGACCCGCCGTGAGTGCGCGGTCTCCGCGGCGAGGAGTCCAATGATCGCGGCCCAGGCGAGCGAGACCAGGTGGAACACGCGATCGTCGCGCAGCGCCGGCAGCCGGCTCAGGTCGCCCAGCCGCGTTGCCGCGTCGTCGTCGGTGGCGGCGCGATCGACCAGTTCGAAAACTGCCTTGCCCCGGTACGCCCGGCCCCGCTGGACCAGCTCTGCCAACTCCTCGTTGGACATCTGCCGCACCGGCGGCGCCAGTGCTCGGCATGAAGTACCGGGGGAGGAACTAGACCGAGACCGATTTCCCACTCTTGTAGACGATTCGGAACCCGAGGTGTCGTGCCAGCGGTGCCCATCGTGGTGATTTTACCAACTTCTCAACGCTGTTCACCCTGCCACCATTGTTGACCATAGCGTTCAGCACGACCGTTTCGAAGGCAGCGGACTCGATCCAGTCGATGTCCTTGGTGAAGCCGCACAGCATCTCAACCTTGGATTCGCGGAGGAACTCCCCGAGCGTGATATCGGACGCCTTCAAGGCGGAGCAACTTCCGAAGTACAGCCGCTTACCTTCACATCTGCCCGACATCCAGCTGGCGATCTCAGCCAGGCCGACGGTATGAGAGTCCGAGAGGCTCAGCTGGGTCGGTGCGCCATGCAGCGCGAAGAAGCCGACCTCGTAGGCCGTGTACTTCCGGGACAGCCATCGCTCGAGGAAGTAGCGCAGTTCCTGGGGCGTGGCGGTGTCTCGGTGGATGTACCGGATGCTGCCCAGCCGCTCAAGCAGATCGAGAGTCGGCAGCACGGACCCTCGTTCGGCAAGGTCGTCGTGCCACTGGCCCTCTACGCAGAAGACACCCCCAGGCTTCGTCACGTCCGCTCCCCTCAATCGTTTGGAGCCTCGACCCTAGCCAATCCGATCAGGTCTCGTGTATCGATGAACAGTGCGTCTCAACGTGGGACGCCTCTGCCGGATTGCTGGTCGGCCCGATCGGACAAGGCTCGCCCACGCCGATGCCAATTCGCTCCAATCCCGAACGCGGCAGGCAGCGGAGCCCCCGCTGGCGAACATCGGAGGCCGATATGTCCAAGTACGACGCGTTACGTGATCACCTTCGGCGACGGGCAGGCGAGGTGCGGTACACCCTCGACGAGATCTCGGCGCTGGTGCCGGGCGGGCTACCTCCATCGGCCTATCAGTACGAGGCGTGGTGGACCAATGGCGACCGGACGCACCGGCACAGCCGATCCTGGGGAGACGCTGGCTACACGGCTCATCCTGACCTCGGTCGGGAAGCAGTCCGATTCGTGCCGCAGCAGAGGGCATTTCGGTGAAATGCGGTCCAGCGGGTGACCCGTCCGGCGGCGAGCCTCCGCAGCGTGAGGCATACATGACTACGTGAGCAGACATCCTCGCGCCCCGGTGGGCCGACGACCGGTAGAGCTAGGTGTTCTGCCCGGAGAGGTTGGGGACGCGGCTGGCGGGTGGTTGGCCGCCGAGTGCGGTGTGAGCGCGGTGGT
>NZ_JCADBL010000006.1:0-346221 GCF_059359015.1 Micromonospora sp. LZ37 | reverse complement strand
AGGTTGAAGTGCTGCATCACGCCGGGCAGGTCACAGAACCGTACGTCGACGAACCTCACGTCCTCGTTCTTGAGGTAGCGCAGGAGTTCCTCGGAATCGGTGAACACGGGTCCTCCTGGAAGGCTTAGTCCGGCCATGGGCCACCGCGACAGCCGGACGGAGCCGGCCCGCGCCCATGCCCTGACCGTACGACGGCTCGCGGGGCTGACGTCGCCCATCCGGCCCATCCGCTCGCCCGGCTGCGCGACGTCCAGGATTCGGCCGACGACGCGACCCACCCCGCGCACCGCCACACCCGTGCGCCAAGCACGTCCGCGCCCGCCCCGCGCCCGCCCCGCGCCCGCCAAGATCGTGCTCGATCCGGGAAGTAGTGGCCTCGAACCCGCCGGGAAGCCACTACTTCCTGGATCGAGCGCGATCATGGGAGGTGGGCGCGCAGTCCCGCCCGTGGGGCGGGACTGCACGCGGCGCGGAGCGCGATGGGGGCTAGGCGGCGTCGCCGGCCGTCAAGGTCGTGCCCAACCGGTGAACATCGGGCGAAACCCGGCCGAGCCAGCGGGTCCGAACTGCTCTAATCGGGATGAGGCGGATGTCGAGCCGCCGCCATCTCAAGGAGGTGCCCCGGCATGCAGATGACCGCGACCGACAACCACGCCGTCGCCCAGGCGGTACACGACGTGGGATCGGCTCTCTGGTTCGGCGGCACGGTGATGGGCGTCGCCGGGGTCAACAAGTCCGGCAGCGACCTCCATCAGGGCATCGACCGGATCCGGGTCGCCGAGTCCGCCTGGGGCCGGTTCAGCCCGGTCCAGTGGCTCGGCATCGGCGCCACCATGCTCGCCGGCCTCCAGCTCAGCCGGGTGGGCCGACGCCGGATGGCACTGCAGAAGGGCTTCGGGACGGTGGGTGCGGCGAAGGCCGGCATCACCGTGCTCGGCGCGGCGGCCACCGCGTACGCCGCGTACTGCGGGAAGCGGATCGGACAGCTGGCGGAGGAGGCACACCAGCGCGGCGAGCAGATCGAGGTACGGGACGCCACCCTGCCCACCGCGCACACGCCGGACGCGGTCGCGACGTGGCAGCGTCGGCAGCGCCTGGCGCAGTACGCGGTGCCCGCGCTGGCCGGAGCGAACATCGTCTGCGGCTCGTACCTGGTGCAGTCCTACCGGACCGTCGCCACCGCCAAGGGTGTGCTGCGCCGACTGCTGCCCGACTGAGGCAGGAACGGCCCACCCGGCCCCTGCCGACCCGCACTCGCTGGCCGACCCCGGCGGGCATCCGCGCCCGACGCCGTTCGCCGCGCTCACCGCTGCCGGGACCGCTCATCGGCGAGCTCACGGGGCACCCGAGCCAGCCGGAGGACGGTGACGAGCCCGACGCCTCCGACGATGTTGCCGAGCACGGACCAGCCGAGGGCGCCGAGCCAGTCGACGTAGCCGAAAGGAGCGCGGCCGGCGGTCAGCGCGGCGAACATCAGGATCGAGTCCAGGACGCTGTGGAAGAGCTGCCCGCTGGCGAGCAGCGCGCCGAACAGCACCGACGGCACCAGGCGTACGCCGAGGCTCTCGGTGGAGTGCTGCATCCGGGTCATCAGGGTGATCACCATGCCGGCGAGCACGGCCAGGGCGAAAGAGCGCAGGTTGACGCCGAGCGTGGCGAAGTGGGTGCCGGTCTCGATGGCGGTGCGGCGCAGGTCGGGGAAACCCTGGGTGATCAGCCAGGCCACCAGCCAGCCGCCGAGCAGGTTGCCGGCCAGGGTCACGCTCCACAGCCGTAGCAGCGAGCGCACGGTGTTGTGGCCGGCGGCCACCGCGGTCACCGGCACCAGGAAGTTCTCGGTGAACAGCTCGCTGCGGGCCAACAGCAGCGCCACGAAGCCGATGCCGAAGGCGAGCCCGGCGAGCAGGGTGTGCCCGGTGGCCTCCTTGACCAGGAGGTAGGCCAGTACGCCGGTGCCGACGTCGACACCGCCGACAATCCCGGTGACGATCAGCGGGGCCCACGGTCGTGCCAGCCGGTTGGCGCCTTCCTCGACCACGCGGCCGAACGCCTCCGCCACCTCCGGCTCGGAACCGGCCAGTCGATCCTTCTTCACCCCGGCGGCTGCCCGCCACGGTTGGCGGTGGCCACGTGCCGGACCTCCGCCTCGTCGCCCGGGCTAGTGGACATCATGGGTCTGGAGCCAGAGTTCGAGCAGACCGAGCTGCCACAGCTTGTTGCTGCCGGCCGCGGCCTGCGCCTGTTCGGGGTCGGTGAGCAGCGCGTCGACGTACTCCGGCCGGAACAGCGCGCGTTCCCGCGCGGCCGGCGCCCGCAGCGCCTCGGTGACGAGGTCGCGGACCGGTCCGTCGACGTTGCGCAGCGCGGGCACCGGGAAGTAGCCCTTCGGGCGGTCGATCACCTCGGCGGGCAGTACCTGGCGGGCCACCTCCTTGAGCACGCCCTTTCCGCCCTGCGCGACCTTGTGCTCGGGCGGGCAGGCGGCGGCGAGCGTCACCAGGTCCTGGTCGAGGAACGGGGTGCGGACCTCCAGCCCCCACGCCATGCTCATGCTGTCCACCCGCTTCACCGGGTCGTCGGGGAGCATGAGGTGGGTGTCCAGGCGCAGCACCGCGTCGAGCGCGGTGTCCGCGCCGGGCGCAGCGAGGTCCGCGGCGACGAGGTCGCGGCTGGCGTCGGAGTCCATGGCGTACGCGGGGCCGACCACCCGGTTCAGCTCGGCGTGGTCCCGGTCGAAGAAGGCTCCCGAGAACGCGTCGGCGGCGCCGTCGCGGGGCACCCGGGTCAGGGGCTGGTGGTAGCCGTAGCCGGCGAAGACCTCGTCGGCGCCCTGCCCGGACTGTGCCACCTTGACGTGCCGCGCCACCTGCTCGGAGAGCAGGTGGAAGGCGACCACGTCGTGGCTGCCCATGGGCTCGGTCATCGCCTCGATGGTCCGGCGGACGGCGGGCACGAGGTCGTCGTCGGCGAGCTGGATGCGCTGGTGGTCGGTGTCGTACGCGCGGGCGACCAGGTCGGAGTAGTGGAACTCGTCGCCGCTCTCCCCGCCCCGGCTGTCGAAGCCGATGCTGAACGTGCGCAGGTGCTCCTGCCCGGCCTCGGCGAGCAGCGCCACGATCATGCTGGAGTCGAGTCCGCCGGAGAGCAGCACGCCGACCGGTACGTCGGCGACCAGCCGGCGCCGTACGGCGGTGCGCAGCGCGTCGCCGACCGCGGCCCGCCAGTCGTGGGCGTCCCAGCCGGCGTGGGCGGGGTCGCGGACGTACTCGGGCCGCCAGTAGACCCGCTCGCGGCTGCGCCCGTCGGCCTCGACGACGCGCACGGTGGCCGGGGGGAGCTTGCGGATGCCACGCAGGATGGTCCGGGGTGCGGGCACGATCGAGTGCCACGACAGGTAGTGGTGCAGGGCCACGGGGTCGACGCGGGTGTCGACGTCCCCGGCGGCCAGCAGCGCCGGCAGCGTCGAGGCGAACCGCAGCCGCCCCGGCTTCTCGGCCAGGTAGAGGGGCTTGATGCCGAGCCGGTCGCGGGCGAGCACGAGCCGCCGCCGGGCCCGGTCGACCAGGCCGACGGCGAACATGCCGACCAGGTGGTCGACGAAGTCCTCGCCCCACTGCGCGTACGCCACCAGGATCACCTCGGTGTCACTGGTGGAGTGGAACGTGTGCCCGGCGGCCCGCAGCTCCTCCCGCAGCTCCGGGTAGTTGTAGACGCAGCCGTTGAAGACCAGCGCGAGCCCGAGGTCCTCGCGCACCATGGGCTGGCCGCCCGCCTCGGACAGGTCGATGACGGTCAGCCGCCGGTGCCCGAGGGTGATCCAGCCGTCGCTCCACAGGCCCTCCCCGTCCGGGCCGCGGGAACGCATCGCCTCGGCCATCCGGGTCACCGCGTCGGCGTCGGGCGCCGTCGCGTCGAACCTCGCCTCACCGCTGATGCCGCACATCGTCAGCGTCGGGGGGTCGGGGGCACGCCGGCAGGGGACCGTCTCCCACCGCGGCGAGACGGCGGTGGGGGACCGGTCAGCCGGGGGCGTCCACGCTCCGATGTCATTCCTTCTCCTCACCTCTGGCGGGCACGGGAGATCGACCCGCCGGCCGGCCGGCTTGCCGCCTCCGGCGGCGGCGAGGGCGTACCGGGACGGCCCCGGCTGGTCGTCGGTCGTGACGTGCACGGTCCGGCCGTCTCTCCGGGGCGTCGCAGAGCAGCGGCGCCCCAGTCACGGGGATGCGGGCGTACCCCGGAGGCGGCCGACGTCACCTACCCCAACAGGACATCGCCATCCCCGTGGACGGGCAGGTCCAGGTCGTCCGGCCACCGCCCGCCCTGGCGCCGGGCGACGGCTGGCCTGCTCCGACGGTACGTCGGCCAGGTTCCGGCCGAGGGCGGATCGGCGAGAAGGCGCCCCGGTTCCCGACCCGTGGTCCCCCGGATCACTGCTCCTCGCCCTTGCCCTCCGGGCGGCGCCACCGGTCGTTGTCGTCGGTGGGGCTGCGCTGTCCACCCCACGGGTCGCGATCGGGTTCGTCGGTCTGGTCGAAGGCGGGTCGCCGAATCTGGTCGGGGTCCGGCACATCCACCGGCCGCGCGCCGGATTCGGCCGCCGGCTGGTAGGCGCCCGCCTCCCGCGGCCCGTGCGCGCCCTCGGCGCTGGGCGACTCGGGCGTCGGATGCTCGCGGTGCAGCCCCTCGAGCAACGTGTGCGGCGGCTTGGTGTCGCGCTGCGGCAGGTCCCGGCCGAGGTCGGCGACGAGCGGCCCGTACTTGGCGTCGAAGGCGGGACGCTCGGAGCGGATGCGGGGCATCCGGTCGAAGTTGCGCAACGGCGGTGGGCAGGTGGTGGCCCACTCCAGGGAGTTGCCGAAGCCCCAGGGGTCGTCGACGCTCACCTTGGCCCCGTACCGCCACGACTTCCAGGCGTTCCACATGAAGAACAGGGTGGAGATGCCGAGGACGAACGACCAGATGGTGGAGAACGTGTGCATCCAGGTGAAGCCGTCCTGCGGTTGGTAGTCCGCGTAGCGGCGGGGCATGCCTGCCGCTCCGAGCCAGTGGTGGATCAGGAACGTGCCGTGGAAGCCGAGGAACATCGTCCAGAAGTGAATCTTGCCCAGGCGTTCGTCCATGAGCCGGCCGGTCATCTTCGGCCACCAGAAGTAGAAGCCGGCGAAGAGCGCGAACACCACGGTGCCGAACACCACGTAGTGGAAGTGGGCGACCACGAAGTAGGTGTCGTGGACGTGGAAGTCCACGGGTGGGCTGGCCAGCAGCACTCCCGTCAGCCCGCCGAGCAGGAAGGTGACGAGGAAACCGATGGAGAACAGCATCGGTGTCTCGAAGGTCAGTTGCCCCTTCCACATGGTGCCGAGCCAGTTGAAGAACTTCACCCCGGTCGGTACCGCGATGAGGAACGTGGTGGCGGCGAAGAACGGCAGCAGCACCTGGCCGGTGGTGAACATGTGGTGCGCCCAGACGATCATGGAGTAGCCGGCGATGAAGATGGTGGCGCCGACCATGCCCTTGTAGCCGAAGAGCGGCTTGCGGGAGAAGACGGGGATGACCTCGGTGACGATGCCGAAGAACGGCAGCGCGATGATGTAGACCTCGGGGTGGCCGAAGAACCAGAACAGGTGCTGCCAGAGCATGTGCCCACCGGTCGTGGAGTCGAACACGTGGGCGCTGAGGACCCGGTCGGCCATCAGCGCCAGCAGGGCGGCGGCGAGCAGCGGGAAGACGAGGATCACCAGCACGCTGGTGATCAGCATGTTCCAGGTGAAGATCGGCATCCGGAACATGGTCATCCCCGGGGCCCGGAGGGTGAGGATCGTGGTGATGAGGTTGACCGCGCCGAGGATCGTGCCCAGCCCGGAGACGACCAGACCGACGACCCACATGTTCGCGCCCACCCCGGGCGAGTGCTCGGCAGTGCTCAGTGGGGTGTACGCCGTCCAGCCGAAGTCGGCCGAGCCGCTGGGCGTCAGGAACCCGCCCATGACCATCAGCCCGCCGAAGAGGTAGAGCCAGTAGGCGAGGGCGTTGAGCCGGGGAAACGACACGTCCGGCGCGCCGATCTGGATCGGCACCATGTAGTTGGCGAAGCCGAACGCCGCCGGGGTGGCGAACAGCAGCAGCATCACCGCGCCGTGCGAGGTGAACATCTGGTTGTACTGCTCGGCGGAGAGGAGCTGCAGGCCGGGCCGGGCCAGCTCACCCCTGATCAGCATCGCCTCCACCCCGCCGGCGATGAAGAACGCGAACGAGGAGAGCAGATACAGCAGGCCGATCTGCTTGTGGTCCGTCGTGCCCAGGAACTTGATCAGCGACGCGCCGGGCAGCGGTCGCCGCAGCGGTCCCGGGTACCCGCCGAACGCGGCCGGGACCAGCACCGCCGGACCATGATCTCGTACCGGCGCCGTACGCTTCGACATCTCTCCGCCTCGGGTCGTCTCCGTGATGGGCTTACCGCCCATATGCCATCTAACAGACGGGAAGCTCGTATTTCTGGCGTACGGTGGAGGTGGTCCGAGAGAAGATGCGGGCCCGGCGGCCGCGACGCCGGCTCCGCGAGCCGATCGGCAGCACCACACGCTTCGGCGTGACCGGGCGCCGCAAGCCGTACGCCGCCTGCCGGGACGCTCCGCTCGCGCGGCCCGACCTGCCGCGACCGGGTCGGTGCTGAACGCGACGATGGCCACCGAGTCGGCGCCGTTGGCACAGGTGGCGGTGACCCGGGGGCTCGCCGTGGACTTCGAGACCGGTGGCGGCGGCTCAGCTCCGCAACCGGTCGGCGACCAGCAGGTCGACCACGGCCCGGGTGTGCCCGACGCTGTCGTCGATCTGATCGACGAGGAGACCGTGCCGCGGGCCGCCCAGGACCAGCGTCCAGCGGGTGAGATAGCGCCGACCGTCGCGGTCGACGTGCGGGAGTGCGGCCGCGTCGTCGTCGCCGACCTGCGGAAACGCCAGGGACGCGTCGAGGTGTGCGTGTCTGGCCGGCTCCTCGGTACTCAACGCGCCGACCTGGATGCCGAGGCGGCTCAGCTCATGGTGCGCGGCCGACAGCAGCAGCATCTGGTTGGTGCAGCCGGAGAGGTCGCGGTACGTCTCGCCCACGCCATGGCCGGGGTAGGCGAAGACGACACCACGTCGCCCTCCGCCAGCCCGAGCAGGCGGCGCGCCGTGGCGATCTCCGTATCGGTGGCCTGTCGGGCACGGCCGTGCAGACCGGTGAGTCCGGTGGTGGCGATGTCGCTCATGTCAGGTCTATTTCCATGAGGGGCGCCGGGACTGCCGGTGCCACCGTGGGCCAATCGGTGCCGCTTGGGGTCAACCCGGCTATTGATCATGCTCGCCTCGCATGCTCCGCGTGGTCTACGCGGGTCCGTCACCCGGCCCGCCCGACCGGGACAACGCGGGGCGCTCCCTGCCACGCCGTACCAACCCCAAGGTCGCTAGACTAGGCGCTCGCGCCCTCGTAGCTCAGGGGATAGAGCATCGGTTTCCTAAGACGACGCTCTATCTGCACGCATATGCTGATGACCTGCGGGTTCCTATTCGATTTTCACGTTAGTGGGGCGCACACGCGCGTTGCTGTGGTCGCTTGCTGAAGATCAGCAGAGCTGACGTAAGTCCTGCTCAGGCCGTAGTTTGGTCGGTCCGACGCGTTCATGCCGGAATCCGACGAAGTTGCCGCGCCGCGTCAGTCTACGGTGCCGCGAGAGCCGGGGCCAGCAGCGTGACGGGTTTGGCTGCGCGTGCCGGGTGGTGGTGACCGACCCAGAGGGCTCGTCCGGTGAGATATTGGGCGAAGTCGGGGTGGCCGGTCCGGTTCTGCAGGGCGAGGCCGCTCCGGGCGGTTGTTGTGCAGGGCGGCACGGAGTTGGTCGTACTCGTCGCGTGGTGTGGCGGGGCTCGCTCGCTGGCGGTCAGCAATCGAGGCGGTGCGTGCGATTGGCCGCCCTCCTGCTGCGGGCTTGGTCAAGCCCGCGGGCTCTTGCGGGGGACGCGCAGGCAGTAATGAGTCCGATCAGACTTGGATCGCGACGGGAACGCCGATCTGCTGGGCGACGGGTGTCCAAATGTCGACGTCTTGTTCCGGGGTCTCGATGGATACGGCGAGAGCGTAGCGTGCGCCGGAGTCGCTGCCGTCACGCTTGGGGTTCTCCTTCCACCATCCAGTCACGGGGAAGATAGCTATGGCGCCGCATCCGGCGAGATCCGCCGCTGATCCTTCCCAGATATCGGTATGGAGGGAGCCTGCGGTTCGTTGATTACTCCCGAAGATCCACTGCTTGGCGTCATTGGTGCTACTCGGTCGGCGCTCCTCTTCGGCTAGCGCGCGTTGATTAATGCGCTTGCGGAAAAGATCAGTGGACTCTGTAGGCCGTCGGATGTCGAAGCGAAGGCCGTGGGATGCGTAGCTGTATCTCCGTTGCCAACCGCGGCGTCCGGGGTTGGGCTCGATGAAGTACGACAATGTCACGCGCATCCTGACCTGCGCGGCTCCGAGTCCTGTCAGGACGTCAGTGGGCCATGGCAGGTCGTGAAGGTGCATCTCCCTCATGGTTCCGTCGCGGTAAGGGTGGATTGTGTCCTGAACGATAAGGGTGAGTGCGTCGCTTGCGCTGCGGGTCGCACGATCTAGGCTGGGTAGGCCCATTCCGTATCGTCTGTGGAGCTGATGGACCGCGGCCTTGCCTACCCTGCGGGCTCGGTCGACGCGCTGCTGCATGGCAGTGGTCCACTCCGCAGAATGGACGATCAGGGCACGAACCGTCTCAGGCCAAAGTGTCGGGTAGTCAGCAAGGATCGATGCGGCTAGGTGAGCAGCCTGGGCGGTGGCGGCGCTGGTTGCGCAGGTGGTTGTGAGGAGGCGTGCATCGACGCCCGGGTGTCGGGTGGTCAGCACCTGCAGGGCCTCTGGAGTGTCATAGCTCGTTCCCGCGGGCGAGCAGGCGACGTTGCCGCCTTCGAGCACGATGTCGGGCTTGACCGGCCATCTACGGCTGAACGGGACGGAAGTTCGGCTGTGTGGTGATAGCTCACCGCGGGGGGCAAGCGGTATCCAGCCGTCCCACATTTGCCCTGCGGATGCGAGATTATCCAGGCTTGTGTAGGCCCCCACGGTCAACGCGTTCCACGCTTGTCCGGGGTCTTCGACCGGCTCGACATCGTTTCGGGTCAGGTAGTCCTGCTGCTGGAACTTGGTGCGCTCCACGTTCCCGGCGCTAATGAGGAAGAGGCGACGAGCTGCCTCCTCGGCCTGGTCAAGATAGACCAAGCCGTTGTCTGTGACGTCGATGCTTCTTCCGGCCGCGAGCGCATCGACAGCTGCAGACCACGACGTCGGTTCGCCCGTCATGCGACGGCGGCTGCCGTCCTCTTGGACCGGTCCTCCTTTTGCCGTAACAGCCATCGAGAATACCCGGCGACGCGCAGGGGCTTGAACCTCCACAAGGCTCGCCGCTGTGGCGGTAACTGCACCATGCAGCTCGGGTGGATGCGCCTGAGGAGGCGGCGGTACCAGCTTGACAGACTCTAGGCGGTGCCGAAGCCTTACTGGTCCCGCTGATCGTATGACCTTGCCAAGATCGCCATAGAGAGCGAGGCCGGCCATCTCTGTACCATGGCCACCGTGGTCGTCAAGCCGCCAATTCGGATCGCAAGAGTGGCAGTCGGTTAGGTCGAGTGAGTGTGTCAAGAGCGCATGGTTTTTGTGAACACCGGTATCGAGGATGCATACGGTGGGGGCTTCGGCTGAAGCGGCGCTTGTTCGGTCGACGAGTTGGTCTACCCACTCACGCTGTTCGCTGGCGGGCTCAGAGGCAATTTGTTGCGCGAGTTCATGAGGTTGACGTAGCTCAGCGAGGTCATCGAGCACGTCTAGGGCGGTTGCCAGATCCCGGGCGGTCGCTTCGACCAAGACGACCGTTCGGTCCGAGAATCCCAGGGTACGCGGGCCCATCCGGACTCTCGCCCGCTCGGCGAACTGCTGAAGACGGCCGATCTCGTTGCCGTCGCGGCGACGCAGCCACACTTCCCACCAGACACGGGCATCCGGCTCTGGAAATTGCTCTGGCGGATCGGTCCATAGCGCCTCGACTGAAGCTAGCCTAACCGCTGCGATCCGGTCGACGAGGTTGGCGTTCTTCGGCTTGGCGTCATTAGTGGTCTCAGCGTAGCCCTCGAGATTGGAGAAGAAGTGACCAAGTTTGCCGTCTGGGACGAAGACGGTCGCCTGCTCCACCGGTCCTGTTGGCGTTTCGACTTCATGGACCGAGACCAGTTCTGGTTGGAGACCCCTGCGCTGCGATTCCAGCGATTGGAGTGCTAGGCCGACGCCAGGAAAGCTCTCGAACACTAGATACAGGCCGTCGATTGCTCCTTCGACGGTCGCCTCTCGTTCCGCGCGCCTAGCCTGTGCGGCTGTGTCGACTTCTCTCAGTTGCTCGTAGAGCCGTTGCGCGTGAGCCTGACGATCCGAGGGTGCCGCCACGGTGCCGTTGTCGCCCCCGCTTCCGGGGCGGCGGTATGGCTCGGCAGTGGCGGCTCGCGTGAGGAGGAGATGGGGGCGGTTTCGAGGGGCCATCTTTACTGCTTCTCGTGGGCCATGTTCTGCCGATCTCGCAGGGCTGCCGCCAGGGTGGCAGGAGTGACGTGTTGCTGACCAGACAGGATGGCCTCCTTGGCGGCTAGTTCGCAGGCGACTGTGATCTCGGCGTGACTCAGGCCTGCTGCGGCCTCGTCGATAGCACTCCACGCCCACTTTTTGGGCCCCATAGTAGCCAACCGATTGCGGATAACAGCCCTGCTGACCTCGGGCGTGGGTAGCGGATACCCGACAACGAGGTCGAACCTCCGGAACAGCGCGCGGTCGAGCAGTTGAGGGTGGTTCGACGCGGCCACCAAGAGGCTGTCCGAGTCCTGCTGGTCCAAGAACTGCAAGAAGGAGTTCAGCACGCGTCGGATCTCACCAACATCGTTGGTCCTGGAGCGCTCTCCCCCAAGAGCGTCGACCTCATCGAACAGGTAGATTCCCCGGGTCTCCGCTAGCGCGTCGAACACAAGCCGCAGCTTTGCGGCCGTCTCGCCCATCATCTTGGTGATCAGGGCGTCCAGGCGGATGGTGAAGAGTGGTAGTCGAAGCTCGCCGGCGAGGCTGCGCGCCGTCATCGTCTTTCCGGTCCCGGGCGGGCCGACTAGTAGGAGGCGACGCAGAGGGTCGAAGCCGTGTTCTCGGAGTCTGTCTTGCTGTCGCTGCTCAAGCAAGACACGCTCCAACCGTTGCCGAACTTCCGGCTCCAGCGCGAGGTCTGCCAAACGCGTGGTCGGGTAGGCGACGCTCAGGAGGTCAGCTAGCTCACCTCGTGGTCGAGCGACAGGAACCGGGCGACTAACAGGCCTGTCTGCCCTCTCAGAAGTTGCTCGGAGTCCATCGACTAGATTTCGCAGCTCTTGGGCGAAGTGCGCTTGACCGCTTCGAGCGGCCTTCGCGGCCACCTGCAGGGCTACCGAGTAGAAGCGGGCATCGTCACCCTCGCCATGACTTCTGACCAGGGCCTTGACTTGATCAGCTGTCGCCACGTACGCCGCACCTCCCCCAGCCGCCGTGCATGAAGCCGCCGCAGACGCTGACCTGACCCTAGCGTCAACGACTGACTTCCCTGTGCGACATGACCCAAAAATGATCTTGAGTATCGCGACCTTCGCGATTTCCCCACTTGCCGACCAAGCTTAGAGCCAAGACAGGTGGCAGGGCCGCCGCGGTTCGGTCGTAAGGAGCCTGCGGGGCAGAGACTTCATCCGGCCAGCGCCACCATCATTGCGGTGATGCACCGGATCAGCAAGGCCGTCCCCCGCCGAACACCGCATAGGCCCACCACTGGTCCGAGTGCTCCGGCTCATTACGAATCACCTGGCGGCCCTGGAGCACCACTTCGGCCTCGCACGCGAGTCCGACCTGGCCGACGACAACGTGGTCCGCTTTCACGACGACCTCAACATCATCGTCCGCCTGCGCAACGGCGCCGAGGTCGGGGCCGGTGTCCGACCCGACCCGGACAAGAAGGAGACCGGCGACGCCACGCTCCAGTTGCACACCAACCGCCTCGCAAGGGATGTTCTCGGCAGGAGCACGACCGCCTGGGCGCCATTGTCGGACTGCAGGACGCCGCCTTCTTCCAACCTGCCAGGCTCATCGACCCGCAGTCTGGCCTGAAGAGGGCCTTCGTCCGCACCAACCGGCGCCTGCAGTGCTGGAGGCAGCCCAGCTGTTCACCGAGCCCAAAGACCTGGCCCGAGAACCCCAAACGGAAGAAGCCCGAGCCCTACCTCGGCACCAGGTTTTTGGGGCCGGCACGATCCTGCGGGCTTCCGCCTCACCGCCCCGAGTGGGACCGTTGCGCAGCCGTCTCGTATAGCGCTGCGGCGGCTTATGGATACTCGGCCCGGATGAGGGTGGCGAGGTGGTTGCCGGCTTCGGTGGTGTCGACAGGTCCGCCGGCCAACTCGGTGGTGAGTGCATCAATCGGGTAGCGGGCAAGTACGTGGTAGCGGGCCAGGTACGCCGCAACCGCGGAGACCTGGTAACCGCTCACAGCGGCGAGCAGCGTGTAGGTAAGGACCTGGTCGATGAGACCCTCGAACTGGTGGGTCTCGGTGAGGTGGCCGGTCTTGACTTCCACGATCGTGGTGCCGGCGAGTAGGTCGGCGACCCTCAGCCCATCGAGTAGGGCGGGACCGGCGGTTAGGGGGCCGTAACTACGCAGCGCAGCACGGAATCCGCTGAGGTAGCTGGCCCAGAAGGCGGCAAATGCTGGTCGGGCGGCACGGGTCGCGGTCGCGCAGATGGCGATGGTCCGGCGATGCCGCAGCGGACCTTGCAGCGTGGCATGGGCCTCGTCCGGCGTGGTGATGGGAAGCTGTCGCAGGGATTGTTCGAGGATGGTGAGCACGCTGCCCACCGTGAGCAGGCGGGCACCTGGCACTTCAGAGTTGGTCCTGCGCCACGCCGCGTCGCCTCTCCGGTGGTCGGGCCGGTATCCGGCGGTGGTGAGGAGGGTCTGGCGCTCGGTCTTGGGCAGGCTGGCGAACAGGTGTGGGTACGGCGGGGTGTCGCACAGGTCGAGTGCGAAGGTCTTCTCGATAGCGTGGCCGAAGTGTCGCGGATTCGGCGGGCACACGGTGATCGGCGCAGGAGCGCGGCGGATGCGGTGGCTTAGGTCGGCGATCAGCTCCTCGCGGTACGGGAAACGGCGGGCAAGCCACCGTTTCGACGACAACGGCTCGAGGTCGGGGCGGAACACATCCATCGGACACTCCTCGGCAGGAGGGCACACCAGTGCGGCTTCCAACACGGCCTGGTCAATGACCGGCAGGCAGCCTGCGGCGGAAGGACAGCAAGAACGACCGGCTCATGCGTGAGCGCGTGGAAGAGGCGTGAGCGCTGCCGCTGGCGGGGTCTCAGCCCTTCGGCATCATCGGCCGATGTCGGGCTCCGCTACTGCAGGGCGGCGTGGTTAAGAAGCGTTCGGTCACACGAGCCGAAGCCGCTCAGTAACTCTACGCGACAGCGAAGTTCAGGGATACCCGTGTAGATGCCGGCGGTCACGACCAGCGGTACTCCAGACGCAGACCCTGGCCGACGAAGCGATACCGGCCGCGGCTCGCCGGGTCGAACGGGTTCGGGAGCATACGGATTTGGCGGTTCTCATTCATGACGTTGGTGATCACTAGGAGCCGCCACCGCCGGTTCCGGGCGTTCTCCTGCGCCGCGATGACCTGAGTCTCGCCCAGCTCGATTCGACCGCCCTCGGCGAGGGTGGTCTTGACCTCGTAGTACCAGGTGCCGCGCCGGCCGGGGACTTCAAAGTCCCAGCCCAGGCTGTCGTCACCGGTGCCGGGGTAGACCCGCTCACGGTATCCCGACACCCAGCATTCCGGGCTGAAGTCGGCGCCGTACTGCCGCTCCAGCCATCGATAAGCGAACCACTCGCCAGCGAAACCCACCCCCAGCTTTTGCAGGCTTGACAGCTCGGACGCGAACCCACCGCCGCCGAAGCCGCCACCCGCGATCCGGCCGCCGGGGCCGGACCGGGCGTCGGTTTCCTTGAGGCCGGTGAACCTGCGTGGAGTGGCCAGGAACGCGGGTGTTCGGTCCAGCGAATTGTCGAGAGCCGCGCGTAGCGAGGTGAAGCCGTCGTCAAGGTCGAATGGTTTGTCGTCGATGTTCACGGTCCGCCGCTGCCGTTCCCGTTCGGCGCGTTGCTGCCGCTCCTCGGCTTTCTGGCGGTCGAGGTCGTCGGAGGTGAGACCAAGCGCGTCAACGTCATCGGTCGCGGGCATGTCCGTCGGCCAGACGCCGAGAGTTTGCAGCCAGCGGAGCACGTCCGGAAGCGTCAGCATGGCGAAGTCGAGCGCGCCGGCCGCGTCGAGCGTTGCGCGCAGCGCCGGGCCTGCCGACGCCTCGTCTGTCCACGGCGCGGGGACCGGGCGGCTGTGCCGTTCGAGCCAGGCGCGCACGAGCTTGGTCAGCCTGCCGGCGGCGGTATCGACCAACTCGGCGTTGGCCTTGGCGCAGTCGCTGCGGCGCGGCAGAGGGGGGCCGCTGTCTGGCGGCTGTTCGCCCAGCCGCGCCGTGAGTTCTTCCTCGACGCGCGCCGCCATGAGATCGGTCGAAAGAACGTCGACGGTGGTGCCCCACTCCGGGTCCGGGGCGAGTAACTCAACCCGCCGGAGCTGGGGCCAGTCCGGCTGGGGTTCGCCGGCCGCGAAGCGGTCCCACCGGTGCCAGCGCAGCCGGTCAAGCAGCGAGTCGCGATGGTGGCGTACGTAGTCGGCGAAGTCCTCGGAGTGCTGCGCGCCGTAGTCGATGAGCGGATAGCGCCCGCCCATGCCGGACAGGGTGGCGTTGAGTTCGCGTACCGGTATCTTCAGCTGCTGCTGGAGCGCCGCGAGCGTCGGAGCGTCGAGCGCGGTGGCAAACAGCTCGTCCGGCTCGTGGTCGAGTCGGTCGGCCAGCGCAGTAAGCCGGTCTCGGGCCTCCTGCTCGCTTTCCACCGACGGTGAGTCGGGGTCGAACGGCGCGGCCGACTCGGCGTCCAGGTAATGCGCGACGACGGGATGGAGCCTATGTAGTAAGGGTCGCAGGGAAGATTGGATTCGCCGCGCCATCGTCCGGACGTCCTCGGCCGTGACGTCGCATATCTCGGCCACGTCGTCGTCGGCGAGTTGGGCGACGGGGACGCCGACCCGCCGGGTCCGCTCTGAGGCCCACCGGAAGGTGCGGGCGTAGTCCCGCCGGCCGATGAGGTATGCCAGCGGCTCCGCCATCGCCTCCAGCATGTCCCAGTCCAGCTCCGTCTCCGCGCCTTCGACGATCAGGGTGGGATGCGCGGCGTGCGGCATCGGCAGCACCCCGTGCAGCCGGTCCGGGAGCCGCCGGATTTCCTCGCCGAGGCGCACCTCGACCGTGCCAGCGAAGGCGACCCGCACCCGCCGCAACGCGTCGAGCGTGTCGTCGAACGCCCGCTGACCGAGGCGGCTGAACTGGCTGCGTTGGTGTTCGAGCAGCGTCGCCACGAACAGCGGCAGCCACGGCAGGATGCCGACGATCGGTCGGGCGCTGGCGACGGCTGGCGGGCCGAACTCGTGTCCGTCCAGCAGCACGACCGGCGTGACGCCGCTGGCACGTGAAACCCGGTCGCCGAGGCGGCGGCGCAAGATGGCGGTGACCGTCTCGGGATGCGCGTCTACTTCGAGGACCCGCCACCCGAAGTCGGCCATCAGTCGGAGCAGGCTCTGCTCGTCGTCCCGCGACGCGACTACCACGTCGGGCGGCTCCTGGTCGCCACTGGCCGGCTCGAGCGGCAGGGCTGTCGACGAGCCGCCGACGTCGACAACGAGGTAGCCCCGGGTGTCCGGCGGGAACGGCTCCACCTCGGTGCCACGGGCGGCGCAGGCCGCCCACGCCGCCCGGTACGTGTTGTGGAACTGTGCCGCGTGCATCTCGGTAACCGCGCCGGCGTGAAAGAGCGCGCCTAGGTGGCGCACCAAACGCGGGGCATCGGCGTCCCGGCCCCACACGCCCAGACCCAGCTCGGTCAGCCGCCGCAGCGCCACCGGGTCGTCGTCGAGCAGATCCCGCATCGGCTTTGCGAGCAGCGTCGCGAACCGCGGCGGCACGTCGTCACTGCGAACCGGAAACGTCCAGCACTCGGCCGGCGTCGCGAAAGCCCCGCCGCTCTGGCCGGGTCGTTGCGTCGGCAACCAGGCCACCGTCCGCAGGAACGCGCCGAGCGGCGTGCATCGCCGTTGCGGGTTTTTGTCGCCGGGCCGGTCGCGTTCCCAGACGGTTGTCAGGGCGTCGGCCGGCCAGGCGCCCTTGAGTCCGCGCAGGATCTGCCGTGCCAGGTGCAAGCGCACCCGGTCGGTCAGCCGTTCCCAGTCGGCTTGTCCCGGCATCCACCAGAGCGGGCTTTTCACCACGTAGGGGGTGGACGGATACCATGCAGCGGACGTCGTCGGCAGGACCTTCGCCCACTGGTTGCGGACCGGATCGGGCAGCCCGGGCACGGCCGAAAGCCGATCGCGGGTCAGGTTGCTGCCGTAGATCCCGCGACCGTCGGATACAGACTTGAGCGGCACCACCTCGCCAACGCCGATGCGCCGCAGGAAGGCAACCCAGTCGGCAACATGGTCGCCGGCTCGCATGACCTGCGCCGGAGGTGTCAGCAACCGGCCTGCGAGCGAGTACAGCTCGGCCGACCGGTCCTCTGGAGTGGCCGCGATCGCGGACAGCTCCTTGCCGGTGGTACCCGGCCAGTCGGACGAGAACAGACAGTCCTCGGCGGCCATCCAAACGCCGATCGCAGTCGGCAGCAGCAAGCCCAGGGCAGCCAGGTCGGTCTTGATGCGGGCACCGCTGCGGCTCAGGTTGAAGACGAACGTCAGCGCGTCCCGGGCGACCCGCTGCGCGCGGCTGTCGGCGAGCACGGCACGGATGTGTTCGAGGATGCCCCGCGTCTCGAAGCCGCGCACAAGCCGGTTGTCCTGCAGAAACTTGCGCGCCGGGGTCTGTTGCCGGTTGATGTGCCAGGTCAGATCGCCGTGCAGATAGAACAGCCGGTTGGACAGGCTTGCCGGCAGCGACAGGTCGGCGCCGGGGTCGACGTCGTCCTCGTCGGCGATCCGCTGGGTCGTCGGCGGGAAGAACGGCGCGGCCTCCCGGCTCGCGGATGTCTCGCCGGCCCGCCGGCCGGCGCACGGTGCGAGCTCGTCCGAGTCGGTCAGCAGAATGCGCCGCGCCCGCAACGCCTCGGGCGCCTTCTCGAAGAGGCGCGCGATGTCCGCGTAGGCCTGGTCCCAGTCGCTGATCGGGCGGCGGTCGCGCTGCATCACCGCCATCATCTGCTCGACCCAGCCGGCCAGACGCTCCGGCTCCGGCGTCACGTCAAGTCCGAGCCGCGACAGCAGGCTCCTCAGCCGCGCCTGCCGGCGCGGCGGCAATTCCCGCAGGAACTCGGCGCCGCTGGCTGCTGTCGCAAATGCTGCGGTCAGCATGCCTGTGTCGGGTACGGGCCAGCGCCATGCCGCAGCTGGTGTGAGCCAGCGGCCGGCCGCCTGCGCGGGCAACAGCGGGCGTTCGCCCAGCGGTCGGCCCTGCTCCTCCGCGCGAGAGGTGAGCAGCCCCAGGCGGTCGTCGTCCCAGCACAAGAGATCGAGCACAGCCGCAGGGGCGGCGTCGTCCGGCCAGCCGGTGAGCGCCTCGGCCGCGTCGAGGCAGAGTTCCGCCGCCGAGGTGAGCAGCAGCCGGTTCAGCGGGTTCGTCTCGTCGATGTCCGTGCGGGACAGGTCGGTGAAGAACGGCGCGTTGAGGTGCCCCGCGAACGGCGACGGCGCCTTACGGCCCATCGGTAGGAGGGTGTAACACCGGCCGACATGCGCGTCCGCAGCCCCGTACGGCACCGCGACCGAGACTTCGACCGTCGCCGTCGACTCGGCATACCTGGGGTCGAGCTGACGCCGGTCGATCGCTTCCTGCACCGCACGCCGGTAGGCGGCCGGATCGACCCGCCGAGACAGCACAAGATAAGTGCCGTCCTCGTCCAGCGTCACAAGGTCGCTGGTGAAGTCATCGGCCGCCACCGGCGCGCTGCTGCGTACCCGGGTCAGCACCCGCTCTTCGCTGGCGGAACCGTCCTCTCTCCGTATAGTGACCCGTTCCAGCCGCTTCAGGAACAGCATGAGCGGCACCTCTGACGCTTCGAGCTCGTCGAGGCGCTCGGCCACCGCCTCGACGGCGCCCTCGTCGAGCGGCAGCCGCACCACGGTGGCATAGCCGTCGGCCCACAGCGCCGCCACCCGAGCGGGCGTCCCCTCGGCCGGCAACGTGATGCTGTAGAGCGAAACCTCGTCGATGATCTGCCGGGTGAGCACCGGATCTGCGCCAACCAGCCCTGGCACGTCGTCCTCGGTAGCGAACCGGAAGCAAAACCCCGGATCTCCGTTGTCCAGCGTGCTGTAGACCTCCGGAGTCGCGCATATCTGGAGCACGCTCTTGAAGCCGACACCCTTGTTGCCGATACCCTCGCCGATCGGCTTGTCGCTCAGCCCGAGTGAGCGGATCCGCCGGGCGTTGCTGGCGGTGAACCCGCGCCCAGTGTTGGCGACGTAGAGAGTGCCGTGTGTGCCCTCGCCGCGCGCCAACACCACCGCGGTGCGCCCGCTGCCGGCGTCCGGCGGCTGCGCGTCGTACCCGTTCTGGATCAGCTCGAACAGGAAGCGGCCGCCGTACTCCCGCATCGTCTGGCCGATCATGCTCTTCTGGCTGCGCGCGAAGTCCTGATCCTCCCGGGTCATTAGCTGTGCCCGGACGAGGCGCTCGGCCCGGTCACGCAGCTGCGCGTCGGCCTCGGCACGTGAGGCCGGCTCGGTACCTTTCATCTGCTCTGTCTCCCCGGGGTGGAACTACCGCCTCTTGCGTTCCAGGCTGCCGCGGAGGTTCTTCGCGCCCACCTCCGAGACCCCTGCGAGTGCCAGGGCATACCCCACGGCAGTGTCGACGTCGATCAGCCCGCCGCGCAGCACGGCGTCCAATGCCTTGCGGGCGTGCTCACGCTCGTGACTTCCGGTCCAGTTGTTGTGCCCGCCGAAGAACAGGGCCCGGTCGAGGGCCTTCTGCGCCTCGGGATCCAGCGCCGGCACCTGCGGATACACCCCGGACAAGTCCGCTGCCCGGGTCCCGGCAGCCCATCCGGCCAGCGGGGTCATCGCACTCTCCAAGACCACCAGTGCCGATCCGCGCGCCAGGTCAGTCGCCTGGCGCAGCGACCGGGCGTCCGGGTGGAACGCCACTACAGCGCCACGAGGCCGGTTTCGGTCGAGCGGGTAGCTGAACCGGTAGCGGCTCGCCAGCCGGTGGACCGGGCCGGGGCCCCCGTGCGCCTTCGCCCCGTTGTAGAACACCACCGGGGTCACCCCGTCGGCGGCAGCCTGCTCCTCGATCCACTGCACCGCAATCTGCTCGAGTTCCTCCCACCGCTCCAGGTTCTCGTCGATGTCAGGGATCCACGCGGCGACCCGCAGCAGGCTCGGGTGCTGCCGCGAGGGTTCGTCCGGCTGATTGGTCACTCCACGCCTCTTTCGTCAGTCATTGCGGCCAGTGAACCAGCAGGGTCCGACATGGAGCCAACCGCCGAACGACCTGAGGTTCCCCGGGGCCGTCGAGGGCGGCCGAACGGGAAGCTGCAGGCATGTGGACCACGAGTGTCAGAGGCGGTCGTCTACTGGAGCCGCCCTTTGTTACTGCCTCGTTGGACATGTCTGCTGTCCACCGGGGACGCAGCGCGTCAGAGTTTAGGCTCATCATGGTCTTGTGGCATACGAGCTGAGCAGACTCGACGAGCGGCGATTCGAGGAGTTGTGTAGGGCGCTCGCGGTGCGGGTGCTGGGCCCGCGATCCAGGCTTTCGGCGCGGGACCGGACGGTGGCCGCGAGGCCGCCTTCGACGGCGAGGTGTCGTTTCGGCCTGGTTGGTGCGGCTACGGCGTCCTCCAGGCGAAGTGCCGCCGGACCGCTGGCGGTGTCGCCGATGGTCAATGGTTGTGCCAGACCCTCACGAGCGAGTTGGACCAGTGGCTTGATCCGCGACGGCGGCGCGTCACCGATGGCCGGATCCCGCAGTACTTGATCGTTGCCACGAACGTCCGCCTGTCCAGCGTCGCGGGGCGCGGCGGCATCGACCGCGTCAACGACCTACTCAGCGCATACGGGCAGCGCCTCGGCCTCAAGGGCTGGGCCTTGTGGGACGCCAATCAGTTGTCCGCCTACCTGGACGCCTATCCCGAGATCAGCCGACGTTTCGCGGAATTCCTCACGCCGGGGGATGTCCTGGCTCAGGCCCTGGACACCATCAATGATGTCAACGAAGCCCTGCGTGAGCGGCGGAGCGCTGCCGGAGCGCCGGAGCGCCGGGTAGTCGACTGGGAGCCCTTTGACCTGGGCGTGCACCGCTCGATCAGCCCGGCGGAGCAGGTCGCGACGACGCTGCCGGACTACGTCGGTCGAAGCCATGACGCGAACCTGCGCCGCCTGCTGCACCCCATGCCCATTAACGGGGTGTTCGTCGTCCTCGTCGGTGGCTCGTCGACCGGGAAGACGCGCACCGCATACGAGGCGGTCCTGACGTGCCTGCCGGACTGGGCGCTGGAGTTCCCCACTACCGCGCTCGCCTTGCGGGATCGGCCAGCGAGTCCACCCTCAGTCATCTGGCTCGACGAGGCGCAGCGATATTTCAGCTCCCCGCACGGCGAGGCGGCGGCCGTCGCCCTGATGGAGATACTGCGATCGAACGCGCCTGTGGTCGTGATCGGCACCCTGTGGCCGCAGTACTGGCAACGCTTCACCACGCAGCCGAACCCGGGCGACGCCGATCCGCACCATGAGATTCGAACACTGCTGGCCCGAGCCGTCCGCATCGACGTACCGCCGACATTCCTACCCGCCGATGTCGAACTGGCCCGGTCGCGCTCCGATCCACGCCTCCGCGACGCCATCGCGACCGCCGGATCCTCGAATCGGATCACCCAAGCACTGGCAGCCGGCCCGGACCTCATCGCCGCCTACCAGGATGCCGATCCGTACGCCCGAGCGCTCATGCTCGCCGCAGCCGATGCCCGCGCCGCCGGTCGCGCCGCCCCGCTGTCGGCGACGATGCTCGAACACGCGGCGGCAGGTTATCTCGACGAACAGCAACGGGCCCGCACGGCGCCCTGGTTCGCCGCGGCTATCGCCTACGTCACCCGGATGGTCAAGGGCGTCATCGCTCCGCTGACGCCGGTGCGGTCTCAGCCCGACCTCGGCGAGCCCGACGGCTACGTGCTCGCCGACTATCTCCTTCAGCACCTGCGTCCCGAGCAACACATGTATCCGCTGCCCCCACAGTTGTGGGCCGTCCTGCTCGCCGACCAAGGCCCGCTTGAGGACCAGCTACGCCTGGCCAGGGAAGCCGAGGAACGCCACCTCTACCGCGACGCGGTCACGCTCTGCGCGTCGCCGGCCAATCAGGGCTCACCCGGTGCGGCCATGGCCATCGGCGTGCTCCTCAGCAGACTCGGCCGGCACGACGAGAGCGACCCCTGGGTAAGGCGGGCCGCCGACCTCGGCCATAAGGGCGCCATTCAATCGCTCGCCCAGCGGTACGTGTGGGACGCGACCTCGGGTCAGGAGGTGCACGAAGACCCCACCGACGCCGAGCGGCACTTGCGACAGCTCGTCCAAACCCTAACGATCTCGACGCTCATGTTCGGCTCGTGTACCTACTCACCGACAGCGGACGCAGCGACGAGGCCCGCAGCTTGTTGACGGGACGCGCAGAACAAGGCGATCCCCCCGCGCTCGTCGTACTGGCAAACGTGCTGTACGAGCAAGACCAGCATGGCGATCTGGAACCCCTGCTGCACCAGCAGACCGCCAAGGGCAGCCCGATCGCCGCGATCCTGCTCGCCGGCCTCATGGATGAACTCGGCCGCGCAGAGGAGAGCCAGACACTACGCTCGACCATTGTCCAGAGGATCCCCGCGGATGCCCTCCTGCACTGCATCGAACTTCTGATCGAGGCCGACCAGTGGTGCGGAGTGGACGGATTGTTGCGACACGCGGCCGAAGAGGGCCATGCCTGGGCCATGCAGCGGCTCGCCGGACTGCTCATCGAGGACGGCATCGAACTCGACGACGATCCCGAGCTCTTCGAAGAAGGCGAAGGCTGGCTGCGGCGGGCCGCCGACGCCGGCGACGAGCACGCGAATCTGCTGCTGCCCAACATGCTGGACCGCTTGGGCAAGACCGAGGATGCGGCGGATGTCCTACGGCGGCGGGCGGCCACCGACGACCAGGAGGTCCTTCTCGATGTTGCCTACGAACTCATGCACCTCGGGCATCACGACGAGGTGAACGAGGTGCTTCGGCGGTTGACCGCCGCTGGCAAACCCCAGGCGCCGGTTCGGCTCGCGCACTTCCTGCGGCAAGCCGGTCAGCCCGAGCAGGCCGAAGCGCTCCTTCGTCAGACAGCCGCCGAGGACCTGCACGCGCTCGTCGAACTGGCCGGCATGCTCGGCGAAACCGGGCGCACTGCTGAGGCGGAACAACTACTGCGTGGCGTGGCGCAACCAACGACGGAAGTGTTGTCGGCGCTGGCCGATGTACTCGAGAAGGACGGGCGCGCGAAGGAGGCCGATCGAGCGCTTCGCGACGCGTGCCTGGCAGGTGCCGGCCTCGTTGATCTCGAACTCAGCTTGGAAGGGACCGAGGCGGAGCAATTGCGCCGCTACGGGCTAGAGCCTGATGGGCGAACCGCAGCGCCGTGGCGCGCCCCTGAGCCCACCCCCGAGGTGGGCACGGCAGTCAACGAATTTCCACCGTTCGCGGGGTGGTTCGGTCTGCCCTATCCCCATTATTCGGAACGAGGGCCGTAGGCGCCGACGGCCGCTGTTCGCGCGGCGAGCGCGGACGAAGCCTCCAAGCATCAGCCCCAGCCAGCTGGCGACGATGCCCAGCGCACCACCGGCTCTGGCAAGTCAATCGACGAGGTCATCGAGGAACTCGGCCATGCCCATGCCTGAGCATCCGGAGGCGACTCGCTACGGCAATTTGGCCAGCATGAACGCGTCCCGCACAGCGAGTGGGATCGTTAAGGAGACGGTGATGGAGGTGACACCGGAGCTGGTGCTCGACCGGGTGAGAGCGGCGCATGGCCGGCTCAAGCTGGAGGGCTTGGACGAGGAATCCCTGGCCGCGTGGCGACACGCGGCGAAGGTGGCCAAGCTGCGGTTGCTGCGAGCCGGTCCGCACCGGCTGCGCAGCTGGTCGTTTCCGGGTGGCATGTCGCTGCTGCTTGTGGAGGTCGACCGCCGGGGCGTCGAGTCGCCCGCGTTGGCGCCCCCGGATCAGCCAACCCGGCAGTGGGTTCCGCCTCCGCGTCCACGGCCCCGCACGCAGGAGTTCCTCGGCCGGGTCGTCCCGGTCCCCTCGACCGTGCGCCGCCCACACCCGATCGTGCAAGACCTCACCGAGGCGCTGGACTTCCCCGAGCGGGTGATCTACCAGCACCGGCCCTACCTGATGCCGAACAAGCGTCGGCCCGTGCAGCGGATGCGCCAGATCTGGCAGGCCATCATCACCGAGGCCGAGTTCCGCGGGTACGAGACGCTGTTCCGGCACAACCGACGGGACCACTACGACAGCGGCCAGCTGATCCTGCGCATCGACCGGGACGAGTTTCCGCTCCAGCTCTACGGGGAACGCGGCAAGCCGCTACAGCTGACAATCAAGGAAGTGCATCCGGCGCGGCGCCGCGGCTACGACACCTGGACCGACACCGCCGACAAACCCCTGCACAGGCAACTCGGCGAGATCTTCACCCACATCGAGCGGTGGGCCGACCTCCTGATCGCGCGTCGCGAGGCCGAGGAGCGCCGCGAACAGCAGCTCCGACGGGAACGGCAGCGGCGGGAAGATGAGGCCCGACGCCAGTTCACCGAGGACCACCGCCGCAAGACCATCCAGGCTCGTATCGGCGAGCGGCAGTTCACCGACGACGCCCGCGCCTACGCGGCAGCGCTAGCGGCGGTCGCTGACGACTTGGAGCCGGACCGTGCGCAGGAGGTGCGGGCCTGGGCGACGTGGATCCTGCAGCATGCCGACCACGTGATCCCCAGCTCAGCCGGGAGGGCATGCCGAAGACGCCAGCACCCGAGAGGGACGACCTGCGGCCGTACCTACCTCCGGGGCACTGGTACTAGCCGTGGTACCAGCGGCGGTTCGGATGCCACGGCTGATAGGGCGGCGACGCAGAAGCAGTCCTCTCGGCGTGCTGCTGTCTCGGTGTCGGCACGGCCGCCGAAGGCGGCGGTCCGCTGGGGATTCCGGGCGGGTCGGCCAGCGGGTTAAGGTCATCGGCGTAGGTGTGTGCCCATGCCAACCACGGGTCGTCGAGCCGCATGCCGGCGGTGACGAGATCCGTGCAGTAGGAGCGGATGTCCTCGGCCAGCAGCCACGCAGCTACCTGCTGTCGCAGGACCTGGTCGCGGTGCGCCGTCACCGCCCGGTCGCGTTCCTGCTGCAGCCGCGCCTGCTCGGCCCGCGCGGCAGCTTTGCGGCGGTCACGTAGCCGCCGGCCACGCTGGCGCAGGTCCGTCAGGATGGCGGGCAACTCGTCCTCAAGGCGCTTGCGGGCGTAGTCCTTCCACTCGGCCACACCGGCGTCTGCGTCGGTGACCGTGAGCACCAGGCGCAGCGCCCAGCGGGCTCCCTTCTCCTCCCGTACCCGCACCTCGAGAGGCTGATCGTCGACGACCATGCTCAGCAGCGCGTCCGTACCGGACCTGACGGCCCATTCCCGCCTCTCCGCCTTCAGACATAGCGCCTGAAGGATCAGCAGCGTCCGGGAGCGGTTCTCGTCGGACTCCGGTAGGCGGCTGGGCTGCTCACGCAACCGGTCGATGACCGGATGAGGATCCACCAAGAGCTCGGGGACCGGCATCGATGAGCGACTTGCCGGCTGGTACTGCTTGCTCGGGTGGCGGCCCCGCCGTAGCTCAATAACCAGGTCACCGGTGTTGCGGCCGCGGTGAACCAGATGCCAGCCCTTGGGCACGTACCTGCCAGACCGCAAAGCATGGATCAGCCGACGCCAGGCCGCCCTCACCTCTTCCGACGGATCCAGAACCTGCACAGACCCTTTCGCCTCTTCGAGCAGGTTCAACAACCCCTGCACCGAGGCGGGCGGCATTGTGGAGCCGGGCAGGGCATCCATGGCACCATGCTTCCACACCTGCGCGCAACGACGAGAAGGCTGGCCGAGCGCCAGCGAAGACCCTTGGTTCGCGAAGCAGACAGATTGCAAGCGGCGTCGATTACTGGAAGGCCGAAGGGGCGGTCGCCGTCGTGGTGCGGATGATGCGGTGCCCAGCCAGCCGGTAGCCCCGGTCTTGTAGCCTTTTCTCCCACCCGGCATGAGTCCCAATGGTCGCGGTTTCGTGCAGCAGCCCGGCGCGCTCTTCCTGCTTGGTCAGCCGGGCGAACTTGTCACGGCCGGGGTAGTCAAGGGGGACGAACGATTCTTTGCGATGGAGCACGGGCGGGTTAGCTGATCGGCGGAAGTCAGTGAACTTGACATCCAACTTCCTAAGGTCCGCCCTCAGGGATGTCGCCAATGCGGGGTGTGGCGCCTTATCGAAGTCTGGATAGGACAGGTAGGAGACCTTGGTCGTTATCCGCGAAAACTTGATGATGGTACATTCTGTTACCGTCCCAGTGAGCGCTCGGGCGCATCCTTCGTATACACGGAGAAGCGGATCTAGCAGTTGGATCGCAGTAGCGTGTACGTACAGGGCGTCGGCCGTCAGTTTTCCGACATGAGAGAGACTGCACGCATTATTCAAACCTTTTTGGTCGGCTATGCCGTGAAGCAGTTCGTCTGCCTTGGAGCAGGCAGTTCGGTAGGATCCGAATAGCGTTCGTACGTCAAGCGCTATCCCCTTTGGCAGATCCGACGCCTTGGGTCGGCCTCTGAAAGTGGCAAGTGCGAGGTAGACCAGGAGATCCCGCTCTGCCTGACGACGGGCTCGTTCAAGGTCCCTGTCCCAGTCTTGGCTGCCGGTAACATCCCGCAACTTCGCTGCGGCTTGTCTCAGCGAAGAGAAGGCGCTCAGGAGCTGACCTGCTGTTCCGGGCACCTCCTCTGGCTCGGGGAGTCGGCCACGACTGGTGATGAAGGCCGCCAGCGCGCCCATGTCCTCGCGGTGAGCGTCGTAGAGGGCTTGCCGAATCCGTGGCCGGCGCACGGCCGCGGGTCGTTGCCGAGCACGTGACGCTAGAAAGGTCTGGGCGTGTGTGTCCTCGCGGAAGACGTAGAAGATGCCGGGAGCGGCGGCTATGCAGTGGGTGCCCAGCTGAACGTCGATCCAGTTGCGTAGTTCTTCCTGCGAGTAGAACTTCTGGAAGGTGCCGCGTTTGGTGATGAGACCGTCGCCGTGACGGTGGCCGGTGATCGTTCGCGCCTCCCACTCGGGTCGGGCCGCCACGACGAGTACCTGCCGGGCTAGCGCCCAGGCTGATGCAAGCGTTTGCGCCCGCTCGGTGGGATTCTCGATGACGTTGATGACGTACCCGAGGTTGACTACGTCAGCCGCGCGCCGTACGGCGCTGGGGCTATGTCCCGGGTCCCAGCCATGGGCGGTGTAGCCCATGGCCTGGAGGCGGGCGACGTCTCCGCCGCGCCCGCAGCCGTAGTCGAACAAGGTCGACTTATCGCTCAGGATGCCGTCGGCCATTGCCAGCGAGATGGGCTTGGACAGGTGCTGACGGGCAATCGCTGTCTGGTGCCGGGGGATCGCCTGGGCGCTGTCCATGACTCACGATTCTGCCGGTTCAAGTCGAGACCCGAAGCGTACAGGCTGCAAGAGGCGTTCGTCGTCGCTTCGCCAACTCTGCCGACCCGCCCTTAGCGACTCGGTACGCTTACGTAGTTTCTTGTGCAGAAGCCGAAGTCGCATGGCCGACTTGACTAGATCGAATAATTAGCGGTCACTGTCCTACGAAAGGGCTACCCACTGGAGCTACGGTGATTTTGAAGGCGCGCATGACTGATGCAAACCACGTTTCCTTTCTGGTTACGCACTCCGATGGCCGAGAAGCCGAATTTGTGGCAGCCGCAATACCGCCCTCAGACGTTCAGCGGTCGACCGGCACCTTTCGCAACCCAGATCAGCTGGTCCGATTGCCACCGAAGCTAATTTCCGCGTTGTTCGGTGTATCGGAACCGGAACCGGAACCTGCGGGTGGGATGGTGATTGGGCTAATCGTCCATACGGCAAGTCGCCGTGCAGCTGCGGTTGGGGATTTTGCGGACACAGAAGCAGCCAGAGCATGGTGGCACCAGCCGTACAACAGGTTGGCGCGGGACCCCGATGTGTTGTTCCTGCCGGTATCGCTCGACGCGGACACTTAGAGGTGGCAGACGGCGCAGCCCGCCTCGTCGCTTTCCTCGTCGAGGGCGTCGGTGAGCACCTCGATGAGAGGTAAATTAGGACGGGGTTTGGCCGCCGCGCGAGCGAGCGCGGCAGCATGCCGCTCTTCGATCACGTCGCGCCGTCCGAGAAGGTCGCGCAGCGACTCACCTTGAGACCACGTGTACTGGCGGCCGCGCATCGCTGTGGCCTGGTAATTGACCTTGTCCTCGTATTCCACAGCGCGTTCGAACAGGTCGGGGTGTCGGTCGGCGAGGCCAACCCACTCGTGCTTGCGCTGGAAGAAGCAAAAGTAGCAGCCGGAACGGGTGCGCCACTCATAGTAGGCCGGTAGCCCGATCCCGGACTCTTCCAGGATGCGGTTGACTCCGTCCCGGTCGATGCCGTCTTCCCTGAACGGAAATACAGCCTTAATGTTCGGCTTGGTGCTGACGTAGCCGAGACGGTTTTCATCGGCGCGGATGGCGACGTAGGAGATGGCGGGGCTGTCGCCCAGCCACTCCTCTAGCGGCTTGATCTTAAGGTTCTTGGTGCACCACCGCATGGACGCGCTCGGAAGGGTGCCCTGGTAGACCTGCAACCAGTGGTCGAAGTCGCGGGTGGCGTTCAGTCGGACGATCTGCTTGCCGAGGGCCGCTTCGAGCCGGTTGAGGTAGTCGTAGGTCTCGGGAAGCTCGGCGCCGGTGTCGCAGAAGAAGTACTCCATCTGCGGCACCTTGGTGCGCATGTAGATCGCGAGAGCGGAGGAGTCTTTACCGCCTGAGATGCCGAGGACGTGGCGGGTCTCGTCGGACGTACGTTGCCGGGGTGCAGTCATCGGGTCGGCTTCCTTCGCGTGGATGGTGCGTCGTCGCTGCCAGCGTCCTTCTCGACTATGACACTTTCGGCCAGCAGGGCGAGCAGTGCCCGCTCACCGTTCTCGCTGATCTTCTTCCGAGCGAGGGCGATCACCTCCGGCAGCAGGGCCTGCGCGTTGGCGCGTTCGTCCTCGGAGAGGTGGACGACGGTGTGGAGCTCGTGTCCGTCGGCCTGGGTAACGGTGATCGCCCGGGACAGGAACGAAGCGTCGGTCGGTTCCGTAACCGTGGGCTGGTGCAGGTTGGCCAACCGTTCGATAGCGCGAGCGGCAGCGCGGACCTCGTTGGTGAAGGTACTGATGTCACCATCGCGCCAGTCGGAGAGCCCGCGGCCAACGATCCGTACAACGAACGGATCGAGCCATTCGTCGTCGCTGAGCGTGGTCTCTTGAGCGAGCGTGATGACACCACGGAGTTTTGCCTCGACCAGGTTCACGTCGGCAAGGTGTCGGGTGTAGACGGCGAGGCGTTGACGTAGCTTGCCGAGGTTCGTGGGCATGTGGAATGCGGCCGCGATGGCCTTGACCACTTGTGTGCGCAGACGTTCGTCAGCTTGGCCGATCACGGTAAGTGCCTTGCCTAGCGACTCGGCGTACCGACGCGCTGCCTGCTCGTCGATCTCACCAATGGCTGGGATCGGCGCGAGGTCGAGGGCCGACGGCAGGTCGGTGAACAGGAGTGTGTCGGGCTCGCGAGCGGTTTTCAGCACCTGACGTACAGCCCGTGCCTGTTTGGGGATTTGTTGGGTGCGATCGGCGTAAGCTGACAGGCTCCGTGCGCGGTCGAGCAGCTCACGCGTGAGCGCCAGGGGCGCCACGTTGCGGACGTTCATCGGCGGTGCTGCTGGCATCCGCGCACCGATCTGCTGGGCGATCTCGGTCACTACGATCTTGCGCGGACCCGCTTGGGCGCCCATGGCTTTGACTGCGAACCGTTCCGGGCTCTTGATCATGCGTTCGGCGAGAGCCTCGGTGAGTCGGGTCTGGTAGGTGCCCTCCTCGAAGAGGGCGAGTTCTTGGCTGCCGATGATGAGCGCGGTCAGCACGATGACCGGGGTGACGCCCGGCCGTATCCCGAACGGAGGCGCTTCGAGGAGTTCGTAGACGGCATCGAGCCGCAGCGGCTGTTCGGTGGCGGCCCGCATCCGCTGCTGCATGGCGGTCCAAGCCGGGTGCAGCGAGTTGCCGGGCTCCGGCTCGTGAAAGCCGAATGGGAGCAGCTCGGTGTCCTCGTCGGCGCGCTGATCGGTGGGGCGGTGCAGCTGGAGGTACTCCAGGACGCCGCTGTACATCGCGCGTTCCGGCCCGTAGCCCTCAATACCGAGATACTGCTGGGTGGGCGAGGTGATCATGGCGATGATCAGCTCACGCCGTGCCTTGGCTGCTTGGCTGGTCAGCTTATGCCGGCCCAGCATCTCGTTGCGAATGTGCGGAGCGTAGGGGAATACGCTCTCGCACGCCTTGGAGACTAGCTCTGCGAGGCTTCTACCTTTGATGGTCTCGGCGTTAGATGTGAAGACGGCAGCTCCCGCCTTGGCCGGCAGCAGGTACCAGGTGGGGGCCAGCTGGCTTGGCAGGAAGGCTTCTGCGACCCGGGTGGCCAGTTCGGCGCTGGCTTGCGCGATACGTTCGCTGACCTCGGTGCTGGCCACGGCGTCGAGTTCGACGTTGGCCGGTAGCTCGTGCAGAGCGTGGAGGTAGCGGGCGGTACTGAGTACTTTCTCGGCGTGGGCGGTCACGCCGGCGATGACAGGGCGGTCGGCTCGAACGGTGGGGATGGTGTATTCGTCTCCGAAGTGGAACAGCAGGAGTCCGTCTTCGGCGTCAGCGGCGGACGGCCCGATGAGCTCGGGCGAACCTGCGTCGGTGGCCTTAGTGACGAAGTGGCGCAGCATGCCAGTGCGTTGGCTGTGCTTCCCTGCCACGACGGCGGTCGGCAGGTAGGCGGAGATGACCTTGACCGCAGCGTGGTCGTCGCAGGCGCTGATGAGCTGCTCGATGTGGCTGGTGAGATCGACGTCGCTGCCCCGCCATACCCGGTACTCGTCGCTGAACTGTCGGTACACCACGAAGCCGCGGTCGACGAGGCTGGCGACTTGGTCGGCAAGCAGTTGTCGGGCCGCGGTGTCGTTAAGCGCGATGGGGTCGCTCAAGGCGAACAAGATGGTGTCCATGCTGGCGCGCAGGGCGCCAGAGGCGTCGACGAGGTTAAGCATGCCGATGGTCTTGAGAATGACCTGGTCTTGCTCAGGGAGGCCGTTAGCCTCGGCGATGCGATTGTCGATCTCCATCCACCGGCTCGCGTTGGCCGATGCCAAGATGGTGGTGCGGCCTGCGGTGAAGAAGTAGTCGAAGGCATCGGCGATGCGGACGGTGGACGCCGACGAGGGGCGATTCGAGGCGTAGCTGAGCAGGAAGCGTCGCACCGTGTGGGGTTCGTCATTCGCGATGAACCCGGTCATGCTGCGATCATGCTGCCCGATCTGCGCGGCGAGCAGCGGCGCGACCACCGTTGTCAGCGGGTGCAGGGGGTACACGTGGGCGAACGTGTCGTGGCCTGCGGCGAGGATGCCTTGGAGGCCGCGTTCGGTCCAGGCCTGAGCGGACGCGGCAGCATGCTGTGCTATGAGCTTGCGTCCCTTGGGCAACACGCCGTCGTGGTCGAGGGTTCGGCGGATCAGCTCGACGGTGTCGCCGAGGTGGATCGTCATGAGTATGTCCTCGAACCGGCCCTGAACCTTCGCCCATTCCCGGCTCTGCAGCGTACTCGCGCGGGAGGCATAGTCGGCGAACGACAGGTGCTGCAGCGTAAGGAGGTAGAGCGGCACGCCGCGGGAGCCTGCACCGAGTTCAGCGAGTTCCTGCAACAGGAACACGTCGCTGCCGGCATCGCTGAACTCACCATGGGAGGCGAGGTGCTCTAGCGACTTGCCGAACTCGTCGATGACCAGCATGACCGGCGCCTGCTCGCAGAGGACCTTAACGGCGGACACAAGCTCCCGATTGCTGAAACCCGGAGCCTTGAGGGGCGCGAGTGCTTCCTGCACGGGTGCGGGCATGTTGACGTTGTGCCAGGCTCGGGCGGCACCGTCGAGCAGTGCTCGCGTGATGCTGTCGAGGAGGGGTTCTCGTCGCGCCGTGGCGACGCAGGTGATGAATCCGTCGGGCGCGGTGCTGTCACGAGCGGTGGTCAACCTGCGGGCCAGGATCGGGCTCGTTTCGGCGAGGACCTCTTCGGCCTCCGTCCGGCGGTTCCCAGCACGGCCGAGCAGCGATACGACGACCAGGGCCAGTGTGGACTTGCCCGAGCCGTAGGGCCCTGTCAGAGACCAGGCGCGGGTATTTGCTTGGTCCTCCAGGGCGGCGGTGACCCGTTCCAGCATGTCCTGTGCCCGGATGCCAATGTGCACTGGGCCGAGACGCTCGTCGCGGACGTCGCGTTCGATGTTCGTCGACCGCAGTCGGCTGCTGACAATGTTGATCCCGGCCGGCGTCTGCGGGCTGACGCCCGACGGTGCACCATTGGCGGTCATACCAGGGCTCCTGCGAGTCGATCGAGAGTCGGCTGGTCGAGCAGGTCGGTGCGGCCACGTCGCCGCATCTCGCGCAGCAGTCCGGGTGGTTGCATGGCGTACCAAGCTTCCCGATCCGGGAGGCTTGCGCGGGCGCGAACGCCGCCGTAGTAGCCGTCCAGCACGTCCCAGGCCAGTTCCTTGGGATTGCCCTCGAACCGCAGGCTGCGTTGTCCGATGCCCTCCACCAGGGCCATCTGCGGGTACTCGCCGGCGACCTCCTCCAAGGCATGCGCGATCTCCGGCTCTCTGAGCCGGAAGGCCCTCCCCGGGCCACCCGGCTCATTGGTGAGACGAGCCAGAGCGATGGAACCACTCTGCAAGGGCTCGCTGCGCGCTGCGTAGTCCAGACATGCGTAGGCGACCAAGGCCGGCGGCAATGAGGTGCGGGCGTTGCTGGTGAAATGCCAGCGGCTCGCTGCGTTGTTGCGTCCGAACCCGGTGGGCTCTAGCAGCCCGAGCTCCCGGAAGGGGGAATCAAGCAGGTCCTCGAAACTTCCGCCAGAACCCGCGGTGGGTTCACGCCGGCGTGCGTACATCTTGGTGAGGCAATCTGCGTCCTTGGCTACCGATGCCTCTACCGGGGGCTCCCAGCCGGCCAGCCGTACGTGTCGCAGCGTGGTCTCGGTGAGCTCGCTTGTGGTGAATCGGGACGTCGACTGTGCGTGGAAGGCCACCCACCAGGTGGGCGTGTGGCAGGGTTTCGCCAGTAGCCACCAGTGCAGCAGCCACAGACTCGCAGTGTCCTCGAGGTAGGGGTCTGCGCCGTCCTCGTCGAGCAGCCATCGCGCCTCCCAGGTCGGTGAGGCGACGTTCGCCCGGGACGTGAGGTCCTTGGGGTACTCGACGGTGAGTTTGAAGGCGTATGACCAGAACCGGATCGCATTGACCATGTTCTTACCGACACCGAGCGTCACCGTCGCGTTATCGCGCAGAAACACGTCGCTGCCGATGTTGGGGTCAGTCAAGGCGCTGTACGCCTTGTGCAGCCAGCCGAACCGAGGGTGAAAGGTCTCATGGCGGGAGAACGACGGCTCGGCAACGTCCTTGAGCTTGGTTTCAAGCATCGTGTCTCCGCGGTCCTTCCTGCCCCTGGACGGTTCCAGAGGCAGTCGTGGTGGTGTTTGGGTACAGAGCAGCGTGAACCCGGCGCTCAGCGTCGATCACGTGGCGAATGGCGCTATCAATATCATCAACGGTAGTGGCGTAGCCGAGAGAGAAACGGATGGTGCATTCGGCTTCTTCACGGCTCAGGCCCATGGCGAGCAAGACTCGGCTCGGCTCTATGGCACCGGCCGCGCAGGCGCTGCCCTCGGACGCCGCGATGGCGGGCATGGCGGCGAGCATCGCGTCGGCCGGCAGGCCGTCGAAGGTCAGACTCGACACGCCGGGTAGCCGCCGGTCAGGATGACCGTTGCGGCGGGTGCCGGGTAGGGCTGTCATGACAGCAGTCTCGAAGCGATCACGCAGCAACCGGATACGTGCCGCTTCTTGATCGAGGCACCGGGCGGCAGCCTCCGCAGCGGCACCCAGGCCGACGATGCCCGGCACATTCAGGGTTCCCGGCCGCCGTCCCCGCTCATGGCCGCCGCCGTGCATCAACGGCCGGATCGCCGGCACTATGCCGCGGCGCGCGAACAGCGCTCCCACCCCTTGCGGAGCACCGAATTTGTGCCCGGACATGGACAGTAGGTCAAGCTCCAGCCTACGGAGATCGATCGGTAGTCGACCAACGAGCTGCGTCGCGTCCGAGTGCACTAGCGCCCCGGCCTTGTGCGCGATCTTCACCACTAGGCCGAGATCACTTAGGACACCGGTCTCGTTGTTTGCCGCCATGATCGAAACCAGAGCAGGTGAAGTTGCTAGTGCTTCTTCCAGTTCTTCGAGACGAAGTGTGCCGTCCCGGTGGACCCCAATCGTGTGAACCGTGCCCCCAGCAGCGTCGGCGACCGCAACTGCCGCTTCGGTCACCGCCGGGTGCTCCACGGCACTGATCACTAGGCTCTGGCCAGGCGTTGCGGCCGACCGAATGGCCAAGTTGTTGGCCTCGGTCGCACCCGACGTAAAGATCAACTCGCTCGGCGAGCATGCCAACAGCGCCGCAACGCGCTCACGCGCCTGATCGACCGCAAGGGCCGCCTCCCGGCCCCCCGCGTGCACGCTCGAGGCGTTACCAACTGCCGTCAGCGCCTTGGTAGTTGCGGCCAACGCTTCGGGACGAACGGGCGCAGTGGCGTTGTAGTCGAGGTAGATGAGGGGATCAACAGCCGTATGACCCATCCCTCTCCCTCCGTCGCGGTACCCACCTTATGGGCTGGTGGCCTGCAAGGGAACCGCGACGCGTGCCACCAGCCGTGATCATGGGTGGCAAGATTACCGTACGCATGTTCTGTTCCGTCGCCCCCGTAGGCCGCTCGCGGCTGTTCGCCGCATCGAAGTTCAACGCCGCTCCGGACGCCTTCAGGGGAAGGCGCAGCTGCACGAGCACGCCCGTGAGCCGCGGTCCCCTCCGAGCGTGGTGGCGCGATAGAGTGAGCGCCTAAGTCGATGTCGTAGGCATCTTGTTCAATGACCCACGTGACTAGCGACCCCGAGGCGAGTCGCGCGGAGGATGCCGTCGAGATGTTCCACACAGCTGTCTTGATGGCAGATGCCCGGCGCGTCGCAGCAGGTCGCCGGGTGGCCGCCGCGCTGACCCTCCCTCTCCTGATCCCCGCTGCTCGAGCATGCCGATGACATACACATTCTTTGACTTGTTGCGGACGTCGAGCCGGACGTCGAGCTTCGTAGACGAGCGGGTCCTTCGAGCGATCGGGCGCCTCGTCGACGGCGGGCATGTTCTGCAGGCACCCAGTGATGCGGTGATCGCGGCTGCGTGCCTCGGCGATCCCATCACCGCGGTCCGTCGTCTGGCCGAGGCCGGTGTGTTGCCCGGTGAGCTCCCGGATGAACAACGGCGCGATCTGTCCGCCCGCCTGTCGTTAGGCCCGGATCAGCTCGACAGCAAGGCCGTTCTGGCGAATCCGAGTGCCGTGGCGGTATTTCTTGGTCTTCCCGAGGTGCGCGCCAGCACTGCGGCGCAGACACCGACCGACGCGACGCCAGCCTACGGGCTGTTTCCGCACCAACGCCGTGCCGTGGTCCGCGCCCGCAAGCTGCTGCGGCTGGGCCGCACCCGGCTGTTGCTGCACATGCCGACCGGATCCGGCAAGACCCGCACCACGATGAGCATGGTGGCCGACTATCTGCGCGAGAACGAAGGTCGCGTGGTCCTCTGGTTCGCATCCACGCGAGAGCTGCTGGACCAAGCGGCGCGCGAGTTCCACAAGGCGTGGTCTCTGCTGGGCGACCGGCCCGTCCCGATCGTTTCGGCCTGGGGCGGTCAGGACGCCGACCTTACCGACCTCACCGACGGCCTCATCGTGGCCAGTTTGCAGACCGTCCATGCACGTCGCAGCGACCCCGGTTTCATTCCTGCCCTCGGTCGTCGCGTGGGGCTCATCGTGTTCGACGAAGCGCATCAAGCGGTCGCCCGCACCTACCGGTCGGTGGTCGAACAACTCTCCGCCGCCGGGCAACCGGTCACCCCCATCATCGGGCTCAGTGCGACCCCGGGGCGGACTTTCCTCGGAGGGCGGTCCGACGAGGATCTCGCCGAGTTCTTCGAACACATGAAAGTGGAGCTCGACACCGCCGCTGAAGGCGCGGACAACCCGGTCGCTTACCTGATCCGTCAGGGCTATCTCGCCGAGCCCGAATTCCGGCTCCTCGGAGACCTGCCGGAGGACGATGATCCAGATAGCGGCGACGATGACGAACCGGATGACATCGGCCTCAATCAGGATGACTACATGCAGGAGGTTCTCGGCGCCACTCTGCAGCTAGTCAGTGAGTCACATCGCCGCATCATCGTGTTCGCCGCCTCGGTAGAACTGGCGCACTCGCTGGCAGCGTCGCTGCGAGCGGTCGGTGTCCTCGCGGACGCTGTCGACGGAACGACAGCACCCGAACTGCGCGACACCGCAATCCGGATGTACAAGAGCCCGGCACCCATCCCTCGCGTCCTGGTCAACTACGGCGTGCTGACGACCGGCTTCGACGCCCCGCAGACCAGCGCCGTCGTGATCGCGCGCCCGACACGATCCCTCGTGCTGTACAGCCAGATGGTCGGCCGGGGCATCCGGGGCCCGAAGGCCGGCGGCAACAGGAAAGCCGTCGTCGTCACCGTGGTCGACCCCGCAGTCCCCGCATTCGGCTCCATCGCCGCCGCCTTCACCCACTGGGAGGACTTGTGGTAACACCCGACACCCACCAGGAAGCTCCGCTTCTCTCCGGTGAACAGACCGTCAAGTCCATCCGGGACACCGGGTACAAGGGCACCGACTACGCCCTCGCTGAGCTGATTGACAACTCCTTCCAGTGGGGTCAGGCCCGTACAGTCCTGCTAGTCATCGTGCAGCGTATGGTGCAGGGTAAGCGGCGCGCCACCAAACGCGCGGAGGAGATTTGGGTCATCGACGACGGCACCGGCATGACGGATCAGGCCGTCAACCTCGCCTTGTCGTTCGGCGGATCCGGCAAGTACGACGATCGATCGGGCATCGGCCGCTTCGGCATGGGACTGCCGCAGGCCAGCGTCTCACAGTGCAAGAAGACCGATGTCTGGACCTGGCAAAACTCACAACCGGAGAACGCCTCCCACACCTATCTCGATCTGCTGGAAATTTCACACTCCGGTAAGGGATCCACGCTCACCGTCCCGTGGCCGACACACCCCGGTCAGTCGGGCTACGAAGCCATGCCCGACTGGGTCCTCGACGTCTTCAAGCAGCATGCCACTGCGGACACCTCGATGGGACAGCCGCTCTACGGCGGCACGGCCGTTCGATGGTCCACGCTCGACAAGGTCCGCTGGACCACTGCTAGCACCATCCTCAAGCACGCTGAGAACCTACTCGGGCGTATCTACCGCAACTTCCTGACCGCCAACTCCGAGCCGCGCCACATCAAGATCGCCATTGTTGACGCAGACATGATCGGCGGGCTCATCGAGTTCCACGACGTACGCCCCAACGACCCCCTGTACCTGCTGCCGGCGGACCAAAGCACCCTCGAGTACTGGGAGCAGGCCGGCCCGGACGGCGAGAAGGAAAAGTACGTTCCGGTCACCGACACCGCGCCCTTCACCGCCCACCACAACTCTCGGACCTTCGAGATCGCGCGTGCGGACGGCAAAGGCAGCTCCACCGTCCACGCGCGGCTGTCCCTGGCCCGGCCCGAGGCCCGACCGGGGAGAAATCCCGGTAAAGACACCCATCAGGGACGCCATGCCCGCGACAACGCCGGGATCTCGGTCGTGCGCGCCGGCCGCGAGCTCGTCCTCGAACAGACTTTGAACGAGGAAGCCACCGACCGGTGGTGGGGTGTCGAGCTTTCCTACAGCCCCGACCTCGACGAGATCTTCGGGGTGACGAACAACAAGCAGGACGTTCCCAACCTGACGCAGGCACTGCAACTCGCGCGCACCTACGATCTGCCGAAGGAACAAGCCCTGGAAGAGGGCCTATTCGACGAAGAGCACGAGATCGCCGAGCTATACGGGATGGCCCACCAGCTGCTGATCCTCGTCCGTTCTCTGCGCCAAGAAGGCCGAGAAGGACGAGACGCGGCATCGCGAGGCCGCTCCGCCCCACCGAACATCGCGGGCGTCGCCTCCAACATCAAGAAGACACGCTCCACCGTCATCCCCACGCCCGGCGAGAAGAAGTTCGCGGATGATCCGGACCCTGTGAAGGCCGCCGGCGCTATCGAGACGAAACTCAAGGCGGACGACGTCCCCGATCAAACCCGCAAGATAATCATCGAGAACTACAGGCGTGGTGTGACCGTCCAGATCCTGACGCACGCGGAGAAGCACGTTTCGGCGTTCTTCCGGCCCGACGAGGCCATGAACCTAGAGCTGCTGTGCTTAAACAACGCCCACCCCGCTTACCAGGCCATCATCGATCCGTTGCGCGCCTCCGGCGAAGACATCGCCGCGATGAGCGAAGAGGAAGCCAAGAGGCTCCTCACCAAGAGTGCCGATGCCATCACCTGGCTTCTGCTGGCCTATGCTCGCTGCGAGAACGAGTACCAGGGACACCCCCTCGCGGGCACGTGGAAGCAGATCCGTGACCAGTGGGGCCAACGCCTCGCCGAGACGGTGCAAGACTCCGCATTCAAGGCTGCCGAACTGTTCGGTGAAAGCGCCGAAGAGGACGGCGAGGGTAGTGCATGACGCAGGAACACGTCGACCCTCAACGCTGCGGCGTCAGGGTCCTCGAACTTGCTGCCGCGGCCACCTCCTTTACGATCGTCGCACCGTTCATCACCACGGCCGGTCTCAGCCCCATTCTCTCGGCGCTACCGCAAGACGCTCTACTCGACGTGTACACCCGGTGGCGACCCGACGAGGTTGCCGCCGGAGCGAGTGACCCGCATATCCTGGATCTGGTGAACGCTCGCGGTGGGACGGTGTCGCTGCACCCGATCGTCCACGCCAAGGTTTACCTGGCCGATTCCTCTGCCCTGGTCGGCTCAGCCAACGTCACCGGGAATGGTCTGGGTTGGAGCCGGCCTGGCGCCGTGGAAATCCTTGTCGGGGCGTCAGTTAACGATCCGGCCCTAACTGCGCTGGTTTCCGTGCTGCGGGCGACGTCGTCGACGGCCACGGAAGCGGACCGCGACGCCGTTCTAGCAGCAGCCGCCGCGCTCCCTCCGGCACGTTTGCAGGCCGCCAAGGAGCCAACCGACCACGCGGATTGGCTGCCCTCTTATCGGATGCCAGAGGTGCTCTGGCTTGTCTACACCGGGCAGCGCGAGCAGGAGCTCGCAGACTTTGTGCAGCCCGAGCTGCAAGCGTTAGGAGTGCCCCACGGCATCGAGAATGAGGCAGCTTTCAATGCCTACGTCGGAGCTATCTTACGGCAGGGCTTCACGGGTCGTATCGCGCAGGAGTGCAGCAACCTGACCACCATCAAGGCAGTAGAGCGGCTGGTCGAGCTTTGCGCGGCAAGGGGGATCACCGTCGAGGACCCAGGCCTGCTGTGGGAGGTCCTGGCGGCTTGGATAGCGCGTTTTCTGCCTGGCTTCCAGCGGGTTCCGGGCGGAACGCGGCTGATTCGTTGAATTAACGCCACAAGCCTATCGGCCTGCCCGTATCCGGGTCGAGGACTCGTAGCGGCTGAGGAAACTCGGGCTTCATGGAGGGCCGCGACGGCTGCTGCGGTATGACCGTGCACCGGCCGAGAGCTGAGCGCAGCAACTCGGCCGCCGCGGTCATCCCGGACGCCTCCGCGGCGGCAAGCAGGGTTCGCGCAGCCTTGGTCGCTTCCGCCTCTATGGCTCCACCTGCCCTGCCTAGGCCATCGGGGGCAAGGCCCTGCAACCCGTCCAGGCTGCCGCGCAAGCGGTCCAACTCGCGGGCCAGGCAAGCATCGAACTCCGTAGATGAAGACTCTCCGTCGCATCTCGGTTCTTGCACGACGGCGAGTAGACGAGCTACTGGATCCGGCAAGTAATTCCGACGGGCGCGCTCAACAATCTCGGCACGCCGCTCCTCGAAACGCCTGCTAGCCACGCCACCCCTCTATCCTGGTCCGCATCGCCGCCGGTCGTGGTTCCACGCGTCGAGACGGGAGGCCGGTCGGACGCTGTCGTGGAACAAGAGCCGGAGTGACGTCCATCAGCGTAGCGGAAACTGCACGAAGCATGAGTGCACCGAACGGCCGGTCAGCGGCCCTCGGAACCTCGGCCAGCGACTGCAGCGTTCGTCGTGCTGATGGCCGTTCGAGCGAGGCGCCCGCGTGACGCGGGGTCGACGGCGAGGATTCCCGCGGGCCTGGCACGTAGCCGTTGGGTGGCGGCCTCGACGTTGCGGCGCAACCGCTCGGTCTCGGCGACGAGCACAGACCTGCCTGCTTCGGTGAGCCGGTAGTAACGGCGAAGCCGTCCCTCCACGACCTCCTCGCGGTCTCGCTCGACCAGACCCTCGTCGGTGAGGCGGTCGAGCGCGCCGTAGAGGGTGCCGGGCCGCAGCGCCATTCGCCCACCGGAGAGCGCAGCGACGTCGCTGATGATGCCGTAACCGTGCATGGACTCCCGTGCGAGCGCGGTCAGGATCAGAAAGGTCGGTTCCCGCAACGGCGTGGGTGTGGCCATAGCCTCAATATATCGGCGATGAAGCTATAACGGCGAGGAAGCGGTGAAGTAGTTCGACAGGAAGTGAGGTTGCTGGGTCGGCCACCGGCAGGGGCGGACAGCGCATGGCAGACCCTTCGTCACTCAGACCATGGGGTGCGCGCCTGCGGCCAGGGGGAAGGCGCCTGCTCGACGACGCATGGGGTGAACGGTCCGGACGGTCGGTACATCCACGCACAGCAGGCCGCGCCGCAGCAGAGATTCGCGGGGGACAGCGCTTACTCCTACGCGGGTAGGCCAGCGGACGACGCCGGCGTGGCGCGAACCCCAACCATCTGCCGCGTCCCCGTCCCCGGGCATCATGCCCGGCGCCTCACCCATGTCGGTCGCCGGAGTATGAGCACCAGTGGTGGGAACCCTCGGTCCCGGCTGCCTCGCCCGGGAAGCGCGCGAACCGGTGTCAACGAGGGCAGTCGATTGACAGGTTGTCCGTGCGGGCGGCGGCGACCGCGTCCGCGAGGACAGGAACGTCGGCATGAGCGCCGGGTCACTTTGTCCGGACACGCGTTCAGCGGCGGTCAGATGGAATCGAGAAGTGGCGATCGGCGTCGTGCGCGCGGCCAAGACATCGAGGTGGGCACAACGTGTCCTCCGTGTCCGGCCCGGTGTCCGCCACGTCGCGCCTGTCATCGATGTCCGTCGTTGACAAAGTGTCCGGCGGAATCGCTGAGCAGGCCCGGGACAACGCAGCCTCGCGCGTGTCGCTGGCCTGAAATGGCACTGGCGTCGACGACGGAAGTCCGTCCCGCGGCGGCGATGGCCAAACCGGCATGACATCACCGCGTCGCCTGGACCGGTTTGTCAACCGCCCGCAAGCTATGTCGGCACCCGTCGGCCGCGGACATGTCCGCGGACAACTTGTCATCGACGTGCATGAGTGTCCGATCAGGTGCCGCCGAGGCGGTGTGTGACATGTTGGCACCGCTGTCGAGCCGACGGCGGACACGAGGTCGGAGCGCCCGTGGACCGTCACACCATCCGTCATGTAATCGACTTGTGTCACTGTCCGGGGGTGGCGTCGAGGCGGTGGCACGTCCGCGCGCTGGCCCGGCGAGCGGCCGGACGGGCAGCCTGTGAGCCCTCGTGAGTGGCGGTGAGTCAGGCAGGCGTTCGCCAGAGCACACAGACGCCGGTTTACAGATGTCAGCGCCCCACCGATCCGGCGCGGAGCCGACATCGACATGGGCGAGCACCGAGGTAAGCGCCGCTTGAGTCGTACCGGCCGGCCGTGCTGGATGTCGCCGGACCAGATCGAGCACCCATCGGATCTGCTCCTGCGAGGGCTGAGCCCGTCTCCGGCATCCAGCCTCACCCGCCGCGCACCCCGGGCCTGACCTGTACGCCCGTGCCTACCGCCGAGGAGATGACCATGAGATCGTCCAGACGCAATGGAACCGTGCCACCTCAATCCGGGGAGAGGCCGGCTGCCGGTGAGCAGAAGCCGGCGTGGACGGCCGAGCGAATCCACGGCCTGGGCGTCAGCACGGACCTGGCCACCGCCGCGGCGGTGCTCGGCATGTCCCGCTCCGCCGCCTACAAGCTGATCCGCCGCGACGCGTTCCCCGTGCCGCACTTCCGCGTCGGCGCCCACTACCGGATACCGACGGCGCCGCTGCTCGCCGCCCTGCACCTGCACGAACCGGGGACCACGCCGGAGCGCGCCGCCGGTGCCACGAGTGCCCCACCGTAGGCGCCTTCCGCGTTGGCGGGAGCCAACCCCGGCCCAGCCCTCACGCCGCGCCAACGCGCGCGGTTCTCTTCCAGCCCCGACCTTGCGCCGGGACCGTCGTACGACGGTCCCGGCGACTTGATCGTGTCCGCGGATCACGCGTGGATGTCGATCGACGAAACCGATGCGCCCCACCTGATCGAGGAGCACCACTGCCATGCCTGACGGAAGCATCTTCAAACGCTGCGGCTGCCGCCACCCGGAAACCGGCAAGCCACTCGGAAACGACTGTCCCAAGCTGCGCCGCCCCAACCGCGCCTGGAGTTCCGAGCACGGGCACTGGACCTATCAACTCGAAGTCCCACCCACCGCCGACGGCGGGCGCCGGCAACTACGCCGCTCCGGCCTACCCACCCAACGAGCCGCCGCCGACGAACTCGACCACGCCCGCGAACTGCTCGCTCTCGCCAAGGGCGACCGGCGCCGCCGCACCGAGATCGGCGACCTGCTCCAGAACGCCTCACGCGCCAAACGGCCCCTGCCCGAGGTCGACCGGATCCGCCAGCGGCTACGCGGCGACGGCCCCCTCGCGGACGCGCCCACCGTCGCCGACTACCTCACCGGCTGGCTGACCCACCTCAGCGTGGACGACAACACCCTGCACGGCTACGAGTCCATCGTGCGAGTGCACCTGATCCCACACCTCGGCGAGGTCCCGCTGGACAAGCTGCGCACCAGCCACGTCCGGGCCATGTTCGCCGCGATCGAACGCCGCAACGACGACATCCGCGCCGCGAAGACCAGCCCCGACCCGGCGGTGCGCAGGTCCGCAGCCGGGGTGCGGCCCACCGGCCCCACGACCCGGCAGCGCATCCGCGCCTGCCTGCGCAAGGCCATCAACGACGCCCTCGCCGACGAACTGATCGTCGGCTCCAACCCGGCCGCGCTGGTCAAAACCCCGGGTGACCGGCCGCTGCCGATCGTGTGGGAGGACGAACGCGTGCAGCGCTGGAAGGACACCGGCCAGGTGCCCGGACCGGTGATGGTGTGGACTGATGCCCAGGTCGTTGACTTCCTCGACCACGTCGCCCGGCACGCCCCGGACCTGCATCCCATGTGGCACTACATGGCCTACCGGGGGCCCCGCCGCGGCGAGGCCTGCGGACTGCGCGACAGCGAGGTCCGCCTGCACCGCCGGGAAACCACCATCAACAACCAGATCGCCACCCACGGCTACACACCCGTGCAGAAACCCCCGAAGAGTAGGTCCGGAAACCGCGACGTCGCCCTCGACGCCGACACCGTCAAGGTCCTCACCGCCTACAAGGCCCGCCGCGCCGAGTGGCAACTCGCCGCCGGCCCGGCGTGGCCCGACACCGGCCTGTTCTTCGTCCGCCCCGACGGGCAGCCCTGGCACCCCAACGCCGTCACCCAACGCTTCCGCCGGCTCGTTCGCAAAGCCGGCCTACCGCCGATCCGGCTACACGACCTGCGCCACAGCGCCGCCACCATCGCCCTCGACGCCGGCGTCGACATCAAGGTCCTCTCCGACCAACTCGGTCACTCCACCACGACCCTGACTCGCGACACCTACCAGAGCGTCACCAAGCAGCTGCACCAGGACGCCGCCGACGCCGTCGCGAAGAAGATCAACCAGAGACGCCGCAAGGCGGGGTGAAACTCGCCCTCACCGGAGCGGCAGCGGATGACCGCGTGCGGCCGGGCCGGTGCCGGTTACCCGAGCGAATACGCTCGCGACGTGGGCGGTGACGACCAGCGGCTGAGCCGGCGGGGCAGCTTCGACGAGGATCCGGACAGCTACCAGGCGGCTCGGCCGGGGTACCCGCGGCGGGTGTACGAGGTGCTTGCCGACTGTGGGCTGCGGCCCTGTGCCCGCGTCTTGGAGATCCTGCCCGGGACCGGGCAGGTGACCCGTCCCTCGTGGCCGCCGGAGCGTCGGTGCTGGCGGTGGAACTCGGTGGCCGCCTAGCAGCCCGGCTGCGGACGAACCTGGCGGGCTACGACGTGACCGCCATTGAGGGTGACTCCGCCATCGTGCCGCTGCCCGCCCACCCGTTCGACCTGGCAGTCTGCGCCACCGCCTTCCACTGGCTGGACCGGCTGCGGCGGTGCGGCGGCTGGCCAGCCTGGTCCGGCCGGGCGGAGGACTGGCGGTGTGGTGGACCGTCTTCGGTGACCCTGACCGCAGCCCGCCCTGGCGCGCGGACCTGGACGCGCCCTACCGACGGTGGCTACCGGCGCACGGGCGCGGCCCGGCAGGCGTGCCAGCGCCCCTGCGGGTCGCCGAACGCACAGCGGAGCTGGAGGCAGGTGGCTGGTTCGGCCCCGTCCGGGTCGAGATAATCCGCTGGGAGCACCAGCTGACCCCGCACGGTGCGCGCGGGCTGTGGGGGACCTTCTCGTACGTGCGCGAGTTGAGTGCTGACCGGCGAGAGGCGTTCCTCGACGGCGTCGCCGAGGTGGTCGCCAGCCAGCCCGGCGGGACGGTGGTCGACCACTACGTCACCGCGCTGTACACGGCGCCGCGCCGGAACGACTCTTCCCTCGTGACCGGTCGCACAAATCGGGCAGCGGACGCCTGAAGAGTGCCAGCGGGAGTCACATTCGACAGGGCTCGGGCTAGCCAGGACTGCTGGAGCGGGGCGCCCACCGCCGAGCCCCTCGGTTGGCCTGGGGCAATGTCTGATCGCTGGTTCGACCGTTCTGAGCTGGCTGCGTACCGACATCTGTCATCCCGCGTCCGGGTGGTGGTGTCGCTGCTCGGCGCAGTGCTGCCACATCCGGGCCAGGTGCCCGACCATCCGGTCGCTGGCGGGGTGCCCAGGATGTGCGTGTCGGTGGGCGGTGATGGTGTCGGCGAGCAGCGTCCGCGCGCGGGCGCAGTGGCCGAGCTGGTGCAGAACGACGGCGAGGGACGCCTGCGCGGCGAGGGTGCGATGCGCCTCGGGCCCGGTGGTGGTGACGAGTTGCTCGGTGAGGTGGCGGTAGAGGTGATACGCGCGCTGGTGGTGCCCGACCAGGCGGTGCGCGGTGGCGAGAGTGTGCAGGGCCGTCAGGGTGGTACCGGCGGCGGGGCCGTGCAGGTGGGTGCCAGCGTGGTGGGCGTAGGTGGCCCAGCGGATCGCCGCACCGGGGTGGCCGAGACGGATGAGCACCTCGCCGAGGATGCAGGCGGCGTCCGCGTGCAGCGGGTCGGCCGGCGCGGTGATGGGGTCGACGGCGGCCAGCGCGGCGTGCAGGAGTTCCCGGGCGTGAGCGGGATTGCTGGCGGCAAGGCTGCGGGCGAGTTCGACGTATTCGGTGACCGGAACGAGACCGGCGACGACGGGCCGCCAGGTGATGCGCAGGTCGGTGCAGGTGCGCCCGGCACTCACGCGGCTGATGACCCGTCCGGCGCAGGCCGCGCCCATCAGTGGGCTGCGCGGGTGAGCCAGAGTCGTGGGCACGATGCGGGGTGCGTGACGCAGCACGGCCCGGCCGATGGCCTCCACCACGAGCACAGCGGGTAGGCAGGGGCGGCAACACCCGGGTGGGCAGTCGTAGACGAGGTCCTCGTCGCAGTCCATGACCGCGGTCATGGGCTGGGCGCAGAGGCGACACCACAGCAGCCCCGGCGGCAGCACCACCTCCCACAGGTCGGCGTCGTCGGCCCGATAGAGAGCGGGTCCCTCCTGCGCGGCAGTTGACGCTTCGGCCGCCCCACGGGCGCCGCTGACCCACTTCTGCACGAGCCGGCGCTGCAGGTTCAACTCTTGGGCCACAGCGGTGACGGCACGGTGGTCGCCCGCCGCGCGCTGCTGATGTACGCGGGAAACCGCGGCGTCGATGAGATCTTGCGGGTACTTGCGGGGGTGAGGCATATCGGATCGGTCCCGGGCTTGAGTTCTGAGATCAGCGGGGCGCGAGGGCGTCGCGGCGGGCAGACGACGCTCGCCGCGTTCGTCCGGGAACGGCACGGTCTCGTCCAGGACCACGTGTGACGTGGCGCAGGATCGGCCACGGTTCGGTTCGTGAGGCCATCGCGCGGATCAGACGCCCAGACCGCTGACCTGCGAGCCACCGGCCGCGCTGACGGTGTCCAGGGGAGCAGGGCCCGACGTAGGGGTGCGGCGCATCGGGGTGAGAACCGGGCCCGCGGGAAGCCGGATGGCTTCCCGCGGGGTGTATCCGTAGCGGGTGTAGACGTCCTGGCACTCGCCGGTGGTGTCGGTCCACGAGGGTGGGTCGACGCGGTCGAGTCTGTCGCGATGGTGAGCGAGCATCGCCGCGCCGACACCTCGCCGCTGGGCGGCGGGCGCGACGGCGAGGAACGCCAGGTGGTAGTGCGGTTCGGTGGGCCGACGTGCGCTGAGCAACCCGTCGAGGATCTCGAAGCGCTCAGCATGGTCGCCGGCTGCGTCGGTGAGGCGGCTGCGGTAGTTCGCCGGTGGCGGGATGCTGCGGTAGCGGTGGAAACCGACCGCGGCGGCGATCAGGTCGTCGGTGACGTAGGTGTCGCCGTAGAACATGGCGTGTTCCACCCAGATCGCCGTCACCTCGGTGAGGATGCGGCGCCGGTGGGTCGCCTCGGGCACCAGCCAGGCGGCCAGCGGGTCGGGGTGCAGGGCGTCGGCGATGAGCGCGGCGACCTTGTCCTTCTCGGCCCAGCGGCCGGCGCGTATGCGAGCAGTGCCGTCCAAGAGGATCCCTTCAACAGTCTGCAAGCGGATGGGAGCTGCCGCGTGATTGGCGGCGCGGTGTCAGGGCGTGTTGGTAGTGCTCGTGCGGGTGTGGATGCTGAACAGCAGGTAGTCCTCGACGTCGCCGGTGCGGGTGTGGCCGCGCTTTGATGGCGTGAAGTGGGCGCGTTCGTAGGCGAAGACCTCGCCGGTGCTGGGGTGCAGGATGAGCAGGCTGCGGGTGGTGCCGTCGTCGCTGGTGGCGCTTACGCCGGCACCTGTGCGCCCGGCGCGGTCGCGCACGGCGGGGTGGTAGGTAAGCCCGTCGGTGCGCGCCAGCAGGGTGAGGATCGCGGTGCGGGCGTCGCGGCTGGGTGTGCGCCACGACGTCAGGCCGGCGACGGCGTGCAGGACCGCCGGTGCACCGAGGAACGGCGGCGCGATGCTGGTGATCTGTGCCCTGAGGCCAGCGGAGTCGACGGCGATCGGGCCGATGGCTCCGTCGAGCGTGCCCGGCGGGTAGATTTCGTCGATGGTGGGCTGTGGGCGGGGCGGGTGGCGCAGGCTGGTGGCCCGTCCCGAGCCGTTGTCGGCGCGTCAGTGCCGATGTTCGAAGACCACGACGGTGCTGGTCGCACGTCCTGCCTCGATGCGGGTGTCGGCTGCCCATTGCCGTATCAGCACGAACGAGAACCGTCCCGGGACGTCGCAGTGCGCCTCGGCGGCGACCTGGGGGAGCACGTGGGCGGCTGGCTGCGGTGCGGATAGAGCGGTGGGTGGCGCCGCGGCGGTCCGCGCGGCGAGGGCGCGCAGTTCGGCGGCGGTCAGTGGCGCGGGGATCTCACACGGTGCGGTGCTCGTTCGGGCGGGCGGCGTGACCCGCCAGCCGCCGGTGTCCTGCGCGGGAGGTCGCGTCGCGGCCCAAGCGGGGACGAGGGCGGCTACGACGAGCAGGGATAGCACGGACAGCGCGGCAGTGATCCGGACGGCGGGCCGCCGACGCCATCGGGCCGGCAGATCCGTGGGCGTTGAGGGTGAGTGAGGTGGGTGGATCACGGTCGATGGCTCCGGAAGTCTGTGGTGGGGGTCAGCGGTATGCGGCGGTGGCGAGGTCACCGACGGCGGCGTCGACCGCGGCGGTGATGTCGCGTACGGGCCGGTAGTGCTGCTCGGCGACCGCCCGCAGCTGAGCGGTCACGACGTTGGTGTCGTCGAGGTACAGGTGGGCGGCGAGGCCGAGGACAGCGACGAGACCGGCGAGGGCAGCGGTGTGGTTATCCGGCGGCTCCCGGCCGGCGGCGAGGTACCGCAGCCGGGACCTCGCCACGACCGCCCATTTGCTGTCGGTGGCTAGATAGACCTCGGTGCGGGCGAGCCCGCCGAGGCGGCGTCGGCTGGTGCGGTGCAGGATCCCGCCGGCGTGCAGGCCGGCGCGGGTGCGTTCGTACAGGTCCTCGGCGAACCATGACAGCCATCCCCGCAGCGTCGGGGCGGAATTGGCGTAGCGGACCGAGGTGATGGCGGTGTCGGCGATGAGGTCGCCGACGGGCCGGTCAAGGTGCAGCCACAGCCGTCGCCCGCCAGGGCGGGTGTCCTCGGTGTCGTCGAGGGCGATCCGCCCGGCCAGGAACAGGTCGGTCAGGACCGCGCCGGCCATGCCGAGGGCGAGGGCTTGGCGGTGGATGTGGGGGTGGCCGGTGTCGTCGTTGTGGCCGAGCAGGAACAGCTCGTCCCGCAGCGGCAGCTGAGGGATCGACGCGGTCATCGCACCGGCCGCCTATCCCAGCCCAGCCGCGCCGCGCTGCTGCAGGCGGGCGTGCACCCCGTCGTAGGCGGCGGTCGGGTCTGGAAGCATCGTCTTGTCGACGGCGGCGAGGACCGTGTAGTTCGGGTCGCACACGTTGCCGATCGGCGCCCTGCCGGCTTGCGAGATCAGTTGGTAGGCGTCGAGCTCTTCCAAACCGGTGAGCGTGCTGGTCCAGCCGACCAGGTCGCGGTGGGCGATCCGGTAGGCGTCCTCCAGGGGCCGAGCACAGCCGACCGACATGATCGAAGTGTCGGTCTCCAGGCGGGGCCACACCGTCGGGGTGCCCTTGATGACCTCGATGGCCAGGGTGGTGGTCGTGGCGATCTCCACCCCGACCCCGCACGCCTCACCCTCGCCCTGGCGGGCGTGCCCGTCACCGAGGGCGAGCATCGCGCCGTGCACGTTCACCCCGAGGTAGAGGGTGGTGCCGGCGCGCAGCTGCGGGGTGTCCAGGTTCCCGCCATGCGTGTCCGGGACGATCGTGGAGCGAGCCTCGAACCCGCCAGGGGCAACCCCGATGGTGCCGATCATTGGGTCCAGGGGCAGGTCGGCGGAGTGGTCGCTGGCCGTGGCGTGGAAGCGGATTGTGCCGGCGTGCGGGTCGATGTCGTACACCCACACCCGCTCCTGTAGCGGTGGCTGTAGGGTGGCGGTGTGGGAGGTGGAGGTTAGTGCCCCGAAGTGCGGGAACGTCGAGGACACTCCCCAGTCGCGGGCGGGTGTGATGATGGCGAGGTGGATGGCGAGGGTGTCGCCGGGTTCGGCGTCCTCGACGAAGAACGGTCCGGACACCGGGTTCAGGTACGGCATCCGGCACACCCGCGACGGCAGGTCCGCCGGCCCTCGCACGAGGCCGCCGAAGCAGTCCTCGGTGTGCACCTGCAGGATGTCGCCGGAGCGGACGTGGGCCACCGGCATTCGCCCGCCGAAGGTGTAGGCGAGCTCGTCGCGGGCGGGTCGGTAGGTGATCGTGTCCATGGCGGTCACACCCGTTCCATGTGACGGGCCTGCGGCTGCGCGGGGGCCAGGCCCGACAGGGCGGGCCGGCGGCCGGTCAGATAGAGGCCGGCGAGCACGACCATGCCGAGGGCGAGCCAGGCCAGGCCGAGGCGCTGCGCGGCGATGTTGGCGTTGACCACCACGTAGGCGAGGATCGCGAATCCGATCCCGGGCATGACCAGGTGCGCCCACCAGTTGCGGCTGCCCTGGCGGATGAGGTGATGTACGACCACGGAGACGTGCAGCACGAGGAACGCGACCATCGCCCCGAAGTTGATCAGCGACGAAAGCAGCGTGATCCCGTCCGCCCGGGTCGCCATGTACAGGCCGAGCACCAGGGACACGGCGCCGGTGAGCAGGGTCGCGTTGATCGGCACGTTCCGGCGGATCGACACCTTCGCCAAGAACGCCGGGAGTTGCCGGTCCCGGGCCATCGCGTACAGCAGGCGTGAGGTGGCGACCTGGGCGACCATCGAGTTCGGCAGGCCCCACGCGATCGCGGTCGCTACCGCGCACATGGTCGCCAGCCACCCTCCGCCAGCGACCTGCGCGGCGTCGTAGAAGGCGGTGCCGTTCGGATCCCCGTCGCTGAGCAGCGAGGCCGGGTCGGGGACGAGCATCGCGGCCAGCCAGGTCTGGGCGATGAACAGCACCCCGGCCAGGACGAGCACGGCGGTCATGGCCCGGCCGATCTGCCGGGAACCGCCCTTGGTCTCCTCGGCCAGCATGGAGATGCCGTCGAAGCCCAGGAACGACAGCACCGCGATCGACACCGCCCCGGCCACGAGGGACCAGGTGAACGTGTCGGAGTTGTAGAAGGCGTCCCAACTGAACCGACCCCTGCCCGAGGCGAGAGCCCAACCTGCGACGGCCAGGAAGATCGCCAGGACGATCAACTCGCCGACGAGCATCACCCGGGTCACCATCGCGGTCATCCGGATCCCGACCGAGTTGACGACCGTGTTCACAGCGACGAACCCGAGCAGCCACAACCACACCGGCACCGGCGGGACCGTGGCGTGCATCGCCACCGACGCCACCAGATACAGCAGACCCGGCACGAGCACGTAGTCGAGCAGGATCACCCAACCGGCCAGGAACCCGACCGGCGCGCTGATGCCCCGACCGGCGTAGTTGTAGACGCTGCCCGACATCGGGAACGCCTTCACCATCTGCGCGTACGGGAACGCGGTGAACACCAACGCCACCACACCCACCGCGTACGCCAAGGCCACCATCCCGCCGGAGCCGGCGTACACGCTGCCGAAGATCGCCATCGGCGCGATCGGCACCATGTACACCAGCCCGTACGCGACCAGGTCTCGGAACCGCAGCCCCCGGGCCAACTCCTGGCGATAGCCGTAACGCTCAAGCTCGCTCTGTTCGTACACCTAGGAACCTTCCCAAGCACAATAGTTTGATGAATTCCGTCGACCCGAAAAAGAAGCGCCGACAGGTCATCGTCGATAGTTGTGACCATCGACAATCGCGTGCTTCCCGAGTCAGAGCCAGCCCCACGGTGGCCGGCCACCATGAGTTCCCTCAGCCGTGGGGGCCGCGATGCGCCCCAGATCTTCGGCGCCACCGTTCGGCGCGCATCACTTCTCGTACGCGAGCCCCATCAGACCCCGTGGAATGTCGAGTCTTTCGGCGATCCGTTCGAGCACGTCATAAGAGGTAACTCGCTGGCGCCCCTGAATGACCGCTCGAACCTGGTTCTCGGTGGTTCCGGTGACTGCGGCGATCGCCGCCTGGCTCCACCCCCGCGATTTCAGGAAGCGGAACAAGGAGCCGATGTCACGCTGACGCAGCAGTTCGGCAAGCGACCGGCCCCCGAGATGCCCGTCGATCCACCAGCTCGGATCGGTCTGGCCGTAGGCTCGCCACTCGGGATACCTCGTGGTCTGCGCCCCGATCGCAGCGGTCGTGGTGGTGCTGGTGTTCATGGCCCTCGTGGTCAAGGCGTCCTCCCCGAACGTGCTGTGATGCCAACGCGAGAGCTGCTGCAAGTCGGCTTCTGGGATGACAGAAGTGCGGCTTACTTGCGTTCAACCGCGCCCCACAATCCGATCGCTGATCGTGGGGATCCGGCCACCGCCGGTCAGGGACTTTCGCGGACGTCTCGACGGGGGTATAAACGCCCCTATGCGTCCCTCGTCGAGTCTCGGCCTCTGATGCCGAACGAGCGTCTACGGGGGGCTGTGTCAGCAAGAGAGCTGACTACTCAGCGTTGCGCAGAGCTGCTCGGGGTTGATCCGAAGACCGTTGAGCGCTGGATCACCCGTGATCGCGTCCCGCACCGCGCTCACCGCGTTGCGGCTGCCGACCTGCTGGGCGTGAGCGAGACATATCTGTGGCCGTCGGTGGTGGACGATCCCAGGACGGTGTCCGCAGGGCGTGCCGAGATGGTCGAGTTCTATCCGTCCAGGTCGGCGGTGCCGTTGGAGCTGTGGAGGTCGCTGATCCAGCAGGCGCGGGAGTCAGTCGACATCCTCGTCTTTGCCGGGCTGTTTCTGCCTGAGCTCCACGACATCACCCAACTCGGTGAGCGAGCCCGCCAGGGCTGCCGGATACGGGTCCTGCTGGCCGATCCGAACGGTGCTGCAGTGCGTCGCCGGGGAGACGAAGAGGGCTTCGGGATTGGCCTCGCCCACCGGGTGCTGCTGAGCCTGCGCTACTACGAGCCCATCCTGGCGATCCCTGGCGTGGAGGTCCGGCTGCACGACACGACGTTGTACGCGTCCATCTTCCGAGTGGACGAAACCATGCTGGTCAACACCCACGTGTATGGATCTACTGCCGCTCATAACCCGGTGTTACACCTCCGGCGCGTGCCTGGCGGCCGGGTCGTTGACCATTACCTCACCAGCTTCGACCGGGTCTGGACCCAGGCGGAGCGCACTTCGGACATCAACGCGGTGATCGCCACGTTCGACGGGAGATGACGGATGCCACGCCGCGACTTCTTCAACGATCCGAACGCCCCCGAAGCCAACAGTGTGGTGCCGTCGGTGGTTGCGGCGGTGCGTAACGAACAAGGTGAGTTGTTGATGATCCACCGGACGGACAACAACCTGTGGGCTCTACCTGGTGGTGGGCATGACATCGGAGAGTCGATCTCCGACACAGTGGTGCGGGAAGTGCACGAGGAGACGGGCATCGAGGTGGAGGTCACGGGTTTGGTCGGCACCTACACCAATCCCCACCACGTGATGGCCTACGACGACGGTGAAGTGCGCCAGCAGTTCTCGCTGTGCTTCACGGCGAGACCGGTTGGAGGGGTCCTGACGACGTCCAGCGAGTCACGCCAGGTTCGCTGGGTGGATCCCGCCGAGCTCCCACTGTTGGAAATCCACCCCTCGATGCGTCTCCGCATCGACCACGCACTCGAGGCTCGGGCCGTGCCGTACATCGGCTGATGCCGAAAGGGGCGTTCCTCGATATGAACACGTCCCGACCGATCCGCCGAGCCAGTGAGGCGGCGAGCCGCCGGGCGACTACCGTTCGGGGGGTGTCTGACCTCACAGCCAACGCCGCGGAACTTGCTGCTGTGCTGCTCGACTCTCCACCGCTGGCCCGCCGCTGGGCTCACGTCCAGGGTGTGGGCCAGCGGGCAACGGAACTGGCGGTCACGGTTGCACCGGCCGATCGTGACCTGCTGGTGGCAGCCGCCTGGCTACACGACATCGGCTATGCGCCCGAGGTCGTGGACACTGGTCTGCACTCCCTCGACGGTGCGCGATACCTGCGGCGCCACGGCTACCCGCTGCGGCTTGTCGCGCTGGTCGCCCATCACACCTGCGCCCGCATCGAAGCTGCCGAGCGCGGCTTGGCGGATCAGCTCGCGCCATTTCCGTTCGAAGAAGGGCCTCTGATGGACGCGCTCGTCACCGCCGACCTAACGGTCGGACCGCGGGGACAGCGCATCGAGGTCGCCGAGCGTATCGAGGAGATCCTTCAGCGGTACTCACCGCAGAGCCCCGTTCACCGGGCGATCCAGCAGGCAAAGCCGCTTCTCATCGCGCACGCCCGCCGGACTTTGGAGCGCCTCGACGTCGGTGTTTGACTCGTTCCATGACTTCTCGGTCAGGGTCAGCCGGGTTGGTTCAGCACGTGACCCGTATCGCTGGCCGGCAGGTACGGACCGGCCGGCCGCTCGACGCTGAAACGGTCAGAGAATGTGCCATTTGGTCACGTCCTGGTCGCTCCGCCTCAGGGCACCGATTCGGTGCAGCACCTCAGCCTCGGCTTCCGTCCCGGGTCGCGCCTTGCGGGCGTTGGTGGCGATCATCTGCAGCTCGCGGAATTCACACACCGCCTCGAACCCGGGCCACGAGGTGACATCCCAGCCGTATGCGACGGTGAAGTCCGAGAAGGCCGCAGGGCCCGGTGGGGTGAACCGGCGACAGTGCACCGCGACGGTGGCAAGGTCCCACTCCCGAGGACCGAGTACGGCGCCGTCCCAGTCGGCAAGCACCGGCGTACCATCGAAGCGGCGCAGGGCGTTACGTGTCTGGGGATCAGATTGGATCAGGCTCGCGCCTCGGGGAAAGCTCGTCTCGAGCCAGCGGGTGGCGAGCGGCTCGAGACGCTCCAGCAGCAGGTCGCGATCCCGCACGGTGAGGATCGTCGACCTGGCAAGTGAACGGCGAATGCTGTCGACCGGCTCCAGTGTCGGCAAGCTCACCGGCGGAGCAGGCAGCGCGTGCAGCCGCCGAAGCAGACCGCCCAATTCCGCCGTCGTGACCGGCGCGTCGTGCGCCGGGTCAAGCCGCTGCCAGACGGTCACGGCATGCTCGCCCACCAGCAGAGGTTGTGGCAGACGCGAGCTGAGGTTGACCGTCGGAAACCCCTGACCAGCCAGCCACCGCACGACGGCCACTACGGCACGTGCGCGCTCCAACCCGAACTCCGCCGGAGCGATCTTGACCACCACGTCACCGACGGCGTACACCGCGTTGGTGTGATGCCGGAGCAGAACGGCGTCAGCGTCGGACATGTCCAAGCGACGACACACCTCGGCGAGCGCCGGACGTGTCCGCGCTTCGACGAACATGGGGCTCCTATGAATCGAGCGCGGCAGTTCCGACCGCAAGCGTACGGCTGCGCTCACGACAAGCTCGCACATAGTCCACCAGCGCGGCTACCTCGCTGCCGCGGTTTCTCACCGGAACTTCCGAGATCACGTCGTCGGCCCTCGCGAGGACGATCTCCGTACGCTGCGCCTCTGGCAGCGTCGCGACAGCGTCAAGCGCCGATACTGCGGCTTCAGCGGCTCGCCGATCCCGCACGAGACACATCGATCGGTCGAGCGCGATGAGCGCCGGATCAATCGGCACCGAAGGCGATGGCCCATAGAGCCGCAGCGCCTCCTCTTGGACCTGGTATGCCTCGCTCGTGTCGCCCAGCCAGGTGCTCGCTCCGGAGAGGTAGAACAGCATGCGCTTCATCGGGAACTGGAACGCCGTATCGCTGTCGTCATCGCCGACCCGATCGAACATCCGCCGGGCCTGGAGGACTGCTCTTCGTGCCCGACCATCTGCTCCGAGGCGGGCCAGCGCCCGAGCCCGCCCAGCCGCAGCAAGGGCCGCCGAGGATGATGGTGCGGCGGTGACCGCTAGCGCTGCCTCCGTCAGCACGACCGTCTGCTGTGGGTCACCGAAGTAGTAAGGCAGCATCGCCGATTGAGCTCGGACCAGCACCTGAAGCCGACCGTCGGAACTGTCGTCTGCCGCGTGAATCGCCGTCCGATACCACAGGCGTGCTTCACAGACGTGCCCAAGCCGCATAAGCGCATCGGCGCACATGGTCGCCAACAAAGCCGCCGAGCCGGAGAGCCGCGCCTGAACCGCCGCCGGCTGCCGGCGCTGGGACAGAATCTGGACCTCGGCACACTCGGCGACGAGCCGCGACAACATCACGCTCGGCGGGGCTGCGGGATAGACGCGCATGTGCTCGCCGGCTGATGCCTCAATAAGATCGAGTTGTCGCGGAGCGACCGTCGAGGAGGCCAGCGCCTCGTCCAGCTCGATACGGAGCCGAGCGAGCATGGCTATCGCCTGGTGGGGCCGGTTCGCTGTTCGCTCGGCAGAAGGAAGATCGGCTGAGGCTCCTGCCTGCCGACCGAGCGGGCGACGCGCTTCCACCTCCGCCATCTCGCCCTGGCCCAAGCCCATCTCGGCTCGGGGAATACCCAGTCCGACAGCGATGCGTTCGAGCACCTCGTAGGCCGTCACCTGGCGCCTGCCCTTGGTGATCTCGGCGGCTCGATTAGCGGACACACCGACCAGCGCGGCGATGGTGCCGTATGACACCCCACGAGCGTGCAAGAACCGGAAGGTGGCAGCGATATCACGACGTTTGAGGAAAACGCGGATCGGTTGCCCTTCCCAAACCCCGGACGTCCACCAGGACGGGTCAACTTGGGTGCCCACGATCACCTCCTTCCAACCACAGCGGCTGTAGTCGATATGTAGTCGTCTCGCGTTCCGCTGACAAGCCGATTGGCATCCGTTGACGGGCGGTGTCCCCTCTGATGATCCCCGCTGGCGCGGCGGCCTCCACCCCCACCGTGACCCCCCACCGTGGCGTCGACAGGCGATCACAGCTCGTGGAGTCTGGAACAACTTCCATCGATAAATCAAGGAGTGGCACGGTGAGACGTACTGCGGTCATCGCCGGAGCGCGGGCCGCTCATCTTGGGCCGGCAGGCCCCTCTGCGGTTGGATGGTCACGCATTGAGGACCCTGCCCACGGTAACCGCGCAAATCCCCGGATCAGCCATGACCATGCTTCTGGTAAGGCATTAGGTGCGCAGATCGGAGCAGGGATGGATCCCGACATCTTGAGCCGCTTTCGTCGAGATGGATACGTCGTATGCAGAGACATCCTCCGTCCCGTCGAAGTCGCTGCGCTTAGGGCCGCCATTCCCAAAGTCTTGGACGATAACCGCTTGACTCTGGGATTGCCTGGGACGGACGCAGTCCCCAGCCCGGAGCGTCTGCTAGATCAGGTCCTTTGCGTACACCACGTACACAAGATCAGCGCGATGTTCCACTCCCTGGCAAAGCATCCCGGGATTATAGAGAAGCTTGCTCAGATCATCGGGCCGCAGGTTAAGTGTCTTCAGTCGCAACTCTTCGTGAAACCTCCAGGGTTTCCAGGAAATGCGTGGCACCAAGATGAAGGCCCTATACCGACGAGAGACCGCAGTCTGGTCGCGGTATGGATTGCTATTGATGACGCGACCGCAGAAAATGGCTGCCTTCGCATAATTCCGGCGAGCCATCAGTCTGGCTACCTGTATCCGACACGTGAGCATCATCGGCCAGATGAGTACGACTTCACCACGGAGTCGTATGGGTTCGACGAGAGCGCCGCCAGGTTGGTGGAGTTGACCGCCGGGTCTGCGATCTTCTTTCACGGCTACCTTGTCCATGGCTCGAGCCGCAACCGCTCCAGCGGCATGAGGCGGGCACTCACCTACCACTACATGGACTCCTACTCGCTGCTGCCCTGGCAGGGGGGACGAGGCGACTACCGCGATGTCTTCCCGGTCCTGGGCGCCGATCCGTACGAGTGGAAGGGCTACGCGGACCAGAGCGTCCCGCACCTGCGCTTATGGCCGGATCCGGGCCGTCCGCCAGAACCCGGACTGTTGGACTACGCGCTGCGGACCAAGGTGGCGGCGGCAATCCGCACGTGGGGACACGACGAACGAGCTGCCATCCGCCAGTTCCGAGAGGCCCTACGCGAGGCGCCTCGTGACCTCTGACGGCGCCGCAAAGTCACCAGCGCCTACGCGGGTGCCACGGGTGGGCACTTCCCGTACGGTAAAATCCCCCACCGTGATCAATGTCCAGCTATTACGGGATCCCGCTTTCGTCGACCAGCTCGGCCGCGCAGCGCAGCTGAAGCGAATGAATTTCGACGCGAATCAGTTGTCTGCGGCCTTCGAAGATAGGCGCAAAATCGTCGGCCTTGTCGATGATGTCCGCGCCCGGCAGAAGTCACTGTCAAAAGGTTTCCGAGACGCTGACGACGCGACTCGCGCATCTTTGCAGGCTCAGCTCACCCAGATCTCCGACGAGGTGAAGAGCCTTACCGTTCAGCTGAACGCTGCCGAGGAACGACTTCGAGAGCTGGCGCTGCGCGCGCCGAGCATCCCCGACGCAGCGGCGCCCGTGGGCGTGACCGACGAGGATAATGAGGTGATCCGTCATTGGGGTGAACCCAGGCGGATGGATCCGGACATGGTCGATCACGTTGAACTTGCCCGCCAGCTCGGACTTGTCGAGTTCGACCGTGCGCAGAAGTTCGCCGGGTCTCGCAGCATCGCACTTACCGGCAACGGTGCGCTTCTGACGCGGGCGGTACTCGCCATGGCGCTGGACCTGCTCACAGTCCGCGGCTTCCGACCTGTCATGCCGCCCGTCCTGGTCAGGGAAGAGGCGATGGTCGGCACCGGGTACTTCCCGCTCGGGGTGGAAGACGCCTACAAGGCCGACCGCGAGGACCGTTACCTCGTCGGCACGTCCGAGGTTTCGCTGGTCTCCCTGCACCGCGACGAGCTTCTCTCCCTGTCTGACCTGCCGATTCGCTACGCCGGAATTTCCTCCTGTTTCCGGCGGGAAGCCGGATCTCACGGTCGGGACACGCGCGGGCTCTATCGGGTGCACCAGTTCGACAAGGTCGAGCAGGTTTCCATCATCGAAGCTGACGATGAGCTGTCCGCGCGGGAGCAGTTGGCACTGCTGGACAACTCCGAGACGGTGCTCAAGGCGCTGGAACTGCCGCATCGGGTAGCTATCGCCTGCACGGGAGAGATGGGGCAAGGACAGCGACTGAAGTACGAGGTCGAGACATGGATGCCCAGTCGTGGCGCCTACTCGGAGACGCACTCTTGCTCCAGCTTCGGTGACTTCCAGTCACGCCGATCAAACATCAAGTACCGCACCTCCACCGGCGAGACCGCGTTCGCCTACACCCTGAACAACACCGCAGTGGCCGCGCCACGGATTCTTATCCCCCTGCTCGAGCACCACCAGCAGTCGGACGGATCCGTCCGCATCCCGACGGCCCTCCGGCCATACCTGAACGGCCTGTCGACTCTCACCGCGGAAACGCCCTCTTCAGAGCTGGTGCCGACATACACACCAGCATGACCCCGTGAAGGGAGACTCGTGGAGCGTCTCGCGACAACCGCACTGAAGACGATCCATCAAGACACCTGCAAGGCGCTTCACGAGCCAACCGCTACCTACCTGATCGGCAGCCATGCCCGAGGCAACGCTGACCAGGCAAGCGACCTGGACGTCGTCATCTTGACCCGGGGCGACGTCCAGACCGCACAGAAGCTCGCCACGTCGCTCTATCAAGAGCGTTGTCCCGCCGGCCCTCCGCTTGACCTAACCGTCCTCGCCTACGACGACCTCGGGCACCCAGCCACCACGGACCTCGCTCGGATCCAACGGCGCGAAGTCCTGTATCCCCTCGCCGACCACGGCCGGCACGTCGGCGGGCCCGACCTCGCCGGCCACCTCAACAGTCGACTGATCATGGGGGCCGCTCCCACCAGGGCGATGCCGTGGGTCTTCACTCGCAGGGTCCGCGGGCTACCAGAGCAGCTACAACCAACAGCCGTGTCCGGGCCGCCCGTACCCGACGATGACTTCCTCGGGTACCCCCGTGACGGCCGAGTCAAGATCATCGTGTCGCTGGCCTCTTGGATCGGCGCCGGTATCGTCTCGATGACGACGGGCTGGGACCGGGTCGCGGCCAAAGAGCACGTAGTAACGGGCCTCAACGACGTCGATCCAGCCCTCGCGCAGTGGCTACGTGAGGTCATCACGACATGTCGCACCACCTGGGGCTACCAGATGCCACGAGATTCACGCGGCAGGGCGCTGCTGCGCAGCATGTGTCAGCTTCTGCACCAGCTTGAGTGCGACTACGCCAAGCGATACCGCAACTGCGGGCAGGATCGGCTGAAAGGCGATCCCGATGCCAGGTAGCAATCCTCAGCCCGTTGCCCTGGTAACCGGGGCGAGTGGCTTTCTCGGCGGCATGCTGACGGCAAAACTAAGGTCCCACGACTGGGTGGTGGTCGGCGTCGACCGTGTCCCGCAGCCGAGCCTCGGTGTGGTCACCGCTGACATCCGCGACGTCGCCACGCTCGGACGAGCCTTGCCACGGCACATCGACATTGTCATCCACATGGCGTCCCTGCTCTCGGCCTTCTGCGAGAAGAACCCTGCCGCAGCATTCGACGTCAACGTCGCGGGCACAGCGAAGTTGCTCGAGGTCCTTGCCGACAGGGGGCAACCAGCCCTGCTGATGGCGTCATCCATCGCGGTCTTCGATGGGGTGCGGGCGACTGACGACACGCCTGTCCGACCCCGGTCCGCCTACGGCACGAGCAAGGTGATGGCGGAACTCCTCATCGCCGACGCCACGCGCCGCAGCATCGTTCGTGGCCACGCAGCCCGCCTGCCGACGGTCGCCGTACGACCGGGGCCACCGAGCGGCGCGGCCTCGGCCTTCGCCAGCACCATGGTGAAGAACGCCTTCGACGGCACGGACATCAGCGTTCCTGTCCCTGCGGGACAGCAGATCGTGCTCACGTCGCCGACAGCGGCTGTGGAGAACCTTTACCGACTGGCCGAGACCATAGTCCGTGAACGAGCCAGCGTTCCGAACACGATCAACGTTCCCGGCATCCCAGTGGACGTCGATGACATCGCTCAGCAGTGCCGCGCTGCCGCGCCAGCCACCGTCAGAATCCGGCGGGAGATCGATCCCGAGGTTGCGGCCGTCGTCACGTCCTGGCCGGCGGGGTGGGACTGCCCATCTGCCGTCCGGTTGGGGCTCCAACAGGACACATCTTTCGCCGACATCTTGGCCGACTACAGGCTTCGCGGTTAGTGGAGGAGACACCCATGTGGGACCTGACCCCAATACAGGCGGTAGGAGCCGACCGAGACACTCGTGACGTTCGCATCGCGTTCGTACACCTCAGCTTCCGCAAGGTCGCGCGCAGCCGAGCGGTCCGCAGTAAGGCCCTCTTCAGCGCCCACTTTCCCGCCCTCGGCCTGCTGAACCTGGCGCAACAGCTACGCGACCACTTCCCGGATCGCGACCTACGCGACTGGGTGCGCTACTTCGATGAAGAGGCATACGAAGACCGGGAGGCGATGGAGGTCGCAATCCGCGCCTGGTTGGCCCCCGCAACCCTGGCAATCCTCGGGATGAGCACCTATACCTCCAGCATCGACCACGTCTCGGACTACTGCCGGCGCTTCGCCGGAGACAACGTCCTCGTCATTCTCGGCGGCGCTCACGTCACCGTCGTTCCCGACGACCTCCCGTGCCACATCATCGTGCGCGGCGAGGGCCGCAACGCCCTCGTAACGATCATCGAGAGACTCGGCACACCCGACTTTCTCACCTACGCACGGCTCGCAGGGATCTGCTGCCAACTCGGAGACACGCGCATCGACGGGCGAGCGGCCACGGATGATTCCATCGAGACGACCTCCGTACCCAGCTTCGCATACGACCTGCTCAGCGACCTCGATGCCGGCGTCTACGCGACCAGCTACACCCGCCTGCTCGGCGTCAATCCGCAAATATACGTCTGCACCCAAAGCTGCCGCGCCCGCTGCTCTTTCTGCTCCACCTACCTCATCCACCGCCGCATGCAGGCGCGCCCCGTCGAACGGATCAGGCAGGATCTCACCCATCTGCGAGACCAGGGCTACGACTCCATCGAGTTCCACGACGACGACCTCCTGCAGCACCCCGAGTTCGACGCGCTGCTCGACGTCCTGCATGAGGTTCAGCTGCCGTGGTTCTGCTACGCCCGATCCGAAATCCTCGACGACAAGGTCGCGGAGCGTATGGCGGAAGCCGGCTGTCGTCGGGTCTTCCTGGGCCTCGAAGCCATGACGCAGCGCAGCCTCGACTACCTCAACAAGGCGACGACCGTCGCCCAGAACCGCACGGCGGCAACTGCGCTCGACCGGCACGGCATCGGAGCTGTCAGTGGATTCATCGTCGGGCTTCCGCACCACACGGTCTCGGACATACTCGCCGAGCTGGATGCCTTCCTGTCCCTCCCGCTCTTCGCCATCAGCTGCAACGTTCTGACGCCCGACCCTCGGACCCGAGAGTTCATGCGGGCACGCCGCCGCGGCGGCGACCTTCAACTGAGCCTCGGCGGTGAGACCGGCCTCAGCGTCATCCCGGACATCGAACGGTGGGGTCTCGACCAACCCGTCGGGCTGCCGTCGGTATGCGAAGCCATCGACAAGCGCACCCTCAACGACCTCGTCGCCGTCATCGAGCACTCCTTCTACCTACGCCCGCACATCACCGACGCGCTCTACTCCTCGGCATGCACGCCCCAACAGCGTGAGGTCATCACCGCCTACCTCGACTTCGTACGCGCCCGACTCGCGGAACGCGAACCCGGCGTCACCCATGACCTCGTCCGGGAGCGCATCACCGACCTGACGGCACGCCGATGACTCGCTTGGCCGGCGGGGTGAACTACAACTTCCGCATGCCCGGGCACGAGCCGCACCTGGTGGTCGCCGGAGGTGCCGGAGCCTGGATCACCACCATCGACGGGCGCCGCGTGTTCGACCTGTTCTCCGCGTTCGGGGCACGAGCGTTCCCACATGGCTGCCGTGCTTATGAACGGGCCTTGGCGGTCGGCGCCAAGGTGGTCTCAGGCTCTCTGCCCTCCGCCGCGGTGGAGCACGCGGCAGACGCAGTCCTGCAGCTCTTCCCGCAGCACTCCGCAATCCGTTTCTGCACCAGCGGAACCGAGGCAGCGCAGCTCGCCATCAGGCTGGCCCGCGCAGCGACCGGCCGCACCCGGATCCTGCGCTTCGCAGATCACTACCACGGTCACCTGGACGCGCTCCTCGGCGGCGCGTACTCGCCACACACCTTCCCCGAACCTGCGGTGTTACCAGGCGATCCGCGGGTCACTGAAGGCTCGGCGCCTGGGCAGTTGGAGGCACAGAACTACCTTGCTCGGTGGAACAACGTGGGCGACCTCGAAGCCGTCTTCCGCGGCTTCGGGGACAGCCTCGCCGCCGTTGTGCTGGAGCCCTACCCCATCAACGCCGGAGCGGTAGCGCCCGCGCCGGGCTTCCTCGAACTGATACGCCAGCACTGCGACCGCCACCATGCTGTCCTGATCTTCGATGAGATCATCACCGGCTTCCGCGCCGGGCTGGGCGGCTGGCAGGCGGCCAGCTCGGTGACACCAGACATCACCCTGCTCGGAAAGATGCTCGGCGGGGGAGCGGTACCGGTCAGCGCTGTCCTGTCCTCCGACGCCCTCCTGCAACTGTGCGCCGATCACCGTGTCGTCCACGGAGGCACTTTCAACGGCTCGCCACTCGCCGCTGCCGCCGTTACCCACACGATCGAACTGCTGCAAACACCCGGCGCCTTGTCCATGCACTCCCTACTGCAAGCGGGCGAATTCCTGATCAACTCAGTCTCCGCCCAGATCCAGCGGGAAGGGCTTAGCGTGTCGGTCTCGGGTCTGCCCGGCGGATTCTGGATCAAACCCATCGGAAAGCCGCCAGCGTCCCTCACCGCAGCGCTGCGGCAGCACCTCCTCGACGCCGGTGTCTTGCCCGCCATGCCGACCAGGTTCTACCCCACAGCAGGCATGACCGAATTCGATCTTGACGAAGGCGCCCAACGCATCATCTCGGCAATCCGAAGGTACTCACAGCACGCCTGTGCCATCCCATCCGGAGGACCATATGCACGTGCCTGAGGAGCTCTGGCCACTCCGCCACGAAGCCCTGAACTCAATCGACGGGATTGCCTTGCTCTACAACCTTGCCACACAGGCCTGCGCCAGGCAGCTTCCCGGCGACATCGTCGAGTGCGGCGTCTACAACGGCGGCTCCGCCGCCGCGATCGGTCTCGCCATCCGGCATCACCCGAAACGACTGTGGCTCTACGACTCCTTCCAGGGTTTGCCCACCCCCACCACGTCTGACGACCGCGACGCCGCACGGTTCGCCGGCGAGCTGATCGGCGATCCAAGCCGCGTGCGTGCCCGACTTGCCGAGGCAGGCGTACGCACCGACGCCACCATCCTTCGCGAAGGATGGTTCGACGAAACCTTCGCGCAACCCGGGCCAGACGCCGTCGCCTTCCTTCACATCGACGCGGACTTCTACGACGGGGTTCGAGCCGTGTTACGACACTTCTACGACCGCGTAGTAGCCGGTGGAGTCATCATCATGGACGACTTCGCCTGGTGGGAAGGAACGCGACGAGCTTTCTATGAGTTCTGCGTCGAACGAGACATTGCACCCATCGTCCATCGACACGGAGTTACCGGCGCACTCTATTGGTTCAAGGACGAGACCTACGTGCGATCGCACGCTACCCGCCCGCTGAACCGTCCCTCATCAGTCGAATCACATCCCGAGGCTTGATTTTGTCCGCCCCGTGGCATTCCACGCCAACGTAACCGGCGTACCCTGTCGTTCTCAGCGCCGCAAACAGTTCCGGGAAGCGGATCGACCCACTGCCTGGGATGCCACGCCCGGGGAAGTCCGCCACCTGAACATGCCGGACGTAGGCACCGAAGTCTCGAACCACGGTGGCAGGCTCGATTCCCATGCTGGCCAGATGGTAGACATCGCACAAATAACCCGGCTCTACGGCACCCGCGTCCCGGACTTCTTCAATCAGTTCCACCACGGCCTCATGAGTGTTCAGTGGATAAGCTGGACAGTCCTTGCTGTTCAATGCCTCCACCACGATTTCCGCGCCGATGTCGGACGCCGCCCGGGATGCCGCTGTCAGATGGCGGACCGCCAGAGCATCCGCTACTTCCTGATCCAAGCCGGGAAGCCGATTCCCATACAACGCGTTCAAAGCCCGACAACCGGTCTCCTCGGCCAGCCATAGAGCACATTGCAGGTTGGCGCGGAAGCGCTCAGCGGCGTGAGGGTGCGACAGAATTCCTCGCTCACCAGAGCCCAGGTCGCCTCCGTCCAGGTTTAACAGTGCCAACTGCAGGCCAGCTGAGCGGATCTCTGACGCCAGGCCTGCGAGGTCCTCGCGAGGGGGGTCCGGCTGTTCGAACGGCCACCACATCTCGACCGCGTCAAAACCCGCGGATGCGGCCCATTTCAGGCGATCGACAAGAGACACGCCGATGTGAGAAATCGAGACGTTGAGGCTCAAATGCAAGGTACCCTCCTAGTGGTCTGCATCGCGCCTGGCATAAGCCGCGCCCCAATTACTACTGCGGACCTCCCGGCGGCTCCCCCAGCCATGCCACTCAAGATCACGACCAGTGTCGCCAACAACGCTCCATAAGCACGTCAGGAACTTCGAGCCGAGTCGCCAGGAACTCCTCACGATCGGGGAAAGTTCAGCGAACACGAGGTCAAGTAGACCACACCGCAGCTAACAGGAGTAGGTGCTACACCAAGGCAGTTTCCACGATATGCGTAAACGACCGACGTCTACACCGGTGCCTGATGGCCGCCCACCAGTCCTGAATTGCCGACAGCATCCCTGGGCACCTCTACTCCACCTTTTCGCTGCGCCACAACTGTTCAGCGACCGGCTCGGCGAGTTCCACAGCGCCCTGCGTGCCACCCTTGCCCGAGACAGCGACATCGGCACCTTCGTCAGGACAACGGATTACTCATCTGCATTGGCCAGCGAGAACGGGCTTGAACCGTCGGTACGGATCGCTCTCGGTGCCGGAGATCACTACGCAGCTAACCGAGAGATCAGTCCTATGCTTGCCGGTGGCATCCACCGCATCAGCACCGCGCGGCAATCTCTGTGCACTGGCGCTGGTCGGCGGACCGAGGATCGAGACTTCTGCTGGCTCTGCCGGTGCGCCGGCACCGGCTGACGTGCTCGCTGTCGTCCGGCCCGCGTCGAAGTTGTTCGAGGAGGGCCCGTGAGGCTGGGCGACAGAATCGCTGAAGTGTCGGTGCACGACGCCGTCCGCGCCTCGGTGAGCTATGACCAGCTGCGTACCGGTGATGACGGCCTGTACTGGCTGGAGACTCGCCCCGATGCTGGCGGGGGTACGACGGTGACACGGTGGCGGTCCGGCGAGGGCACGCGTGATGTCAGTCCGAAGGGCTTCGATGTCGCCAGCGGTGTTCACGCGTATGGGGGCGGGTCGTTCGCTGTCGCCGAGGGGACGTTGTGGTGCGTCGGCGGAGATGGCCTCTACCGCAGCCGTCGTCACGGCGATGATCTCGAATTGGTCAGCCATGGATGCTTTGGTGACCTGACGATCGGCGACGGCGAGTTGCTGGCTGTGCGGGAGTCGGGGCAGGGTGACGAACTCGTCGCGGTGTCGCGCACCGGTGCTCCGCAGGTGCGGACTCTCGTCTCGTCCCGGGGGTTTCTTGGTGCGCCTCGGCCGGATCCGGGTTGGTTGGCCTGGACCGCGTGGAGCGAGTACGACATGCCCTGGGACGCGTGTGAGGTGTGGGTGGCCTCCTACTCACCGCACGGTGGGGTCGAGGACCCAGTGAGGCTCGCCGGTGGTCCGGATGAGTCGGCGGTGGAGCCGCGGTGGGGACCCGACGGGGCGTTGTACTTCGTGTCGGACCGAAGCGGCTGGTGGAACCTCTACCGGTGGAACGGTCTCAAGGTGGAGGCGGTGGCGCCGATCGCGGGTGAGTGCGCTGCGGAGCCGTGGGAGCTGGGTTACGTGTCGTATGGCTTCCTAGACGACGGTCGGATCGTCGCAGTGGTGCAGGAGGGGCCACGACACCGCCTTGTCGTCATCGAGCCCGGCGGCACTGTCCGCCCGGTCGACCTCCTGTATACGTCAATCAAGCCGTACCTGGCCGTTCGAGGGACGACCGTGGCGTTGATCGGATCGTCGCCGACCGCAGCCCCGCAGGTCGCGCTCGTGGACCTGGGTGACGCTGACCCCCAGGTGGAGGTGCTTGCCAGGCCGGAGCATGCCGCACTCGACGGGACGCGAATATCGACGCCCACGGAGCTGCGCGTCCGACTGGCCAGTGGTCGGGAGGTGCTTGCCATGGTCTATCCGCCGACGGGCTCGACTGCGGACTGGCTCGCACCGGTGATTGTCCGGGCGCATCCCGGGCCTACCGCCTCCTGCCTGCTGCGCCTGGACTGGCAGGCGCAGTTCTTCACCAGTCGCGGGTTCGCCGTCGTTGATGTCGACTACCTCGGCAGCACCGGGTACGGCCGGGCCTTTCGGGAATCGCTGTACGGCCGGTGGGGTCTGGACGACGTCGATGACTGCGCGGCGGTGGCGGTGCACCTACTGTCGACGGGGCGGGCGGTGCCGGGGCAGGTGTTCATCCGTGGTGCCAGCGCCGGCGGATACACCGCGTTGCACGCGGTGGCCCAGGACGGCCCGTTCGCCGGTGCCACCGCCGTGTCGGCGATCGTGGATCCTGACCGGTGGGCGCAGACGGTGCCCCGGTTCCAGCGCGCGCACGCGATGCGGCTGCGAGGTGGTGCCGGCCGGGTCCGTGCCGCCGCTGTCCAGCGGCCGGTGCTGCTCATTCACGGCACTGCTGAGGAGGTGGCCGTGGTCGAGGATGTACGCGAACTCGCCGACGAGTTGACGTCTCTCGGCACGGCGCCCGAGGTGTTGCTTCTTGCAGATGTCGGCCACTACGTGGCGTCGTCCCGGCGAGCGGGCGCGGCGCTGAAGGCGGAGCTGGCTCACTACCGCTCGATGATGGCTGATGCGGCCAACGATAATCGGGGGCTACGCAGCCGCCAGCGGTAGCCGGTGACGAATGCGCTGCGTGCAGCTGTGTGAGGCGGTTCGTGAAGCGCCTCGACGATCCAAGCGGGACAATGCTGATCATTGATACCGTCTACGGTAAGTCCATGGCACACCCGCTCGCGCTGACGCCGCGGCCCATCCAGGAGCGCGATGACCTGGTGGTGTGCCGGTCGCCGTTCGAGGCCCACGTCACGTTCGGTGCCAGGGCTGACCACGCGCGCACCCCCGGCAACGCTGGCCGGCTGCTCCGCGTACTGACCAGCACAGCGACACAAGCGCCGCTGCACGCCGGCCGGAGTTCTCGGTCCACAACCGCCGCCCTCCCGCGAGCGTCCGAGACGCCGACTCCCGAGCTCGGCCGACTCCGGATCGGGTACGCCCAGCTGGGCGCAAGATTTCTTCCATTCGATCTCGGGGACCGGCGCGACCAGGTCCTCGCTCTGCTCCGGGCCTGCGGACTGCGGTTCCGTGATGGCTCACGATGGCGACTTCCGGCGATGATCCAGCTCTTCTGACCGACGTGGCCACCATCGCCCCGTCGGTGTGCGACCTTCGTCGACCCGTCACGCCGCGAAAGGCCCCATCGTCATGACCGCTCAGCGGATGCTCACCGGTGACCGTCCCACCGGAAAGCTGCACCTCGGCCACTACGTCGGCAGCATCGCCAACCGGGTGAAGCTGCACCGGCGGTACGAGAGCTTCTTCATCATCGCCGACCTGCACATGCTCACCACCAAGAACACCCGCGACGACATCGCGAAGGCCACCCAGAACGCCCGGGACATGGTCGTCGACTCCCTCGCCGCCGGGATCGACCCCGACACCGCCACCTTCTACCTCCAGTCGGCGATCCAGGAAGTCGGTGACCTCAACACCCTCTTCCAGAACCTGGTCACCGTGCCGCGCCTGGAGCGGGTGCCCTCGCTCAAGGACATGGCCCGTGACGCCGGCAAGGAGGAGATGCCGTACGGCCTTCTCGGGTACCCGGTCCTGCAGGCCGCCGACATCCTCTGCGTCAAGGCCCACGTGGTGCCCGTCGGTAAGGACAACGCCGCGCACGTCGAGGTCACCAGGGAGATCGCTCGCCGCTTCAACCACCTCTACGGCGAGGTATTCCCCGTCCCCGACCTGGTCAGCGCCGAGACTCCCACCCTGGTCGGCACCGACGGCCGGGCCAAGATGAGCAAGAGCCTCGGCAACGCCATCGCTCTCTCCGACGAGCCGGCCGAGGTGCGCCGCAAGGTCATGGGCATGTACACCGACCCGAATCGGGTCCGCGCGGACGTGCCCGGCACGGTCGAGGGCAACCCGGTGTTCCAGTACCACGACGTCTTCAACCCCAACCGGGCGCAGGTCGAGGATCTCAAGAGCCGCTACCGAGAGGGCAAGGTGGGCGACGTCGAGGTCAAGGAGAAACTGGCCGCCGCGCTGAACGCGTTCCTCGATCCGATGCGAGAGCGGCGCGCCCGCTACGAAACCGACAAGGGCCTGGTCGACGAGCTGATCGTGGAGGGCACGGAACGTACCCGGCGCGTGGTGCAGCAGACGGTGTTCGAGGCGCGCAAGGCGATGGGCCTCACCGGCGTCTACACCCAGCTCCGCCGTAAGGCCGAGCGGTCCCGCAAACCCGCGGCCACCAAGGCGTAGACAAAGACCGACGACAACCAAGTCAGGCTGGCCACCGACACGATCGCACTACGGGTGAGTGATCACGCAACATCGTCGCCGATTGGAGACCGCTCCACATGTCGAACATCGAGAAGGTTGACGCTGAACTGCGTGCCCTGACAGCCGGCGTCGACAGAGCTCGCGGCCTCACCGCCGCAGCCGGCACCCAGGCGCAGGAGGTCGGGGTTCGAGCCGCGGGCGCCGGCTTCGCCGCGGTGGCCGCCGGCATGGTCCGAATCCATAGCGCGATCGGTGAGATCCAGGCTGCTTTGGGCCGCCTCTCCACGTCGATCGGGGAGGCGGCGCAGGCCACCGCAGCGGTGCCCCGCCAAGGCACACCGCAGGAGACGATCTCCGGGCTCGCGCCGGTGCAGAGCGCGGTGGACGGCGCCCGCGACGCGGCGACCGCATTGATCAGTCAGGTCGGCGAGGCACAACAACTCGTCACAGCCGTTCTACTCGGCGGGCAGCCGGGACCCCTGTTACAAGCTTTGGACGGCGTCAAGCAGGTCATGGTGCTCATCGTCCAACGCACCGGCACCGCCCGGCAGCTCGTCGACGCGGCGACCGCCGACGCACGACAGCTGGGATCAGCGGGAAACTGACAGGGGCTGGCGGACTCTCCCCGGCCAGCCCTTCCCCCGACTCCACCGACAGCCCGGCCGCGACCACACCCACCAAGGAAGTCGCCGACCTGTCCGGATCGGCCTTTACCCGCTGGAGTAGGCCGCCCACGGGCGTTCCCAGCGGCTCGCCGACCGGACCACGAACCAGAATCCCACCCCGGGAGGACGAAGTGGTACGGCGTTCGCTGGAGTTGGAGAACGAGTGCGCCGACACGCTCGCTCACGACGGCTACCGCGTGCACCAGAACCCGACGCGGCGGGAGATTGCCGACGCGCGCCAGAGCACCGGCGACGTGGGCAAGCCGGACAAGGAACCTGACTACCTCATCGAGGGCCACGTCTTCGACTGCTACTCACCCACCCGCGGCAAGGCGGTACGGGGGGTGTGGACGGAGGTGGCGCAGAAGGTGGCGAGGCAGCAGACCCAACGGGTGGTGCTGAACCTGCAGGACTGGCGTGGTGACATCACCGCCCTGCAGAGGCAGTTCGACGACTGGCCGGTCCCGCAGCTCAAGGAACTGGCAGCGGTGACCCGAAGTGGTGCGATCATTCAGATCGTCCGACGAGACTGAGAAGGCAGGCAGCACGTGGGCATCGAGTACCGACTGACCCTGGCCGGCGACATCCCGCTGGAGGACCTCGCTCCCCTCGTCGCCCCGCACGGCGTCGAGGAGTCGACACAGCCCGGCTACCCCCGGCTGCTCAGCGCCGACCTCCGGGAGGAACTCGGCTACACGGTCACCATATACGCAGGCAACAACGGCTACTTCGACGCCGAAGACGACGACGGCACCCAATGGGAATGGGAACCCGACACGTACACCAACGTCGCGTTCGACCTGCGAAAGAACGACCCACCCGAGGACGTGGTCCCCACCATGGTGTCGGCCGTCGGCCGTATTCTCGCCAGCCGGCAGGAGGACGCCGCACTCGTGCTCAACGGCAACTGGCTCCTGCTGACGCGAGTCGCGGGAGAACTACGCGAACACCGGCCCTCGTGGTGGGACGCGTACGGCGTTGGGGAATTGATTGTGCGGTAAGCCGGTCCACGGCGTACACCACCCGTCGGCTGTTCCTGCCGGATCTGGCAGTAGGCAGCGACGGGGCACTGGGCCCTGACGATTTCGGGTGTACGCGGAACGGTGCTGTGCCGCCTCCGGACCGGCGGCTTAGGCTGTGGCCAGCTCGCCCGCGTACCCGACTGCTTCGGTCGACGTCCTGGTCGGCACGCTGCGACGCCGGCGGACCCGCGACCGACTGCGCTGAGTCCTCCTTTCTGCGACCGGCGGATCGAGCCGCCGGTCGTCGTCGGTCGTCCTCGGTCCGCCCACATCCTCGACCGGGTTCGGGCGGCGGACCCGAGCGAGAGCGACGTACCGAATGGATCTCGAAAAACTACTGACCGACCGCTGGCGCCGGCGCTCCGATGGTGGCCGGCGTACCGGTGGATCCGGTAGTGCGGCGCTCGGGGCGTGCAGACTTCCAGTCCGACGCGGCGCTGGTACGACAGGGTCGCCGGCAAGGGGTACCGGGTTCACCAGAACCCCACGAGGCAGGAGGTCGCGGACGCGCGACGCGAGACCGGGGATTCTGGGAGGCCTGAGAAGGCACCCGACTTCCTCATCGAGGGGCATGTGTTCGACTGCTATGCGCCCACTGCTCCTGTGCCGGCCCGCGCCGTCTGGAGCGCGGTGTCCAGGAAGGTCGACGCCGAGCAGACCCAACGCGTGATGGTGAACCTCCACGACTGGCGAGGAGACCTCGCTGCCCTGCACAAGCAGTTCCACGGCTGGCCCATCACAGGGCTGAAGGAACTAGCGGCGGTAACGCGCGACGGTGCGATCATTCAGGCCATCCGGCGAGACTGATCAAGGGATGCAGATGGCTGTCGAGTATCGGCTGACGCTGGCGGGCGACATCCCACTCGAGCAGGTGGCGGAGCTGGCTGCTCCCGGAGCGGTCGAGACTTCCACGGCGTCCGGCGGCAGGATGCTCAGCGCCGACCTGAACGACGAGCACGGGTACGTCGTGGACATCACCGGCGGCCGGCACGGCTACTACTGCGCTGAGGATGACGATGGTTCCCTGTGGCAGTGGGAGCCGGAGACCTACGTCGACGTCAGCTTCTACATGCGCAAGGACACCCTGGTCGACAAGGGCAAGCCCCACATGCTGGCGACCGTGGCCAGGATCCTCACCGGCAGGACCGAGGACGCGGCCCTGACCCTCAACGGCGACGTGCTGATGCTCACGCGCGTCGCGGGCACCCTTCGAAAGCACAACACCGACGGCTGGTACGACGAGGATTACAACAGGATTCTCCACCTCTGACGCTTTTATGAGTCGGGGCGGCGAGGGCGTGTTCTGGCTCGCCGCCGTGGGCTGCGTCGTCTGTAGCAGGCATCGCGCGTAACCCGCGAAGGAACTCGTTTTGGTAATGCCGGGTGGCGCGATCGTTCAGATCGTTGATCGAGGCTGAGGAGAGCTGTCGAGTTCAGGTTGACCCTGCCGGGTGACCTCCGCTTGGACGACGTGGCTGATCTCGTGGCAGCGGACGTCGCCGAGAGGCCGAGGCCGAGCGGCACCAATCCGCGACTGTTCAGTGCCCGCCTCTACGACACCCGCGGGTACGCGCTGAGCGTCTCCTCGGGAAATTAGGGCTACTTCGACGCCGGGGGCGACAACGGTGCCCGCTGGGAGTGGGAGCCAGAGACGTACGTCGACATCGACTTTTCCATGCGGGCGGACGACGTGGTGGACAAGGGGATCCTGAACATGATGAAGACCGTCGGTCGTGTGCTGGCTGCCCGGCAGGAGGACGCGGCGCTGGTCCAGAACGGCAACTGGCTGCTGCTAACCCGCGTCGGTGGCAAACTCCGCAGGCACCGCCCTACCCGGTGGAGCCACTACGGCGTGGACGGCCTCATCAACCAGTGAGCGAGCTGAGCGCACGGTGACCCGCTGACGACGATGTGAAGCCGCGTCGGCGGATGGACCAGTCTGGGGCAGTTCGTGTGGACTCAGCGCGGGGATGGCTCTTGGCCCCGGCGTGGCTAAAAACCGTCGCAGTTACTGCAGTACTGATGTACTGCTCTGCAAAATTGCAGACCCCATGGATTCGCCGTGTCCCTCTATCCTGCGGGGATGACCTTGGGGGAGGACGCGAAAAGTCGGCGGCCGCGTCGATGGGTGCTGTACCTCGCCGTCGTCCTTGCGCTGTGCGCCGGTGCGCCGGTGGCAGTTGCGGGCACGTGGGTGGCGGTCAAGACGTACCAGGCAGGCAAGGGGGAACCGACGCCGGTCGCGGCCGTAGACGTCTTCATGTTGGCCATGTCGTCCGGCGATGAGCTGAGGATAGGCGGAGCGCTGGCACCGCAGCGCCATGACCAGTTACTCGACGAGTGGCGCAGCATCCGGCGCGATATCGAGCGGACCGAACCCGCCGTGTCGAAGGTGGCCGCTGAGGATTTCGAGGTCGATAACCAGGACGACGACCGCGCCCAGGTCGTGATCCAGGTCCACGGAGTGTGGTTTCCGACCGATGGCAGCGGCCTCTTCATACACGGCACCTCGCACCCGTGGCGGTTCCAGGTGCGCCGTGACGCCGGCGGGTGGCGTGTGTGGTCTGTCGACGCATACCCATGGTGCGGTGGGCATGTCCGAGTCGATGCGTGCCGATGACCAAGAAGGGTCGGCCTCCCGCCAGTGGAAACCAGCCTTCTACCAGGTAACGAGCTGCGGAACCTGGTCCAGCGCGGCCCGGGGGCTGTCCCGGGCGCTGGGCATCGACCAGGACTCCGGCCTGCCGGAGTTCTGGATCAGCGCGGGGCACCATCCGCGATCTTCTCTGGCGTGAGCGGTATGGCGACGGCTTTGACTCGTCATCGGTGCGTGACGCTGATGCCGGCTTCCTCGCCCCGGACCTGAGCCTGAACAACGAGGACCAGGTCACCTGGCTGCTCGTGGCGAAATGACCGGGGAGCCGCCCTGGGAGGTGAAGAACCAGGCGCCGTGCACTCCTGGTATCCGGCAAAGTTCGGATGAGGCGGGTGTCCCGTTGCGGGCCATCGCTGACGCGGTCGATACCTGGTCCGAGTACGCCAACCCCGTGGCGGTGCGCCACGACGCGTCGCCGAGGTCGTGGTCTGCGCGCCGCACGGCCTCGACCGACCTGCTCGACGTGGTGTGGCGGGGCCTCCGGACCAGAGTCAGCCCGGAGATCTTCGGCAGCGACTGGCCTACCAGCGCGCCACCGAACGCTGACTCCGGTCCGGTTCATGCCCTGAGCCGGCGATCGAGCCCGGGAACGCCTCCCCGGGCCGGCGACACCCGGCCTAGGGGAGCGCGAGGTTATTCGTGATCTTGCATGATGTGCGCGGTGTGTGCTCTCCAGCGGATGCCAACCGGGGCCAACCGGTGCCAACGCGGGTCACCGCAGCCGACCGCCGGTCGCAAACCAGGGTTCGTGTGCTCGAGCTGTGGTCCTGGGCTGGGAGAACGGCGGTCCGGGCGACGCGGGCGAACGTGGGTCACTCCCTGCCACCCCAGGTGAACCCCCAGGTCGCTAGACTGGGCCCTCGCGCCCTCGTAGCTCAGGGGATAGAGCATCGGTTTCCTAAACCGTGTGTCGCAGGTTCGAATCCTGCCGGGGGCACCAGGTCACAGCCTTGATCAATGATCACTGTTCCGGCTTCCGGGGCTTTCGTGCCCGCTGGGTGCCCAATCGCCTCGCCACCTTCGCCCTGCTCACATCCAGATGTTGAGTGACCTCAGCGTCCCGGCCGTCGACGGCACGGGCGTAGTGACGAGTCGTCACGCTGGCAATTGGCGTGGCCGAGCCGACGAGCGGCCACCAGGACGCCGTGCGAGTCCGCAACCCAGCTCGCGTGCGTCGCCCGCACGTCGTGAGGCGTCACGTCGAACAACCCAGCCGACCGTGCCGCGACGATGAACCGGCGCCGGAAGCCGTGATAGCTCTTGTGTCGATGACCGTGGGTCAACGGACCGACGCCATGGGTGCCAGTATCGTTCCCCAGCGATCCACCGATCGAGAGCGGGCTCTGGTGACGACCGACGACTTCCTCGGCTCTTTCTGCGCATCCGTACAGCACGGGCTACTGATCTTCCGCGACGTCGAATCGGTGGACACGCACGAGGGCTGGGACAGCCGCGACGGCGTGCACGCGGTGACTGACTCCCTCTATCTGCGCGTCCAGTCCTCAGTGGAGGGGCCGGTCACGGCGGAGGTGTTCGCCTCGGAGCAGCTGACACACGAAGGCCTCACTCTCTACGACGGCACCATTTCGTCTGAGTACGGCGAGTTCATCCTGCACGACCCGAACGACTGGATCTCCATGCGGGTGATCACTGACGAACCCGGAACCGCCCGGCTCCGCATTTCGGGCGATCACGCGCTGATGCCATCCGTCGTCCGCCTCCAGATCTGGTACTGAGTCCCGATCGCAGGCCGAAGAGCTTCGGGTTGCACGGGCATCTGTCGCGATCAGCGCGCGTAGGTGTCGCAGATCAGTCGACGTACGAGAGCCCGTACAGTCGTTTGGTGAACATGGAGCAGGTCCGAAAGGCGTATGCGTCCGTCGCGGAGCTCTACATCGAGCTGTTCGGTACAAGCCAGCAGGTACACGCCGACGACCTCGCCTTCATCGGGCGACATCTGGCGGGCCGACCTGGCACGGTGCTCGATCTGGGCTGTGGGCCTGGACATCTCACCGATCACCTTCGCTCGCTGGGCGTCAACGCGACGGGAATCGACATGGTCCCCGAGTTCATCGCCCATGCGCGGGCAGCCCACCCGAGTGGTAGCTACCAACTCGGGTCGATGGAAAATCTCGCCGTTGCCAACCACTCCATCGCCGGCATCCTGGCCTGGGGCTCGTTGATCCATCTACCGCCGCGAGATCTCGACGGCGTCCTCGCTGAGTTCCGGCGAGCAATGGCCCCGGCCGGAACGTTGGTGCTTGCCCTCTTCGTAGGTGACGAGGTCGCCGCCTTCGACCACAAGGTCGTGACCGCCTACCGCTGGCCGGTGGACGAATTCAGCCAGCGACTGGCGCGCGCCGGCTTCACGGAAGTTGAGCGCCTGCAGCGGCCCAGCGAAGGCCCTCATCGGCCACACGCCGCCATCGCGGCAATCGCGACGGAAGGGTGAGTCTGGCCTCGCTGTGGTCAGTTCCCTCTTACGCAGAACTCGTTGCCGTCGGGATCGGCCAGCACGTCGGCGCCGTCCTCACCGACCTCGAGCCGAGTGGCCCCGAGGGAGACCAGCCGGTCGACCTCCGCCTGCTGGTCGCCACCGGCCGGGGCGAGGTCGAAGCGCTGCCGGTTCCTCGCCTCTTTCGGGGCCACGGGCGGGCCTCCCCACGCGACCTTTGTGCCGCCGTGCGGTGACTGGATCGCGGTCTCCTGGTCCTGGTCCCACACCAGCGGCCAGCCCAGCGCCTCGCTCCAGAAGAGGCCGACCTCCCGGGTGCCGTCGCAGGCGACTTCCCCGAGCAGGCCGCACCCGGCGAGGAAGGCGTTGCCCGATTCGATCACGCAGAACGCGTTGCTCTCGGGGTCGGCCAGGACGACGTGCCCCTCCTCGGGGCGCTGCCCGACGTCGAGGTGGCCGCCGCCGAGCCCCAGCGCCGTCGCCACCGTGTGCTGCTGGTCGGCGGGGCCGGCGCTGGTCAGGTGAAGGTGCATGCGGTTCGGCCCCACCTTCTCCGCGCGGCCCGGGACGAACCGGAGGCTGAGCTGGGTGTCCTCGCTTGGCAGGAGCGCACCGCCGGTCTCCTCGACGACCTCCCGGCCGAGCATTCCGGCCCAGAACTGCGCCAGGCGGGCCGGGTCGTGCGCATCGAAGGTCACCGTCAGCATTCGCGGAAGCATTGCTGCACCGTAGACACGGGCCAGCAAGACGACAAGGCGGTTTTTGAGAAGCCGGCGCGAGAAGAACAGATGGCCTCCCGGCCAGCTTGGCGGTGTGCTGGACGCCCCGTCAGCGGACGCCATCCACTGTCGAAGCTGAATCAGGCGTGGTGGCGTTGGACGTTGGGCCCCCCGGCTTCCGCCGCTTCAGCCAGGTCGCCCCGATGAGGTTCAGACCGACGCCCCAGATCAGCAGGACGACGAGCCACTGCGCCCAGTTCGCCGCGCTCATCTGGCCCGAGAGCAGGTTCCGGACTGTGGCGTACGGGGTGATGGCCTGTGCGGGCTGGAGGACGTCGACTCCGCCCAGCACGGCCCACAGGCCCAGCGGCAGCACGATGGTGGCGAGACACGCGACGACAACGGACCGCAGAAGCAACCCCAGCCCCGTCCCGACCAGCTGCGCGACCATCTGTACCAGGACGCCGCCCAGCGCGATGGTTGCGGCGTGCCGCCACGGGTCCGGGGTGGTGTTCGACGGTGCGAGTGCGAGAGCAGCGGCACAGACCAGGATCCCGAAGAGTCCGACCGCGGCGGCCAGGAGGGTGGCCGCCAGCAGGGTGGGGGTGAGCCGAGCGGTGCGAGGTGCCCGGCCCAGGTCGTGAGCCAGCAGGACGCCGAGGAACGGCACCGTCACCGACATCAGGCTCTGCACCATGTCTGAGAGGGTGGCGAAGGTGCGGTCGCCGGACTGCGCTGCCGCGGTCAATGCCAGGGCGGCCAACAGGCCCAGCAGCAGAGTGACCGCCACCAGCACCCGTCGAGGCCGCGTCCCGACGGAACGCCGGATCGCCTCGAGAGTCGCGTCAGCAAAGCTGGTCGACTCCCCGCTCTTGTCCACAGTGTGCTCTCTCAAATCGCCGCCTTCCTGTCGCCCCGTTCTGTCAGGTTCTCCTCTCCGCAGCAGGCAGTGTTGTCCCGATTACGGAATTGTGCTCGAACCGTGGCCGATCTCGGTGCCGCTTCAGCTCTGACGAGAAGGCGTGGCTTCATCGGCCGAGGAACCGCACGATGGCATCGCCAAGGAGTCGGTCCGGGTCGTGAGGCTTGAGGTCAGGGCCGGAGAACGGGGAACGGGCAACGAGTTCGGCCAGCAGAGAGGCCAGCCGCTGTCGTTCCGCTCGTAGGCTCGACCACGCCGAGTCGGGCAGCCGCAGCACGTTGAGGAGCAGGTCACCGGGGTGGTGGTCGCCCTCAGCCAACGGATCGCTGAGCAGCACCTGCACCGCGCGAGGCAGCAGGGCGGGCAGGCCAATTCCTTGCCCGAGCATGATGCGCAGGTCCTCGACCGTGAACTCAGCCAACGGCTTACGCCGCAGTTCGGCACAACGGCTGACGAGGAAGGTGGCGTCCGGACCAGGGTCCGGCCAGATCTCCCGCTCAAGCTGCTCGATGGTCGTCACGGCGGTCAGGGTAGTCCGCACCGCGTTTTTCTGGGGTGTGTATGGCTCGGCCCCACGGGCGGTGGTGTAAGTGAGGACGAAGTCGACGGCGGTCGCTCCTGGGCGTGTCGGCCGGCCCGGCGGCGCAGGTCGAGCGAGGCCGCTGGCTCGCTACTCGCGGTGGTGTGCACCCTCCTGAGCCGTGTGGCATCGTGACGGACGGGCGATCGACCGGGGGGCACATGAGCAAGAGGAATCGATACATCGGTCCCGGCATGAGCAGGCCATACCGGGGGACGCCCGAGCAGGCTGACCGCTTGACGCTGATCACTCATTGGCGGAACTTCGTGCCCGAGCGCCCCGTCCTGGTCCAGACCGGCGAGAGCATCTGGATCGAGGACCACGGACCAGCTGAACACCGAAGGCCGCAACGTCACCTCATGGTGGAGCGGAACAACGGCCGGCTCGACTCGTACCCCGGCGAGCTGTATCGCTGAGTGCTGCGGCCAGCGCGAGTCCGTGACCCGGCTCGTGAGCGGCCCGGAGATCCCGCAGATGCCCTGCGATCTACTTCTCTCGAATGATGAACGCACGGGCGGCCAGCGCGCTGAGCCCGGGCAGGATGCCAGGAACGAGCCCCATGACGCCGACGATCAGAAGCAGTCGTCGGACCACTTCGAGCTGCCCACGCAGATAGGCGACCGTTGCCCAACCGGCGAGGACGGCGACAATCACCGACCAGACGGCCAATGCCACGTTCAGTGGATGAACGGTGGTCTCCACCAGCACCTCGCCGGCCTGGTCCCCGCGATAGACGGCGGAGGACGTCGGCCTGGCGCCGGCTGACATGAGTGCTGCCACCCCGGAAAAGACGATCAGTGACGTCGTCAGAGCCCGACGCGAGATGCTGAGTGGCATCCGGAGATCTCCCCGTTGGGATCGACCAAGGCCCGAACTCCGGTTGTGCCGGAGCTCGGCCGATGTCTCGGAGTTGGCAGTGATTGCGCCGCGCGGCAGGACGCTGGCCGGTTACGAGGTGTCGCCGGCCGGTGGCGCCAACGTACCCGATCATCGACGAGGGTGATGCCCCGTGCGGATTCGACCCCGCGCCCCGGACGAGCGGCACGTGCTGTTCGAGGTGCTGGCCGCGCCGTTCGTGCCTGGGCCGACCCGCTCGGCCGGCCTGGTGGCAGGGGCGTCCCGGTCAAGGTGCTGCTCCTGTGTGACCAGGACGAAGACGCGGTGGAGCTGAAGCGGGAGATCCCCCGCCTCAAGCTCTGAGCCAATTCGCCGCGCGTTCGCACCGCCCGGTTACCGTCGAAGGGTCACCAGGCTGTCGGTCTCCGGTCCGTTGTGGTCGGTCGACCCGAGCACCGGAGACCTCACCACTGCCGGGGGCCGGCGGCGGTCGCGGCGGGAGGAAGGACCACCATGGGCGCGGAGAGGACTGCCAGGGAGTACCGACGCGGTCGGTGGTTCCGGCCGGAGAACGTCCTGATGAGCGCGATGGTGCGGGCCGGCCTGGTACCCAGCTCCTACCTGCTGACGACCAGGGGCCGCAGGACGGGTCGGTTGCGGTCGAACCCGGTCACCATCGTGGAGTACGACGGCCGACGGTGGCTGGTCGCGCCGTACGGGCCGGTGCCGTGGGTGCACAACGCACGCGCGGCGGGCCGGGTCAGCCTCAGCCGCCGGCGGGAGACGCGTGACTACGCGATCCGGGAGGTTTCCGCGGCGGAGGCCGGGCCGGTGCTGCGGCGCTACGTCGCCGTGGCGACGGCGACCCGGAAGTACTTCCAGGCCGACAAGGATGCTCCGGTCGAGCAGTTCGTCGCCGAGGCCGACCGGCATCCCGTCTTCGAGCTTCTTCCGATCGGCACGGAGGCGGCCTGACGGGGGCCGACGGGCATTCGTCGCTCGGGTCGGCTCGTAGCCTGGTCCGATGGATCTGGAGTTCACCGGTGAGCTGTGGTTCTGGAAGGGCCCCGCGCCGTGGCACTTCATCACGGTGCCGGAGCAGGAGTGCGGCGAGCTGGGCGCCGCCTCGTCGGCGGTGACGTACGGCTGGGGCATGATCCCGGTGACCGCGAGGGTCGGCGCCACCGCGTGGCGGACCTCGCTGTTTCCCAAGGACGGGCGGTACCTCGTGCCGGTGAGGGCGGGGGTGCGGCAGGCCGAGGGGATCGAGGTGGGCGACGCGGTGACGGTCCACCTGAGCATCGACGTCTGACCAGATCGAGGGCGCGCTCGCCGACGTCCCGCGCTGACCGCCACCCGAGCCCGACATCCGATCGGAAGGACACCACAGATGAGAAAGCTGATCGTGAGCACTTTCATGACCCTCGACGGGGTGATGCAGGCGCCGGGCGGCCCGGGGGAGGACGACAGCGGCGGCTTCGCGCACGGTGGCTGGTCGGTGAACTACTGGGATGAGCAGATGGGGCAGGTGATGGGGGAGGCGACGAGCAAGCCGTTCGCGCTCGTCCTGGGCCGCCGGACGTACGACATCTTCGCCGCGCACTGGCCGCACGCCCCCGAGGAGGAGGGCGGCCGGACGTTCAACGAGGCCACCAAGTACGTCGCGTCGCGCAGCCGGCCCACGCTGGAGTGGAGAAACTCGGTCCTGATCGAGGGGGACGCGGCCGACGGCATCGCGGCGCTCAAGCGCGAGGACGGGCCGGAGTTGCAGGTGCACGGCAGCGGCAACCTGGTCCAGACGCTGCTGCGGCACCAACTCGTCGACGAGTACCGCCTCTGGGTCTTCCCGCTCGTCATCGGGTCGGGCAAGCGCCTCTTCGCCGACGGTGCCGTCCCCGCGGGGCTGAAGCTCGTCGACAGCAGGGTCTCCAGCACCGGAGTGGTGATGGGCACGTACGAGCCGGCGGGAGAGATCGTCACCGGGTCGTTCGCGCTGGACTGACCACACGGTGCCGGGGGCGGGAACGGGTTGACCTCAACCTGGGTTCAGGTTGTCGGATGAGGCCATGCATGCCATCCGACTCCACGAATTCGGTCCCGCCCGCAACCTGGTCCTCGACGAACTGCCGGACCTGTCGCCCGGCCCCGGCCAGGTCCGGATCGCCGTGTCGGCGAGCGGGGTGCACCTGCTCGACACGGCGCTGCGCCGCGGTGAGGCCGGCGGCCCGATCCCGCTGCCGGAGCTGCCCACCGTCCCCGGCCGTGAGGTCGCCGGCGTCGTCGACCAGCTCGGCCCGGACGTGGACGGGTCCTGGCTCGGCCGAAGGGTCGTCGCCCACCTGGGCATGGTGCCGGGCGGGTACGCCGAACAGGCCGTCACCTCGGTCGACTCGCTGTACCCCGTACCGGAGCAGATGAGCTGGGCCGACGCGGTGGCCGCGGTCGGCACGGGGCGCACCGCCCTCGGCGTCTTCGAGCTGGAGCGGCCGACGGCCGACGACGTGGTCCTCGTGCCGTCGGCCGCCGGCGGCGTGGGGTGGCTGCTGGTCCAGGCCGCCGCGAGCACCGGCGCGACGGTGGTCGCCGCGGCGGGTGGCGCGGACCGGACGGCACGGCTGCGCGACCTCGGCGCGGACCTGGTGGTGGACTACGGGCAGCCGGAGTGGGTCGACCAGGTCCGGGACCGGTTCGGCGGACCGACCCTGGTGTACGACGGGGTGGGCGGACCGGTCGGCCGGGCCGCTCTGGAGCTGACCAGACCCGGCGGCCGGTTCATGATGTTCGGCTGGTCCGCCGGTGCGGCGACCCGGATCACCACCGAGGATCTGATCGGCCGCGGCCTGACCGCCGGTTGGCTCGGGCAGCGGATGCGCGCCCTGCCCGGCGGCATCCCCGGGCTCGCCGGGAGATCGCTGGAGCTGGCCGGTCGTGGCTGGTGGCGGCCGCTGGTGTCGACCTACCCGTTGGCCGAGGCCGCCCGCGCCCACGCGGACCTGGAGGGGCGCCGGGCGTTGGGCAAGGTGGTCCTCACCCCGAGCCGGTGAGCGGGTACCCGGCCGGGTGCCGCGACGAAAAGGAGACGACCGTCGGTGTCCTGCGTCCGTACCCTGACCGGGTGATCCGCACCGACCTGCCCGAGTCGCGAAGTGGGCGGTGGACGGGGTTGGCCCTCGACGTCGCGCGACCGGCACGACCCGGGCTGCGGGTAGAGGTCGCCGCCGGCCGGCGGCTGCTGCTGCGCCAGGCCGACCGTCCCGTCCTGTACGCGCGGCAGCGGGCCTCGCACTACGGCGTCCACTATGCCCGCACCGGCCGGTACCGCTCGCCGCTGCCGCCGATCGGGGCCGACGAGGCCCGGCGGGTGCGGGCGGCGAGCGCCGCCGACGACGCCCTGCTGGCGCGCTGGGCGCACTGGTTCCTCGACCGGCTGGCGACGGCCGCCGAGGGGCCGCTCCACGAGGGGCGGTGGGTGCTCGGACGCGGCATGCCCCGGTGGGCCGTGGACGGTAACTGGCCGCGCCTGACCGCCGTGGATCCAGACCGGGGGCACATCACCTGGTTCGGTTACGGCGACCCGGACGAGGACGTGCGGGACGTGCTGCCGATGCGTCGGCTCTCCCCGCCGGACGCGCCCCGGGTGCGGGCCCACCGGCGACGGCTGCGCGAGGGCGTTCCGGCGCCGGTGCTGCTCTGCTGGGTCAGCGGTCTGCACACCATGCTGGTGCTGGACGGGCACGACCGGATCGTCGCCGCGCTGGCCGAGGGGACGGTGCCGGAGGTGCTGGTGCTCTCGCCGGCCCCCGAGCCGGCGCACCTCTCGGCGCTCGAACAGTGGGCGGTGCGGCAGTACACCGGACGGATGGAGGGCCTGCGGGCCGCCGCACGGGGTGCCGACCGGCGGGTGGCGGCGGTGAACCGGCGGTTCGCCGAGGAGCTGGAACAGTTCGTCCGGATGCAGGGGCGGACCCGGGCCTGGCCGCTGCGCGGCGGTCCGGCCGCCTGGAACCGGCGGGTGGGCGCCGAGCTGCCCGGCTGGGCCCCCGCGGAAAACTGACGCCTCGACGAACCATGTAACGGTAATTGGCCGGAAAGCGCTGCGGCCGTTGCGTGAGCGCGCAGGTCGCTCCCGGCCATAGGCTCCCGTGTATCGGCGATGCAGGTCGCGGTTCCTCGTGACCCGGGTCCGGACGCGATCGAGGGGGCGCGTCCGGCTCCGCCCGTCGCCCGGCTCCATGATGGACATCGACAGCGCGCGGGGCGCCCTCGACGACCTCGTCGACCAGCCCCGACCCGACGCGCGAGCGACGGCCGGCGGGTTCTCCCCGCCGGCCATCGTCCGGTCCGGGTCAGACCCCGAGCTGGTCGGCGCGGGTGATGACGTGGTCGATCAGGCCGTAGTCGCGGGCCTGCTCGGCGGTGAACCAGCGGTCCCGGTCCCAGTCGCGCTGGATCTCGTCCAGGGTGCGCCCGCTGTGCTGGGCGATCAGCTCCTGCATGGTGCGCTTCACGTGCAGCATGTTCTCCGCCTGGATGGTGATGTCGGCGGCGGTGCCGCCCATCCCGCCGGAGGGCTGGTGCATCATGATCCGGGAGTGGGGGAGCGCGAAGCGCTTGCCCGCCGCGCCGGCGCAGAGCAGGAACTGGCCCATCGAGCCGGCGAAGCCCAGGGCCAGGGTGGCCACGTCGTTCTTCACGTACCGCATGGTGTCGTAGACGGCCATCCCCGCGCTCACCGAGCCGCCCGGCGAGTTGACGTAGAGGTAGATGTCCCGCTCGCTGTCCTCGGCGGCGAGCAGCAGGATCTGGGCGCAGATCTGGTTGGCCGAGGCGTCGGTGACCTCCGTGCCGAGGAAGATGATCCGTTCCCGCAGCAGCCGTTCGAACACCTGGTCACCGAAGGACACCTGCCCGCCGGCCAGCATCCGCACGTCGTACCCGATCATCGCGACCACCCTCCCGTCGCCGGCGGGCGAGGAGTACCGCCCGGGAACCGGCGCCTCCAGCGTGCGCCGGGGGGTGGTCGCGGCCCCAGGGTTTCTGCCGGCGGCAGATCCGCCCAGGGCAGAACCGGCCGGCCTACGCCGCGGTCAGCCGCCGCCGGCCCGCCCGGGCCCGCCGCCGGGCCAGCATCCGGGAGGTACGCGCACCGGGGCGCCCGGCCGGTGCGGAGGCGAACACCCGCACCCGGAGGCCGGCCCCGCCCACGGTCGACCCGACGTGCCACCCCGTCCCCACCGCCGGCAGACCGGCCCCGGTCGGGCCCAGCGTCGCCCCGCCGACGTGCAGCAGCCGTCCGGCCGGACCGAACGGCTCGCCGCCGGGGTGGGACCCGGCTCCGCTCGTCAGCGGCGTCGCGCCGTCGTGACCCATGTGCGGTCCCGCGTCGTCGGCGTGGAACCCGATCCGCAGGCGCGGGCCGGTGGCGTCGCCCCGGGCGGTCGGCACCCGTTCCAGCCGGGCCAGGGCGGCCCGGGGCGCGGTGGGGATCCTCGGCTCGACCCGGCGCAGGTCGTTGCGCGCCTCCTCCAGCAGGTCCGACAGGTTGATCCCGAGGGCGCGGCAGATCGCGGCGAGCACCTCCGACGAGGCCTCCTTGCGGCCCCGCTCCACCTCGGAGAGATAGGGCAGCGACACCCCGGCCGCCGCGGCCACCTCGCGCAGGGTGCGGCCCTGCCGCAGGCGTACCCGGCGGAGCACCGCACCGATCACCCGGCGCAGCAGCGACATGGGGGCCTCCTCGCGGTCCGGACTCCTCCCCATCATGCCCGGTGCCGGCCGGCCGTACCGTCCCGCTGGGCCACCCCGGCGTGCGGGCGCGCCGGGAGCGGCTATGTTGTGGGCGTGCAGGCGACCCAGGGGGAGCGGGACCGACGGTGATCCATTTCCCGGCGCAGCGGCGTGGCCCGCTCAGCGCGTTGAGCCTCCGCCTGGCCGCCGCCCTGGGCCTGGTGCTCCTGACGGTGGCGGTGGTCTACCTCGACCGGGACGGCTACCGCGACGTCGACGAGAACGGGCTGACCCTGCTCGACTGCGCCTACTACGCCGTGGTGACCCTGTCGACCACCGGGTACGGCGACATCACCCCGTACGCGCAGTCGGCCCGGCTGGTCAACGTCCTGTTCATCACCCCCGCCCGGGTGATCTTCCTGATCATCCTGGTCGGCACCACCCTCGAAGTCCTGACCGAGCAGTACCGGACCGGCCGTCGCCTGTCGCGGTGGAGGAGAACCGTGAAGGACCACGTCATCATCTGCGGCTACGGCACCAAGGGCCGTAGCGCGGTCTCCGCCCTGCTGGAGAACGGCCTGGACAAGTCCCGGATCGTGGTGGTGGAGCGCAGCGGCGCCGCGCTGCGGCAGGCCACCTCGGCCGGGCTGGTCGCGATCGAGGGCTCCGCCACCCGCTCGTCGGTGCTGGAGGAGGCGCACGTCCGCAACGCCAAGTCGGTGATCATCGCGACCGACAGCGACGACGCGTCGGTGCTGGTCGCGCTGACCGCCCGGCAGCTCACCGCCGGCCAGGTGCGGATCATCGCGGCGGTGCGTGAGGCGGAGAACGCCCCGCTGCTGCGGCAGAGCGGCGCCCACCACGTGATCGTCTCCTCGGCCACCGCCGGCCGGCTGCTGGGGCTCTCCACCTCCGCGCCGCCGCTGATCGACGTGGTGGAGGACCTGCTCACCCCCGGTCAGGGGATGGCGCTGGCGATGCGTTCGGCCGACCGGCACGAGGTCGGCAAGTCCCCGCGTGAGCTGGAGACGCTGGTCATCGCGCTGGTCCGGCGCGGCAAGGTGGTCACCCTGGCGGACCGGGCCGGCGCGGTGATCGAGACGGGCGACATGCTGGTCCACGTCCGCGACGACCGCCCCCAGTCGGCCACCACCGCCTGACCTCCCGGGACGGCACGGGTTCCTCCCGCACGCGCGCCTGGCGACTCAGCAGCCGTCGTCGGAGTCCCCGCTCTCGTCCCGGAGCGCCGCGGCGCAGTTGAGCGCGGACCCGGTGGCCGCCGTGCGGAGCAGTTCGTAGAGCGTCTCGCGCTGGTCGGCATCGAGCGCGCCGAGCACCTCCTCCTCGGCGGTGGCGAGGGCGCACTCCGCCTCACCGAGGCGTTTTCTCCCGGTATCGGTGATCTCTACCACATGGCGGCGTCGGTCCGCGGCTGAGCGACGCCGCTCCACCAGGTGCGCCTTCTCGAGCTCGTTGAGCAGCCCGACGACGTTCGTCCCGTCCATCTCCAGCTTGCCCGCCAGCGCCTGTTGGCTGATGCCCCCCTCCGCGCGCAGCACGGTGAGCGCGACGAGGTGACGAGGCCGCAGGCCGAGCGGCGCCAGCACCGACTCGGAGCGCAGCCGCATCCGTCGGGCCAGGTGATCGAGCAGGGCCCCGGAACGGTGCTCGGACTGGTCGACCGGCACGGCAGGCATGTGACCGAGTCTACCGGGGTGTCCATCGATCGGCCTGCTATAAATGATTGACGCAACACCAATCATCTGTAAGGGATAAATAATGCCCCACCTGTTGCACATCGACTCGAGCATTCAGGGCGAACGTTCGGTCAGCCGGCAGCTCACCGCCCGGGCCGCCGCCGCCTGGCGCGCCGCCCACCCGGGTGGCACGGTCACCTACCGGGACCTCGGCAGCGAGCCCCTGCCGCACCTGGACGAGGCCGGCGGCCTGGCCCGGATGGTCCCCGCCGACCAGCACACGCCGGCTCAGCAGGCATCCTGGGCGCTGACCGAGCGGCTGGTCGCCGAGGTGCAGCGGGCCGACACGATCCTGCTCGGTCTGCCGCTCTACAACTACTCCGCGCCGAGCAGCGTCAAGGCGTGGGTGGACCACCTCATCGCCCCCGGACTCGGGTACCACCCGGAGACGGGGCAGGGGCTGCTCGGCGGCCGCGAGTTCATCGTGCTGGCCAGCCGAGGTGGCGGCTACGGCTCGGGCACCCCGCGCGCCGGCTGGGACCACGCCGAGCCCTGGCTGCCGCACGGGCTCTCGATGACCGGCCTGGAGCCCCGCTTCATCACCGCCGAGCTGACCCTCGCGCCGGTGAACCCGGCCATGGCGACGCTGATCCCCCTGGCCGAGGAGAGCCGTGCGGCGGCCGAGCGCGCCATCGACGCGCTGTGGACGCCGGTGTCCGCCGCCTGACCGGTGCCACGGCACACGGAAGGGGTGGTCACTCCTCGGGAGTGACCACCCCTTCGCGGGCGGGCGTGCCGGTGTCCGGCGACCGGCGACCGGTCAGATGATCGTCCAGGTGTCGCCGCCGGCGAGCAGGCCGGCGAGCTGCTGCTCCGGGGTGTCGGTCACCGACGCCTTGGCCGTGGCGACCTGCTCCTGCACCACGCTGTCGTACGACGGGCGATCCACCGAGCGGAACACGCCGATCGGGGTGTTGCGCAGGTCCAGGCCGGGCAGCCGGGACAGGGCGAAGGCGTACGCCGGGTCGTTGACCGTGGCGTCGTGCACCACGATCTCCTCGGGCCGGGTCGCCGCGGTCTCCCGCACCTCCAGGCCGAAACCGCCCGGCGGGTGGACGACGCAGAACTGCCCGTCCTTGCCGAACGTGATCGGCTGCCCGTGCTCCAGCCGGATCAGGTAGTCGTCCCGGGTGCCCGGATCCTTGAGCTGGTCGAAGGCGCCGTCGTTGAAGATGTTGCAGTTCTGGTAGATCTCCACGAACGCCGAGCCCTGGTGCTCGGCGGCGGCCCGCAGCACCGACTGGAGGTGCTTGCGGTCGGAGTCGATGGTCCGGCCGACGAAGGTGGCCTCCGCGCCCAGCGCCAGCGACAGCGGGTTGAACGGGGCGTCCGCCGAGCCGGCCGGGGTCGACTTGGTGACCTTGCCGACCTCGGAGGTCGGGGAGTACTGCCCCTTGGTCAGGCCGTAGATCCGGTTGTTGAAGAGCAGGATCTTGAGGTTGACGTTGCGACGCAGCGCGTGGATCAGGTGGTTGCCGCCGATGGAGAGCGCGTCACCGTCACCGGTGACCACCCAGACCGACAGGTCCGGCCGGGAGACCGACAGGCCGGTCGCGATCGCCGGAGCGCGGCCGTGGATCGAGTGCAACCCGTAGGTGTTCATGTAGTACGGGAAGCGCGACGAGCAGCCGATCCCGGAGACGAAGACGGTGTTCTCCCGCGGGATGTTCAGCTCCGGCATGAACTGCTGGATCGCGGCGAGGATCGCGTAGTCGCCGCAGCCGGGGCACCAGCGCACCTCCTGGTCGGACTTGAAGTCCTTGGCGGTGAGCTTGAGGGCGACGGGCTCAGACATTCTTCAGCACCTCTTCCAGCATCGTCTCCAGCTCGGCGGCGGTGAACGGCAGGCCGCGGACCTGGTTGTAGCCGATGGCGTCGACCAGGTACTTGGCCCGGATCACGTGGGCCAGCTGGCCGAGGTTCATCTCGGGGATGACCACCCGGTCGTAGGCGCGCAGCACCTCGCCCAGGTTGGCCGGCATCGGGGCCAGGTGGCGCAGGTGCGCCTGGGCGACGGAGAGCCCGCGCTGGCGCAGGCCACGGCAGGCCGCGCCGATCGGGCCGTACGTCGAGCCCCAGCCGAGCACCAGCACCCGGGCGTCGCCGTCCGGGTCCTCCACCTCGACGTCCGGGACCGGGATCGTCTCGATCCGGGCCGCCCGGGTGCGGACCATGAAGTCGTGGTTCGCCGGGTCGTAGGAGATGTCACCGGTCTTGTCGGCCTTCTCCAGGCCGCCGATCCGGTGCTCCAGCCCCGGGGTGCCGGGGATGGCCCACGGCCGGGCCAGGGTCTGCGGGTCCCGCAGGTACGGCAGGAAGGTGGTGCCGTCCTCGCCGTTGGGCTTCGTGGCGAACTCGACCCGCAGGTCGGGCAGGGACTCCACGTCGGGCAGCAGCCACGGCTCGGAGCCGTTGGCGACGTAGTTGTCGGACAGCAGGATCACCGGGGTGCGGTAGGTCAGCGCGATCCGGGCCGCCTCCAGCGCCGCGTGGAAGCAGTCCGAAGGCGACTTCGGCGCGATCACCGCGACCGGGGCCTCACCGTGCCGCCCGTGCAGCGCCATGTTGAGGTCGGCCTGCTCGGTCTTGGTCGGCATGCCGGTGGACGGTCCGGCCCGCTGCACGTCGACGATGACCAGCGGCAGCTCCAGCGCCACCGCGAGGGAGATCGTCTCGCTCTTCAGCGCGACGCCGGGGCCGCTGGTGGTGGTGACGCCGAGCGCGCCGCCGTACGAGGCGCCCAGCGCGGCGCCGACCGCGGCGATCTCGTCCTCGGCCTGCATGGTGACCACACCGAACCGCTTGTGCTTGCTCAGCTCGTGCAGGATGTCCGAGGCCGGCGTGATCGGGTACGCCCCGAGGAAGACCGGCAGCCCGGAGCGGACGCCGGCGGCGACCAGACCGAGCGAGAGCGCCGCGTTGCCGGTGATGTTCCGGTAGGTGCCCGGCAGCATCTTCGCCGGCTTGACCTCGTACCGGACGGAGAAGTCCTCGGTGGTCTCGCCGAAGTTCCAGCCGGCCCGGAAGGCGGCCACGTTGGCGGCGACCAGCTCGGGGCGAGCGGCGAACTTGCGCTCCAGGAAGCGCAGCGTCGACTCGTAGGGCCGGGAGTACATCCAGGACAGCAGGCCGAGGGCGAACATGTTCTTGGCCCGCTCGGCGTCCTTCTTGGACACCGCGTGCTCGGCCAGCGCGCCGACCGTCATCGACGTCAACGCCACCGGGTGCACCACGTAGCCGGCGAGCGAGTCGTCGTCCAGCGGGCTGGCCTGGTAGCCCACCTTGGCCAGGTTGCGTCGGGTGAACTCGTCGGTGTTGACGATGATGTCCGCGCCGCGCGGCAGGTCGGCCAGGTTCGCCTTGAGCGCCGCCGGGTTCATCGCGACCAGGACGTTCGGCGCGTCGCCCGGGGTGAGGATGTCGTAGTCGGCGAAGTGCACCTGGAAGCTGGACACCCCGGGCAGGGTGCCGGCGGGCGCCCGGATCTCGGCCGGGAAGTTGGGCAACGTGGAGATGTCGTTGCCCAGCTGCGCCGTCTCCGAGGTGAACCGGTCGCCGGTCAACTGCATGCCGTCGCCGGAGTCCCCCGCGAAGCGGATGACCACCCGGTCGAGTTGACGGATCTGCTTGGTCACGCCTGCACCTCGCTTCGCTCAGCCCCGTCGCGCGGGCGGCTGAACCTGTTGGTGACCTCGCCGTGCCCCGCCACGTGACCTCCTTGACGCGCCGCTGCGCCCGGTCCACCCGTGGTTGGTCCGGCCCGCTGTCGATTCTCACCTCAGAGCCTACGTCGAGTCCTTAGGGCATCCTTGGTGGAGGTCCGACGAGTGGGATCGGATTTGGCGGCCTTCTGTCCGGCTTTGAGCCGTTTCGTGTTGGCCGCCGTAATCCAGATCACCGGGCGAGGGCCCGGGTCGGCGCCGCCGGGTCCACCCGGATCGGCGCCGCCGGGTTCAGTCGGCTGCCGGATTGCCGGCCGGGTCCGTCACCGGTCCGCTCATCCGCCGCCGCAGCGAGGCGGTGGCCAGCGCCAGCGCCAGCACCACCAGCACGCCGGAGACCCCGATCAGGGCCACCGCGATCTGCTGCACCGAACTCATCCCGTCGTCGCCGGAGGTCTGGCCGGCCGCGGCGAGCACCCCCTGCGAGCCGGTCGGCGTGGGGGTGGACGCGGCCGGGGTGGCCAGCGCGGCGGCGGCGTTGATCCGGAAGCTCATCTGCATCTGCCGCGTCCGGCCACTCTGCGGCTCCAGCTTGCCGAGCAGCGCTCCGGCCAGCGGCGCCTGCCGCTGGGCCTCCGGGGACGCCGCGACCGGCAGCCGCAGCGCGGCGGTCCGGCCCGCCGCGACCGTCCCCACGTCGCAGCGGGTCCGGGTCGGCCCGGCGGCCTCGCAGCCGGCCGGCGGGTTCGGCACGCTGACCCCGGCGGGCAGGATCACCTCGATCCGGCCGGCGGCGTCCACCTTGCCGGTGTTGCCCAGCCGGACGGCCAGCTCGGTCGGGGTGCCGCTGATGTCGAAGGCGACCTCGTCGGCGGCGAGCTTGATCCCCGGCACCGGCGGGCCGGGCGGGAAGAGCACGGCGAAGCCCTCGTCGTCCGCGGCGACGGCGCCCGTGTCCGCCCCCGTCGCGGTCACCCGCACCGAGCCGCTCAACGGCATCTGCCGCCAGGCGGTGCCGCCGACCCGTACCTTGATCACGCTGCTGAACCGGGCGCCGGCGGCGGCGGTCCACTCGCCGCAGCGCCATGCTCCGCCGCCCGCGGCGGCGCAGCCCGGGGTGCCGGCGTCGGTGATGCCGGCGGGCAGGGTGTAGCCGAGGCGGATCCGGGCCGACGCGGCGCCGGTGTTGGTGACGGTGACCCGCAGCGTGGTGACGGTGTTCCGGGCGTTCCAGTAGCCGGGGCCGAGCGAGATGTCGCCGGTGGTGACCCGGACCCCGGTCCGGTTTCCGCCCGGCGGGGGCGGGGGCGGCGCCGGCGCGGTGGTGGGCGGCCGGGTGGTGGTCGGGGCCGGTGCGGCGGGGGCGCTGGTCGTCGGCGCGACGGTGGTGGGCGCGGCATCGGACGGGGTCGGGTCCGGGTCCTGCGTCGGTGGTCCCGCGGTCGGCTCGGTCGTCGGCGCGGTCGGCTCCACCGGGGGCGTGGTCTCCTCCGTGGGCTCACCGGCCGGGGTGGTTTCGCCGGTCTCCGGGGTGGCGGCCCGCGTCACCGTCGGTGCCGCCGTCGCCAGGCCGGGCGCGACCGCCAGCGCCACTGCCAAACCTGTCGCCAGTGCCGCCCCGACCAGGGAAGAGGTGCGCTGGTCAAGGGTCCGCCTAGCGAAGCGCAGGTCCACGCGGGCCATCTGTCCTCCGTGACACTGGGTGAGGGTTCATTATTCGGCAACAGTTGCCTCGGGGCACCAGTCCCGTCGGGAAACGAATTCGTAACGTGTTCGGTACTGCGCCCGCTCCGGGCGGGACGGGGTCGGGGCGCCCGGTAGGCTGACCCACCGTGACCGGTTACCTGGGCTCGTACGCGACGCTCGGGCTGCTGCTGCTCGCCAGCGCCCTCTTCTTCGTTATGGCGTTCTCGGCCAACCGGGTGTTACGTCCCAGCCGTCCGGCTGATCCGCCGGGCAAGCGGGCCAGCTACGAGTGCGGTCTCGACCCGGTCGGCGGCGACTGGGCCCAGATGCAGATCCGCTACTACGTGTACGCCTACCTGTACGTCCTGTTCGCCGTCGAGGCGGTCTTCCTCTTCCCCTGGGCGGTCGTCTTCGACCGGCCCGGCTTCGGCCTGATCACCGTCGCCGAGATGGGCATCTTCGTGGCGATCGTCGCGCTCGGCATCCTCTACGCCTGGCGCAAGAACATCCTCCGCTGGACCTGACCCGCCCCCGCTGCGGTCTCGCACTCCCGGCCCGGCTCCGGGCTCCGCGCAGCCGGAGATCGGCGTCGCCGGGGTCAGGCCAGGCCGCGGCGGGTCAGGGTGGGCGGACGGTCGCCGCGGATGGAGGCGACCATGTCCAGGACGCGGCGGGTGGGGAGCACCTGGTGGGCGCGGAACACCTGGGCGCCGAGCCAGGCCGAGACGGCGGTGGCGGCGAGGGTGCCCTCCAGCCGCTCCGGCACCGGCAGGTCCAGCGTCTCGCCGATGAAGTCCTTGTTCGAGAGCGCGACCAGCAGCGGCCAGCCGGTCCCGGAGAGCTCGTCGAGCCGACGGGTGATCTCCAACGAGTGACGGGTGTTCTTGCCGAAGTCGTGCGCCGGGTCGATCAGGACGCCGTCGGGGCGTACCCCCAGGGCGACCGCGCGCTCGGCGAGCCCGGTCACCGTCGTGACCACGTCGGCGACCACGTCGTCGAAGGCGGCGCGGTGCGGCCGGGTCCGCGGCGCGAGGCCCCCCGCGTGCGAGCAGACCAGCCCCGCCCCGGTCTGCGCCGCGACCCGGGCCAGCGCCGGGTCCGCGCCGGACCAGGTGTCGTTGAGCAGGTCGGCGCCCGCGGCCACCGCCTCCACCGCCACCTCGGCCCGCCAGGTGTCGATCGAGATGACCACCTCGGGGAAGGCGGCCCGGACGGCGGCGATGGTGTCCACCGTCCGGCGGATCTCCTCGGCCACGTCGACCTCGTCGCCCGGGCCGGCCTTGACCCCGCCGATGTCGATGATCTCCGCGCCCTCGGTCACCGCGCGCTCCACGGCGCGCAGCGCGCTGTCCTGGGCGAAGGTCGCGCCCTGGTCGAAGAACGAGTCCGGCGTGCGGTTGACGATCGCCATCACCACCAGCTCGCCCGGGGCGAACGTCCGCCCACCGAGCCGCAGCGCCCCGGCCATGCCCGCCTCCCCGCCCGTCGCCGGCCGGGTCGCCCGGCCGCTGACGACGCTATCCGGTCGGCCGCCACGCCGTCGGGCCGGGACGCGCACCAGACGATCGTCGGCGAGCCCGGTGTTGGGGTCGCTCGGGGACCGGTCCCCGTGCCACGATCTGTCCATGGGTCAGGTGCTGCTCGTACTGGTCATCGCGTTGACGGTTGCCGCGGTGGTGTTCGGGGTGACCGTGCTGATCTCCGGGCGGGATCCCGGCCTGGTGCCGGCCGAGCCGGACGGCCGGGCCGTCCCGCTGCCCGGCAGCCGTCCGCTGCGCGAGGCCGACCTCGGTGCGGTCCGGTTCGACACCACGCTGCGCGGCTACCGGATGGCGCAGGTCGACCAGGCGATGCGCCGGGCCGCCTACGACATCGGCTACAAGTCCGAGCTGATCGGGGTGCTGGAGGCCGAGGTCGCGGCGCTGCGCGAGGGCCGGACCGCCGACGCCGACGCGCTGCGCCGGGCCCGCGAGGAGGCGGCCGGGCGGGCCGAGCCGGGCCCGACCGCCACCGACGCCCCGGCGCACGCGGATCCGTCCGGCGCCGTGGCGTCCCCCGGTGAGCCCGTTCCGCTCACCAGCGACCGGCCCGACGGCGACCCGGTGTGGACCGGCGACGCCCCGGCCGGCGTGTTGCGGCCCGCCGACGGCACCGGGCCGGCCGAGCCCGGCGCCGACACCCCGACCGACGCGGCCGAACCGGCCGAGGGTCGGCCCGCGGCCAGGGTCCGCTCGGAGTCGCTGTGACCGGCCGGGAGGGCGTGGACGGGCTGGGCGAGGTGGCGCAGCCCGGCGCGGGCGAGTTCACCGCCACCGTGATCGTCGACGCCCCCGCCGACCGGGTCTTCGCCGCCCTCACCGACTGGGAGCGGCAGTCCGACTGGATCCCGTTCACCACGGTCCGGGTCGTCGAGGGCGACGGCGGGGAGGGCACCCTGGTCGAGGCGGTCACCGCGCTCGGGCCGGTGGCGCTGCGCGACGAGATGCGGGTGGTCCGGGTCGACGCGCCGTACGAGGTCGGGGTGGTGCACTGCGGCAAGCTGCTGCGCGGCCCCGGGGTGCTGCGCTGCACCCCGATCACCGGGGACCGCACCCAGGTGGTCTGGCACGAGTGGTTCCACCTGCCCGGCGGAGCCGCCGGGCGGGTGGCGTGGCCCCTGCTCTGGCCCGGCTCGAAGGCCAGCCTGACCCTGGCGCTGAAGCGGTTCGCCCGGCTGGTCGAGCAGGGCCGCCTGCCCTGACCCGTCCGGCCCGTCCGGCCCCTGCCCTAGCCTGTACGCCGTGAGCGACCTGGTGAGAGGCCCGGACGGGCTGCCCCGCTGTGCCTGGGGTGCGAGCACCCCGGACTACGCCGTCTACCACGACGAGGAGTGGGGCCGGCCGCTGCGCGGCGACGACGCGCTCTACGAACGGCTCACCCTGGAGGCGTTCCAGTCCGGCCTGTCCTGGCTGACCATCCTGCGCAAGCGCCCGGCGTTCCGGCTCGCCTTCGACGAGTTCCGGATCGAGCGGGTCGCCGGCTACGACGAGTCGGACGTGGCCCGCCTCCTCGCCGACGTCGGGATCGTCCGCAACCGCGCCAAGATCGAGGCGGCGGTCGCCAACGCCCGCGCCGCACTGGAGCTGCCCGACGGCCTCTCCGCCCTGCTCTGGTCGTACGCGCCGCCGCCGCGGGCCGCCCGGCCGGAGTCCTTCGCCCAGGTGCCGGCCCTGACCCCGGAGTCCACCGCGCTGGCCAAGGCGCTCAAGAAGCGCGGCTTCCGCTTCGTCGGCCCCACCACCGCGTACGCGCTGATGCAGGCCACCGGGATGGTGGACGACCATCTCGCGGGCTGCCACGTCGCCGCCACGGCGGCCCGTGATGGGATGGGTGCATGACCGCGACCGACCACCGCAGCACCGGCAGCGCCGATGTCGACGGGCGGGACGACGGCGCCTGGGCGGTGCTGCTCCCGGCCGGGCGTCTCGACGCCGAACGCCTCGTCCACCACGACACCCTGGAGCTTCCCGCCCCGGCCGGGGAGCCGGGACCGCGCCCCGGCGCCCCGGTGGCCGTGCTGGCCGACGGCCCGCTGCGCCTGGTGGCGCTGGGTCGGGTGGCCCGCCGCGAGGACGGGACGCTGGCCGTGGCGTACACCCGCCGGGCCTTCGACGAGCCGGTGCCGGCGGAGCCGGTGCGGGTCACCGGGCCGGTCACCGCGCTCGACGCCGACGTCTACCGGGACCTGGTCGACCGGCTCGGCCCGCCCCCGCTGCGCCGCACCTGGCTGGTCAGCCTGGATCTGCCCATCGAGGCGGACTCGCGCGCCGAGGCGGTCCGGCTCTTCTGGTCCTACGTGCAGGAGCTGGGCCCGGCGGAGCTGCCCGCGTTCGTCTCGCCCTCCGGCGACGAACTGGCCATGCAGGCGTTCGTGCTCGGCGCCGAGGCCAACCAGGACCCGGAGGAGGACGACTAGCCCGCCGGCGGTCGTCCGGGGACGTCCACTGTGGCGGTGACCCGGGCAGGGGGCCTGTCGCAGCCGGCGTGCGGCCGCCTGCCGGTCGGCGACGCGGCCGGCGGCCGGGCGTCCGGCCGAGGCGCGGAAGTCGCTCAGTGTCCCTCGAAGACCGGCTCCTGCTTGTTGACGAAGGCCATCGTGGCGGCGCGGTGGTCGGCGGTGGCCCCGCAGATCGACTGGGCCTGCGCCTCGGCCGCCAGGGCGTCGGCGAGGGTGCCCGCGTCGGCGATGGAGAGCTGCCGCTTGATCGCCCCGTACGCGATGGTCGGACCGGCGGCGAGCCGGGCGGCCAGCTCCTGCGCGGTCGGCAGCACCTGCTCGTCGTCGTCGACCAGCCTGGTGAGCAGCCCCAGCCGGCAGGCCTCCTCGGCGCCCACCGGCTCGGCGAGCATGAGCAGCTCGACGGCCTTGGCGTGGCCGACCAGCCGGGGCAGCGTCCAGGACGCCCCGGTGTCGGCGGCCAGGCCCACCCCGGCGAACGCCATCAGGAACTTCGTCTTCGGCCCGCCGACCCGGAAGTCGGCGAGGAACGCCAGCGAGGCGCCCGCCCCGGCGGCCATCCCGCGCACCGCGGCGATCACCGGCTTGGGCAGGTTGGCCAGCCGGGCGGCGATCGGGTTGTAGTGCGCCCGCACGGTGTCCAGCGGGTTCGCGGCGGCGGACTGGAGGGTCTGCACGTGCTCGCGCAGGTCCTGGCCGGCGCTGAACTGCCCGCCCGCCCCGGCCAGCACCACCGCCCGGCAGGACCGGTCGGTCTCCAGCTGTGCCAGGGTGTCCCGGAGCGCCTCCTTGAGCGCCACGTCGAGCGAGTTCATCGCCGTGGGTCGGTTCAGCGTCAGGGTGACCACGGCGTCGGTCCGGTCGACGAGCAGCGGCTCGGTCACGTTGTCAACGACCCTTCTGTCGGACGAGGCGGTTGCCGGAGTCGAGGCACTGCTCGACGTACCGGTCGGCGGCCGGCCGCAGCCGGGCCGCGTGCCGGTCGAAGAAGCTGGCCGCGGCGGTGCCGGGCCAGCGCTCCGGGAGCAGCGCCGGCGGCAGCTGCGGGTCCCGGAAGAGGAAGGTACGCCACGCGTGCACCAGGCGGAACCGGGCCGCGTAGGCCTCCTCGTCCCCGCTGCGCACGGTGACCCCGGCCAGCTGTGGGCGCTGCTCGGCGACGAACCGCTCGTACGCGTGCCCGATCTCGGTGAGGTCCCAGGCGCGGCGGACGATGCCCATCGCGCCGGGGGTGCCGGCGGCGTGCGCGGCGGTGAACCGCTCGTAGCGCACCCCGGCCTCCTCCAGCAGCACGTCCACGTCCTCGCTGGCCCGGGTCGCCACCCAGGTGTGCTCGTCGAGGGTGCCGTAGCCGAGGAAGCTCAGGTTGGCGGCGAGCCGCTGCCGTTCCCGCCGACCGTTCGGCGTCTCCAGCACCAGCAGGTCGAACCGGCCGTCCCAGCTGATCCGGCCGGTGCGGTAGATCCGGGCGGCCGCCTCGTCGAGTCGGCGGGCGGCCTTCGGTGTGATCGAATATCCGGGTCCGGAGGCGAGACGGAGCGGGTCGAGCCAGCCCTGGCGGACCATGCGGGAGACCGCGGTCCGCACCGCCGGTGGTGCGATGCCCAACGGCGCCAGCAGCTTGACCAGGGCGGCGACGGGTGCGCGCCCACCCCTCGGTCGGAGGTAGTCGCCGTACAGGTCGAAGAGTGCCGACCGTGCCTGCATGACCGCACATTGTGACAGGCCTTCTCAAGATAAGCTAGATGCTGTTACATCAATGCTGCTCCGGTTTGGGTCCGGCGGTGTTCATCAGGGAAAATCATTGGTCGACACCCCCGCGTACCTTGCGGGTGGTCATGACGAAATGGCTGTGGGGCAACCCACCGACCCTGGTGTAGGTCTGAGGGGAGACAACATGGCGGCGATGAAGCCGCGGACTGGCGACGGTCCGCTGGAAGTCACCAAGGAGGGCCGGGGCATCGTCATGCGGGTCCCGCTGGAGGGCGGTGGCCGGCTCGTCGTCGAGATGACTCCCGACGAGGCCAACGCGCTCGGTGACGCACTGAAGGCGGCCGCCGGCTGAGCGACCGACGGTCCGCGCGAACCCGCGCGGACGGCACGTCGCGTCCCTGAGCCACCGGCACGGCCGGTGGCTCAGGGACTTCGCATGTCACTCGCGGGGCGCCCGGGCCCCGTCGCACCAACGTCATCGGAGGTACGGTCCAGCGTGCTCGCCATCCGTCTGACAGCCGGCGCCGACCGGCTGGACACTCTCGTCCTGCCCGTCCGGTCCGGCGACGCGACCGCCGGGTCCGAGGCCCCGGCGGAGCTGCTGGCCACCGGCGCCGGACTGCCCGCCGAGGCGCTGGCGGAGGCGGCCGAGCTGCTGCCCGCCACCCGGCTCACCGGCCGGTCCGGCGAGACCCGGGCCCACCTGCGCCCCGGTCGTACCCCCGCCCGGCTGCTCCTGCTCGGAGTGGGCGACGGCGGCGAGAAGGACTGGCGCACCGCCGGGGCGGGGCTCGCCCGCGCCGCCGCCGATGAGACACAGATCACTTTCGCGCTGCCGGTCGACGTCCCGGCCGGGGCGGTCGGTGCCCTCGTCGAGGGGCTGCTGCTCGCCTCCTACCGGTTCCGGATGACCGACGCCGGGAAGGCCCCCGCACTCGCCGAGGTGGACCTCCTCCTCGCCGACCCGGAGGCGTACCGGGACGCCGTCGAGACGGCCGAGACCGTCGCCCGGAACACCCGGCTGGCCCGGGACCTGACCAACACCCCCTCCTCGGTGAAGAACCCGCAGTGGTTCGCCGACCAGGTGGCGGCCGCCGCGGCCGAGCTGCCCGACCTGCACCTGCGGGTGCGCGGCCCGGAGGAGCTGGCGGCCGAGGGCTTCGGCGGCATCCTCGCCGTCGGCGCCGGCTCGGCCAGCGGTCCCCGCCTAGTCGAGCTGGAGTGGCGGCCCGCCGACGCCCGCACCCATGTGGTGCTGGTCGGCAAGGGGATCACCTTCGACACCGGCGGCATCTCGATCAAGCCGGTGCCGGCGATGAAGCTGATGCGCAAGGACATGGCCGGCGCGGCCGCGGTGGTCGCGGCGACCCTGGGCGCGGCGGCGCTGCGGCTCCCGGTGCGGATCACCACCCTCGCCCCACTGGCCGAGAACATGGTCAGCGGGTCGGCCTTCCGTCCCGGCGACGTCGTCCGCCACTACGGCGGGCTGACCAGCGAGACCACCAACTCCGACGCCGAGGGCCGGCTGGTGCTCGCCGACGCCCTGGCCTACGCCGAGCGGGAACTGCGGCCGGACCTGCTGATCGACCTGGCCACCCTCACCGGGGCCAACGCGGTGGCGCTCGGCAAGCGGATGGGCGCCCTCTACAGCGAGAACGAGCAGCTCGCCGCCGACCTGCTGGCGGCCATCGACGCGGCCGGCGAGGCAGCCTGGCGGATGCCGCTGCCCGCCGACTACGTCGAGCACCTCGGCAGCGACCTGGCCGACCTGCACAGCTCACCCGCCGTGGGCGGCGGATCGGTGACCGCCGCGCTCTACCTGCGCGAGTTCACCGGCGACCTGCGGGACCGCTGGCTGCACATCGACATGTCCGCGCCGTCCTGGTCGGACGGAGACGACGCCGAGCTGGCCCGGGGCGCGACCGGTTGGGGCGTACGCGGGCTGCTGCGCTGGCTGGCGACGCTGGACTGAGCCGCCGGTGCCGGCGCGGCGCCGGACCGCTGGGGGTCAGCGACGGGTCAGCACTTCACCGCGGCGAGCAGGCCGTCACCGACCGGCAGCAGCGCCGCCGTCCAGTGCTCGGACTCCCGGATCGCCTTGATCGTCTCGCGGATGGTGACGGTCTCGGCGTCCCGGGCGGTCGGGTCGCCGATCCGACCGCCGGCGAAGGCGCCGTTGAGGGCGAGCACCCCGCCGGGCCGCAGCAGCCGCAGCGCGGCGTCGGAGTAGGCGGCGAAGCCGGTCGGCTCGGCGTCGACGAAGACCAGGTCGTACGCGCCGTCGGCGAGGCGCGGCAGCACGTCCAGCGCCCGGCCGGTGATGATCCGGGTACGACCCGGCGGGAAGCCCGCCTCGACGAAGATCCGCCGGGCGATCCGTTGGTGCTCGACCTCCAGGTCGATGGTGGTGAGCACCCCGTCGACGCGCATGCCGCGCAGCAGCCAGACCCCGCTCACGCCGGTGCCGGTGCCGATCTCGACCACCGCGCGGGCGTTGCCCGCGGCGGCGAGCAGGCGCAGCGCCGCCCCGGCCCCCGGCGTCACCGCGTCGAGGCCCACCTCCCGGGCGAGGCTGCGGGCCGTCCGCAGCACGAGGTCCTCGCCGACGTACGACTCGGCGAACTGCAACGCCTGCGCCGTCGGACTGCCGGAACTGGCGACCGTGGCGATGGGACACCTCCGGGCGGCGGGAGTGGTGCGAGGGGCGGGTTGGCGGTATGAGCCTAGAGGCGAGCCCTCCGCCGCGCAGCCGCGCCGTCCGCCGATGACGATCACGCCCGGGCAAGAGCTGACTCCACCCGACGCATCCGTGCAATCCTGGAGGCGGTACCCCTCTCGCCGCGCCGGTCACCCCTGCAGGCCGTGGCACGGGGAACCGGGGACGGAGTGGGAGGCACCGACGTGACCGACGGCTGGGACTGGCGCCGGCCCGGTGGGGCACCGGCACCGGCGGGACCGCCGGCCGGGCCGCCGCCGGCTGTGCCGCCGACGGCGCCCCCCGGCGCCGGGCAGGGCGGGACATCACCGTGGTGGTCCGACGCGCTCGCCGACCCCTGGCGGGACCCGTACGCGCCCGCCGCGGTGGTCGTCCCGGTCGGGCCCACCCCCGGCGCCGGCCCCGAGCCGGTGACCGACCCGGACGCGCCGGGCCGGCCCGCGCTGCGGCAGCTGCTGCTCGTCCCGCTGGTCGTCGCGCTGCTCGCCGGCGCCCTCGGTGGCGCCCTCGGCTACGCCTTCGCGGTGCGCGGCGGGGCCGGTGGCGGCGTGGCGCTGGGCGCCCGCCCCGCCGAGGCGCCGGCGCTCGCCCAGCGTCGCCCCGAGTCGCTCGCCGGGGTCGCCGGGAAGATCCTGCCCAGCGTGGTGACCGTACGGGTGGCCAGCCTGGGCGGCACGAGCGAGGGCTCCGGCTTCATCGTCAGCGCCGACGGGCACGTGATCACCAACGACCACGTGGTCGCCGGTGGCACCGGCCGGGCCTCGGTGGTCTTCAACGACGGCAGCACCGCGCCGGCCCGGCTCGTCGGGCAGGACCCGGAGTCGGACATCGCGGTCATCAAGGTGGACCGCGCCGGCCTGCGCCCGGTCGAGTTCGGCGACTCCGACGCGCTCGCCGTCGGCGACCCGGTGCTCGCCGTCGGCTCCCCGCTCTCGCTGGCCAACACGGTCACCGCCGGCATCGTCAGCGCGCTGGACCGCACCATGCAGGCGGGCGAGCCCGGTGGTCCGGTGCGGTACTACGCGGCGATCCAGACCGACGCGGCGGTCAACCACGGCAACTCCGGTGGCCCGCTGGTGGACTCCGCGGGTCGGGTGATCGGGGTCAACTCGACGATCAAGTCGCTGGTCGGCGAGGGGCAGGAGGCGGGCAACATCGGGCTCGCCTTCGCCATCCCGATCAACCAGGCCAAGCGGATCACCCAGGACATCATCGGCACCGGCAAGGCCCGCCGTACGGTGATCGGCGCCCAGGTGGGCGGGACCGGGACCGCCACCACCGCCGGGGCCGGCGTACGCCTGGCGGCGGTGGAGCCGGCCGGCCCGGCGGCCGGCGCCGGCCTCAAGGCCGGGGACGTGATCGTCAAGCTCAACGGCCGGCCGATGACCGAGCCGACCGACCTGATCGCGCTGGTCCGCAAGTACGCGCCGGGCTCGGTGGTGACGGTGGAGTACCGGCGGGGCTCGGCCCGGCAGAACGCCTCGGTGACGCTCGCCGCAGACGCCAAGTGAGCAGCGGTCACCCCCTCCCGGTTGGCGGTCCGACGTGCGTAGTCTTGGCGTGACGCCGACGAGGAGGCCCAGCAGTGTTCGAGAACCTGAACTGGTGGGAGATCGGTGCGCTGCTGCTCCTGGCGCTGCTGATCTTCGGTGACCGGCTGCCCGCCGTGATCAACGACGGCCTGCGGCTGGTGCGCAACCTGCGCAACATGGCCCGCAACGCCACCGGCGACCTGAGCCGCGAGCTGGGTACCGACATCCAGCTGGAGGACCTCCACCCGAAGGCGTTCATCCGCAAGCACCTCCTCAGCGAGGAGGACGAGGCGGCCATCCGCAAGCCGTTGCAGGGCGTCTACGACAACATCCGTTCCGACGTGACCGGCGTGCACGACGAGTTGAAGGATGTGGCCTCCGCCGCGGACCTGCGCTCCTCCGGTGCCCGCCCGGCCACCGCGACCGGCGGCTCGCCCGCGCCGGCCCCGCGCCCCAGCTACGACGACGCCACCTGACGCCTCCTTTCGCCCCGCGCCAGGAAACCTCTGCACGACCACTCCGCGCCGCAGTGCGGCCAACACCCCGCCCCGGCCCCGGCCCCTGCTCCGGCCCCGGCCCCGGCCTCTGCCCGGTTCCTGCCCCGGTCCCGTCCCGCCGGCCGGGGTGACGTCGACCCGTCAAGATCGTGCTATTTCCTGGAAGTAGTGGCTTCTCGCTGCACTGATGCCCCTACTTCCAGGAAATAGCACGATCTTGGGTGGTGGCCGGTGATCAACCAACGACGCGTGATTCGTTGGCGTCATCAGCTCCAAAGGGCGGTGAGGAACTCCTTCGCCTGACCCGTGCGGGGCGGCGCGAGGGCTGTGTGGGTACGGAAAGAGGGGCCTCCCTGACGTGGGAGGCCCCTCTTTCGGGTCTTGCGGCGGCCCGGCGGCCCCGGCCCGGCGGCCGGAACGGGAAAGGTCAGCGACCGGCGGGCTTGAGGCCCAGCGGCTTGCCGAGCAGGGACTCACGCCGGATGGCGAGCCGGTCGGCGACCTTGCCCAGCGCCTTGGCGGCCGGGGACTCCGGCGCGGCCAGCACGATCGGCTGGCCGGCGTCGCCGCCCTCGCGGACCCGGGTGTCCATCGGGATCTGACCGAGCAGCGGCACCTGCGCGCCGATCGTCCGGCTCAGCGACTCGGCGACCGCCTCGCCGCCACCGGCGCCGAAGACCTCCATCCGCGAGCCGTCCGGCAGCTCCAGCCAGGACATGTTCTCGATGACGCCGACCACCCGCTGATGGGTCTGCAGGGCGATCGCGCCGGCCCGCTCGGCGACCTCGGCGGCCGCCGCCTGCGGGGTGGTCACCACCAGGATCTCGGCGTTGGGGAGCAGCTGCGCCACCGAGATGGCGATGTCGCCGGTGCCCGGGGGGAGGTCCAGCAGGAGGACGTCCAGCTCGCCCCAGTAGACGTCACCGAGGAACTGCTGGAGCGCCCGGTGCAGCATCGGGCCGCGCCACACCACGGCCGCGTTGCCCGGGGTGAACATGCCGATCGAGATGACCTTCACGCCGTGCGACTGCGGCGGCATGATCATGTCCTCGACCCGGGTGGGCTTGCCCTCCGCGCCGAGCATCCGGGGCACCGAGTGGCCGTAGATGTCGGCGTCGACCACGCCGACGGAGAGGCCCCGGGCGGCCAGCGCGGCGGCCAGGTTGACCGTGACGCTGGACTTGCCGACGCCGCCCTTGCCGCTGGCCACCGCGTAGACGCGGGTGCGGGAGCCGGGCTGCGCGAACGGGATCACCGGCTCCTGCGAGGCGCTGCCGCCCCGCAGCTTCGACTGGAGGTCCTGGCGCTGCTCGGTGCTCATCACCCCGAAGTCGATCTCGACACCCGTCACACCGGGCACCGCGCCCACGGCGGCGGTGATGTCGGTGCGCAGCTTGTCCTTCAGCGGGCAGCCGGCCACGGTGAGCAGCAGCTCGACCCGGACCACGCCGTCGTCGCCGAGCACGGCGGAGCCGACCATGCCGAGGTCGGTGATGGGCCGGCGGATCTCCGGGTCGTTGACGGTGGCCAGGGCGGCCTGGATCGCGTCGTTGACGGTGCTGACGGGTGCTGACATGCGGGCAATGTTACGTCGGCGTGATCGGCGACCACGTCGAGCCGGGCCGGGGTGTGAGCGAATCGATGGCCCCGGTGCGGGTGCCCGGCCGGGACCGCGCCCTCAGCTCTCCGGGACGCCGTCCCGGGCGGCGCGGTCGCCGTCCAGGTCGTCGCGGGGCTCGTCGAGCCCCTCACCACCGCGCTGGACGGCCCTGCCCTGCTGCCGACGCTCCAGCCGCAGCCGGCGCTGGGCCGCCTCGTCCAGCTCCTCCGCCAGCCGGGCCAGCTCGGAGCGGAGGAAGTCCCGGGTGGCCACCTCGCCCATCGCGATCCGCAGCGTGGCGATCTCCCGGGCCAGGTACTCGGTGTCCGCCTTCTGGGCGGTCGCCCGCCGCCGGTCCTCCTCCAGCGCCACCCGGTCCCGGTCGGCCTGCCGGTTCTGCGCGAGCAGGATCAGCGGTGCGGCGTACGACGCCTGCAACGACAGGATCAGGGTCAGGAAGGTGAAGGTGTACGGGTCGAACCGCAGGTGCGCCGGGGCCAGCGTGTTCCAGCCGAACCAGAGCGCGATCACCACCGTCATGTAGACGATGAAGTTGGCCGTGCCCATGCCCCGGGCGATGCCCTCGGACCACCGGCCGAACGCCTCCGGATCGAACCGGGGCAGCTTGACGCCCCGGGGCTCGCGCGGCTGGTCCAGCCGCTCGGCCCGCCGCTGCTCAGCCATCGGCGCGGTCCACTGCCTCGGTGCTCGGGGCCGGTACGGCGTCCCGGTCCCGCCAGTCCGGGGGCAGCGAGTGGTCGAGCACGTCGTCCACGGTCACCGCGCCGACCAGCCGGTTGTTGCGGTCCACCACCGGCATCGCCACCAGGTCGTAGGTGGCCATCCGGCGGGTGATCTCGGGCAGCGGGGTGGTCGGGCGCAGCGGGTCGATGTCGTTGACCACCACCCCGCCCAGCAGGTCCGCCGGGGGCTCCCGGAGCAGCCGCTGGAAGTGCACCATGCCCAGGTAGCGGCCGGTGGGGGTGGTCATCGGGGCGCGGGTGACGAAGACCTGCGCCGCCACGGCCGGGGAGAGCTGCTCCTCCCGGATCCGGGCCAGCGCCTCCGCCACGGTCGCGTCCGGCGGCAGGATCACCGGCTCGGAGGTCATCACGCTGCCGGCCGTGCCGGAGGCGTAGCGCAGCAGCTGGCGGACCGGGTCGGCCTCGCCCGGCTCCATCAGGTCCAGCAGCACGTCCTGCTCCGGCGGGGGCAGCTCGTTGAGCAGGTCGGCGGCGTCGTCCGGGTCCATCTCCTCCAGCACGTCGGCGGCCCGTTCCCGGTCCAGCGCGGCGAGGATCTCCACCTGGTCGTGCTCGGGCAGCTCGCTGAGCACGTCGGCGAGGCGTTCGTCGTCCAGCGCCGCCGCGACCTCGTTGCGCCGGGTGTCCGGGAGGTCCTGGAGGGCGTTGGCCAGGTCGGCCGGGCGCATGTCCTCCAGCACGGCGAGGAGGTTGGCCGTACCCCGGTTGTCGGCGTTGATGCCGCTGAGCCCCCGCACCCGGTCCCACTCGACCTGGTGCAGGTGGCCGCGGCGGGTTAGCCGGCTGACCTGCTCCCGGACCGCGACCCGGGACAGCGACCACTCGCCGCCGCGGCTGCACTCCATCGCCACGTCGACGACCGCGCCGGGCTGGCCCGTGTCGAGCTGCACCCGCCGATCCAGCAGCTCCTGGAGGACCAGCAGCTCGTTCGGGCGCTTCTCGAAGCGACGCAGGTTGAGGGTGCCGCTGCCGAGGACCACCGCGTCGGCGTCGATGCTGGTGATCCGGTTGATGGACAGGAAGATCCGCCGGCGCATCGGCATCTCGGCGACCAGACCCACCACTTCGGGTGGGCGTTGGGTCGGCCGGAGCCGGGCAACCGCGTCGCGGACCCGCCCCACCTGGTCGCCGTTCGGGTCGAAGACGGCGACTCCGGCGAGTCGGGCGATGTAGACCCGGTTCGGCGTGCTCACGGGCACCAGCCTAAGCGCCTAGTGTTTATCAACATGTCGACCTTGGCCTACGAGATCGTGGACGTCTTCACCGACCGCCCGTTCGCCGGCAACCCGCTGGCCGTGCTCTTCGGCGCCGAAGGGCTGGCCACCGAACAGATGCAGGCGCTCGCGCGGGAGTTCAACCTGTCGGAGACGGTGTTCGTCCTGCCTCCCACCCAGGTCGGCGCCACCTACCGGGCCCGGATCTTCACCCCGGTCGCGGAGCTGCCGTTCGCCGGGCACCCCAGCGTGGGCGCGGCGGTGACCGCCGCCCGGCGCGGCATGTTCGGTGTGGGGCAGGTCACCCAGGAATGTGGGGCGGGAGTGCTTCCGATCGAGGTCACCGCCACCGGCGCCACCCTGACCGGCGGCACCCCCACCCTCGGGCCGGAGCTCGACCCGGAGCCGCTGCTGGAGATGGTCGGCCTCACCGCGGCCGACCACGCCGGCCCGGCGCCCCGGGTGGCCGGCTGCGGGCTGGAGTTCCCCTACCTCCCGGTACACCCGGACGCGGTGGCCCGCGCCCGGGTCAACGCGGCGGCGGCGGAGCGGTACGGGGTGGAGCATGTCAGCGTCTTCTCCTGGGACGCCGACGCGCAAACCGCGCACGCCCGGGTCTTCGTCCCCGGACTGGGTGTGCCGGAGGACCCGGCGACCGGCTCGGCCGCCCTCGGTCTGGGCGTCTGGCTGGTGGCCAGCGGGCTGCTCCCCGCGCGGGGACGCTCCGGGTACACCGTCCACCAGGGGCTCGAGATCCACCGCCCGTCCGTGCTGACCTGCACGGTGACCGCCGAGGGCGGTGCGGCGCTCGGCGCCACCGTCACCGGCCACGTGGTGCCGATCGCCCGGGGTGAGATCGCCGTACCACCCTTCGTCGGCTGACCCGCCCGGCCGGGCCGCTGGTCGACGCCCGCGGGGAGCAGGGGGCCCGGTCGGCGGCGATGGCGCGGGAGCGGCCGGAATGCGGGAGGATGCCGGGGTGACTGACGAGGTGGATGGACACGTCACCACGCCGCTGGTCGACGAGGCGATGAAGAAGGCCGCAGTGGCCTGGGTGAGCGTCTCCGACGGCCCGGCGCTGGCGTTGTGGTGCGTACCCCTGGAGGGGGCGCTCTTGGTGGTCAGCGGGCCCGGCGAGCAGTCCGCGCCGGGGCTGGCGGACGCGGCCGGGGCGCGGGTGAGCCTGCGCGGCGACCACGGGGGGCGGATCGTGACCTGGCCGGCCCGGGTGACCCGGGTGACGCCCGGCACGGAGGCGTGGGAGAACGCGGCGCCGATGGTCGCGGCGAAGCGGCTCAACGCCCCGGGCCCCACCGCCGACCTGGTCGCCCGCTGGGAGGCCGACGGCTGCGCGCTGAACCGGCTCGCCCCGGCCGGCACGCCGGAGGCCGGCGGGGAGCTGCCGGACGATTCGCAGGCCGAGACAACGCGCGGCGCCCCGGTGGTACGCGCGCCCCGCAAGCCGTTCCGCCTGCACCGGGTCCGCCGCCGCTGACCCGACGGCCGGGCTCGGGGCCCGGCTGCCCGGGGCGACCAGGTCAGCAGGTCGCCGGCAGCGCGCCGACCAGCTCGACCACCTCGCTGAGCGACTGGACCACCGGGCCCTCCCAGCCCTCCTCCGCGTCGAAGACCAGGTGGCCGGCCAGGTCGGGCGCGGCCAGCCGGACCGCCGTCATCCCGGCCCGCTGCGCGCCGGTCAGCTCCCGGCTGCCGCCGTCACCGACGTAGAGGCAGTCCTCGGGACGCACGTCGAGGCGTTGCGCGGCGGCGAGGTAGAGCGCCGCGTCCGGTTTGCACCGGCCGAGTTGGACGGAGAAGATCCAGACGTCGAGCAGGGGAGCGACCGCCAGCTCCGGCAGGAACGCCGGCAGCTCGTGGGTGCAGTCGCTGACGACGCCGGTGCGGACCCCGAGCCGGCGTAGGCCGGCGAGGGCGGACACCGCGTCCCGGCGCAGTCGGGTGTCGGTGCGTACCGCTTGGTGCCGGGCGGCCACCGCGGCCCGTACGGCGGTGTCGGAGGGGTGCACGCCGGCCTGCGCGCAGACCCAGCGCAGGGTCGCCTCGGCGTTGCCCTGCTCACCGCTGGCCCGCTGGTAGAAGGTCCGGTCGAGCACCGCGGCGAGGGTGTCGGCGGGGCAGCCGAGCAGGTCGGCGGTCCTCTGGTGGGCCGCGCCGCGCTGCACGCCGCGGGTGAGGGTGCCGAAGAAGTCGAACAGCACCGCCTGGACAGTGGTCATGGGGGAGCGCCTCCGGACGTCGAGGGGGTCGCCGGCGCGGACGCGCATGATCGTAACGGAGCGCTGACGGAACGTGGCGCCGGGTGCTGTGTGAGGATTGCTCTCCGTGTCGTCCCGCCCGTACCGCCCTCCCGTGGACCCGCTGACCGCCGGCGTCCTCGCCGTCGCCGTCGCCGCGGTCTCGTCGTCCGCCCCGCTGATCGCCTTCGCGGCGGCCCCGGCGCTGGCCGTCGCCTTCTGGCGCAATCTGCTCTCGGTCGGCGTGATCGGCCCGTTCTCGCTGGCCCGCCGTCGGTCGGAGTTCCGGGCGTTGACCGTCGGGGCGGGCCGGCGGGAGGGCCTCTACTGCGTGCTCTCCGGGGTGGCGCTGGCCGCCCACTTCGCCACCTGGATGCCGAGCGCGCAGCTCACCTCGGTCGCCGCGGCCACCGCGCTGGGCGCCACCCAGCCGGTGTGGCAGGGGCTGATCGCCCGCTGGCAGGGCCGGCACCTGCCGTACGCCGTCTGGGCCGGCATCGCCGTGGCCGTGACCGGCGCGGTGCTGGCCACCGGCGCCGACTTCGCCGCCTCCGGCCGGGCCTTCGCCGGTGACCTGCTGGCGGTGACCGGTGGCATGTTCGCGGCGGTCTACACCGCGTTCGGCGAGCGGGCCCGCGCCACCATCAGCACCGCCACCTACACCACCATCTGCTACGGCGTCTGCGCGCTGCTCCTGCTGGTGGTCTGCCTGGTCGGCGGGGTGCCGCTGACCGGCTACGCCACGAGCACCTGGCTGGCCATCCTCGGGCTGGTGGCCGGCGCCCAACTGCTCGGCCACTCGATGTTCAACTATGCCCTGCGGCGGGTCTCGGCGACCACGATCAGCGTGCTGGTCCTGTTGGAGGCGCCGGGCGCGGCGCTGATCGGCTGGGTGTGGCTGGGTCAGCTTCCCCGCCCGCTGGCCCTGCCGGGGCTGGCGCTGCTACTGGCCGGGGTGGCCGTGGTGGTGCTCGGCGGAGCCCGCGCCGGCCGCCGTCCCGCGCCGGCCCCGGTCCCGGCCGACGCCGCCCCACCCGCTCCCTGACCCCCCGCCGCGCGGAGGACCACCCGCACGGAGGTCCGGCCCGGCGCGGCGCGCGGTCGGCCGCTGCGGGGCGAGTACGGCTGTTCCGCCCCCGTGATCGCCTCCGCCGCGTGAGAGTGCCAGAGGGGGTGACGGCGGCGGATGGCGCGAGGGCAGCGGGGCGAGGACGGGGACGACAACGGCACGGTCGTCACCCCGTCGGCCGAGTTCCCGCCGTTGGCCCCCGCGGAGCTGGACACGCTGCGCCGCATCGGTCACCGCTGGCGCCCGGGGGACGCCGGTGAGCTGCCCGTCGATCCGACCCTCGGCCGGCGGCCGGGACGTCCTCAGCCGGGGCGGTTCGGCCGGCTGGCGCCGATCGCGCTGTTCCGCCCGGTGGAGCCGGACGAGCTGGTGGCGACCGAGCGGGCCAACCTGCCCGGCTCCCGCCTCGGCCGGGCGCTGACCCGGGCCCGGCGCGCGGTCCTCGGCCCGCCGCTGACCAGCGCCGCCGTGCTGTACGAGCGGATGCGCAAGCTGGTGGCGCTGCCGGTGCTCTCCTCCGACCTGCTCAGCTCGGTGGCGTACGGCCCGGAGGCGATGCTGGGCGTGCTGCTGCTCGCCGGCAGCGGCGCGTTGGCGCTGTCGTTGCCGCTGGCCGCCGTGCTGGTGGTGCTGATGGTCGCGGTGGGCGTGTCGTACCGGCAGACCATCGTGGCCTATCCGCACGGTGCCGGCTCCTACGTGGTGGCGGGGGAGAACCTCGGCGCCGGGGCGGGCCTGGCGGCCGCCGCCGGGCTGATGATCGACTACGTGCTGACCGTGGCCGTGTCGGTGGCCGCCGGGATGCACGCGGTCACCTCGGCGCTGCCCGGGCTCGTCCCGCTGACCGTGCCGCTGGGCGTGCTGGTGATCGCCGGCCTGCTCGCCGGCAACCTGCGGGGGGTCCGCACCGCAGGTCGGCTCTTCGTGCTCCCCACGTACGCGTTCGTGGTCGCGCTGGGCGCGGTGCTGGTGGTGGGCTGGCTCCAGGCGGCGGGCCGGGGATTCCGGCCGCTGCCCCCGCCGCCGGTGCCGGCGGTCGAGGGGCTCGGCCTGCTGCTGGTGCTGCGCGCGTTCGCCTCGGGGGCGGTGTCGATGGCGGGCATCGAGGCGGTGTCGAACGCGGTGCCGGCGTTCCGCCCGCCGGAGTGGCGCAACGCCCGCAGCACGCTCGGCTGGATGGTGGCCATGCTGGTGGTGCTCTTCGTCGGGCTGACCGGGCTGATCCACCTGACCGGTCTGGTGCCCGCCCCCGGCGAGACCCTGGTGTCCCGGCTGGCCCGGGTCACCTTCCCCACCGGCCCCTGGTACGCCCTGGTCCAGGCCGCGACGGCGCTGATCCTGCTGTTCGCGGCGAACACGGCGTTCAACGGCTTCCCCCGGCTGCTCTTCTTCATGGCCCGCGCCGGTCACGCGCCCCGCCGGTTCCTGCACATGGGGGACCGGTTGGCGTTCAGCAACGGGCTGACCGCCCTCGCGGTCGCCGCCGCGGTGGTCTTCGTGCTCTTCCGGGGGCGCACCGGGTCGCTGATCCCGCTCTACGCGGTGGGCGTCTTCCTGGCGTTCACCCTCTCCCAGACCGGCATGGTGGTGCACTGGCGCCGTCGGCGCGGGCCGGGCTGGCGGCGGCGGCTGGCGGTCAACGGGGTCGGGGCCGTCCTCTCCGGGCTGGTGCTGGTCACCGCCGCGGTCAGCAAGTTCACCGAGGGCGCCTGGCTGGTGGTGCTCGCCGTACCCCTGCTGGTGCTGCTCCTGCAACGGGTGCACCGGCACTACCGGACGCTGCACGCAGCCCTGGCCCCGCGCCCGCCCGCCGGTCCGGGGTTGCCGGCGGGGCCGGGCGAGGGGGAGGAGCTGCCCCAGCAGGTGCGGCACCTGGTGGTGGTTCCGGTGGCCCGGCTCAACCGGGCGTCGCTTCGCGCCCTGGCGTACGCGGTGTCGCTGGGCCGGCCGACGCTGGCCGTGCACCTGGCGCCGGAGGAGGCGGAGGCGGACCGGTTCCGGGAGCAGTGGCGCGCCTGGGGGGACCACGTCCGGCTGGAGACCATCGTGTCGCCGTACCGGGCGGTGATCGGGCCGTTGGCGCACTACCTGGAGGCGCTGCACGACGCGGCGCCGGAGCTGATGTTGACGGTGATCGTGCCGGAGGTGGTGCTGCGTCGTCGCTGGCACCGGCCGCTGCACAGCCGGGCGGAGCAGCGGCTGCGGCAGGCGTTACGGCCGCTGCCGGGGGTGGTGGTGACGAGCGTGCCGGTGCACCTCAGCGAGTGAGCGGGCTCGCGGGGTCGGCCGTGCTGCCGGTGGGGTCTGTGCCTGTGGTCATTGGGCGGAGTATGGCAGCGGCGCAGCGGCGGTCGACACCGGAAGAGCCGTCAGTCGCCGAGGCCGACGGCCTTGGCGCTGGCCTCCCAGAGCCGCGCGGCGAGCTGCGGGTCGGCCGCCTTGCGCAGCGGACGGCGCAGACGCCGGTCCGCGTGGTAGGCGCCGTTCACCAGCCGCGACGGGTCCTGGTTGGCCAGCCAGACCAGCGTCTCGGCGCCCTTCTCCGGGCTGCGGAACGGCAGGAGCCGCATGCCCAGGGCGACCAGCCGGCTGTCGTTGCCGAACCGGGTCCGCACCACGCCGGGATGGAAGGAGTACGCCGGGACGCCCGGCCAGCGTCGGGCCGCCTCGGCGGCGAAGAGGATGTTGGCCTGCTTGCTGGTGCCGTACGCCTGGATCGGGCGGTAGCGGCGCAGGGCGGCGTTGAGATCGTCCGGGTCCAGCACCCCGCTGCGGTGCGCACCGGAGGCGGTCACCACCAGCCGGCCGATCCGGTCGGCCAGCAGATTGCTGAGCAGGAACGGGGCGAGGTGGTTGGCCTGGATCGACAGCTCGAATCCGTCCACCGTGGTGAGCGGTTGCAGCACGATCGCCCCGGCGTTGTTGGCGAGCACGTCGATCCGGTCGTACGTGGACCGGAGCCGCTCGGCGAGCCCACGCACGTCGTCGAGCACGGCGAAGTCGGCGCGGAACAGCTCGGGGCGCTCGCCGGCGGCCTCGCGTACCCGGTCCCCGGCGGCCTGGAGGCGGGCCGGGTCCCGCCCGACCAGCACCACCTGGTCGCCGCGTCGGGCCAACTCCACGGCGGCGGCGAGGCCGATGCCGGAGCTGGCCCCGGTCACCACCACGATCCGGCGCCCAGTGAGATCTTCCACAGGTCCATTCACCCCGGTCACGGCACGAGGTTACCGTGGCGTCACAACGCCCTTTGGGATCGTTCAGTTCCCGGTTAATTTCAGGTGGCGTCGGCGGGACCGCCGGACGCTGGAAGGAGCGCATCCATGGCCGCTGTCGGTCGCCCCCGCCGGTCCTGCCTCGCGGTACCCGGTTCCAGCGTCAAGATGCTCGGCAAGGCCCAGGGCCTGCCGGCCGACCAGGTCTTCCTCGACCTGGAGGACGCGGTCGCCCCGCTGGCCAAGCCGGACGCGCGCAAGAACATCGTCGCCGCGCTCAACGAGGGCGACTGGGCCGGCAAGACCCGGGTGGTCCGGGTCAACGACCTCACCACCCCGTGGACCTACCGGGACGTCATCGAGGTGGTCGAGGGCGCCGGCGCCAACCTCGACTGCATCATGCTGCCGAAGGTGCAGAACGCGGCCCAGGTGCAGTGGTTGGACCTCACCCTGACCCAGATCGAGAAGACCCTCGGCCTGGAGGTCGGCCGGATCGGCATCGAGGCGCAGATCGAGAACGCCGCCGGCCTGGTCAACGTCGACGCCATCGCGGCCGCCTCGCCCCGGGTGGAGACCATCATCTTCGGCCCGGCCGACTTCATGGCCTCGATCAACATGAAGTCGCTGGTGGTCGGCGCGCTGATCCCCGACTACCCGGGCGACCCGTACCACTACATCCTGATGCGCATCCTGATGGCCGCGCGGATGCACGACAAGCAGGCCATCGACGGGCCGTTCCTCCAGATCCGCGACGTGGAGGCGTTCCGCGAGGTGGCGAAGCGCTCGGCGGCGCTCGGCTTCGACGGCAAGTGGGTGCTGCACCCGGGCCAGATCGACGCCGCCAACGAGGTCTACCAGCCGGCCCAGTCCGACTACGACCACGCCGAGCTGATCCTCGACGCGTACGAGCACTACACCTCGGAGGCCGGCGGCAAGCTCGGCGCGGTGATGCTCGGCGACGAGATGATCGACGAGGCGTCCCGGAAGATGGCCCTGGTGATCGCGGCCAAGGGACGCGCGGCCGGGATGAGCCGCACCTCCACCTTCACCCCGCCCTCGGAGTGAGCCGGCGGGCCGCCCCGGGCGCCCGGGGCGGCCCGCCGCTCGCTCAGAAGTCGCTGCCCCCGCTGCTGGTGTCGGCGATCGCCAGCACGATGATCACGATGTAGAAGGCGATGAGCAGCAGCAACAGGCCGGTGAGGATCCAGCCGACGATGATGGCGGCCTTCGCCATGCCCTCGCCGCCCTCACCGGTCTCCCGGATCTGCTTGCGGGCCACGTGGCCGAGGATCGCGCCGATCGGCGCCGTGATGCAGGAGGCGAAGCCGACCAGGGAGAGCACCAGGGCGGCGATCGCCATGCTGTTGGTCTTGGGCGCCGTCGGGTAGCCGTAGCCGGGGTAGGCCGGCCCGGTCGGGTAGGCAGCGGCGGCGGCGGCGTACGGGTCGGCCGGCGCGGCCTGGGGCGGGTACGGCGGCGCGCCCGGGTACGGGGCGGCCGGGGCGTACGGGTCCTGGCCGGTCGGCTGGGCGGGGATCGGCTGGCCGCTGACCGGGAGGGTCGGGTCGGCCGGGGGTTCGTTCCAGCCGCCGGCGGGCGGGGGATAGGTCATGAGGTCTCTCCGTCGCGTGTGGGTGCGCCGTCAGGGTAGCCACGGTGGGGCAAATCCGAGGTCCCCGGCACCGGGTGCCGCGTTGCCCGGGCCGTCCCGACCGGGCAGGATCGCGGCATGGCTATCGACGCGCGCGGCGCGGACCGTTCCGGCACCCGACCGAGGCGGGACGTGAGCCGTCCCGGGCTGCCCCGGCGGACCCGCGCCGTCGCCACCGCCGGGTCGGCCGACCAGGACGAGCCGGCGCCGCTGGCCGAGCCGGTGACCATGCGCCTCGACGGGCGGGTCGCCCTGGTCACCGGGGCGGGCAGCCCGGACGGCATCGGGTACGCCACGGCCCGCCGGCTCTCCGACCTCGGCGCCCGGGTCGCGATCGTCTCCACCACCCGGCGCATCCACGAGCGGGCCGGTGAGCTGGGCGTGACCGGCTTCGTCGCCGACCTCACCGACGAGTCGGAGGTCGGCGCGCTCGCCGACGCGGTGGCCGAGCAGCTCGGCGACGTCGAGGTACTGGTCAACAACGCCGGCCTGGCCAGCCGGGCCAGCCCCGAGGTGCTGCGCCCGGTGGTGCAGCTCAGCTACGACGAGTGGCGGGGCGAGATCGACCGGAACCTGACCACCGCCTTCCTGTGCAGCCGCGCCTTCATCGGCGGGATGGCCGAGCGGGGCTGGGGGCGGATCGTCAACCTGGCCGCCACCGCCGGGCCGGTCAACGCGCTGCCCACCGAGGCGGCGTACGCGGCGGCGAAGGCCGGGGTGGTCGGGCTGACCCGGGCGCTGGCGATGGAGATGATCGCCGACGGGGTGACCGTGAACTCGGTGGCCCCGGGGACCATCCACACCGCCGCCTCCACCGTGGCGGAGATCCGGCAGGGCCTCGGTACCCCGGTCGGCCGCCCCGGCACCCCGGACGAGGTGGCCGCGGCGATCGCCTTCCTCTGCTCGCCGGCCGCGTCGTACATCACCGGACAGATGCTGGTGGTCGACGGCGGCAACAGCGTGCGCGAGTCGCAGTTCCGCTGACGGTCAGTTGTAGGTGTTGCCGCCGTCCGGGTTGGCCCAGATGGCCAGGGCGATCCAGCCGCAGCAGATCAGCAGTCCGATCGCGGTGAAGACGTAGCTGAGGATCAGCCCCCAGGTGGCGAGCTGGTCGCCCTGCTCGCCGCTGCGCCGGATCTGTCGCTTGGCCAGGTGGCCGAGGACGATCCCGGCCGGGGCGAAGACGAACGCGAAGACCAGCGACAGGATCGCCAGCGCGTTGGGGCCGCCGCCACCGCCCGGAGGCGGCCCGTACTGCCCGTACGGGCCCTGCGGCGGGTAGGGCGGCTGCTGGCCCCACTGCGGGTGTTCGGGACGACCCCACTGCGGCTGGTCACCGCTCTGGCCCCACTGCTGGTCGCCGCCCTGCCCCCACTGCGCCTGGTCCCCCGGCCGGCCCCCGCCGGGCTGGTCGGCGGGCTGGCCCCACTGGGGTTGCTCGCCGGAGCGGCCCCACTGGTCGGACTCGGACGGGCGGTCCCAGCCGGACCGGTCGCCGGGGCGACCCGGCTGCTCGTACGGCGAGGGGGGCTGGTCCGGCTCGCCCGGTGGTGGATAGCTCACCCCGTCCGCCTCTCCGCCGCAGGTCACTGGGGTTCTCTCTTGCGGACGCTACCCGTAGCGGTGAACCTTTTCACAGCGGTTGTGTGGACTGGTCACCTTGGCGCGGCAGGCCCGGAGGCCGATACTGACCGAGCGTTCAGTTACCCATGAGTAATGCGCCGATCCCCCGGAGGCTGAGATGGCCCGACTCGCCCAGACGCCCGGCCTGACCGACGTGCAGCGGTCGATTCTGGAAACCGTCCGGGAGTTCGCGGACAAGGAGATCATCCCGCACGCCCAGCGCCTGGAGCACGCCGACGAGTACCCGACCGACATCCTCGACGGGATGCGCGAGATGGGCCTGTTCGGTCTCACCATCGACGAGGAGTATGGCGGCCTGGGCGAGTCCCTGCTGACCTACGCGCTGGTGGTCGAGCAGTTGTCGCGGGGCTGGATGTCGATCTCCGGCATCGTCAACACCCACTTCATCGTGGCGTACCTGATCTCCCAGCACGGCTCCGCCGAGCAGAAGGCCCGGCTGCTGCCGAGGATGGCCACCGGCGAGGTGCGCGGCGCCTTCTCCATGTCCGAGCCCGAGACCGGCTCCGACGTCTCGGCGATCAAGTCGAAGGCGGTCCGCGACGGCGACAACTACGTCCTCAACGGCCAGAAGATGTGGCTGACCAACGGGGCGTACTCCTCGGTGGTGGCCACCCTGGTCAAGACCGACACCGGCGCCGAGTCGGTCTACGGCAACATGAGCACCTTCCTGCTGGAGAAGGAGCCCGGTTTCGGCGAGACCGCGCCCGGCCTGACCATCCCCGGCAAGATCGACAAGATGGGCTACAAGGGCGTCGAGACCACCGAGATGGTGCTCGACGGCGTCACGGTCCCCGCGTCCGCCGTCCTCGGCGGCGCCGACCAGGTCGGCCGCGGCTTCTACCAGATGATGGACGGCATCGAGGTCGGCCGGGTCAACGTCGCCGCCCGCGCCTGCGGCATCTCCATCCGCGCCTTCGAACTGGCCGTGCAGTACGCCCAGCAGCGCCGCACCTTCGGCCAGCCCCTCGCCAAGCACCAGGCGATCGCCTTCAAGCTCGCCGAGATGGGCACCAAGATCGAGGCCGCGCACGCCCTCATGGTCAACGCCGCCCGGCTCAAGGACGCCGGCCAGCGCAACGACGTCGAGGCCGGGATGGCCAAGCTGCTCGCCTCCGAGTACTGCGCCGAGGTCGTCCAGGAGGCGTTCCGCATCCACGGCGGCTACGGCTACTCCAAGGAGTACGAGATCGAGCGACTGATGCGGGAGGCCCCGTTCCTGCTCATCGGCGAGGGGACGTCGGAGATCCAGAAGACGATCATCTCCCGCGGCCTGCTCAAGGAGTACAAGCTCTGACGGGTGCGGAGGGGCCGCTGTCGACGCGCAGGGGCCCCTCCGGTCACCTGTCGCTGGGCGCGGGGGGCGCAGCTTCCGGGTCCGCGATCGGCTCCGGCGCGGTGACCGGCCCGCCCGCGAGCACCTGCGCGCGCTGCCGGTACTCCTCGATCGCGGCCACGAGCCGCTCCTCCGGGACCGCCGTGTCCCGACCGCCGACCACCGGATCCAGCTCCAGCGGGCGTCGGATCACCTGCCGCAGCCGTACGCCGTCGAACCGGCCGTCCCTCCTGCGCGGGACGGCACGGTCGACGTTGGTCCAGTCGTACCGTCGAGAGCCGTACCGGATCCCGCTGGCGGTGAGCGCCAACCGCCCGGTGAAGCGGACCTCCCGGTAGGCGGCCCACCCCAGTCCCGCCGCCAGGCCGAGGATGAGCAGCACCCGCAGGACCCGGCCCCACTGCTGGTCGGCAGGCGGTAGGGAGATCGCGGTCAGCGCGCCCCCGCCGACCCAGGCCAGACCCGTCGCCAGGTCCGCCCAGCCCGCCAGCGACCGGCGGGCCACCAGCCCGGGCTCGACCGCGTCCCGGCCGGCCACCCGCGCCGTCCAGACCAGGCGGGCGTCCCGCCGCGGCCACCAGCGGTTCGCCAGTTGGTCCGCGCCCACCATCAGCCAGAACAGGCAGATGGCGCCGCCGAACTCGAATCGGGGCGCCCGCAGCAGCGGCGTGGCCACCGCCGCCGTCACCGCCGTGGCGACCGCGAGCGAGAGCAACCGCCGGGACCAGAGTCCGTCGCCGAGCGACGGTGCGCGGCCGGGCCGCAGGGAGGACATGGCTCGCAGGGTAGGGCCGGCGTGCCAGGCTCGCCGCTCCTCAACTCCCCGAGCCGGAGAGGTGGCCGGCCAGGTGCCGCCGGGCGCAGGCCACCAGCCCGGTCGGATCGTCGGCGTACAGGCGGAGTTCGGTCACCGGCTCGCTCGGGCCCTTGGCCAGCGGGACGGCGAGCGGCGCCCGAAGGGCGACGTCCACGCTGGTCTGGCTGCCCGTACCGACGTTCAGCACCAGCCCGCCGTCGCCGGTCTCCTCGAACTGGAGGGTCCGGCTGGAGGGCAGCGAGCGGTAGCGGGCGTCGAGCGTGGCGATCGCCGACCAGGGGAGGGTGAAGTCGACCGTGGTGCCGTTGCGGACCCGCAGGCCGGCGTCACCGACGACGTGCGGGTGCAGGCGCAGGCTGGCGAAGAGGCCGATCATCCAGAGCAGGCCCCAGGCGCCGAGGACCAGCGCCAGCGTCCGTACCCACTCCCAGGGCACGGTGCGGCTGATGATCAGGTCGAAGACCGGGATCTCGATCGCCGAGAGCCCGATGAAGACGCCGAGGATCGGCCGGACCACCCCGAGGTAGCTGAACGCCTCGGCCCCCGGTTCCAGGGCGGGCGGTCGGCGCAAAATCCACCGGTAGAGGCTGCGCCACATCCCCATTTCGTACGCGACCGCCCGCCGCAGCAGGGGCGGTACGGCGAGCCGGCTCTCGCGCACCGGTCACCCCCTCCCGAGAAGCTTTACATTGCAGTCGCAATGTTAACGGCTCCCGGGAGGGTGTCAATGCAGTTGCACTGTGAAAAACCGGGTGGCGTCGGCTGAGGACCGGCTCAGCCGAGCCGGGTGAGCCCGGCGGCGGCCCGCTCGACGATCAGGCAGCGATCCTCGACGTACTCCATCCCGGCCTCCTCGGCGATCCGCCGCGCCTCGGCCGAGACGATGCCCAGCTGCAACCAGACCGCCGGCGCTCCGATCGCCGCCGCGTCCCGGACCACCTGCACGGCGTCCGCCGCCGGCCGGAACACGTCCACCAGGTCGACCGGGTGCGGGATGTCCGCCAACGTCGGGTACGCCTTCTCACCGAAGAGCTCGTCGACCGTCGGGTTGACCGGGATGATCCGCCAGCCGTACCGCTGCATCTGCAACGGCACGCTGTGCGCGGCCTTGCGCGGGTCGCGGGACGCGCCCACGACGGCGATCACGGCCGAGTCGGCGAGGATCTGCTGAGCGGTACGCATCAGCCGACTCTATCCCCGCCGCTCAGGCCTCGCCGTCGAGCGCGCGGCGTAGCCGCGCCCACCCCTGCGGCGTGCCGATCTCCGCGCGCTCCCCGGGGTGGGTCAGGTAGTGCCGGATCGCGGCGGCGATCCGTTCGGGCGCCACGTCCAGGTCGCGGACCGCCACCGACCCGCGGCCCCGGCCCTCGCGGTTCGACCCGGGGCGGCCGAGCGGCAGCGAGACCACCCCCGACCCGCGCGGTGACCCCACCCGTCCCGCCGGGTCCAGGTCCGCCCACGGTACGAACCACTGCCGCTCGTGACGGCGGTGGGTGATCCCCTCCGGGGTCAGCTCCACCCCGGGCACCCGCTGCCAGAACAGCACGGCGAACACGACCGTGAGGAGCGCGAACGAGACCGCCAGCGCCAGCCGGAAGGAGCCGTCCCCGGCCCGGGGCCAGCTGTTCGCCGTCTGGTACGCCCCGAGGCCGACCAGCAGCGGGACCAGGGTGACACCGCCGCGGGGCGGGGCGTACAGGGCCCGTTCCCGCTCGTCCACCCGCAGGTCGTCACCGCTCGGCGGCAGCCGGAACTGCCTCACCAGGAAGCCGACGCAGACGATGAGTGGCAGCAGAGCCAGCAGATTCGCCGTGTCACGTCCCGCCCCGGTGCCGACGCTCGTGAGCAACCCGACGACGACCGCCAGCACGACCGCGATCCGCTGCCGGCGCAGCGCCGCATCGATGGTCTCCCGCATTCCGGCAGGGTAGCCCCGGCCGGCTAGAGCAGCGTGAGTTGCTCGGCGGCGGGCGGGGCGGGCGGCGTCGACGACCGGTGGTCGTCGCCGGGCTCGGCCCGGTGCAGCCCGTGCCGGCGGGCCGCGATCCGCACCCGCGCGGTCAGCTCCCGCTGGTACGTCTGCGGCGCGTAGGCCGCCCCGGAGCCGTACAGCTCGCGGTAGCGGGGGACCAGGTGCGGGAACGCGCCGGCCAGCCACTGCGCGTACCACTCCCGGGCGCCGGGGCGCAGGTGCAGCGCCAGCGGGGTCACGCTGGTCGCCCCGGCCGCGGCGACCGCGGCGACGGTGGCGTCGATCGACTCGTCGGTGTCGCTGAGCCCGGGCAGGATCGGCGCCATCAGCACCCCGACCTCGAAGCCGGCGTCGGTCAGTTGCCGCACCGCGTCGAGCCGGCGGCGGGGGCTCGGGGTGCCCGGCTCGACCGCCCGCCACAGCGCCTCGTCCACGAAACCCACCGAGTAGGAGACGCCGACCCGGGTCACCTCGGCGGCCTGCCGCAGCAGCGGCAGGTCACGCAGGATCAACGTGCCCTTGGTGAGGATGGAGAACGGGTTGGCGAAATCGCGCAGCGCCTCGATGATCGGCGGCATCAGCCGGTAGCGCCCCTCGGCCCGCTGGTAGCAGTCCACGTTGGTGCCCATCGCCACGTGCGCGCCCCGCCAGCGCGGGGCGGCCAGCTCGCGGCGGACCAGCTCACCGGCGTTGACCTTGACGATCACCTTCCGGTCGAAGTCCGCACCGGCGTCCAGGTCGAGGTAGGTGTGAGTGTTCCTGGCGAAGCAATAAACGCAGGCATGGCTGCATCCCCGGTACGGGTTGATCGTCCACTGGAACGGAACCCGGGAGGTGCCGGGCACCCGGTTGATGATCGACCTGGCCCGCACCTCGTAGAAGGTCATGCCGGCGAAGCCGGGGGTGTCGAAGGTGCGGGCGACCGCGCCGGGCAGCGCCAGCGGCAGGGGTGGAGTCGCTGGCGCCGGCCCGTCGGGATGCCCCTCGTCCGGGGGAGCGGAGAGGTTCTCCCAGCGCATGACCATCATTCGAACATGCGTACGAGAAGACCGCAAGTGACCCGCCGGACACCGGCACCCGCCCGCCGCCCCGCCGGGGGAGGATGGGGGGCATGGAGAGGTCGACCTTCGTCTACGACGGGGACTGCGCGTTCTGCACCCGCTGCGCCGAGTTCATCGAGCGTCGGATCCCCACCGGCGTGCGCGTGCTGCCGTGGCAGTTCGCCGACCTCGACGCGCTCGGGCTGACCGAGGCCGAGTGCGAGGAGGCGGTGCAGTGGGTCGGCGCCGACGGCTCCCGCGCCGCCGGGCCGGACGCGATCGCCCGGCTGCTCGGTGACAGTGCTCCGCTCTGGCGGGTCGCCGGGGCCGGCCTGCGGTTCCCGCCGGTTCGGGCGGCCGCCTGGCCGGCGTACCGCTGGGTGGCCCGCAACCGGCACCGGCTCCCCGGTGGCACGGCCGCGTGTGCCCTGCCCCAGGAGGCCCGGGAGCGGCTCTACGGCCCGACCGGCCGCCCCACCACCGACGCCTGACGCGGCGGTCCCGCCGCGGACGGCGTCCCGGCTCGGCCCCGGCCGGTCAGGACGTGGCGGGTCCCACCGCCGGTGCCGGGCCGGCCAGCGGAGGCGTCGGAGGTTGCTCGCCGTCGTCCTCGCCGGCCGCCGCGCCCGTCTGCTCGGCCGCCCGCCGCCGGGCCACCAGCCGCCGGGCCCACACCACCGGGCGTACCCGCTCCAGCGACAGGAAGCTGGTCATCGCCACCAGGTGCGGGATGAACGAGATGGTGATCGTGGCGATGGTGACCAGGTGGAACGAGTAGAAGAAGGCGATCGTCGCCTGCCGCCAGCGTTCGGGGAGCAGGAACACCACCGGGGTGAGCAGTTCGAAGGCGAGGATGCCGAACTGGGCCACGAGCAACAGGTACGGCACCTGGGCGATCAGGTCGGCCAGTTCGGTGCCGCGCCGGATGATCGCCCGCGCGAGCACCGACCCGGTCGCCCAGTCCAGGCCGCCGAAGCGCAGCTTCGCCCAGGCGGCGAGGAAGTACGTGCAGACCACCGCGATCTGGGTGACCCGCAGCGCCCAGCCGCCGGCCTCGGTGCGGGTCGGGTCGCCGTGCCGGGCCCGACCGGCGGTGGGGAGCGCGGCGAGCGCGACGAGGAGCCCGAACCGGTCGTGGTCGACCTTGCCGTAGCTCATCGCGACGATCATCCACTGGAAGTAGAGCGCGAAGACGGACCAGCCGAGCAGCCGGTGCGCGCGGCCGGTGGCCGCGAGCAGGGCCAGCACCAGCAGCGCCCAGAAGAGGACCGCGACCAGCGCGGGCGTCGGGGTGGGCAGCGGCAGCAGCCGGCCGACGAGCAGCGGCTGGTAGAGCTCGCCGGGGACGCTCACCCGGGTGCGCACCCAGGGGGTGAAGACCACCAGGTCCGCCGCGACGAAGAGATAGACCAGGGTGCGGAAGGCGGCCACCCGGCCCCGGGGGACGGCCTCGGTCAGCCAGCGGGTCATCGGGACGCCTGCCAGCGGACGGTCGTCTCGTCGGTCCACCGGCCGGTGGGCCGCCCCTGGCGGATGCCGTACCAGCGGATCACGATGCGGACCTCGACCAGTTCGGGCGCCCCCGGGTGCCGTTCGGCGTACGCGTCGGCGACCTGCCGCAGCAGCGTCGGGTCGGCGGCGTACCGGTCCTGCTGGCCCTCGATCTCGGCGCGGCGGATGCCGGTGGCGTCCTGACCGAGGGGGACCACCGCACCGGTGCGGTCGACCCCTTCGACCCGGGTGTCCGGTGCGGGGGCGTTCGACGGTTCGGAGGTGGAGTACATCCGGAACGGCCCGAACGGGAAGTGGTCGTCGACGCCCCAGAGGGTGCCGGCGAGCAGCACGGCGAGGCCGAGCGCGGTGGCGCCCAGCCGGACCGCGCGGCCGCGGGCAGTCAACGTCTCCATCGGGTCGTGACGATACGGGATCCGGGCCACCCGGCGGTGTCCCCGCGTGGGGCGGCCGGGCTCCGCGTGTCGTCGCTCGGACCCCGGGTACGGCGACGGCCGGGCCTTCCGGCCCGGCCGTCGAAGTGCCAGCTCAGTGCTTGTGCTCGGCCAGCTGCTTGCGCACGTCGTCCATGTCCAGCGCCTGGACCTGCTCGATCAGGTTCTCCAGGGCCGACTCGGGCAGCGCGCCCGGCTGGGCGAAGACGATGACACCGTCCCGGATCGCCATGATGGTCGGGATCGACCGGATGTCGAACTTGGCGCCCAGCTCCTGCTGCGCCTCGGTGTCGACCTTGCCGAAGACGATGTCCGGGTGCTTCTCCGAGGAGCGCTCGTAGACGGGGGCGAACCGCTTGCACGGACCGCACCAATCTGCCCAGAAGTCGACAAGCACGATGCCGTCGCGCTCGGTCACCTCGTCGAAGTTGGCCGTGGTCAGCTCAACCGATGCCATTGCTCTCTCCGATCCGCGCGGTTTGTTCTCGACCCGTAGAACCAGGGCGGCTGGTGTCGAATTCCCGGGTCGGGTGTGACGAAACCGGCGTCGACCAGCCATTCGGTGATCATGTCCATCGAGCCTCGTCGGTCGGTCCCGTTCTGCGGATCGCAAGTGCACAACGCATTTGCGTGACGAGACGTGATGGGAGCGTTCCCACTTCGATCGCCGGCCCGACCTGCTGCATCGCGGCAACTTGGCCCTTGACAAGCGGCGATCCCACCTGCGGAGATCGCGCAGCACTCCACCCCTCGTCACGTTGAGTGACGTTACAAAAAGATAAATGTGACGCCGGTCTCTGTCCCCTGGTCGCCGGTGTCGGGCAGAATCTTGGGCATCAGAGCGTGGGCGGCGGGTGCCGGGGAGGGCCCCGCCGCTCATTGCGTCTCCCCCCGGAAGTGGCCGGTGTGACATTTCCTCACGCCCAGCGCCCCCGTCGTCGCCTTAACAAGCGGTAAGGCATGCTGTGCCGAACTCCATCGCCGCCCGTCGAAGGGGACAAGGATGCAGTTCGGCCGCTACTACGAGGAGTTCGAGGTCGGCGCGGTCTACCGGCACTGGCCCGGCAAGACGGTCACCGAGTACGACGACCACCTCTTCTGCCTGCTCACCATGAACCACCACCCGCTGCACATGGATGCGCACTACGCCGAGTCGGCGACCCACTTCAAGCGCAACGTCGTGGTCGGCAACTACATCTACTCGCTCCTGTTGGGCATGTCCGTGCCGGACGTCAGCGGCAAGGCGATCGCCAACCTGGAGGTCGAGTCGCTGCGGCACGTCGCCCCCACCTTCCACGGCGACACCATCTACGGCGAGACCACGGTGCTGGACAAGCGGGAGTCCAACTCGAAGCCGGACCGCGGCGTGGTCGCGGTGGAGACCCGCGGCTACAACCAGGACGGCACCATGGTCTGCGTCTTCCGCCGCAAGGTCATGGTCCCCAAGCGGGAGTACGCCGCCGCGGCCGTGCCCGAGGGCGTGGACCCGGAGCGGCCGAGCTTCCCCGAACCCCGCTGACCTCGTACTTCTCCCGACCGGGCCCGTACCTGCCGTGATCCGGCGGGGACGGGCCCGGTCCGGGTCCGACGGGCATATGCTGGCGCCGGAGGTCCCCATGAGCCACTCCCTCGCCGGAGAGCCGCCCTCTGCCGGACGTCGTGCCGCACCACTGACCACCGCCGTCTACTCCGCCGCGGAGTGGGACCTGCTCACCACCCTGCCCGGCCGGGTGCTCGTCGCCGCCGCCTCGCCCGCCCCCGGACGCCCACCCCGGGGAGTCGCCGAGGGGCTCGCCGGGCTCGACGCCGTCGCGGCCGGTCGGGCCTCCGACAGCGACCTGGTCCGGGCCGTCGTCGCGGCGATCTACGCCCGGCACGACGGGGCCCCGACGCCCGACGAACGGCTGGCCGACCTGGTGGACCTGCTCGCCGCCGCCCGGGCGGCGGTGCGGGTCCTGCGCCGCCGGGCCGACCCGGCCGACTCCGCCGCCTACCGCCAGTGGGTGGAGTCGGTGGCCGCCCGGGTCTGCCACGCCACCCCGTCGCCGGCCGGTGTCAGCCCCGCCGACCGGCGACTGCTGGACCGCCTCGCCGGGTCGCTGGAGCTGCGGTGAGCGCGGCGCGCACCCCGGCGGGGGCGCGGACGGCGCCGGCCCGGCCGGGCCGTACCCTCTTGTGACCGTGAGCGAGGACCAGCTCGACGTGGGCGTCGGACCGTGGCCCGGCGACCCGCCGGACGACCCGCGGTACGACCCGGAACTGCTCGCCGCCGGCGACCGCCGCAACGTGGTCGACCGCTACCGCTACTGGCGGCACGAGGCCGTCGTGGCCGACCTCGACCTGCGCCGGCACGACTTCCACGTGGCGATCGAGAACTGGCAGCACGACTTCAACATCGGCACCGTGGTCCGCAACGCCAACGCCTTCCTCGCCGCCGAGGTGCACGTCGTCGGCCGGCGCCGGTGGAACCGGCGGGGCGCCATGGTGACCGACCGCTACCAGCACGTCCGGCATCACCCGACGATCGAGGAGTTCGTCGGCTGGGCCGCGGACCGGGAGCTGCCGGTGCTCGGCATCGACAACCTTCCCGGTTCCCTGCCGCTGGAGACCGTCCGCCTGCCGCGGCGCTGCGTCCTGCTCTTCGGCCAGGAGGGACCGGGGCTCTCCGAGCCGGCCCGGGCCGCCTGCGACCAGCTCCTCTCCATCGCCCAGTACGGCTCGACCCGGTCCATCAACGCCGGGGTGGCCAGCGGCATCGCCATGCACGCCTGGATCCGGACCCACGCCGGTCCGCCACCCGGCTGAACGCCGCGCCCCGCGCCACCGGCCACGTCGCCGCCACCCGGAACGCCTCTTTCTCGCCCGGGCGGGGGGAATCGGCGGCTCCGCTTGACGGGCCGCCGGTACCGGGCGACGGTGGGGTGGTGAGTGTCGTGGTGAGTTGTCCGAGGTGTGCCGGTCAGGTCCGTCCGCCGGACCTGATGCATCCGGAGTCGCGGTGCGCCCGGTGCGGGCCCGTCGCGCCGCTGAACGTGCCCGAGCACATCGGGGCCGAGATCATGGCGAGCGTGGTGGAGCGGGTCGCCGCCGACGCCGCGCCGGACCGGCCGGGGGTGCCGCTCTGGTGCCCGTGGCCGCTGCCGGCCGGCTGGACCGTCACCGGCGTCGGCTGGGCCGGTGACGACGCGGCCGGCGTCCGGGCCACCGCGGTGGCCTGCGCCGGTCCCGCCCCGCTCGGAGGCGGGCCGGCCGATCTGCTCCTGGTCGCCGAGGAACCGGGCGTCGGGCTGGGCGCCCGCTTCGCCGGGGTGTCCGGACCGGACCCGGGGCCCGAACTGACCGAGGCGTTGACCGGCCCCGGGGCGGGGCACCCGGAGCACGTCGAGCCCGCCCGGATCCGGGTCGGTGGGCATCCGACTCCACTGTGGCTGGTGAATTCCGCGGATGATCGCAGCGCGTACGCCGGCGAGGCTCGGGGAATGTGGCTACATGCGATAGCCTGGCCGGCGAGCGCGGGTCACCTCCTCGCCGAAGATGTCGTCCTGCACGACCTCTCCGAGTGGACTCCGCCCGAGCTCGTGTACGGCGCACCATCCCCGTACCTGCACGGCAGGGTGTGACCCATCCGCCGGGCTTGTCGGGGAACGGACGCAGATATTCACTGTACGACACCATGCTGATACTCTGGGTGCCGCTGCGGTAAACGGACCCGGCGCCGCGCGAGAGGATGGCCCGCTATGGTCAAGAAGGTCCTCACCTGGGCCGGTATCGCATTCTTGATCTTCTTCATCGCCTACCGGCCAAACTCTGCAGCGGATGTCTTCAAATCGCTCGGTGGCGGCATCATGGACATCGCCCAGGGCTTCGGTGAATTCGTCACCAGCCTCGTCGCCTAGCCGCCGATGGGCAGCCCCTCCGGTCCCCCCTTCGACCCCGACGACCCCGACCGGGAACGCCGGGAGCGGGACACCGAGCCGATCCCGAGATACCGGCCCGACGACGGGCCGGGCTACGGCACCGGCCCGGGTCTCTCCGATGGACCCTCCCTTTCGGACGACATCGGCTACGGCGAAGGGCCCGGCTACGCCGGCGAGGGGCGTTCCGGGCGGGCCTGGGTGCGTGACCCGGACGCCAGCTACCAGCAGCCGAACATCTCCGAGGACGAGCTGGCCGGGCTGCGGGCCGACGCCCAGGGCATGGCGCCTCGCCGGGTGCTGCCCTTCGAGGACGAGCCGAGCTCGCTGGTCGCCCGCTACCTCTTCCCCACCGAGCGCTACCGCGGCGAGTGGAAGCGGCACTGGATCCACCTCTCCACGCCGATCATCGTCGGCATCGCCGCCACGTTCGTCCTCGGCTACCTCTCCGGCTTCCTCGCCGGGCAGGACGTTGGCGCGCTCACCACGATCGCGGTGCTCCTCTGGTTCGCGGTGATGGGCTGGGTGGCCTGGAAGGTCGCCGACTGGTGGTACGACCGGTTCATCCTGACCAACAAGCGGGTCATGGTGGTCAACGGCATCATCACCCGCCGGGTCGCCATGATGCCGCTGGTCCGGGTCACCGACATGAAGTACGAGCAGACCCCGACCGGTCGGGCGCTCAACTACGGCACCTTCGTGCTGGAGTCGGCCGGCCAGGAGCAGGCGCTCCGGGAGATCAAGAACCTGCCCAACCCGAACGAGCTCTACCTGCGCGTGGTGGAGGAGATGTACGAGCCGCAGGCGGTCGAGGCGCGGCTGGGCAAGGAGGCCGACGAGGCCAAGGCCGACGACGGCGCCTGAAGGTTTTCGTCCTTTCATCGGATAAACTGCGCACCATTCGCCGTCGACCTGAGGGGCCCGAGCGTGGCAGCCTGCCATGCAGGACGGGGTGCGGAGGTGCGCGGTGGCCGACAGGGACCAGCTGGAGGAGGAGTTCCGCGACTTCGTCGCGGCCCGCTCCGGTGCCCTGCTGCGGACCGCGTACCTGCTCGCCGGGGACTGGGCCACCGCCGAGGACCTGCTCCAGACCGCACTGACCAAGACCTACCTCGCCTGGAAGCGGCTCGGCGGGATCGAGGCGATCGAGCCGTACGCCCGACGGGTCATGGTCAACACCTCGACGAGCTGGTGGCGGCGGCGCTGGCACGGTGAGCGCCCGACCGAGGTGCTGCCGGAACGCGCCGGGGTGGACGAGATCGCCCAGCAGCTCGACCGGGACCTGCTCTGGCGGCACCTGACGGCGCTGCCCGCGCGGCAACGGGCGGTGCTGGTGCTCCGCTACTACGAGGACATGTCCGAGGCGCAGACCGCCGCGCTGCTGGAGATCTCCCCGGGCACCGTGAAGAGCCAGACGTCCCGGGCCCTGGCCACGCTGCGCCGTCGCCTCGGCGAGCAGGCGGCGCTGGACCTGCCGGCCGAGCGCGCGGCGACGCCGCCCCGCCCCGCCCCGCGTACCCCGGCGACCCGGCGACCGGCGACCGCCGACCGACTGCCGCGCGACCCGGCCGGGGCCGGCGACGCGGCCCGACCGGCGCGGACCGGGGTCACCCGGCCCCGCCCGGCCGCACCCGTGCCGACCCGGGCCGTGCCGGCGGAGAGCCGATGAACGCCCACCCGAGGTCGACCGACAACCAGACCGGCCGTCCCGAGCGTCCAATGGCTGTGACGCAGGACGACCTGGAGCGGGCGCTGCGGGAGACCCTCTCCCGCCGGGTCGCCACGCCCCGGCCGCTCGCCGCCGACCCGGCGGGAGTGGCCATCCGGCGGGCCCGCCGGGCCCAGCGGCGCCGGACGCTGACCGGGCTGGCCCTGGCCGGGGTCACCACCGTCCTGGTCACCGCCGGTATGGCGCAGCTGGGCGGGCAGCCCGGCCCGCCCAGCACCCCCACCGTGGTGCTGGGCGACCCGCAGGGCGCCGCCACCACCTCCGGTTGGCCCGTCGCGCCGCCCCCGCCGGTCCGGCCGGTCGAGGGCGCGGTCGACCTGATCGTGGGCAGTGCCCTCGTCACCGCCGACGCGAAGCGGTACGACCTCGGCATCGGCCCGGCCGACCGGGCGCAGCGCCTGCCCGACGGCGGCGGATGGCTGGTGGTGGGGCGGCCGACGGCGGCCAAGCGCAGCCTCTGGGCCGTGCCGGCCGGCGGCCCACCCCAGGTGCTGCTCGCCGGCGCGGAGGAGGTCGTCCTCTCACCCGACGGCCGCCAGGTGGCGTGGCGCGACGGCGACCAGATCTTCGCCGCCGGGATCATCGCCAACCAGATCATCGCCACGGTCGGCGTCACCGCCCCGGCGGGAGCCGCGCCGGCCCGGTTCGTCGGCGATCGGGTCCTGGTGCGCGGCGACCCCCGCAGCGGTGGGTACCTGCTGTGGCGGCCCTCGGCCGGGGCGCTGCCCACCGGCGGCGACCGGGACGTGCGCGACGTCTACGGCGTGCTGCCCGACGGCCGGCTCGCCGGGCGGGTCACCGTCGGGGGCCGCTCCTGCCTGGCCCTGCTCGATGCGGAGCTCACCCCGGTCCGCACCGGCTGCGGCCCGACACCCGCCGCCGACGGCCTCGGGGCCGTCTCCGCCGACGGCCGCTGGCTGCTGGTCAACGGCCGCGCCGGCGCGACGGACGGCGCGCTCCTGGTCGACCTGACCACCCTCGACGCGGCGGTGCCGGACCGCCCGGTCGGCCCCACGATCACCGGCGAGGTGGCCTGGACCGGTTCGGCCGGCGCCGCGTACGCCGACCGGGGTGGCGCCCTGGCGCAGCTACGCCCCGAACGGGTGCTCGCCGGCGGAAGCGCCTCCTCCACGCTGGTGAGCGGCCTCGCCGCCGGCGACCGTCCCGTCGTGGTGACCGGCCCTCCTGATCGGGCCGGTCGCCCGTCGACCCGGTAGCGTCGGGCGGGTGAGCTCGCGCCCGGCGATCGACCTGCACGCCCACTCCACCGCCAGCGACGGCACCCTCGGCCCGGCCGAGCTGGTCCGGGCCGCCGCCGAGGCCGGGTTGGCCGTCGTCGCGATCACCGACCACGACACCACGGGCGGCTGGGAGGCCGCCGTGCGGGCGCTGCCGGCCGGGCTGAGCCTGGTCCGGGGCGCGGAGATCTCCTGCCGGTGGCACGGCGTCGAGCCGGCGGTGCCGCTGCACCTGCTCGCGTACCTCTTCGACCCGGAGGAGCCGGAGCTGGCCGCCGAGCTGACCCGGGTGCGGGCGGCGCGGGAGGTACGCGGGGAACGGATCGTGGAGCTGCTGCGCGCCGACGGGGTGGACATCAGCTGGCCCCAGATCATGGCCGCCGCCGGCGGTGGCACCGTCGGCCGTCCGCACATCGCCGCGGCGCTCATCCGGGCCGGCCTGGTCGCCACCACCACCGAGGCGTTCGGCGCGGACTGGCTGGGGCAGCGGTACCGGCTGCCCAAGGAGGACATCGACGTGTTCCGGGCGGTGTCGCTGGTCCGCGCGGCCGGGGGCGTGCCGGTCTTCGCCCACCCCCGGGCGACCCGGCGCGGCCGGATCGTCCCGGACGAGCTGATCGTCGAGCTGGCCGCGGCCGGGCTGGCCGGCCTGGAGGCCGACCACGAGGACCACTCGCCGGCCGAGGCGGCGCACGTCCGTGGCCTCGCCGCCGAGCTGGGCCTGCTGGTCACCGGCTCCTCGGACTTCCACGGCACCCACAAGACCGTCCGGCTGGGCGCGCACACCACCGACCCTGAGGCGTACGAGCGGATCGTCGCGGCGTCCTCCGGGGTGACCGAGGTCGCTTCCGGCTGATCCGCGGTTCCGTCCACAACAGCGCGACTACGGTTATCCGGTGGATCTCAAGCTCTTCGGTGAGGTCTTCGTGACCCTGCTGGTAATCGTCGACCCGCCGGGCATGATGCCCATCTTCCTCGCCCTGACCGGCCCGCTGCCCGCCCGCGACCGCAACCGGGCCGCGTGGCAGGCGGTCGCGCTGGCGCTCGTCGTGATCGTGATCTTCGCGGTGGCCGGGCAGACGCTCCTCGACTACCTGCACGTGGACCTGCCGGCCCTGCAGGCCGCCGGTGGCCTGCTGCTGATCCTGGTCGCGCTGGAGCTGCTCACCGGCAAGGCCGACGACCCCAGCCAGCAGGTCACCTCCAACATCGCCCTGGTGCCGCTGGGCACCCCGCTGCTGGCCGGGCCGGGCGCGATCGTGGCCACCATGCTCTTCGTCCAGCAGGGCGACGGGCTCGACGACTTCTCCGCGATCGCCGCCGCGATCGTCGCCGTCATGGCCGCGGTCTGGATCGTGCTGCGCTTCTCCGGCGGGATCGTCAAGATCCTGCGCCCCGGGGGCATCGAGGTGCTGACCCGGATCGCCGGTCTACTGCTGGCCGCCATCGCCGTGCAGCTGATCGCCGACGCCGTGGCCGCCTTCGTCACCCAGTACGTCAACATGACCTGAGCGGTGTCCCGCGCCGCGCTGTCGTAGCCGGGTGGCAGGATCGTCGGCGTGCGACGAACCTCTTCCGCCGGCCGATCGTCCGGCGCACCCCGACCCCGTGCCGGGCAGGCCGAGCAGTTGGGCTTCGAGGGCATGCCGGAACGGCTCTTCGTCTGCACCCCGAGCAAACTCGGCGCGTACGAGGACTGCCCCCGCCGCTACCGCTACTCCTACGTCGACCGGCCGGCCCCGCCGAAGGGCCCACCGTGGGCGCACAACTCGCTGGGCGCCAGCGTGCACACCGCCCTGAAGAACTGGTACGCGCTGCCGACCGAGCGGCGCCGGCCGGAGGCCCTGGCCGGGCTGCTCAAGGGCACCTGGGTCCGCGAGGGCTACCGCGACGACGAGCAGGAACGGGCGGCGTACCGCCGGGCGCTGGGCTGGCTCGAGGCGTACGTCGGGACGCTGGAGCAGGGCGACGACCCGCTCGGCGTGGAGCGGGTGGTGGCGGTCCGCACGGCGGTGCTCGCCTTCAACGGGCGCACCGACCGGATCGACTCCCGCCCCGGCCCGGACGGGCCCGAGCTGGTCATCGTCGACTACAAGACCGGCCGCACCGGGCTGGACGCCGACGACGCCCGCGGCTCGCAGGCACTGGCCCTCTACGCGTACGCCGCCGAGCGGACCTTCCGTCGGCCGTGCCGCCGGGTCGAGCTGCACCACCTGCCCACCGGGACGATCGCCGCCCACGAGCACACCACCGAGTCGCTGGCCCGGCAACTCTCCCGCGCCGAGGACACCGCGCGGGACATCATGGCCGCCGAACGGGCGGTCGCCGACGGCACCGACCCGGACGACGCCTTCCCGGCGGTCGCCGGTCCCCGCTGCGGCTGGTGCGACTACCGGCGTAGCTGCCCGGTCGGCGCGCAGACGCCGGGGCGTGAACCGTGGGCGGCGGTGGATCGGCCCGTCCCGCCCACCGAGGACTGAACCCCGAGTCGCCGACCTCGGCCTCCTGCTCGATCAGCAGCCGAGTGGGGTCAGGCGGCGGTGGCGGTGAGGCGCGCGGCCCGCTCCTTGGCCGCCTGCTGCATCGGCCCCTCCCGCCACTGCCGGGGCAGCGCGGCCAGGGCCAGGCGGAGTGCGCGGACGCTCAGGTTGGCCGAGAGCGCGGTGGTGGGCAGCCCCAGGCCGCCGTACAACCGCAGCGCCCAGGGCGGCAGCAGGCCGAGCGCCGTGCCGGCGACGCCCAGGTAAGCCCACCGGGCCGGCCCCAGGGTCAGGCCCAGCCGGACCGGCAGGCTCAGCTTCCACGGGATGGGTGGCGCGGTGAGGAACAGGGCGGTCTCCGCCGCCTCCTTCGTCATCCGCAGCTCGGGGCGGACCGACCGGTAGTACTCGTCGATCTCGGCGGCGCTGCCGGGTACGTCGGCCGGGTCGAGACCGACCAGTGCGGCGGCCCGCCGCTGCTCGGTGTAGTACCCGTCCACCTCCGCGTCGGTCAGCCGCAGGCCGGCCCGGCGGGCGGTGCTGACGAACGACTCGACCTCGGTGACGTGCACCCAACGCAGTAGGTCCGGCTCGTCGATCCGGAACTCCTCGCCGGTGAACGGGTCGGTGGCCCGCAGCCGGGAGTGCAGGGCCCGCAGCCGTCGCCCGGCCGCCTCCGCCTCGGCGGTGGTGCCGTGGATGACGGTGCCGACGTACGTGGCGGTGCGGTCCAGCCGGCCCCAGGCGTCGGACTTGTAGCTGCTGTTCTGCGCCACCCCGGCCATCGCTCGGGGATGCAGCGCCTGGAGGTAGAGCGAGCGCAGGCCGGCGACGATCAGGACCGGCTCGTCGTGCACCTTCCAGGTGACCGATCCCGGACCGAAGAGGCCGGTGTCGTCGGAGTCCACCGGTCAAGAGTGCCACGGCCGCGGCCGTCCGGTCCGCTCGTCGCGGACCCGGTGGAGCGCCGGTCGGTCCCCGGCGCGGCGGCGGTCAGACGTCGGCGGTGCGGCGGGCCTGGCAGGTGGGGCAGAGGCCCCAGAAGGTCACTTCCGCCTCGTCCACCTCGAAGCCGTGGGCGATGTTCGGATCCAGGCAGGGGGCCTCGCCGACGGCGCAGTCGATGTCGGCGATCTCGCCGCAGCCCCGGCACACCACGTGGTGGTGATTGTCGCCGGCACGGGCCTCGTACCGGGCGGGGCTGCCGGCCGGCTCGATCCGGCGGGACAGGCCGGCGCGGGAGAGGGCGCCCAGGACGTCGTACACGGCCTGGGTGGAGACGGAGTCGAGGCGTTCGCGCACCCGACGGGTGATCTCGTCGACCTCCAGGTGACCACCGGCGGCCAGCACGTCCAGCACGGCGAGGCGCGGACGGGTGACCCGCAGGCCCCTCGACCGGAGAAGTTCCTCACCACTGGACATGAGGCAATGACAGCACGGGGCCGCCGGACCGACAAGTGAACCCGGCGGCGGGTGGCCCCGGCCACAGCCCCGTCGCGGGTGGAAGCGCATGAACCGTCCCGGCGGGGGCCGCGTGTAGCCGATCGAGGGGCGTGCGCGCGCTGTGGATCGACGTACGCTTCCTGCCGCGGAACCACATCCGTCGTCGGAGGTGTCGGTGTTCAAGGAGTTCAACGGCCTGCCGGGTCACGTCCTGGTGGTGCACGCCGTCGTGGTGTTCGTTCCGCTGCTGGCGCTGCTGGCCGCCGCGTACGGGCTGGTGCCCCGCTGGCGGCCCCGGCTCGACTGGGCGGTGGCCGCCCTGGCGGTGGTGACCCCCGTCTTCGCCTGGGTGGCGACGGAGTCCGGCGAGGCGTTCCAGGAGGCGCTGGAGGCCAAGGGTTACCCGCCCGCGCTGCTCGCCAAGATCCAGGAGCACGCCGACTACGGCGAGCTCCTGCTCTGGGTCACCGTGGGGCTCGCCGTGGCGGCCCTCGCGCTGCTGGCGCTGACCAGCGGCCGATTCCGTACGCCCCGGCTGCCCACCTGGGTCACCTGGGCGCTCACCGGGGTGATCGTCGTGCTGGCGGTGTTCGCGCTGGTCTACGCCTTCCTCGCCGGTGACACGGGCGCCGGGTCGGTCTGGGGCAACACCCTCTGACCGGCCCCGCTCTGCTCTGCCTGCTCTGCGCCGGGCGGGTCAGAAGATCGCGCGGGAGCAGAGCAGGCAGAGCAGGAGCAGCAGCACCACCCCGGCCACCGCGCCGACCACGTACGTGAGCCGTTGGGCGCGCTGCTCCGCCGCGTCCATGGCCTCCATGTCCTGTGGGGCGAGCGCGCGCGGCGGCGCGGCCCGCAGGTGCACCGGCGGTCGCCAGCCGGCCGGCGGTGGGGTGGTCGGGGGCGGACCGGCGTACCCGCCGGCCGTTGCTCCGGCTGGCGGCGTGATGGTCTGGTCGACGTCGGGTGCCGGGGATCCGGCCCCGCTGTGCTGCGGAGCCGCCCAGGGTGACGGCGAGGTGGGCGCCGGCGCGGACGGGGTGATCGGCTCGGCCGGTACGGGAGCGACCGGTGCGGCGGGGGGCGACCCCTGATCCTCGGGCGGCCGTCGCCAGTAATCGTCCTCGGGGGCATCGCTGGGCGTGGTCACGGCGTTCGACGCTACCAACGCCGCCGCCCACCGGCCGCCCGACGCGACGGCGGGCACCGGGTTGTGCGGCCCGGCCGGTCGTCCGGGCCGCGGAGCGGTGCCGGCGGGCAGGGCTGCCGCTGGGATAGTCTTGCCGCTCGTGAGTACCGACCCGGACGTACGCGGCGTGCGCGGCGACGACGACCGCGCCGTCGACCTCAGCGAAGACTTCGTGGTGCTGCCGGAGCAGACCGTGGACGACACCGACCACGGCTGGGGCGAGCGCGGCGGCGGCAACGACGACTGGCTGCTCGCCGAGCGCCCCCCGCACTGGGACTGACCCCACCGCTACCGACCGACCCCCGGCCGCGCCTTCTGGGCCGGACTCGCGCCCGCTCCGCGTCGCCACCGACCAAGATCGCGCTCGATCCTGGAAGTAGGGGCCTCACACCCGCCGGGAAGCCACTACTTCCCGGATCTAGCGTGATCATGGGAGGCGGCGCGCGGTCCAGCGCGATCGTGGGAGGCGGCGGCGTCCGGAACTCCTGATCGCTGCCGGGTCGCGGACCTCATCCGGACGCTTTGGAGCTGATGACGTATCCGGATCAGCGGTCCGTCGGGAGCGTGGCGCTGCGCGGCCTGTGGCTCCGGGCGGCCCCGGTCGCGGTCCGGCTCGCGCGGTCCAGCGCGATCGTGGAAGCCGGTGCGCGGCCCAGCGCGATCATGGGAGGGCGCGCGGCCCAGCGCGATCACGGAAGGGCGCGCGGGCCAGCGCGATCATGGAAGGCGGCGCGGGACCCCGTCTGCGGGCCCGAACCTCGGCTCAGCCGCGGACCACGACGGCGAAGCGGCTCCCCTCCGGCTGGCCCACGGCCCGGTGGGCCTGGTCAGGACGGAGGGCCAGGTAGAGCGCCGATGATCCGTCGGTGGCGTCCCCACCGCCGACCACGTCGAGCACCAGCGCTCCGGGTGCCAGCAGCCCGGTCCTGCCGCCGGCCACGACCAGCAGGTCCACCCGGGCTCCGGGGCGGAGCACGGTGAGCGCCGCCGGTTCGGCGAGCCGGACCGGCACCCCCACCAGCCCACCCGGCAGCGGCAGCGCCGCACCCTGCCGCGCTCCCGGCGCCGGGTCACCCGGCGCGGCCCTGGCGGGCCCCGATCCGTGATCCGTGCCGGCGGGCCACGTTCCGGCAGCCGCCCCGGCGGGCCCCGACCCGCGGTCCGCCCCGGCGGGCGAGGGCACCGAGCCGGGCGCGGCCCCGGCAGAGGGGCCGGACGACGGGGTGGTCGGGGTCGGGCAGCCAGCCGGCGTGTCCAGCACGATCACCGCCAGCCCGAGCAGGGCGGCGACCAGCCCGATCCGCAGCAGGGTGCCGCCGCGCGGACGGCCGAGCCGGCGCGCCGGCCGCAGCGAGCCCGCCCCCTGCGTGCCACCGACCGTCACGACGGCTCACCTCCACCTCCGACCCGCGGGCGGCCGGGTGGCCGCCGGTCAGCAGGCTAGGTGGGAGAGGGGCGGGCCCGGTGGCCCCGACGCGGAACCTGTGGACAACCGGTGGACCTGTGGACAACGCCCGTACGGGTGGCGGATCTGGTAACGAGCCGGGCGGGAACGCCGAACGCCCCCGCAGCCCGGTGGGCGGCGGGGGCGGTGGCGCAGCGGGATCAGGAGGCGGCGGAGCTGCCGGACGTGCTCGCGGCCGGGGCCTTGGTCGACCCACCGTTGGAGGAGCCCGACGAGCCGGACGAGCTGCTCGACGTGCTCGACGACGAGTCGCCGCCGGAGGACGAGCCCTCGGACTTGGCCGGCTTGGCGCTGGTGGCGCCGCTCTTGCTCTCCGAGCCGGCGGCGCGGGAGTCGGTCCGGTAGAAGCCGGAGCCCTTGAACACGACGCCGACGGAGTTGAAGACCTTGCGCAGCCGCCCCTCGCACGCGGGGCACTCGGTCAGCGGCTCGTCGGAAAAGGACTGCACCGCCTCGAGCTGGTTGCCGCACGCGGTGCAGGCGTACTGGTACGTGGGCACGTCGTCCTCCGGATCTGGGCACGGCCGGTTGGCACTCGTCGTATTCGAGTGCCAATGGTGCGTCATCGGACCCGGGTTCGTCCAGCGGACGTGGGGGGATCGACACCGGGCGGGCCGGGGAACGGACGCAGCCCACCCGACGGGGTGACAACGGCGCGTACCGGACGGTCGTGCGGTTGGGCGGGCAGGGCCTCCACCAACTCGCCGTCGTGCAGCAGCGCCACGGTCAGCGCCGAGCCGGCGACCCGGGTCAGGGCCCGGTCGTACGAGCCGCCGCCGCGGCCCAGCCGCAGCCCACGCCGGTCCACCGCCAGCGCCGGTACGACCACCAGCTCCGCCCCGGAGATCGCCGAGCGGCCCAGCCGGGGCCCGTCCGGCTCCCGCATCCCCCGGCCGGCGGCGACCAGCGACCCCGGTCCGGCGTACCCGGCCCAGTCCAGGTCGAGGTCGTCGCGGAGCACCGGGAGCAGCAGCTCGGCCTCCGGCGGCAGCGCCGCCCGGAGCACCTCGGGCAGCTCCGGGCCGCCCGGCTCGGAGCCCACCGGGACGTACCCGGTGATCCGGCGGGGGCGCAGCCGGCGTACCAGATCGACCAGCTCGGCCTGGACGCGCGCCGCGGCGGCGGCCCGCTGCGGCGCGGTCAGCGACCGGCGGCGGGCGAGCAACGCGACGCGGACCTCGCGTTTCGCCTCGTGCGCCACTTCCGCTCCATCAGAAAATTCCGGCACGCAACACTCCTGACGCAAAGCTTGCCTCCCGGTCGCTCTGTGTCAGCATCGCAGGAACGGGCGCGAAACCTCCGGGGGGCAGCGTTGACGCTACGCGGGCGGTTGACGGCGGCCTTCCTCGCGGTGGTGCTCGGCCCGGTGCTGCTCGGCGCGGTCTTCGTCGGCACCACCCTGGCGGCGGTCGACCGCAGCCGCGCCACCGAACGCCTCGGCGTGGCCGCCGCCACCGTCCGCACCTCCGTCGACGCCCTATGCCAGCAGCTGCGGGCCGCCGCGGACGCCGTCGCGCTGCGCACCGACGCCGCCGCCCGCGCCGTTGCCGCCGGGCAGGTGGTCGGCCGGGGCCTGGCCGCCGCCGTGCTGGTCACCGACGTGACCGGTGCGACCACCTACACCACCCCGGGCGCCCCGCCCACCCCCTGGCAGGACTGCGCGGGGGGCCGACCCGTCGACGGGCGGGTGCGGGTGCTCAGCGCCCGGGTGGACCTGCGCGACCCGGCCGGGAGCGCCCTCGGCACGGTCGCCGCGGCCCACCCGGTCGACCCGGCGTTCGTGACCCGGCTGGCCGCCGCGACCGGCGTCGCGGTCACCCTGCTCGACGGCGGCGCCACCCGCTTCACCCACACGACCGAGACCTCCCGGGTACGCGAGGCGGTGCTCGCCGCCGCCGGCACGGTCGACGGGGACAAGGTCACCGAGACCCCCGACGGCCGGTACGTCCGGCGGCTCGACCCGGCAGCCGGCCAACCGCTGCCGCTGGTCCTCTCCGTACCGGGGGAGCGGCCGACCGGGCTGCCCGCCGTGCTGGTCGGCGCGGTGCTGCTGGCCGCCCTGCTGGCGGTGCTGGCCGCCGGGCGGCTGGCCCGGGTCACCACCCGGCCGCTGGTCGAGCTGGCCGGGGCGGTGGACCGGGTGGCCCGGGGCGACCTGACCGCGCGGGTGCCGGTGCGCAGCCGGGACGAGATCGGCCGGCTGGCCGGCGCGTTCAACCGGATGACCCGGGAGACGGCCAGCTACGTGGCGGCCCTGACCAGCAGCCGTGACCAGCTCCGCGGGCACCTCGCGGTGCTCGGCGACACCCTGGCCAGCACCCACGACCTGCAACGCATCCTGCGGGTGATCCTGCACAGCGCGATCGGCGCGACCGGGGCCCGGGCCGGGGCGGTGCTGCTGCTGGACCCGGACGGCGTGCTGGTGGGCAAGTGCGGCGAGGGGCTCCAGGACCGCCTGCCGGACCCGGAGACGCTGCGGGTGCCGGTCGGCGCCGGGGTGGCCGGCGCGGTGGCGGCCACCGGGGAGCCGCGGCGCGGGCGGGCCGGGGACGGCGTGCCGGCGCCCGGCGAGCCGCGCTGCGAGACGTACGTCGCGGTGCCCTTCACCGTGCCCGGCGGCCCGGCCGGCGGGGTGGAGCCCGGGCGTGAGCCGGCCGTCGGCGTGCTGGCCCTCTACGACCGGTTGGGCGCCGAGGAGTTCGACGACGCCGACCTGGACACCCTGCGCACCTTCGCCGGGCACGCGGCGGTGGCGGTGGAGAACGTCCGGGTGCACGAGGAGGCGCAGCGGCTGTCGCTGACCGACCCGCTGACCGGGCTGTGGAACTACCGCTACCTGCGCGAGTCGCTGCGCCGGGAGGTGGAGCGGGCCAGCCGGTTCGGGCGGATGCTCAGCATCCTCGTCCTCGACCTGGACCGGTTCAAGGACGTCAACGACACCTACGGCCACGCGGCCGGGGACGCGGTGCTCGCCGAGTTCGCCCGCCGGATCCGCGGCGAGATCCGCGAGGTCGACCTGGCGTTCCGGCAGGGCGGCGAGGAGTTCGTGGTGCTGCTGCCGGAGACCGACGCCCGGGGCGCGGCGATCGTCGCCGAGCGGCTCGGCGCGGCCGTGCGCGGCACCCCGATCGCCGCGGACGGGCACGCCGGTCGGCGGGTGGCGATCCCGGTGACGGTCTCCATCGGCATCGCCGTCTACCCCGACCACGCCAGCACCGGCCAGCAGGTGCTGGACGCGGCGGACGAGGCGCTCTACGCCGCGAAGGCCGCCGGCCGGGACGGGCACCGGGTCGCCGGGGAGCGGGCCGCCCCGCTGACCGAGGAGATCCCGGTGCCGGCCGGGGCGGTGAGCCCGGACGACGGGCTGCCCCGCGCCGGCCCGGGGACCGGCCGGCCCGGCGCCGGCGCTCCCCGGCCCACCGCGGGTGTGACGCAGCCGGCTACGGGCGGCGCGTCTTCCGGTCCTCACCCGCCGCGGCAGAGCCGTGGCCGATAGTCTCGCGACATGTCGGAGCACTCAGCGAACCACCCAGCGGCCGCCGCGACCGGCCGCCCCCGTGCGGTCAAGGCCGTCATCCCGGCCGCCGGCCTGGCCACCCGGTTCCTGCCGGCCACCAAGGCGGTCCCGAAGGAGTTGCTGCCGGTGGTAGACCGGCCGGTGCTCCAGTACATCGTCGAGGAGGCCGCCCAGGCCGGCATCGACGACGTGCTGCTGATCACCGGGCGCGGCAAGACGGCCATGGTGGACCACTTCGACCGCCGGCCCGACCTGGAGGAGCGGCTCGCCAAGAAGCCCGAGCTGCTGGCCGCCGTGCAGCGCACCACCGAACTGGCCGCCATCCACACCCGCCGGCAGCCCGAGCAGCTCGGCCTGGGCCACGCCGTCGGGTACGCCGAGTCGCACGTCGGCGACGCGCCCTTCGCGGTGCTGCTGGGTGACGAGTTCGTCAAGCCGTCCGAGCCGCTGCTGCCGGCCATGTTGGAGCTCCAGGCCCGCACCGGCGGGGTGGTGCTCGCCTTCTTCGAGGTCGACCCGGCCGAGACCAGCCGGTACGGCATCGCCTCGGTGGAGCCGGCCGAGGCGGAGCTGACCGACATCGGCGAGGTCGTCAAGGTCACCGGCATGGTGGAGAAGCCCCAGCCGGAGGACGCGCCGAGCAACCTCGCCGTCCTCGGCCGGTACGTGCTGCCGGGCCGGATCTTCGACGCGATCCGCCGGACGGAGCCGGGCAGCGGCGGGGAGATCCAGCTGACCGACGCCATGGAGCTGCTGCGCAACGAGGGCGTGCCGGTGCACGCGATCGTCTACCGGGGCACCCGCTACGACACCGGCATGCCGCTGGGCTACCTCCAGACCGTGGTGCAGATCGCCGTCGAGCGGGAGGACCTCGGCGGTGAGTTCCGCAAGTGGCTGGCCGAGTTCGTCAACTCCGACGCGGCGGGCGGCTCCGGTACATGACCGCGACGGCCGACGCCGAGGCGGCCGCGAACGAGCTGACGCCACTCGCCGACTACCTGGGCAGCGTGCTGCGCAGGTTACGCGCGCTGCCTCCGCTCGACCTCGACCTCACCCAGGCGCACGGCAACGTCCTCGCCGAGGACGTCGTCGCCCCGCACTCGTTCCCCGCCTTCGACCAGGCGGCGGTGGACGGGTACGCGGCGCGCTGGGAGGACCTCGTCGGGTACGGCCCGGCCCCCTCCGGGGGGCCGGGCCGTACCGTGCGGCTGAACGTCGTCGGTGACCTCGGCGCGGCGAGCTGGCGCCCGGTCCGGCTCACCCCGGGCTCGTGCTTCTCGGTGGCCGCCGGGGCGCCCCTGCCCGTCGCAGCGGACGTCGTCGTCCCGGTGGAGTGGACGGACCAGGGCATGGCCGCGGTGGAGATCTTCCGCACCCCCAAGCGGGGGTACGGGGTCCGCCGCGCCGGCGAGGAGCTGCCCGCCGGCACGCTGCTCGCCCGCGCCGGCACGTACGTCTCGCCGGCGCTGGTCGCCGTCTTCGCCGCCACCGGCATCGGACACGTGGTGGTCCGCCCCAGCCCGCGCGTGGTCATCGTGGCCACCGGCGACGAGCTGGTCGACGTGGGCCGGGGCAGCCAGCCCGGCCAGGTGGTGGACGCGAACTCGCACGCGCTGACCGCCGCCGCGGCCGAGGCGGGGGCGCTGGCGTACCGGGTGGGCATCTGCGACGACGACCCGGAGGGGCTGCGCGGCCTGCTGGAGGACCAGACCCTGCGGGCCGACCTGATCCTGACCACCGGCGGCACCGGCACCGGTCCGGGGGACATGGTCCGCCGGATCCTGTCCCGCCGGGAGGGCGGCCGCGCCGGACCGGTCACCTTCACCGACGTGGCGCTCTATCCCGGCACCGCGCTGGGATTCGGTACGGTCGGTGCCGAGGAGGTGCCGGTGGTGTGTCTGCCCGGTGAGCCCGGCGCGGCGCTGATCGGCTTCGAGGTGCTGGCCCGGCCGGCGATCCAGCTGCTGGCCGGCGCGGAGCCGGTGTTCCGGCCCAGCGTCCGGGCGCACCTGCTGGAGACCGTGTCGTCGCCGGCCGGGCTGCGCGAGTTCCGCCCCGCACACGTCGCCGAGCGGCGCGGCGGGGGCTACACGGTCCAGCCGCTCAGCGGTGGACCGTTCACCCTCTCCGGGCTGGCCGAGGCGAACGGGTTGCTGGTGCTCGGCGAGCGGGTCACCAACGCCGCCGCCGGGTCCACCGTGGACGTCCTGCTGCTGGACCGGCGCCGGTGAGCCGGTCCCGTCGGCCCGTTCCCACGGGCGGGAGGCCGGCGCGGTGAGCCTGTTCGGACTCGGCCGGGTGCCGGGGTGGCCGGTGGTGCTGGTGGACGGTCCGGTGGTGCTGCGGCCGTACCGGCGCTCCGACGCGGCCGCCTGGTCGCGGGTGCGGCGCGACAACCAGTCTTGGCTGTCCCCATGGGAGTCCCACCTGCCGGGCAGTTGGGACGAAACCAACTCGCCGGCCGCGTTCCGCTACGTGTACCGGGACCAGCGGCGGTCGGCGCGGACCGGCGAGGGCATGCCGTTCGCGGTCTGCCTGCGCGAGGACGGCCGGGAACGACTGGTCGGGCACCTCAACGTGGGCAGCATCGTCCGGCGGGCCTACTGCTCCGGCTACGTGGGGTACTGGGTGGACGCCCGGGTGGCCGGTCGAGGCGTGATCCCCACCGCGATGGCGCTCGCCGTCGACCACGCGTTCGGCGCGGGTGGGCTGCACCGGGTCGAGGTCAACATCCGGCCGGAGAACCGGCCGTCCCGGCGGGTGGTGGAGAAGCTGGGCTTCCGCGAGGAGGCGTACCACGTCCGCTACATGCACATCGACGGTGCGTGGCGTGACCACATCGGATACGCGATGACCAGCGAGGAGGTCGCCGCCGAGGGCGGCCTGCTGGCCCGCTGGCACCGGATCCGTTCCGCCCGCGGGTGAGCCGTCCCACGGACGGGATCGGCGCGGCGCGTCATCATCCCGGTCGGCGGCCCGTAACCTCAAGTAACTGCAAGCTGTGGCAAGCGCTGCCCGCCCGTACGATCTGCGCCGTGGACGACCATCCGGGGAAGATCCTGCGGTGGTCCGACGGTTGCCCCGAATTCGGTGACGGGAGGGGTGAGGGTGCCGACCTCGGTGCTCCTCGCCGTCCTCGCCGCCGCCGGCCTGCTCGCCCTGGCCCCGGCGCTGGTCCGCCGGTACGACGCCACCGAGCGGCTGGTGGCGGAGCGGGCGCAGTCGACGGCGCGGGTGCTCCAGCGCCGCCGGCGGCGTCGTACTGTCCCCGGCCGGCGCCCGGTCAACCCGTCCCGCGCCCTCGTCGTCACCCTCACTGAAGACTCCGACACGGGCGGTCTGAGTGCCCCGGTGTCGGCACCCCCGGCCGCGGTGCGCCGGAAGGGTCGGCTCCGCGCCGTACCGCCGGCACCGCGACGGGCGCGTCGTCGGCCGCCCGCGCACCGGCACCACACTCCGGCCGTCTACCGGCGGCGTCGGGTGCTCGCCGCGCTGCTGCTGCTGAACTTCGTCGAGCTGATCGGCGTGATCGTGGTCAGCCCCGGGTTCTGGATCGGCTTCTCGGTCACCGCCGCCCTGCTGCTGCTGTACGTCGTACACCTGCGGCGCCGGGCCCTGACGGAGCGCCGGCGGCGGCGCCTCCAGGCGCGGGAGGCGGCCTGGCTGGCCGCCCGGCAGGCCGAGGTGCGGCGGGAGCAGGCCCGGCGGGCGGCGGCCCGCCGGGAGGCGCAGCGCCGCCTGGCCGCCCAACGCGAGGCGGTACGCCGTACCGCGATGGGCCTCGACCGGTCGGGTGACCTGCCGGCGGCGGCCGGCGGCGGAGGCTCCGTCTCCTACCGCCGCACCGGCGGCCTCCGCGGCCGCCCCTACTCCTCCGGCCGCGGCTCCCACTCCGCCTGACGCCCTCCCCTCTTCGCCGGCGATCTTGCAGTTGTGGTGGGGGTTGTGTGGTTGGTTGTCCTTTTTGCCGGGCCGGCAACTGCATGATCGGCGGAAGTGGCGGATGGCGGGCGGGGTGATTCGCGTGGGGGGCGGCGGACCTGTTAACCTTGGCGCCGGCCCGCCCGGTGAAAGCCGGGTGGGACCGAAGCCGGTTCGCCGGCGGAGGGGCTGTGGCGCAGACCGGTAGCGCACCTCGTTCGCATCGAGGGGGTCAGGGGTTCAAATCCCCTCAGCTCCACCAGTAACACCGCTGACCAGGGGAAATCCCGCCAGCAAGATCGGCGGGCACAGATCCGGCACAAATCAGCGAGGATTCGGGGCCTTCGGGCCCCGTTTTTGCTTGGCGCTCGCGTCACGGAGCGCGCCGCTGATATTGAACCATGCCCGGCACCGTCAGTCAGCTCACGAAAACGGTGCGGATTGGCGCGAGAGTCGGCCAAGGCCAGAGGCCGGGTGTTGGGCGCCTAGTGGTCGGAGGCTGGCTGAACCGGGCAGGGGCGAGTGTCGGGCAGGTCGCGAGTGCTTGTGCGTGTGCTTGGTGCGATGTCGGGTCTCAGGACCTCCGTGACAAATCAGTCTCAGGACGTGGGTGACACGTCCGACTAGACGATCTTCATCTGTCACTACTAGGGTCCGGACGCGTGACCGACCGGTTCGATCCGACACGTCCCACCAATGCTGCGGCTGGTGGACAAGTTGCCGTAGAACGCTTCATCACCCAGTTCACCTCGGACTGGCTGGCGCCGTCGGAGGCCGGGGACGGCTACGCCGAGGCGGAGCTGGCTGCGGCTGAGACACGACTCGGAGTGCGGTTACCCTCTGCCCTGCGCACCGCATACCGCCTGTTCGGACGCCGAGATGACCTGACGCGAACCCAGGACTACTTGTGGGAACCCTCGCGGCTGAATCTCGACGACGAGGACCGGGTGCTGGTCTTCCGGAGGGAGAACCAGAACGTCACCTGGTGGGGCGTGCCAGTCCACAGTCTCCACCTGGACGACCCGCCGGTCGTCATCCGACTCGACAGGCTGGGAGGCGCAGCACGCGGCTGGGGTCGGTGGTTCGATCGGCTCTCGCTGGCCTGCATCGAGATGGTGCTCTCGGAGAGCCTCATGTCCGGCGAGGTCGGCCTTTGTGACAACAGGAACCTTGATGACGCCGCTGTGACGGTGCTGGAGCGCAGCTTCAGTCGCATTGGACTGCCGGACTACCCGCTGTGGTCGATACCAGACGGACCGCCCGTGCGGTGGTTCGCCGACACGGACGTGCTCTTGCGCGACGACGGCCGGCAATGGCTGTGGGTGCGAGCGAGGACCCACGACGCCCTGGAGCGAGTACGGCGGGCATTGCCAGGCGACTGGCTCATGGACGCGGAGTAGACCACCCCCTGCCAGCACATCCACGAACCGGCGGGCACGTGCGCGCTCTACCAGCACTCAGTAGAAGTGTCACGCAGGTCCTGATACCGATCTGTCACCTAGGTCCTGAGACCGGACAGTGTGCTTGGTGCGATGTCGTACTCCGCTTGATCCGTTACACATCAGCTTCACTTGACGGGTTACACCGGCCTTGAGCATGCCGGACACGGCCCGTGACACTGGTCGTCCACCACGCTGGTGTCCCCGACATCCGCTTCTGTCGATGAGCGGACGTGGGCGGGCAGGTGCTGGCCTCGCCGCGACGCGATCTGGTTCGTATCGCCCGCTGTCGTTAGGCTCGCGGCACAGAGGGAGGGGTAGACGTGCGTACTCGCTGGAGACTGGCCGGGTTGGCGTTCGGCGTCGCGCTGTTCGCGACTGGCTGCGGAGGTGACGACGGACCGTCGCTCGCGGGCACCTGGGTCATGGCGGAGAATGGTTCGCGGACGATGACGGTGCGCGACGACGGTTCACTGTCGGCCAGTGTGGGCATCTCATGCACCGGCGCCACCAAGAGCCAGGGCAAACGGACGTACCGGTTCGAGTTCGACTGCGGCATCACCAAGTACTCCGTGGACGGCACGCTGAGCGCCGACGGCAACAACCTCACCATGAAGGACCCGAGCACCGATCAGAATGCGGTCTGGAACAGAAAATAAGGCGAAGCGGGGAACTGTTCCGCCGCCAACCACAGTGGCGGCCAGGGTAGGTACTGGTTCTAGTTTCCGCCCGAAGCGTCCCGTCCGCAGAACGGCACCAGCGACCGAATCTGCCGCTGACCGTGCGTCTTGACCGGCATCGAGGACCGCTACCCCGGCGATAGGACGGCACGCCGGTAACGCACTGTGACGGCAGAACAGGAGAGATCCGGCCGGCTGTCACCCGTCAACTGAAGTTGATGTGTAACGGATCAAGTGAAGCCCGACAGTGTGCTTGGTGCGAGACTGTGAGAAGTTTCTGTACGAGATCAAGGCGGCCCGCTTCGCAGGCCGCTCGCGCCGCCGAACCTGGGCCGGGCCGATGGCCCGCCGCCGCGCCTCTGGCCTTCGGCCGCCAGCGCGTCGGTGCTAGCCCGCCGGCGGCGCGAACATGACGAAGCCCCGGGCCGCTGATGACAGCAGCGTTCCGGGGTTCGATGTTTTGATCAACGGCGGGTCAATCAGTCGACGGGAGCAAGGGGCGCATGAAGGAGCGGTCGTACCGCAAAACGCAGCCGCTGTCATCACGGATGCGATCAGCTTCCACGAAATCGGGATCAGTGCCGAACAGCGACCGGTACTGCTCATACGCCGCGAGGCTGGGGAAACTGAATAGAGCAAGCGCCCGGTCACTAGCACCTTCCGCAGGAAGAAAGTAGCCGTGGTGAGTTCCCCCATGCCGCACCACCAAGTGCATCCAGCGACGCGCGAACAGCTCGAAGTCATAGAGCTTGTCGGGATCAATGACGTAGTCGACAACGCAGGTGATCATGCGTGACACGTTACGCCCGCCGCGGACGAGGCAAACCCCGTTGGCCTCCGGCGGGGCGCTCGGGCACTCCGGGATGGTGGGCGCCATCCCGACAACCTCCGTCCGGGCAGAGCCGAGTGGGTGGGGCCCGCCCGGTCAAGGTCGTTCAGACGGTGGTGTGCTCCACCTTGACCGGGCAGGCCCCACCCACTCCACAGTGTGCGGACGAAGGCCGACGGGATGGCTAGAGGGCGCGGGCCAGGGGCGGCGGGCGGGCGGAGATCATCGGGCACAGATCCGGCACAACTGCGACTGGCAAGCTATGTCAAGCGTCGGAAGGGCTTGGCGACAGTTGCGCAGGTCGCGCCGCAGAAGTGCCCCACTCGCGTTGATCTCTCCCCGCAGAAGGTGTATGGGGTTCAAATCCCCTCAGCTCCACCCAGTTCAAAGGCCGTTTCCGCTTGTCGGAGACGGCCTTTTTCGATCCTGTGCAGCTGTCCAGCCATGCCGCGTTCATGGCGTTTCAGGCGGGCGGCGGGAGTGACGCCTCGATCTCCTACGTCAACCTCGGTGTCGCCACCGCCTTCTGGCTCGACTGGTGCAGAGCGTCTGGAGGGGCTGCCGCGACCGGCCCACGAAGTCGGTGGCTCGATGGTGGTCCGCCGGGTGGGTGTGCCCGGAAATTCTCGCACCCCGGGCCAGGTCCGGTCGGCGTGTTCCTTGTGCCGCTTTTGATCTTCGCGACGGGAGCGCAGTGCTGAACTGGCGGGACGAGCGGACGAGCACCTCCCGGCTTGATGACCGCCGGTTGGGAAGCAAACGGCGTGACAGAGTCGAAGCGACGTCGGCTGGCAGAAGACGACCTGTTGAAGGGGTTCGACCAGACAGGCCCGAGTCGGGGAAGGCTCGGCGGCTTCTTCGCCATCACGATCGGCGCGTCCCTGTACGCCTGGCATGTTGCTTTCGCCTTCGGCGCCTACCACACGCTCCTCTACCAATTTCGGCAGCAACTCCTCGTCGTGTCGCTGGTCGTGTTGCTGGGAGGGCTGATCATGCGCTCCCGGATGCAGATCCACCCCTGGCTGCTGGCCCTGTTCGCGCCGCCGCTCCTGCTCACCCTGGTGCGGCTTGTCTTTCCGGCCAGCCAGTCGGGTGCCGTTGCCCGGGTCGTGGACCGTGTCCTGCTCGTTGCCACCGTAGCTGTGTTGCCGATCATCGCCTGGGTCGTTGCGCGGTTGATCGCACCGAACTACTTCACCCTGCCCGACCGCCGAACCAAGATCGCCGTCGTAGCTGTCGTCACCGCTGTGACGATCACCGGCTATTTCGTCGGCCGGTTCAACGATCGCTTCCTCACCTGCGGAGACTTCCGCGTCGCCGGCGATTACCAGCCAGAGAACTGCGTACACGTACCTCGTCGCTGACGGGTGGATACGCCATGCTCACTTCTTCTGGCCGTCGAGGAGTTCGTCGAGGGCGACTGCGGTGTTGATGAGCGCAAGGTGGCTGAACGCCTGGGGGAAATTGCCGGTCTGTTCGCCGCTCGACGCGATCTCTTCGGCGTAGAGCCCCAGGTGGCTGCTGAAGGTGAGCATTTTCTCGAAGGCGAGGCGTGCTTCGTCGAGGCGTCCGGCGCAGGCGAGGGCTTCCACGTACCAGAAGGTGCACATGTTGAAGGTGCCTTCGTCGCCGGGTAGCCCGTCTGGGGAGGCGGCGGGGTCGTATCGGTAGACGAGGCTGTCGGAGACGAGTTCGTCGTCGATGGCGCGGAGGGTGGACTGCCACATGGGATCGGTGGGCGTCACGAAGCCGACGGACGGCATGGTGAGCAGCGCGGCGTCGAGAACTGCCTCGCCGTAGCTCTGGACGAAGGAGCGGCGGCCGGGGTCGTAGCCGTTTTCCATGATCTGGTGGTAGATGGCGTCTCGCTGCTGGGCCCACCGGCAGGTGTCGCCGGGGCGGCCGTGTCGTGCGGCGAGGCGGATGGCACGGTCGAGGGCGACCCAGGACATCAGCCGGCCGTAGGTGTAGTTGCGGGGGTGGCTTCGGCTTTCCCAGATACCCGCGTCGGGCCGGTCCCAGTTGTCGCAGAGCCAGTCGACAAGTTTGACAGTGCTGCGCCAGACCTGGTGTGAGGCGCGGATGCCCCGTTCGTCGGCGAGGTGCATCGCGTACAGCGCCTCGCCGTGAATATCGAGCTGCAGCTGGTCGGCCGCGCCGTTGCCCACCCGGACCGGACCGGAGCCGCGGTAACCCTCGAAGTGGTCAAGTACTTCTTCGTGCAGATCCGACGAGCCATCGATGCGGTACATGATCTTCAGCGGGTTGCCGCTGTCGCCGGCTTCGCGGACGCGCTCGTCGAGCCAGTCCACGTACCGGCTGGCCTCCTCCGTGAACCCGAGTCCCAGGAGAGCGTGTACCGAGAATGAGGTGTCGCGGACCCAGGTGTAGCGGTAGTCCCAGTTCCGGGTGCCGCCAACCATCTCCGGCAGCGCGGCGGTTGGGGCGGCGATCATGGCACCGGTAGGTGCGTAGGTCATGAGTTTCAGGGTGATCGCCGAGCGTTCAACCATCTCCCGCCACCGTCCGGTATAGCGGGATCGGTCGAGCCAGCGGCGCCAGTAGTCGCGGGTCTGCACGAACATCGCCCGGACCTCGTCAGCGGGAATGACGCGGGGATCGTGGGTGGAGGCGGTCTCCACCACCATCCCACCGGTGTCGCCCTGGCGGAACGTGGCGAACATGAGCAGGTCCCCGCCGCTGTCGTGGACGTCGGCCTCGTGTACCAGCCGCCCGACTGGACGGACCGGATTGACGGTGAGTGTCATCGAGGAGCTGTGGAAGGCGACACCATCGGATTGCAGCTCCAGATCGTGGCGGTCCCGGCCGTAGTTGAAACGGGGCCGACATTCGATGCGGAACCGCATGCTGCCCCGAACCATGTTGACCATCCGCACGAGCCGGTGCTGATCGGTGACCTGTTCGCCGACGACCGGCATGAAGTCGATGATCTCGCCGACGCCGTCCGCGCTGATGAAGCGGGTGATCAGGATGGGCGTGCCGGGCATGTACAGCTGCTTGCTCAGGTAGTCGACGCCGTCGGGCGAGATGCGTAAGTAACCGCCGCGTTGCCGATCGAGCAAGCCCGCGAAGATGCTGGGGGAGTCGAAACGCGGCGCGCAGAACCAGTCGACCGTGCCATCGCGGGCGACCAACGCGGCCGTCTGCAGGTCGCCGATGAGCCCATGGTCCTCAAGGGCCGGGTACTTCTCCACACGACCTCCCACCCTGCCTACGGGTCCCTACGCAAGCTAGGGGTACGTGCCCCGCCGGGTGTGAGGTTGGAAGCGGATCACTCTCAGGAGGTACCGGGACGCCATCGGTCAGACGCGGGTGGCTGAGGTTGGCCGCCACGGCCTGTTCGTAGCAGCCGACGCCTACGGCGTACTCGCTGAGAATGCCCGACAAGCAGTCGTCAGGCCGTTGGAGGTCGGGAACGACCAACGACGGCCACTGGTGCCACCAGCCGTACTTGCCGTGCAACCGACGCCCAGCAAGGCTGCCCAGTCGGCTTCAAGGACGGAGCCGGTCGGGACTGTCGAGAACGGCTTCCGCCAGCCGCCCCGGGAACATGCGCTTCACGCTCGCGGCGTATCCACTCCCGTCGGCAGGTCGCGTTACCCGGTCGCCGTCAACCCGGACGGGCATGGAGACAGCGGTAGGGACCCCCGGCGCCGGTGAACCTTCGCATTGAGCCCAGGCGAACGACGAGGGGCCTTCCTGCCCAAGCAGTCGGACCTTGCACGTGCCCGGTTCGCTGACCAGCTTGCCGGGGAGGAGTGCGGCGAGACGCTGCTCCTCAGCCTGGACGGCAGCAGTGCTCCGATCAGGTAGCGCGTACTGCGGCTCGGAACAGCCAGCGATCAGCCCCACCGCCAACCCGAGCCAGGCGGTGTGTCGACCATTCACCCTTCGAGCATCCCACCTCAACGGGCGGGACGATGCCCCGGAAGCGGCCAGTCGAGCAGCCAGGCCAGCGGGCGGGGCGAACGCCCATGTACCTGGATGCCCTCGCCGATGTTCAGCTCGCGTCGCTTCAGTGGGGGTATCGGCCGGCACGCGGGTCAGCCTGCGGCCTGACGAACCATGCGGTTGGCGTCGGTGTGTTCGATCGCCGTTGCTCGGAGGAGTTCCCCGGCGACGGTGCGGACGAGCGCGACGACCGCTGTGCCGGACAGCCCGAGACCCGTCCGATGTGCCTCGCTGGCCTGACAGACGGCAGCCAGTGAGCGCTGCCGTGTCCGGTGTGGTTCTCGTCCGGCGATAAAGTCCTGGTTCAGATCGCGAACCGCCAGCCCGAGGGTGGTCACAGCGTCGGGTAGGAGGGGCGGAATGTGCTCGTCGTTGGCGATGAGGGCGACCGACTTGCGGGTGAGACCACGGCTGGCCAGCACAGCTTTGTTGAGATGCTCCGCGCCTTCGCTGTACTGCTGAAGCGAGTTGCGCCAGTGACGCCGTTGCGGTGAGAGCTGCACGACCTCGCGGGCGCCTTGCAGCGCGTCGGACAGCCTCGCCAGGTCACCACCCATGTCCCTCAGCTCGCGAAGCGCCGCATGGACACTCGGGGCGTCACGGTCGGCCAACCCTCGCCCCGCGGCGATCAGTTGTGTGGCCATCCGGGTGATGGCGGGAGAGGCGGCCTTGCGCACCAGCCGCAGCGGATTGAGCGGAAGGAGAACGGTCGCCACCGCCAGCCCGATCGCCCCACCGGTCATCGCGTTGACCAGCTGCGTCAATTCCACCGCTCGCGCGGTCGGCTCGACCGCGGAAACCAGCACCGCCGTTCCGCCGGCCTGGGTGATGACACCGCCGCGTCCGGTCAACGCGATCGCCAGCAGAATCGTGGCAGTGACGATGAGGCCGGTTTGCGCCGCGCCGTGTCCGATCAGCATGAGCATCGCGTTCGCGATCGCGATGCCCAGTCCCACGCCGGCGATGAGTTCGATGACTCGGCGCAGCCGCTGACCCACTGCCGCCGCCACGGTGCCCACGGCGGCGATTGGCGCGAAGACCGGGTTGTGGGTGCTGATCCCGATCTCGCGTGCCGCGATCCAGGCGAGGCCAGCCGCGAGGCCGGCTTGAACAGCCACCCCGGCATAGATGGCCAACTGTCGCCTTCGGTCCCGTTTGGCGGTCCCTGTCCGCTGTCGCCAGGCGTCGAGCACCTCCTCGGCCCGCGCGGTGTGTGCGTCGCGCGGGACGCCCGCCGCAGGCTCCGTTCGCGACCGCCGCAGCTCGTCCATGGCGGGAGCATCCCCTCCAACGCGGCCGGCAAATCCGTCCGATCCGCTGGATTCCGCCCGACACCTCAGCTCCACACCCAGGTCGAGGGCCGCCGAGATCACCGCGAGGCTCGGTACCGGCCAGGTATCGGGACGGTGCCGCACGCGTAAGTCGCTGCCTCAAGGAGTTCGGGGGTGAGTCGGATCCCGGTGAGGTGTTCGGCGAGGGCGAACGTCGCCTCGGTGTGGAGTTCGTAGCTCGCGTCGTCGTCCTCACTGAGATCGAAGCCGACCTGGCGCATCACCTCCAGGAGGCCGTCGGGGTCACTGCCGTCCCGAGCGCTGGGGAACAGCGGCTCGAAGTGAAGTCGGAGGTCCCCGTCCTCCAGCCAGAAGAAGTGGTCGACCGCGTTGACGTTGCGGAAGTGGGACACGAGCCGAGTGCCCGTCGAGAGCGGAACGATCACCTCGTCGAGGGTGCCGAGATAGCCGTTGGGTTCGACGGCGAGTGCCCAGTCGCCGACCGCGGTGACGCCGACGAACAACCGGCCACCGTGGTGTCCCTCCCATGGCTGGTACGCGGGCTCGAGCAGCTCCTCGGCGCCGGTCACGCGGCACTCCTCCCGCGCGCCCAGTCGGCTCAACAGCTCCGCAGGCGTCAGCCCCTTGACCAGCGTCATGCAGTAGGCCTCCATCAGGCCGGAAAAGCGGTCAGCAAACCAGGTGTAGTCCGAGGCGGTCGCGGTCATGGCCGGATCCTCGCAGGCGTCACCGACACCGCCGGTACGGCTGGGGGACCCGGGGACAGAGGCAGGCTTTCCCACCCGTGGCGATGATCGAGAGCCGGCGGTAGGTGGACCAGGTCGGCGGCACGACGGCCGGCCTCGATTGCGGTAGCGGTGTCGGCTGTCCGGGCCAAGGATGGGGTCATGCTTTCCGAGAAGCCGCCGCGAATCGTGCTGGTTGACGACCTCCGCGCGTTCGTCGATCGCCGGGTGGCGCAGGTGGCGCGCACCAGCGCGGCGGGCGTTCAGGCGCTGGAGCGACACCGCGGAGAGCGGTTGGACGAGCTGTGGCTGGATCACGACCTCGGTGGGGACGACACGATCTGGCCCGTCATCGAGGTGTTGGAGAAGGCCGCGTTCGAGGAGCGGCCGTTCGACATCGGAGTGGTGTACGTCCACTCGGCGAATCCGGTTGGCGCGATGAAGGTCATGCAGGCGTTGCGGCGCTGGGGTTACCACGTGCGCTCGGCGGCTGGATCGCCGCAGGTCGGCTATCTGGCCGAGGCCGATTAGCGGTCGGATCGGGCGATCGCGGCGGCCGGCGATGTCAGCCGGCCGTCGAATGGGCGGGCGAACCTCCGACGTCCGTTGGGGCTGCATCCGGGCCGTGCAGCACGCGGGGAAATGTTCACGGCAGGGCCGCGACCTGCCGGAACGGTCGCAGGTCGGTGATCCTTTCCGCGTCATCCGACAAAGGGCGTGTCGGAGCCGTGACCCCGGCGGCCGGTGACCGGCCGCCGGGGTCTGCCCGGTCAGGACTCGGAGGCCCTGCGGCGGTAGGCGATGAGCAAGGCGGCGCCGGAGGCGACGGCGACGCTGCCGATGCCCGTCAGGACGGGTATCAGCGCACTACCGCCGCTACCGCCGGTCACCGGTAGCTGGGTACGGGTTGGGGTCGGAAACCCGGTCGGAGTTCCCGTCGGCTGGCCGGTCGGGGTTCCCGTCGGCTGGCCTGTCGGGGTGCCCGTGGGCGTGCCGGTCGGGGTGCCGGTGGGCGTGCCGGTCGGGGTGCCGGTGGGCGTGCCCGTGGGCGTGCCCGTCGGGGTGCCGGTCGGGGTGCCCGTGGGCGTGCCGGTCGGGGTGCCGGTGGGCGTGCCCGTCGGGGTGCCCGTGGGCTGGCCGGTCGGGGTGCCCGTTGGAGTGGTTGTCGGCGTTGCTGTGGGTTGGAGGCAGACGGGGGCGTTGATGGTGTTGGTGTCGAGGGTGACGGCGCCGGTCTGGGCCAGGGCGCGGCCTTGGAGGGTTGCGCCGGTGTTCATGGTGATCGAGGTCTGGGCCAGGATGTTGCCCACGAACCGGGTGCCCGTGCCGATCGTGGCCGAGCTGCCCACCTGCCAGTACACGTTGCAGGGCGAGGCGCCGTTGATGAACACGACGCTGCTGTTGGCCGCCGTGATGAGGGTGGAATCGATCTGGAAGATGAAAACTGCCGCCGGGTTGTTCTGAGAGTTCAGGGTCAGGGTGCCGGTCAGTTGTGCGGCGCCGATCCGGTACACCCCGGGGACGAGGGTTGATCCGCCGAGTTCGGCGGGAAGGTTGGTGAACGGGGTCCGGCCGGCGGCGTCGTTGTAGGCGGTGGTCAGGTCGTTCTTGGCTTGCAGGGCGACGGCGTCGCCGAGGTGGATCTCACCGGCGACGGTGCCCGGTGGGAAGCCGGGGGCGGTGTTGCCGGGGTGGACACCGAGGCTCTGCGCCAGGAAGCTCGGGCCGGTGTTGGTGACGGTGGAACCGGCCAGCACGGAGAAGTTCGCCGCTGTCCCCAGGCCGACCGGCGCCGGTTGGGCGCTGGCACCGGTTCCACTGAGAATCAGCAGGGCGGTGGCCGCGAATGCAGCGATGATGGCTCCGAGTGCCGGCAGCGCGGCGCGATGACGGTGGCGGATCGAAGTGACTGTCACGTTTGGCCTCTCATGGTGTGTCTCCGGCAGGCGCTGTTACGACAGCGGGCCGTTGTCACGCCGAAGTGCAGCTATAGGTAATCGGACTTTTGCACATCTAAGCCATAACGAACTAGAAATCGGTCAAATTCCTGCTCGGTCATCGCCGAGGCTCCAGACGGGATGGTCGGGCGAGAGCCACTTCTTCCTGCCCGGGACGCCGCGTATTGCACAGCACGGAAGGGAAAGCGAGCCGCGGCGGCGATCTGTAGGGTCGGTTGCCTGCCCGGCCGCGCCGAGAGGAGCCGGAAGTGCCGGAGGGCTGGGAGTGGGACGGGTCCCTGTTCGAGGGCAGTGCGCCCCACTACGAGCGGGGACGTCTGCCCTATGCCGCGGGTCTGCCCGGGGCGCTCCGGCATGTGCTCCTGCTCGACGGTTCCGGGCGCCTGCTCGACGTCGGGTGCGGGCCGGGCACCGTGACCCTGCCGCTCGCCCCGATGTTCTCCGAAGCGGTGGGAGTGGATCCGGACGAGGGGATGCTGGCCGAGGCTCGCCGACGTGGCGAGCGTGCCGGCGTCGGCAACGTCCGATGGGTCCGGGCGCGCGCCGAGGAGCTGCCGGCCGGGCTCGGCGCCTTCCGGGTGGCGGTCTTCGCGCAGTCCTTCCACTGGATGGACCAGGAGCGGGTCGCGGACACGGTCCACCGGATGCTGACTCCGGGCGGCGTGTTCGTGCACATCAGTGACGCGAAGGAGCCGCTCCCTGCTGCCGGGCTCCCGTACCCCGTTCCTCCCACCAGCGGGATACGGAAGCTCGTGCGGCGCTACCTGGGACCGGTGCGACGGGCCGGTCAGGGCGTGCTGGTGAGCGGCACCCCCGGCGGCGAAGCCGTTGTGCTGGCGCAGGCGGGCTTCGCCGGCCCTGAACGGCTGAGAGTGTCGGCCGACGCGGTGCTGGAGCGGACCGTGGACGACGTCATGGCCTGGGTCTACTCCCGCTCGGACTCGGCGCCGCACCTGTTCGGGCCGAGGCTGGCCGAGTTCGACGGCGATCTCCGAAGGCTTCTGGAGGAGGCGTCGGACGGCGGCCGGTTCTCCGAGCGGGTACCGGACACCGAGGTGTTCCTCTGGCGCAGGTCCGGGACCGCCGACCGACAGCCCCGACCCGAAGTCCCCTTTCCACCCGACGACGCGGAGCGCCGGGAGGAGTAGGAGGGCCGAGGCGCCCGAGTCGCCGCTCGGCGCCGGCGCGGTACTTCACAATGAGGCCATGGTGTTGGGGGTTCCGCGTCCCATCGTGGTCGCGCCGATGGCCGGCGGGCCGTCCACGACAGAGCTGGTGATGGCGGCGGGGACCGCCGGCGCGGTCGGGTTCCTCGCCGCCGGTTACAAGACACCGGAGGCGGTGGCGCGGGAGGTCGCGGAGCTGCGGGCGAGCCGGCTGCCGTACGGGTTGAACATCTTCGTGCCGTCGCCACCCCCGGCCGACCTGGCGCCGCTGCGGGAGTACCGCCGGGCACTGGAGCCGGAGGCGCGACGGTACGGGGTCGATCTGCCGCCGCTGCGGCTCGACGACGACGACCACTTCACGGCCAAGGTCGAGATCGCCGCCGCCGCGGCCGTGCCGCTGGTCAGCTTCACCTTCGGGATGCCCGAGGCGTCGGCCGTCCAGGCGTTGCGCGGCGCGGGGTGCGCGGTGCTGGTGACGGTGACCGACGTCGAGGAGGCGCGGCGGGCGGCTGCCGCCGGCGCGGACGTGCTCGTCGCGCAGGCCGGATCGGCCGGCGGCCACTCGGCCACCACCTCACCCGCCCGATACGACGGATCCTCCACCGCCCCGGACCTGGTGCGTGACGTCGTCGCCGCCGTGGACCTGCCGGTCGTCGCGGCGGGCGGCACCGGCACGGCGGCGGACGTACGACGGGCGCTGGCCGCGGGCGCGGTGGCCGTGCAGGCGGGCACGGTGTTCCTGCTCGCCGACGAGGCCGGGACGCGGCCGGCACAACGACAGGCGATGCTCTCCGGGCGGTTCACCGAGACGGTGGTGACCCGGGCCTTCACCGGCCAGCCGGCGCGGGCGCTGCGGAACCGGTTCACGGACGCCTGGTCGGCGAGCGCGCCGGTCGGGTATCCCGCGGTGCACCACCTGACCACGCCGATCCGCGCGGCGGCTGCCGAACGCGGCGACCCGGACGCGCTCAACCTGTGGTCGGGTACGGCGCATCGGGACGTCCGCCCCGGGCCGGTGGCCGAGATCCTGTCCCGACTGGACGGCTGAGCGTCCGCCTGACCCGGCAGGACAGCGCGACGGGCCGGCCCCACCAGGGGAGCCGGCCCGTCAGCGACGTGGCGTCACGGCTTCCAGGAGCCGGCGGCCTCGAAGTTGTGCTCGTACTCCACGACGCCCTTCTTGTCCCTGACGTCGAAGACCACCGCGCCGGACCGCTTGCTGCCGGCCCGCAGCTTGTTGCCGGCGTCGAGCATGTCCCCGCCGCAGCCGGAGAGCGCGCCGGCCAACCCGTTGGCGGTGGCGCCGTCCTCGGCCACCCACTTGAAGTAGAACGGGTTGATCGAGCCGGTGCCCTTGGTGACCGTGGCGGTCACGTCGGCCACCAGGTAGAGGCCCTTCTGCGGCTCCGGGGCGAACGAGCGGCACGCCTTGGTGGAGGTGCTGAACTTGCGGAGGGTGATCTCGATGGTGCCCTCGTCGTCCTCGATCACCAGGGTGTCGCCGGGCTTCATGTTGAACGTCTCGCCGTCGGCCGGGGCCGACTTCGTGGGCTTGCCGCCGGGGACCGCCGGCGCGGCGGTGGTCGTCGGCAGCGAGCGCTCCAGCTCCTGGGCCTTGTCGGCGGCCTTCTTGCCGCCCGCCACCAGGGCCGCCACGGCGCCGCCGCAGCAGAGCAGCAGGAGCACCGCCACCACGATGCCGACGATGACCCAGGTCTTCTTCTTGGACTTCGCCGGCGCCTGCGGGGCGCCCATGGGGTAGCCCGGGGGCACCGGCCCGCCCGACACGGGCGGGTAGCCGCCCCCGGAGACCGGCGGGTACGGCGCGCCGGAGACCGGCGGCTGCCCCGCGTTCGGGTCGTACGCCGGGTAGGGGGAGCCCGAGACGGGCGGCTGCGGGGCGTAGGGGTTCTGCGGGGCGCCCGACACGGGCGGCTGCGGAGTGGTCGGGTCCACCGGCGCGTACGGGTTCTGGGGCGGACCGGAGACCGGCGGCAGCGGCGCGGTCGGGTCGGCGGGGTACTGCGGCACCGGCGCCGTGGGGAACGGGTCCACCGGCGGCTGGTTGGGGTCCTGCGGCCCGTAAGGGGGCTGGGGCTGGCTCACCGTACTCCTCGGCACTTCGACAGATCGAACTCCTGGACGCTAGTAGGTGCGCGCAAGCCGCTCAGCGAAGGGGCAGCACCGCCGCCGTCCGGACCAGGTCGTCCTCGACGACGAACCGGCCGGTGACCACGGTGGGCGGATCGGCGACGGTCGCCTCGGCGACCCGGGCCGGCGCGATCCGCGCGGTGAACACGCCCGCGTCGGGGTCCAGCTCCACCGTGGCGTCCTGGAAGTCCAACCAGGACCCGACGACCGGGTGCCAGACCTTGTAGACGGTCTCCTTGGCGCTGAACAGCACCAGCGGCCAGTGGACGCCGGCCGGCAGCCGGGCGCACCACCGCTCCTCCTCCGGCCGGCAGATCAGCCGACGTACCCCCGGGTTGAGCTCGCGGAGCCGCTCGGCGTCCATGCCGACGGACCGGACGTCGGTGGTCCGGGCGACCGCCGCCGCGCAGTACCCCCGGGTGTGGGTGATGGTGCCGACCAGGCCTGACGGCCAGACCGGGGAGCGGTCGGCCGCGGCGGGCACCGGCGCGGCCGGCAGCCCGAGCGCGGCCATCGCCCGCCGGGCGCAGGACCGTCCGGCGGTGAAGTCCTGCCGCCGGCTCAGCACCGCGCGTTCGCCCAGCCCGGCCGCTTCGGCGGCGAGCAGCTCGCCCGCCCAGTCCGTCGGCCCGGCCACCGCCACCGCGACGGTCGGCGGCAGCAGGTCACGCATCACCCACCCCTTTCAGGTACGACCGCAGTCCGGCCCGCTCGACGTCGAGCCGGCCGGTCGGAGGGTGAACGTACCGCAACGGTGTAACGGCGGAGAGTTCCGTGGCGCTGTTGGGACGACACGGGGGAGTCGTCCGGTGTCCGCCCGTGCCGGCGGGACGGACCGGCGACGGTCACGACCGCAACGACCAACGTGAGAGGAAGTGGCCATGACAGGTGCCACCACGTCGTCGGACTCCCCACCCGACGAGCACGTTCCGCTGACGCCCGGCTGGATCTGCGGCTCCTGCGGTGACGAGTGGCCCTGTGCGACGAAGCGGGACCGGTTGCTCTCGGAGTACCAGGTCGACCGCGCCTCGCTCAGCGTCTACCTGGGCTCCTGCCTGGCCTCGGCGAGTGCCGACCTGTCCGGGTCCCCGGTGGACCGACTGCGGGACCGGTTCTTCGGATGGATGCCGAGGGGTCGGTGACACCCGGACGCCGGTGGTGGCCGCCCACGGCGGCCACCACCGGCGCTCAGGCCCGGCGCGGGCGGCGGGTCAGGCCGAAGCCGACGACACCGGCGACCGCGGCGAGCACTCCGCCCACCGTGGTCCAGATCCAGCGCGAGCCGAGGTCGGGCAGCCAGTCGGCGAACCCGCTGTCGTCGTCGGCGTCGGCGGGGGCGGCCGCCGGCTCACCGGTCAGCACCGTGCCGGCCTCGGTGACCGGGGTCAGCGGGGCGTTCAGCCTCCCGTCGTCGCGGGAGCCGTCGTCGTCGGCGCTGACCAGCAGCTCCACGTCGACCGGGAGCCCCAGGTCGGGCTCGGGCAGGTCGACCACCGACAGTCGCAGGTAGTAGGTGCCGGGCAGCGGGTCGGCCGACCACGGCTCCGCCCAGGAGCGGACCTGACGCAGCGTGCAACTGAGCGTGACGCTGCCGGCCGAGGCGTCCACGGTCGGCGTCTGCGCCCCGTCCGTGCAGGCCTGCCGGCGGCGCAGCCCGTCGAAGACCTCCACCGTCCAGGTCGAGGGGCCGCTGCGGGTCTTCGGGAACGACACGCTGGCGGTGATCCGGTGGCGCTGGCCGGCGGTGGCCGGGAACGACCAGTACAGGAAGTCGCCGACGGAGGCGTCGACCCGTACCGGCTGGCCGGCGGCGATGCCGGTCGCGGTGAGGAAGGACGTGCCGGCCCGGGTGACCGGGGTGGCGCCCGGGGAGGGAGTGGGCGTGGTGGCCGCGGCCGGGGTCGGGGCGGCCAGCAGGGCCAGTCCGGCGGCGGCCAGCGCCGCACCGGTCCGGACGATCGGGGTACGGGTCATCGGTTCTCCCTCCAGGTCGCCGTCCACCAGCGGGTGAGCAGGCCGGTGACCAGCCCGGCGAGCAGGCCGGCGAGGGTCAGCAGGGCCAGCAGCACCCAGCCGCGGCCGAGGTCGGGTGCGGCCGGGGCGGGGGAGGAGGCGACCACGTCCACGGTCAGCTCGACCGGCATGCCGGGCGTGGCCCGGGTGCCGGGCCGGGGTGCGAAGGCGTTGCTGACCACCAGGCAGACCGTGGTGGTGGGCGCGGTGGCGGCGGTGGCCTCCGGCGCCGGGGTGGCCCCGTCCTCCGTCGCCGACCAGCGCAGCCCCGCCGACACCACGTCGGTACGACCACTGCCGGCGTCCACCCCGCGGACGAGTTCCCGCCCGTCGGCGGTGGTGGCCCGCAGCAGGACCGCGTGGTCGGGGTTCACCGGCCGGTCCAGCGCCAGGCTCACCGAGGCCCGCAGCTCCTGGCCGGGCCGGACGGGGACCCGGTACCAGCGGTGTTCGGAGAAGGTCTCCCGGTCGCTGTAGACGCCGGGGGCGAGCAGCGGCGCGTTGCCGCAGCCGGCCGCGCCGCCGACCACCGTGGGGGTGGCGGTGTAGGTCTGGTTCGCCCGGTCCACCAGCTGTTTGATCCGACCGGCGAGCTCCTCGGCGCTCTCCGCCGCCGTGTAGGTGCCGCCCGTGGCCCCGGCGATGCAGAGCAGCTGCCGGCGCACCTTCTCGTCGGGGGCGAGACCGAGGGTGTCGACGACCAGCTTGGTGCCCTGGGCGGCCAGCTCCCGGGCCACCTCGCACGGATCGGGTGGCGCGCAGGTGTCCTCGCCGTCGGTGATCAGCACGATCCGGCGGGTGGTGGCGCCGGTGCCGAGGTCCTGGGCGGCGGAGCGCAGCGCCAGGCCGACCGGGGTGAAGCCGGTGGGTCGCAGGGTCGCCACCGCGGCCTTGGCCTGGGTGCGGTCGACCCGGCCGACCGGCACGATTTGCTGGGTGTCGAGGCAGCCCTGCTTCTTGTCCTTGCCGCGGTAGGTGGCCCCGAGCACCCGGATGCCGAGCTCGGTCTCCTCGGGCAGCGCGTCGACCACCTCGTTGAACGCCTGCTGGGCGACGGAGATCCGGCTACGCCCGTCGATGTCCCGGGCCCGCATCGAGCCGCTGACGTCGAGCACCAGCTCGACCCTCGGTGGCTCGGCGGGTCTCTCCTCGTCCGCGGCGGCCGGCGCCGGGCCGGTCAGGATGATGGCGGCCGACAATCCGATCAGGACGGCCGTCGATCGTCTCTTGTTGATCACCGCGCGAAGTGTAGTGAGATCCACTCTGGATGATCGTCGGGGGCGGGGGACGGACCCCGGGGCGGGTCGAGGGCCGGCCACCCCGGCCGCCGTCGCCTCGCCCGGGCGGCGCCTCCGTCGTTCGGGTCGCCTCCGGTGTCGCGCGCCAGGCCTCCGACGCCGTTCCGCCTGCGTCCGGCGCCGGGCGGGGGCGCGGCCCTCGCCGCGTCGATCACCTCGATCGGGCGGAAAAGGTACGGACCCTCCGGGTCGAAGCGGCGGACGGTCGGCGCGAGGTGACCATCCGTCAGATGTCAGATGTAAACCAATTGCTCCCCTGCGCATCCGTCGGGAATCTGACTCGAGTCCTCCCGTTGTGCCGGTGCCACAACGTGGTTAAGCTTTTCCTGCGCGCCCCAATCGCCCGCTTCCCCCGTGGCAGGCGATCGGGGCGCGCGCTATTGTGCCCGCGGTTCCCAGCGGTCCCGTGCCCACGCCGGTCGACCCCGCCCCCGGGCCCCTCCCGACTCTTCCGAGCCGCACCCGTCCGAGGCGAGCCCGGCGGTCGTCGCCACGGCTCGGCGGCCCGGTGCGCGGTCAGATCCAGCGGCCGTCCAGCCACATCCGGGCCGACCAGTCCTCGTAGGGCAGCAGGGTGCCGACGAAGATCGGGTGGAAGTAGGCGAAGCAGAGCGCCACCAGCAGCACGTACCCGCCCACCACGAGACCGCCCACCAGCCGGCGGTCGTACGCCTGCTCCGGGTCCGCGTCGGCGGGCGCGGCGCCCGCCGGCCCGGCCGGCGTGACGATGGCGCCGAGCACGTAGACGACGGCCAGCACCAGGAACGGCAGCGCCGGGGCGGCGTAGAAGGAGAACATCGTCCGCCCGTCCAGGGCGAACCAGAACCAGGGCAGCAGGCCGGCGGCGACGGCGACCAGGATCGCCCCGGCCCGCCAGTCCCGCCGCGCCACGCCGAGCCAGACCAGCGCCACCAGGGCGGGCAGGAACGACCACCAGAGCAGCGGCGTGCCGAGCAGCAGGATCTCCGAGGCGCAGCTCGGCGCCCCGCAGGCGCCCTCCCCCGACCAGTGGAACGCCACCGGCCGGCCGAGCAGCAGCCACTGCCACGGCCAGGACTGGTACTTGTGCGCGGTCTCCAGGCCGGTGTGGAATTCGAACGCGGCCTTGTGGTACTGGTACAGGTTGTTCAGCGCCCCCAGCACCGGGGTGTCGCTGAGCATCGGATAGGCCGGCGACGCCGTCCGGTAGTAGCCGACGTCGCCCAGCAACCAGCCCGACCAGGTGAGCAGGTACGTCCCGACGATCAGCAGGCCGGCGAGCACCATCCAGGGCAGCTCGTCGAGGAGCGCGTCGAGCCAGGGGCGGCGCACCCCGGCGGAGCGCCGGACGCCGACCTCCCAGAGGAACACCAGCACCGCGAAGGCCGGGACGAACCAGAGCGCGCTCCACTTCACCCCGACCGCGCAGCCGAGCAGCACCCCGGCGGCGAGCCGCCACCACGGCCAGGTCCGCCAGCCACCGGCCGGTCGCCCGGCCCGCCCCCGCAGGCTCGGGTCCAGCCCGCCCTCCAGCGCCCGGGTCCAGCGGCGCCGTCGGGCGTCCCGGTCCAGCACCAGCGCGCCGAACGCCGCCAGCACGAAGAGCAGCAGGAAGATGTCGAGCAGCGCGGCGCGGGAGAGCACCAGGTGGAAGCCGTCCAGCGCGAGCAGCAGGCCGGCGGCGCAGCCCAGGATGGTGGAGCGGAAGAGCCGGCGCGCGATGCGGACCAGCAGCAGCACCGAGACGATGCCGGCGACCGCCGCGGAGAACCGCCAACCGAACTCCGGGGCGGTGGTCACCAGGTGCCCCGGCACCGAGATCCCGTGCTCCTGGTCCTGGTAGCCGAAGGCCCACTCGCCGAGCCCGATCAGCCACTTGCCCAGCGGCGGGTGGACGACGTACGACGGGCCGTTGTCCTTGTAGTTCCACTCGACGCCCTTGTCGATGAGACCGTAGCCGTCCCGGGCGTAGTAGATCTCGTCGAAGATCTTGCCCTTGGGGGAGCTCAGCCCGAGCAGGCGCAGGACGGCCGCGATCGCCACCACCACGGCGGTGGCGACCCAGGAGTTGACGTCCAGCCGGGCCTCGACGGTGGCGAGCCGGCGGCGGACGACCGCCGGGATCCCCCCGCCGTCGGTCTCGGGGGCCGCCGGTCCGGACCGGTCCGCACTCGCGCTCTGCGCTGTCGACGCACTCGTCACCGGCCGATCGTAGGCTGCGAAGGTGCCCGGTGGCGCCCAACGCCGCCGAGATTGGCACAGCTGTCGATGAAGGAGCACATTCCGTGGCTGAAATGTCCGAGCTCGGGCGCCTGATCCTGCTCGGTGCGCCGCTGGGCAACCCGGCCGACGCCTCGGCCCGGTTCCGTGAGGTGCTCGCCACCGCCGACGTGGTCGCCGCCGAGGACACCCGCCGGCTCGCCCGGCTCGCCCGCGACCTCGACGTCAGCGTGCCCGGCCGGATCGTCTCCTACTTCGAGGGCAACGAGGAGCGGCGTACGCCCGAGTTGGCCGAGGTGCTCACCGCCGGGTACACCGTCGCCCTGGTCACCGACGGCGGAATGCCCAGCGTCTCCGACCCCGGCTACCGGCTGGTCCGGGCCGCCCTCGACGTCGGCGTGCCGGTCACCGCCGCCCCCGGACCCAGCGCGGTGACCACCGCCCTGGCCCTGTCCGGGCTGCCCAGCGACCGGTTCTGCTTCGAGGGATTCCTGCCCCGCTCACCCGGCGGGCGACGGTCCCGGCTGCGCGCCCTCGCCGCCGAGGAACGCACCCTGGTCTTCTTCGAGGCCCCGCACCGGATCGCCGGCGCGCTGGCCGACCTGTCCGCCATCTTCGGCGCGGACCGGCCCGCCGCCCTCTGTCGGGAGCTGACCAAGACGTACGAGGAGATCGTCCGTCGGCCGCTCGGCGAGCTGGCCGAGTGGGCCGCCGAGGGGGAGCCCCGGGGCGAGATCACCGTGGTGGTGGGGGGTGCGCCGCACACCGCGCCGGAGCGGCCGGACGACGACACGCTGCGCGCCGCGGTCGCCGCTCGCGAGGCCGCCGGGATGTCCCGGCGGGATGCCATCAGCGAGGTCGCCACCGACCACGGCCTGCGCCGCCGCGACGTCTACACGGTGGTGCACAGCTGAGCGTCCCGGCCAGGAGGGGGCCCCGCGCCCACCCCGGGAGGGTCACCAGGCGGCGACGAGGAAGCCCAGGGTGATCAGCAGCGGCCCGGCCGACGCCCCGGCCACCGCCCAGCGGCGGTGCCGGGGGTCGGCCAGCCGGAGCGCCCCGGTCCACCGGACGATTCCGGCCCCGCAACCGACCACCATCAGCAGGCCCAGCAGCCAGCGCAGGTGCCGGGCCACCCCGGTGTCGACGTACGCCGTGTCGGCGTCCGGCCCGGTCATCCGGGCCGGGAGGGTGGTGCCGGTGGCCCGGCGCTCGCCCGGCACCCCGCTGACCCGGACGCCGTGCGCGAGGGAGCGGCCGTCGGCGGCGGCGAAGATCCCCCGGCAGCGCTGCGTCAGCCCGCCGCCGGTGCAGTCCGAGATCGCCACCGTTCCGGTGGTGGCGTGACCGACCGCCAGCCAGAACGGGCCGGCGCTCACCCAGGCGAAGAACGCCGCGAGCAGGCTGAACGCGAGCAGCGTCGCGAGTCCGCGTACCGGGTCGGGCGGGTGGGTGGCGCGGGGCGCCGGCCGGCGGGCGGGTGGGGCGGCCGGGGCGCGCTCGCCGCGGTTGGGCTGCTCGCGCAGCGGTGTGCCGTCCCAGTGCACCTTCTCGATCGGCGCCCAGGAGTGCCCGCCCTCCGGGGTGGCCGTCTCGGGGGCCCGGGACGGCTGGCGGACCGGGACGCGGCGCGGCACGGCGTCGACCGGCGCCCCGGTGGTCGGTTCGACCTCCACCGGGGAGTCGTCGGGTCCGGGCACCAGCCGGGGCTGCGGGGCGACCGCGCCGCCCCGCGTCGTGCCGTCCGCGCGGGTCGTACCCTCCGTGCCACCGGTCGGGCCGGCGGCGCCCGCGCCCACCGGGCGGGCCGCGCGGCCGCGGGTCGCCGCGTCCGTGCCGCCGCGGGTCGCCGCGTCCGTGCCGCCGCGGGCCGGGCGGACCACGCCGCCGCGCCGGGCGGCGTCCCCGGTGCCGGCCGGGTCCGTCGCCGTCGCGGGGGACGGGTCGTCGTGCCCGGGTGCCGCTCGTCTGCCAGTCACGGCGTTCATTGGACACCGCCGGCCGCGAGCTGTCGGGCAGCTCACGCCGCGTGTCGGCGACAAATCGGACGAATGGCCGGGGTGGCGGGGTGGTCCGTGCGGGTCGCCGCGCCACCGGGGGGCCTATTGATTCGCGGGCACCGGGGAGCGGTCACTAGGCTTGCTGGTCATGAGTCACGTTCTCGCGGCGGTCGCCTGGCCGTACGCCAACGGCCCGCGCCACATCGGCCACGTCTCCGGTTTCGGCGTTCCCTCCGACGTCTTCGCCCGGTACATGCGGATGGCCGGCCACGACGTGCTCATGGTCTCCGGCACCGACGAGCACGGCACCCCGATCCAGGTGCAGGCCGACGCGGACGGGGTCACCCCCCGCGAGCTGGCCGACCGGTACAACCGGGTGATCGTCGAGGACCTGCACGGGCTCGGCCTCTCCTACGACCTGTTCACCCGCACCACCACCGGCAACCACTACGCGGTGGTGCAGGAGCTCTTCGAGGGGATGCACCGCAACGGGTACATCGTGCCGAAGACCACGATGGGCGCCATCTCGCCGTCGACCGGGCGGACCCTGCCCGACCGCTACATCGAGGGCACCTGCCCGATCTGCGGGTACGACAGCGCCCGTGGCGACCAGTGCGACAACTGCGGCAACCAGCTCGACCCGGTCGACCTGATCGACCCGAAGTCGAAGATCAACGGGGAGACCCCGAAGTTCATCGAGACCGAGCACTTCTTCCTGGACCTGCCCGCCCTGGCCGAGGTGCTGCGGCAGTGGCTGGACACCCGGGAGGGCTGGCGGCCCAACGTGCTGCGGTTCTCCCGGAACCTGCTCGACGACCTCCAGCCCCGGGCCATCACCCGGGACCTGGAGTGGGGGGTCCCGATCCCCCTGGACGGCTGGCGGGACCGGGGCGACAAGAGGATCTACGTGTGGTTCGACGCGGTGATCGGTTACCTGTCGGCCTCCATCGAGTGGGCCCGCCGCTCCGGCGACCCGGAGGCCTGGCGCAGGTGGTGGTCCGCCGACGCGGAGGGCAAGGACGCCCGCGCCTACTACTTCATGGGCAAGGACAACATCGTCTTCCACTCGGTGATCTGGCCGGCGCTGCTCAGCGGCTACTCCGGCGAGGGCTCGCGGGACGGCGAGCCGGGCGAGCTGGGCCGGCTCAACCTGCCCACCGAGGTGGTCTCCAGCGAATACCTGACCATGGAGGGCCGGAAGTTCTCCTCGTCCCGCAAGGTCGTGATCTACGTACGGGACTTCCTGGAGCGGTACGACGCCGACGCGCTGCGCTACTTCATCGCCGCCGCCGGCCCGGAGAGCAACGACACCGACTTCACCTGGGCGGAGTTCCTCCGCCGCAACAACGACGAGCTGGTCGCCGGCTGGGGCAACCTGGTCAACCGGTCCGTCTCGATGGCGGCGAAGAACTTCGGGGCGATCCCGCCGGTCGACCCGGCCGGGCTCACCGAGGCCGACGAGGCGCTGCTCGCCACCGCCCGGGCCGGCTTCGACACGGTCGGCGACCTGATCGCCCGGCACCGGCAGAAGCAGGCCATCGGGGAGGCGATGAAGGTGGTCGCCGAAGCCAACCGCTACCTCTCCGAGCAGGCGCCGTGGAAGCTCAAGGACGCCACGGACAAGCCCCGGATGGGCACCATCCTGCACGTCGTCCTCCAGGTGGTCAGCGACGCCAACACGCTGCTCACCCCCTTCCTGCCGCACTCCGCGCAGAAGGTGCACGAGCTGCTCGGCGGCACCGGCGTGCACGCGCCGATGCCGGTGATCGAGGAGGTCGACGACCTCGACGGCGGGCCGGCGTACCCGGTGCTCACCGGTGACTACACGGTCGGCGCGCGCTGGGAGTCCGTACCGCTGGAGGCCGGGCGGGCGCTCGCCGCGCCGAAGCCGGTCTTCCGCAAGCTCGACCCGGTCATCGTCGAGGAGGAGCTGGCCCGGCTGGCCGGCTGAACCCACGCACGGCGGCGCGGCCCACGGGTCTCCCCGGGGCCGCGCCGCCGATCCGTCGGGTGGTCGCCGCTCAGGCGGTGGCCATGCTGGGCTGGCCGAAGAAGTTCAGCATCTCCCTGGTGACCTCGTCGGCGTGCGTCCAGGGCGTGCCGTGCGGGGCGCCCTCCAGGACGACCAGCCGGCTGTTCGGCAGCATCGGCTGGAGCCGCTGCCCGGTCAACGGGAAGGGCAGCACGTTGTCCTTGTCGCCCTGCACGATCAGCACCGGCACGTCGATCCGGGGCAGGTCGTCCCGGAAGTCCGTCTGCCAGGCGGACACGCTGTCGTGGGTGCCCCGCGCCGAGGCCATCGTGCCGATGTTCCAGTGCGCCCGGTACGCCTCCTCGCTGACCCACCCGCCCTTGTTCTCGGAGTAGTTGAAGAACGCGTCGCAGAAGGAGGTCAGGTAGGCGAACCGGTCGGCCAGGATCGCCTGCTGGAACCCGTCGAAGAGCGCCTTGTCGGCGCCCTCCGGGTTGTCCGCCGTCTTCAGCAGGAACGGCGCCAGCGGGGCGAGCAGCACCGCACGGCTCACCCGACCCGACCCGTACGTGCCCAGGTAGCGGGTCACCTCACCGGTGCCCATCGAATGGCCCACCAGCATCGTGTCGCGCAGGTCCAGCTGCGTCATGAGCACGTCGAGGTCGGCGGTGAACGTGTCGTAGTCGTACCCCGTCGCCGGCTGGCCGGACGCGCCGAAACCCCGCCGGTCGTACGTGATCACCCGGTAGCCGGCGTTCAGCAGCTGGCCGGCGACCTTCTCCCAGGTCGCGCCGTTGAACGGGAACCCGTGGATCAGCACCACCGGCTGACCGGAACCGTGATCCTCGTAGTACAGGTCGATCGGGCCGGAGTTCTCCGCTCCGACGGTGATGAAAGGCATGCGGGTCTCCTGATCTGCGACGTCGGACGCCCGCGCTTTCCCGGGCCACTGCCCGTTATGCGCGCCACGTCACTCCGCGTACGGCACGTCCACCACCCGGTCGTCGGTCACCTCGGCCCCCGGCGCCCACGCCTCGTAGACCCCCCGCTCGTGGCACTGCGCCCCGGTCGCCACCACCGAGTCCGGATCCGGCCGGCACAGCCGCAGCCGCAGCCAGCCCGCCTCCTCCCGCAGCACCAGACAGGGGGCGCCGCGCCAGTGCGCGTACCGCAGGCGGCGGGCCACCGAATCCACCGGGTAGCGGGCCGCCCGGGTCATCGCCAGCACCCGGAACCCGCCCGGCAGGTCGGCCACCGCCTCGTACTCGCCGCCGGCGTGGCCGCCGACGAGCTGGGTGGAGCGGGGCGCGTCGCCGGTCGGGACGTACTCCTGGTCGGGGGAGAGGCCCGGCACGGCGGCCAGCAGGTGCCGCCACTGCGGGCCGACCATCCGCAGCCAGCCCCGCTGCTCCGCCTGGTAGCTGTAGAGCACCACCTCCACGCCGTCGGCGGTGTAGGCGAGCAGGGTGGCGTTCGCCGGCAGCGGCAGGTCGGCCAGGTCCCGGGTGACGAACTCCGGGATGAGCTGGAGGTTGCTGGGGACGAAACCGGTCCCCAGCACCGGCGGCCCGAGCCGGTCCCGCTGCGGCAGGGCCCGCAGCCCCCGGTGCGCCTCGCCGACGGGCACGTCGTAGTCGGCCGGGTCGGCGGCCCGCCAGCGCAGCGCGTACGCCACGTCGGTGCCGTCCCGCCCGCCCTCACCGTCGCCGCGCAGCACCGCCAGCGCCGCCGGTGTCCGCAGGTGCGCCACGTCGTGCTCCCGGTAGCAGAAGCCGTGCGGCAGCCAGCCGCGCACGTAACCGGCGAGCTGGCGGGCGGAGAGCACCTTGACCATCCGGGTGCCGCGCCGGATCACCGCCGAGGCCCGTACCGCGGCCAGCGTCGGATCGCCCGCCGCCGTCGGCTGCTGGCTGAGCTGGTGGACGTCCGACCAGCTCCGGTCCCGGTGCAGCGGCACCAGCAGCGGCGACTCCGGCTCCTCGGCCGGCTCGGTCGCGCCGTGCACCGAGGTCACCTCGGTGACGTGCGCGAAGCGCCGCCACGGTGGCGCGCCGCCCGGGCGGGGCGCCCACTCGAACCCGGCCGCCTCCTCGACGCTGAACAACTCGTACGCGGCGCCTCGGGCGATCTCCTCCGCCGGGTACACCGCCCCGTGGTACGTCACGTGCAGCCCGGCCCGTTCGGACGCGGCGCCGTCGGCCTGCGGGGTGACGCTCATCCCGGCGACGCTAAGCCGGCCAGATGCCGGGCCGGTGAACAGGTGATGGCGTCCCGGGAACGTCGCCCGTGCCCGGTGTGTGATGCTGGCGAGCGATGAGTGAGCCGACCGAGACCCGCAAGCAGCGGGCCGCCCGCCGCGCCGGGGAGTTCCCGCCCGCGCCGGAGCCGCTGCCCCGCCCCGTGCTGGACAGCCACACCCACCTGGACATCACGGTCAGCGAGGCCGGCGTCCCCACCGGTGGGCCCGCCGACGATCCGGTCGCGGTGGCGATCGAGGTGGCCGCCGCGGTCGGCGTGGACCGGCTGGTGCAGGTCGGCGTGGACGTCGCCTCGTCCCGGTGGGGCGCCGACGTGGCCGAGAAGTACCCGGCGGTGCTGGCCACCGTCGCGCTGCACCCGAACGAGGCGCCCCGCCTGGCCGACCTGGACGAGGCGCTGCGGGAGATCGAGGCGCTCGCCGCCCGGGACCGGGTACGCGGCGTCGGCGAGACCGGGATGGACTTCTTCCGCACCGGCGACGAGGGGCGGGCCGCGCAGGAGGAGAGCTTCCGGGCGCACATCGCCATCGCCAAGCGCTACGGCAAGGCGCTGGTCATCCACGACCGCGACGCGCACGCCGACGTGCTGCGCGTCCTCGACGACGAGGGCGCCCCGGACACCGTGGTGCTGCACTGCTTCTCCGGCGACGCCGAGTTCGCCGCCGAGTGCGTGCGCCGGGGCCACCTGCTCAGCTTCGCCGGCACGGTGACCTTCGGCAGCGCCGGGGCGCTGCGCGAGGCCGCCGCGCTCACCCCGCTCGACCAGATCCTGGTGGAGACCGACGCGCCGTACCTGACCCCGATGCCGCACCGGGGACGGCCGAACGCGTCGTACCTGATCCCGCTGACGGTCCGGTCGCTGGCCGCGACCACCGGCGCGGACCTCGACGAGCTCTGCGCCGCCATCTCCGCCACCGGCGACCGCGTCTTCGGCCCGTGGTGAGCGGGTCCGACCCCGCCGCTACGCTACGGGGCGTGACCGGTCTCCTCGGCCCGGCGGAGATCCGGGAACTGGCCGCCCGGCTGGGCGTCGCCCCCACCAAGAAGCTCGGCCAGAACTTCGTGCACGACCCGAACACCGTCCGCCGGATCGTCACCGCCGCCGGGCTGGCCCCGGACGACGTGGCGCTGGAGGTCGGCCCCGGGCTCGGCTCGCTCACCCTGGCCCTGCTCCCGGTCGCCGCGCACGTGCACGCCGTGGAGATCGACCCGGTGCTGGCCGGGGCGCTGCCGGAGACCGCCGCCCGGCACGCCGGCCCGGACGCCGCCCGGCTCACCGTGCACCGGGCCGACGCGCTGCGGGTCCGCGCCGCCGAGCTGGCCGACCCGGCTCCGACCGCGCTGGTGGCGAACCTGCCCTACAACGTCGCCGTGCCGGTGGTGCTGCACCTGCTCGCCGAGCTGCCCAGCCTGCGGCAGGGGCTGGTGATGGTGCAGAAGGAGGTCGCCGACCGGCTGGTCGCCGGTCCCGGCTCCAAGGTGTACGGCATCCCGTCGGTGAAGCTCGCCTGGTACTCCCGCGCCCGCGCCGCCGGCAAGGTGCCGCCGAACGTGTTCTGGCCGGTGCCGAACGTCGACTCCGGCCTGGTCGCCTTCACCCGCCGGGAACCGCCCCGCGACGACGTGGCCCGGGAGGCGGTCTTCGCGGTGGTCGACGCCGCGTTCGCGCAGCGCCGCAAGACGCTGCGCGCCGCGCTGGCCGGCTGGGCCGGTGGGGCCGACCGGGCCGCCGCCGCGCTCACCGCCGCCGGGGTGGACCCGGGCGCACGCGGGGAGTCACTCACCGTCGAACAGTTCGCCGCCATCGCCGCGTCGGCCCCGACCGCCGCGCCCGTCGCGCAGTAGTCTGGCCCCGTGTCCGCGGAGGAGGTGTACGAGTGACCGCGCAGCCGATCGAACCCCCCGCCACAGGGATGTGGTATCCCGATCCGGTCCGGCAACGCCTGGCCAGCTACACCATTGAGGACGTGCTGGCCCTGCCCGACGACGCCCCCCGCGTCGAGTTGCATGACGGAGTCCTTGTCGTGGTTCCTTCCCCCACCTACGACCACCAGACCATCGCCACCCTGGTCTGGCAGTGGCTCAGGCGGCACGCCCCGCTCGATGTAGCGCCGGTCATCGCGGTCGGAGTGGCGATCAGCCACCGGAGCACCTTGGAACCGGACGTGCTGCTGCTTCGCCGCCCGGTGGTCGGCAAGAGTCACTACTTCGACGCCGAGCAGGTCGTGCTCGCCGTCGAGGTCGTCTCGCCCGGCACCCGCCGGTGGGACCGGTTGGAGAAGCCGGCCGACTACGCCGACGCGGGGATCCCGCACTACTGGCGGATCGAGCAGGATCCGTTGCACGTGTACGCGTACGACCTGGTCGACGGCCGGTACGAGCTGGCCGCCGACTCCGCCGAGGAGCTGATCGTGGAAAAGCCGTTCGACATCCGCCTGCCTGTGCGGGACATCGCCCCGTGACCGAAGCCTGGCGACCGGAGGGTGAGGACGAGCGGCGTGGGGCCAGCGGTCCGGTCAGGGTCCGGGTGCCCGCGAAGGTCAACCTGCACCTCGGGGTGGGGCCGCTGCGCCGCGACGGCTACCACGAGCTGAACACCGTCTACCACGCGATCTCGATCTTCGACGAGCTGACCGCCCGGCGCGGCGACACGCTCACCCTGACCATGGAGGGTGAGGGCGCCGGCGAGCTGGCCCTGGACGACACCAACCTGGTGATCCGGGCCGCGCACGCCCTCGCCGGGTACGCCGGCGTGCTGCCGCACGCCCGGCTGCACCTGCGCAAGCAGATCCCGCTCGCCGGCGGGCTCGCCGGCGGCAGCGCCGACGCGGCGGCCACCCTGGTCGCCTGCGACGCGCTCTGGGGCACCGGGCTCTCCCGCGACGAACTGGCCGGCATCGCCGCCGACCTCGGCTCGGACGTGCCCTTCCTGATCCACGGCGGCACCGCGCTGGGCACCGGCCGGGGTGAGGCGGTCAGCCCGGTGCTGGCCCGCCCCACCTCCTGGCACTGGGTGGTGGCCGTGGCCGACGGCGGCCTCTCCACCCCCGCCGCCTACCGGGAGCTGGACCGGCTCCGCGACGCCGGTGCCGCCGGTGCGCCGCTGGGCAGCACCGACGCGCTGCTCGCCGCGCTGCGCCAGCGTGATCCGCGGGTGCTCGCCGCGACCCTCGGCAACGACCTCCAGGACGCCGCGCTGGAGATGCGCCCGTCGCTGGTCGACACCCTCAAGGCCGGCGAGGCGGCCGGCGCGCTCGCCGGCCTCGTCTCCGGCTCCGGCCCGACCTGTGTCTTCCTGGCCGGGGACGCGGCCGACGCCGAGCGGATCGCCGGGGAGCTGGAGGCCGCCGACGTGTGCCGGGAGGCCCGGGTCGCGCACGGGCCGGTCGCCGGAGCCCGCGTCAGCTGACCGGCGCGCCCCGCGCCCCCGACACCTCGGACGCCGGCCTCGCCCGGCGGGTCGCGCAGGCGAGATCGATTCCAGGTCGGCGACGTGGGGGTCTCCGGGTGGCGGGGAGACCCGCGTTCCGGCGGCACGGAGTTGATCGTGCGCGCCGGGCCGGGGCGGTCGCGGGGACACCGGTGCAGGGGAGCGCGCCGGGCGGAGGCGGGCGGCGCGGGCGGCTCGGGCGCCCGCGTACCCTTGGGCCAGGCGTCCCCAGGTGCCCGCCGGCACCGGGACGCCTTGATCATGGGAGGTGAGGTCGTGGCCAACATCGTCAACCTGGACCGGGTGTCCAAGGGGTACGGCGCCGCCGGGCCGCTGCTCACCGACGTCTCGCTCGGCCTGGACGACGCCGACCGGATCGGCGTGGTCGGCCTCAACGGCGCCGGCAAGTCCACCCTGCTGCGGCTGCTCACCAAGCAGGAGGAACCGGACGACGGCCGGGTCACCCACCGCCGCGACCTGCGCGTCGCCTGGCTGCCGCAGAGCCTGACGCTCACCCCCGAGGCGACCGTCCGGGACGTGGTGCTCGGCACCGCCTGGCTGGACCAGAGCATGGGCGCCGAGCACGAGTGGGCCGGCGACGCCGGGGTCCGGGCCATCCTCGACGGGCTCGGCATGCCCCACCTCGGCCTCGACCAGCCGGTCGGCCCGATGTCCGGCGGCGAGCGCCGTCGGGTGGCGCTGGCCGCCCTGCTGGTCCGCGAGTCCGACCTGCTGATCCTCGACGAGCCCACCAACCACCTCGACGTCGGTGGCGTCGACTGGCTGGCGAAGTACCTGGTCGGCCGGAAGGGCGCCCTGGTTGTGGTCACCCACGACCGGTGGTTCCTCGACGCGGTCTGCACCACCACCTGGGAGGTCGCCGACCAGACCGTCCGGGCCTACGAGGGCGGTTTCGCCGCCTGGACCCTGGCCCGGGTCGAGCGCGAGCGGGTCGCCGCGGCCACCGAGGCCCGCCGGCAGAACCTGCTCCGCAAGGAGATCGCCTGGCTGCGGCGCGGACCACCGGCCCGTACCTCCAAGCCGCGGTTCCGCATCGACGCCGCCAACGCGCTCATCGCCGACGTCCCGCCGCCGCGCGACACCATGTCGCTGCAACGGCTCGCCACCGCCCGGCTCGGCAAGCAGGTGTACGACCTGGAGGACGTCCGGCTGCTCGCCGGCCCGAAGGAGATCCTGCACCGCGCCACCTGGCAGGTCGGCCCCGGCGACCGGATCGCCGTCCTCGGCCGCAACGGCGCCGGCAAGACCACCCTGCTGCGGATGCTCGCCGGCGTCACCGGCCCCGACGGCGGGCGCTTCCACACCGGCTCCACCGTCCGGCCCGCGTTCCTCTCCCAGGAGCTGGCCGAGCTCCCCGGCCACCTGCGGGTCCTGGAGGCCGTCGAGGAGGTCGCCCGCCGGGTGCAGCTGGGCGACCGGGAGGTCTCCGCCGCTCAGCTCGCCGAGATCTTCGGCTTCGACGACCGGCGGCTCTGGACGCCGGTCAGCGACCTCTCCGGCGGGGAGCGCCGCCGGTTGCAGATGCTCCGGCTGCTCGCCGGCGAGCCGAACGTGCTGCTCTTCGACGAGCCGACCAATGACCTGGACACCGACACCCTGGCCGCGCTGGAGGACCTGCTCGACTCCTGGCCCGGGACGATCATCGTGGCCAGCCACGACCGGTACCTCATCGAACGGGTCACCGACGTCGCGTACGGCATGTTCGGCGACGGCCGGCTGGTGCACCTGCCCGGCGGCGTCGACGAGTACCTGGCGCGGGCCGGTGGGGCGGAGCCGGCGCGTACCCCCACGGCCCCCACGGCCCCCACGGCCGGGCCGGGCGCCGCCGCCCCGACCGGCATGTCGGCCGCCGAGGCCCGGCAGGCCCGCAAGGAACTGGCCCGGCTGGAGCGTCAGGTCGCCAAGCTGGAGCAGAAGGAGACCGCGCTGCTCGACCAGCTCGCCACGCACGCCACCGACTACGCCAAGGTGGCCGAGCTCGACGCGCAGCTCAAGGAGCTGCGGGCCGAACGCGAGCGGACCGAGGAGACGTGGCTGGCCCTGGCCGACGAGATCCCACCGGTCTGAGGTGGCTCCCGCCGCCGGACGGGGCCCCGTGTGCGGCGTCACATGCCGGCGTGCGGGAGAATCGTCGGCGACCCTCACCCGAACGGCGTTGGAGACACAGTCATGGCCCATACCCCCGTCAACCACCCCGCGCGGCCGGTCTACCGGGCGATCGGCGGGCTCGTTGGTCTGTACCTGGTGGTCTTCGGTGTGCTCGGCATCATCGCGAGCGCCGGCAACGACATCCTCGCCCAGGATGACACCAAGGTCTTCGGTCAGGGCACGAACCTCGGATTCTCGCTGCTCAGCGTCCTGATCGGCATCGCCGTGCTGGCCGGCACCGCGATCGGCCGCAACCTCGACGTGGCGATCAACCAGGTCCTGGCGTACGGCCTGATGGTGCTGGGCCTGGCGCAGCTGGCCTTCATCCAGACCGACGCCAACATCTTCAACTTCACCATCATCACCGTCATCGTGGTGCTGACCCTGAGCCTGGTCCTGCTGATGGTCGGCATGTACGGCAAGGTCGGCACCGACGAGGACAAGGAAGCCTGGCAGAAGGCTCGCCTCGTGCTCTGATCCGCCGCTGATGGCGCCCGCGGTTGTCGCCGGGGCCCGACCCGGACCGGGGCGGGCGCCGGCGACCGCCGTTTGACGGACAGTGGGCGCCCGGCTGAGCGACAATTCCTCCGAACCGGCCGCATTCGGATGGGGGAGTCATGGTGCACTTTCCGGTGAACCACCCGGCGCGCCCGCTGTACCGGGCCATCGCCGGCCTGGTCGGGCTCTACATCCTGGTCTTCGGCGTCTGGGGCGTCGCGCTGACCTGGGACCAGCCGCTGTTCGACCGGGGCGACACCTGGGCCCTCGGGCTCCGCACCAACCTCGCGTTCTCGCTCGTGTCGGTGGCCTTCGGAATCGTCCTGATCATCGGCGCGTCCCGGCGGAGCAACCTGGGCCACTACATGAACCTGACCGCCGGTGTGGTCTTCATGGTCACCGGCATCGCCATGATGGCCGTCCTGCAGACCACCGTGAACTTCCTGAACTTCTCCATGTCGACGGTGATCATCTCGATGGTCTTCGGGCTGACGCTGCTCGCCACCGGCCTCTACGACAAGGTCGGCACCGAGGAACACGCCGAGCAGGAGAAGGCCAGCCGCCGCCACCCGATAGCCGAGGCCAACCACTGAGCCGGCTCAGGCGCGCTTGCGCACCGTGATCAGTCCCGGCTTCGCCTCCAGGTGCGACAACCCGTTCCAGGCCAGGTTGACCAGGTGCGCGGCCACCGTCTCCTTGCGTGGCTTGCGCACCTCCAGCCACCACCGGCCGGTCAGCGCCACCATGCCCACCAGCGCCTGCGAGTAGAGCTCGGCCAGCTTCGGGTCGTACCCCCGACCGGAGAACTCGGCGGCCAGGATGTGCTCGACCTGGTGCCCGACGTCGTTCATCACGCTGCTGAAGTTGCCCGTCGCCGACATCAGCGGCGACTCCCGGACCAGCACCCGGAACCCGCTGGTCTCCTCCTCGATGTAGGTGAGCAGCGCCAACGCCGCCTGCTCCAGCAGCTCGCGCGGGTGCCCGGCGGTCAGCGCCGTGGTGATCCGGTCCAGCAGCGCCCGCACCTCACGGTCGACCACCACCGCGTAGAGGCCCTCCTTGCCGCCGAAGTGCTCGTAGACCACCGGCTTGGAGACCTTGGCGCGGGACGCGACCTCCTCGATGGAGGTGGCGTCGAAGCCCTTCTCGGCGAAGACCTGCCGACCGATCGAGATCAGTTGCTCGCGACGCTGGGCGGCGGACATGCGCACCCGGGAGGCGGGCTTCGCGGTCGCCGCCGGCACCGCCCGTCGTCGCCCCTCGGGGGGTCCGTCCGCCATGTCGTCACCTCGCCGGCGCTCGGTGACGCCCTGTCGTGGGATGTTCCTGCCGTTGTGCCCGTCCGTGTCGGTCACCCGGCCATACTGCCAGGTAAACGTCCGGGGGGATCGTCCGATCCGCCGCCGGACGGCCAGGGGTCGAGCCGCCGCAGGGGGAAAGCGTTAAGCTGTCTTGCGTCACAATCGGCCGTGGTGTAATTGGCAACACCCGGGTCTTTGGTACCCGTGTTTCAGGTTCGAACCCTGGCGGCCGAGCCGTCCGTCTGCTGTCCAACCCCGTCCGTCGGGGTATGGGACGAACTATCCGAGCTGTCTGGTTAGCATGACCGCGAGACTGTCGCCGTCCCGACGGGAGCCACGTCGTGCCCCAGCCCCACCTCCGCACCGTTGTCGTGCTCGCCGCCGGTGAGGGCAAGCGGATGAAGTCGGCGCTGCCCAAGGTGCTGCACCCACTGCTCGGTCGTACGCTGCTCGGCCACGTCCTGACGGCGGCCGCGCCGCTGGCCGCGGACCGGACCGTCGTCGTGGTGGGCCACGGCGCCGAGCAGGTCCGCGCGCACCTGAGCGAGATCGCCCCCGACGCCACCCCGGTCCTGCAGGCCCAGCAGCTCGGCACGGGTCACGCCGTGCGGATCGCGCTGGAGGCGGTGCCGGAGGCCTCCGGCACGGTCGTGGTGATCAACGGGGACGTCCCGCTGCTGCGCGCCGAGACGGTGGCCGCGCTGGTCGCCGCCCACGAGGGCGAGGGCGCGGCGGCGACCGTGCTCGCCGCCGAGGTGCCCGACCCGACCGGCCTGGGCCGGATCGTCCGGGACGCCGCGGGTCGGCTGGAGCAGATCGTCGAGGAGCGCGACGCCACCCCGGCGCAGCGCGCGCTGCGGGAGATCAACGCCGGTATCTACGCCTTCGACGTGGCCCGGCTGCGCGACGCCCTGGGCAAGCTCTCCACCGACAACGACCAGGGCGAGGAGTACCTCACCGACGTCTTCGGCCTGCTCGGCTCCGCCGGTGAGCCGGTGGCGGTGCACGTCGCCGCCGACCACACCGAGACGCTGGGCTGCAACGACCGGGTGGAGCTGGCGGGGCTGCGGAAGCTGCTGCGCGACCGGGTCAACGCGGCCTGGATGCGGACCGGGGTGAGCATCCTGGACCCGGACACCACCTGGATCGACGTGACCGCCACGGTCGAGCGGGACGCGGTGATCGACCAGAACACCCAGCTGCGGGGCAGCACCGTGGTGGGCGCCGAGGCGGTCGTCGGGCCGGACGTCACCCTGATCGACACGGTGGTCGGCGCGGCGGCGACGGTGCTGCGCAGCCACGCGGTGGGCGCCGAGGTGGGCCCCGGCGCCAGCGTGGGGCCGTACGCGTACCTGCGGCCGGCCGCCCGGCTGGCCGAGAAGGCCAAGGTCGGCACGTTCGTCGAGGTGAAGAACTCCGAGGTGGGCGCGGGCGCCAAGGTGCCGCACCTGTCGTACGTGGGTGACGCGACGATCGGGGCGAAGGCCAACATCGGCGCGGCGACGATCTTCGTAAACTACGACGGGGTCGACAAGCACCGCACCACGGTCGGCGAGGCGGCCTTCGTCGGCTGCGACACCAGCCTGATCGCGCCGGTCGAGGTGGGCGCGGGAGCGTACGTCGCGGCGGGCAGCGCCATCACCCAGGACGTGCCCCCGGGCGCGCTCGGGGTGACCCGGGCGCCGCAGCGCAACATCCCGGGCTGGGTGGCCCGCCGGCGGGCCGGCACCGCGTCCGCGGCGGCCGCCGAGCGGGCCCAGCGGGCCGCCGAGGGTGCGTCGGGCGCGGCGGCTGCCGCAAGCGAAGGTGAGCCAATCCACGAGGGCGCCGAGACGGTGGGGGGCCCATCCCGCACGGGGGATACTGCAACCGAATAGTCCCCGGCGCCCACCGCCGCCGGGAACCACCGACCAACGGGAGCAGACGGGCCCATGGGCAGCATCGTCGCCGAAAACCGCAAGAGCCTGATGCTCTTTTCCGGACGTGGCTTTCCGGAGTTGGCCAAGGAGATCGGTGAGGTGCTCGGCGTCGCGCCGACCCCCTCCGACGCGTACGAGTTCGCCAACGGCGAGATCTTCGTACGGTTCAAGGACTCGGTACGTGGCTCGGACGCCTTCGTGGTGCAGTCCGTGACGCACGGCGTCAACACCTGGGTCATGGAGACCCTGATCATGATCGACGCGTTGAAGCGGGGCTCCGCCAAGCGGATCACCGTGGTGCTGCCGTTCTACCCGTACGCCCGCCAGGACAAGAAGCACCGCGGTCGGGAGCCGATCTCGGCGCGGCTGGTGGCCGACCTGCTGAAGACCGCCGGCGCGAACCGCATCCTCACGGTCGACCTGCACACCGCGCAGATCCAGGGCTTCTTCGACGGCCCGGTGGACCACCTCTTCGCCATGGACGTGCTGGCCGAGTACGTGGAGCACAAGTACGCCGGCCGGCCGATGACCGTGGTGGCGCCGGACTCCGGCCGCGTGCGGGTGGCCGAGCGCTGGACCGACCGGCTGGGCGGCTGCCCGCTGGCGTTCATCCACAAGACCCGGGACCCGCTCAAGCCCAACCAGGTGGTGGCGAACCGGGTGGTCGGTGAGGTCGAGGGTCGGGTCTGCCTGATCGTCGACGACATGATCGACACCGGTGGCACGATCACCAAGGCCGCCGACATCCTCAAGGAGTCGGGCGCGGCCGAGATCGTGGTCGCCTCCACCCACGCGCTGCTGTCGGACCCGGCGACCGAGCGGCTGAAGAACAGCCCGATCAGCGAGATCGTCGTGACCAACACGCTGCCGCTGCCGCCGGAGAAGCAGCTCGACAAGCTCACCGTGCTGTCGATCGCGCCGCTGCTGGCGCGGGCGATCCGTGAGGTCTTCGACGACGGTTCGGTGACGACCCTCTTCGGTGGCCTGAGCTGACCGGTGGGCCGGGGCGCGTGGGCGTCCCGGCCTTCCCACTTCGGCCTGCGGACGGGCCGCGCCGGTGATAGTGGGGACTGCCGGAAAGCTCTGATCCGGCTCGGGTAGACTGGCACGGTTGCCACGGCGAGGGTGCCCGGCGGGCCGCTGAAAGAGCGCCGCACGGAGGCACCGTCATCGACGCGGTGCTCCGGGCAGTCGTTCATGACGCATGAGCCCCAGCGAGCCCCTCGCCCAGCACCGCCAGTCGACAACCCGCCGCCGCGAAAAGCATCAGGAGTTTCCCCGTGTCCGAGGTAAAGATCAGCGCCGAGCCCCGCACCGAGTTCGGCAAGGGTGGTGCCCGCCGTACCCGCCGGGCCGGCAAGGTGCCCGCAGTGCTGTACGGCCACGGCGAGAAGCCGAAGCACATCGCGCTGCCGTCCCGCGAGTTCGCCGCCGCGATCCGCAAGGGCGGTGCCAACCAGCTCTTCGCGATCGAGGTGAGCGACGGCACCCAGGTGCTGGCGCTGCCGAAGGCGATCCAGCGTGACCCGATCAAGGACACCTTCGAGCACGTGGACCTGCTGCTGGTCCGCCGCGGCGAGAAGGTCACCGTCGAGGTCCCGGTCCAGCTGACCGGTGAGGCCGCGCGGGACACCCTGATCGTGCACGACCACGACACCCTGTCGGTGAGCGCCGACGCCACCAACGTGCCGGACCACCTGGAGGCCTCGATCGAGGGCCTCGAGGCCGGCACCCAGGTGACCGCCGCCGACGTGCAGCTGCCGGCCGGCGTCGAGCTGGTCGCCGACGCGGACCAGACGGTCGCCTCGGTGACCGCCGCCCCGACCGCCGAGCAGCTCGAGGCGACCATGCCCGAGGCCGAGCAGGCCGACGCCGAGGCTGAGGCCGGCGTCGGCGAGGCGACCGCCGAGGCGTCCGAGGGTGCCGAGGCCGGTGCTCCGGCCGCCGCCGGCGGCGAGGAGACCGCCGAGGCGAAGGCCCAGGCCTGATCGGTTCGCAAGGTTGCGACAGGCGTCCCCGCACGGTGGGGGCGCCTGTCGGCGTATCGGGGCACGGATGGCGGCGAGCGGGAGGGGCGGGACGTGACGGACGAGGCGGGGCCGTGGCTGGTGGTCGGCCTGGGCAATCCGGGCCGGGAGTACGCCGGTAACCGGCACAACGTCGGCTTCATGGTCGCCGACCTGCTGGCCGGGCGGACGGGCGCGAAGTTCGGCCGGCACAAGCGGGCCGTCGCGGAGGTCGCCGAGGGGCGGCTCGGCTTCGGTGGTCCGAAGCTGGTGCTGATCAAGCCGTTGACGTACATGAACCTCTCCGGCGGGCCGGTGGCGAGCCTGGCGCAGTTCTTCAAGGTGCCGCCGGAGCGGGTGGTCGCCGTGCACGACGAGCTGGACATCCCGTACGGGCAGCTGCGCGTCAAGATCGGCGGGGGCGAGGGCGGGCACAACGGCCTGCGCTCGATGTCGAAGTCGCTGGGGACGAAGGAGTACGTCCGGGTCCGGTTCGGCATCGGCCGGCCGCCGGGGCGGCAGGACCCGGCGGACTACGTGCTGTCGGATTTCGGCGCCGCGGAGCGCAAGGAGCTGGATTTCCTGGTGGACCGGGCGGCGGACGTGGTGGAGTCGGTGGTCACCAAGGGTGTGGAGCCGACGCAGAACGCGTACCACGGGGCGTAGGCGGTGCTCGGGAAAAGCCGGCGGGGCCGGTAATCTGCGCCTTCTGACCGGCGTGACCAGCGCGGGTCGTGGCGAGGCGACGGGAGCGAAGACGTGGGCAGTCCTCCGATGATCGACGGCGCGTTCGCCCGGTGGCTGGCGGCCCGGGCCGGGCAGGCGTTGCTGGAGCTCCGTTCGGAGCTGGGGTTCGCCGATGCGGGCGCGTTGAAGTCGGCGGGGGACAAGGTCTCGCACGACCTGATCCGCACCGAGCTGGCGCGGTGGCGGCCGGGCGACGCGGTGCTCTCCGAGGAGGACGAGGGTTCGCGGCTGGCCTGGGCGGCGGAGGTGAACGCGGGGGCGGTGCCCCGGCTGACCGCCGACCGGGTGTGGATCATCGACCCGCTGGACGGCACCCGCGAGTTCTCCGAGGAGGGGCGCGCGGACTGGGCGGTGCACGTGGCGCTCTGGGCGCGCAGCGCGCCGACCCCGCACGGCCTGGTGGCGGGCGCGGTGGGGCTGCCGGCGCAGCACCGGGTGCTGGCCACGGACTACCCGCCGGCGTACCCGCCGATGCCGCTGGAGGCGGCGACCGCCGGGGGTGGGCGGACGATCCGGTTGGCGGTGAGCCGGAGCCGGCCCCCGGTCTTCCTGACCGACCTGGCCGACGACGTGGGCGCGCAGCTGGTGCCGATGGGGTCGGCGGGGGCGAAGATCGCGGCGGTGGTCACCGGTGAGGTGGACGCCTACATCCACGCGGGCGGTCAGTACGAGTGGGACTCGGCGGCGCCGGTGGCTGTGGCGACGGCCACCGGACTGCACGCTTCCCGGATCGACGGTTCTGCGCTGAAATACAACGAGGCGGATCCGCGCCTGCCCGACCTGCTGGTCTGCCGCAAGGATCTCGCCAGCCGGTTGCTTGCAGCGCTGCAGAGGCATTCCGGGTAGCCTGAGCGCCAGTTCTTGATTTGTCCGACCGGAAAGGTCTGGAATTCATGTGCGGATCCGCCCCGATCGAGCCCGTGTCATGACCGCCCCCGCCCGCTTCTACCAGGTCTCCCACCTCGACGCCCTGGAGGCGGAGAGCATCTTCGTGATGCGCGAGGTGGTGGCCGAGATGGAGCGCCCGGTGCTGCTCTTCTCCGGCGGCAAGGACTCGATCGTGATGCTCCGGTTGGCGCAGAAGGCGTTCGCTCCGGCCAACATCCCCTTCCCGGTGATGCACGTCGACACCGGGCACAACTTCCCCGAGGTGCTCGAGTACCGGGACCAGCGGGTGGCCGAGCTGGGCCTGCAACTGATCGTGGCGAGCGTGCCGGAGGCCCTGGCCAGCGGCATGGTCCGGGAGTCCGGTGACGGCACCCGCAACCGGATCCAGACCCCGGTGCTGCTCGACGCGGTGGAGAAGCACCGCTTCGACGCGTTGTTCGGCGGGGCCCGGCGGGACGAGGAGAAGGCGCGCGCCAAGGAGCGGGTGTTCAGCTTCCGTGACGAGTTCGGCCAGTGGGATCCGAAGAACCAGCGGCCGGAGCTGTGGTCGCTGTACAACGGGCGGCACCACCCCGGTGAGTCGATCCGGGTGTTCCCGCTGTCGAACTGGACCGAGCTGGACGTCTGGCACTACATCGCCCGGGAGCGCATCCCGCTGCCGTCGATCTACTACGCGCACGAGCGCGAGGTGGTGGAGCGGGACGGCATGCTCTACGCGGTCAACGAGTTCTTCCACCCTCGGGCGGGGGAGGAGCGGTTCAAGGTTCAGGTGCGGTACCGCACGGTGGGCGACGCCTCCTGCACCGCGGCGGTCCGGTCGGACGCCGACACGGTGGAGAAGGTGATCGAGGAGGTGGCCGCGACGCGGATCACCGAGCGCGGCGCGACCCGCGGCGACGATCGGGTCAGCGAGGCCGCCATGGAGGACCGCAAGCGGGAGGGCTACTTCTGATGACCACCGAGACGATCGCCGCCTCCGGGGCCGGGCCGCAGGCCCGGCCGATGGACCTGCTCCGCTTCGCCACCGCCGGCAGCGTGGACGACGGCAAGTCGACCCTGATCGGCCGCCTGCTCTACGACACCAAGTCGCTCTTCACCGATCAGTTGGCCGCCGTCGAGGCGGTCAGCGCGGCCCGCGGCGACGAGTACACCAACCTGGCGCTGCTCACCGACGGCCTGCGCGCCGAGCGGGAGCAGGGCATCACCATCGACGTGGCGTACCGCTACTTCGCCACGCCGCGGCGGAAGTTCATCATCGCCGACACCCCGGGGCACATCCAGTACACCCGGAACATGGTCACCGGCGCCTCCACCGCCGACCTGGCGCTGATCCTGGTGGACGCCCGCAAGGGCCTGGTCGAGCAGTCCCGCCGGCACGCCTTCCTCTGCTCGCTGCTGCGGGTGCCGCACCTGGTCCTCTGTGTCAACAAGATGGACCTGGTGGACTTCTCGCAGGAGGTCTTCGACCGGATCGCCGACGAGTTCACCGCGTTCGCCGCGAAGCTCGACGTGCCGGACCTGACGGTGGTGCCGATCTCCGCGCTCAAGGGCGACAACATCGTCTCCCGGTCGGAGAACATGCCCTGGTACGAGGGGCCGTCGCTGCTGCACCACCTGGAGCGGGTGCACATCGCCAGCGACCGCAACCTGGTCGACGTCCGGTTCCCGGTGCAGTACGTGATCCGCCCGCAGTCGACCACCGTCACCGACTACCGCGGCTACGCCGGTCAGGTGGCCTCGGGCGTGCTCAAGCCGGGCGACGAGGTGATGGTGCTGCCGTCCGGCTTCACCAGCCGGATCACCTCGGTGGAGACGGCGGACGGCCCGGTGGCCGAGGCGTTCCCGCCGATGTCGGTCACCGTCCGGCTGGAGGACGAGATCGACATCTCGCGGGGCGACCTGATCTGCCGGCCGAACAACGCGCCGGCGGTGTCGCAGGACATCGAGGCGATGGTCTGCTGGATGGACGAGACCCGCCCGCTCCAGGTCGGCGGCAGGTACGCGATCAAGCACACCACCCGCTCGGCGCGGGCGATCGTGCGCGGGCTGCACTACCGGCTGGACATCAACACCCTGCACCGGGACGAGGCGGCCGGCGAGTTGAAGCTCAACGAGATCGGCCGGGTGCGCCTGCGGACCACGGTGCCGCTGCTCGCCGACGAGTACCGCCGCAACCGGACCACCGGCGGCTTCGTCATCATCGACGAGACCACCAACCGCACGGTCGGCGCCGCGATGATCGTCGAGGCCCAGTAACCCCCCACCGACCTGCTCCGGGCGTGCCGATGATCGCGCTCGATCCAGGATGTAGTGGCCTCGAACGCCGTCGAGGCCACTACATCCAGGCAGTCGCGTGATCGTGCGGGCGGGGCGCGCGGTCCGTCAGTCCAGGCGGGTGGCGCCGGCGGCCGGCAGGACCGTCACGGTGCCGGGGGCGGCGAAGCCGCGCTCGGCGTACGCGGCGGTCACGGCCGCGGCGACGGCGTCGGACCGGTCCGCGTCGACGAGGGCGAGGACGCAGCCACCGAAGCCGCCGCCGGTCATCCGGGCACCCAGCGCCCCGGCCGCCAGCGCCGCCTCGACCGCGGTGTCGATCTCCGGCACGGTGATCTCGAAGTCGTCCCGCATCGAGACGTGCGAGGCGGTGAGCAGCGGGCCGATCTCGCGTACCCGGCCGGCGCGCAGCAGCTCGACGGTGTCGAGCACCCGCTGGTCCTCGGTGACGACGTGCCGGACCCGGCGGCGGGTCTCGTCGTCGTCCAGCCGGGCCAGCGCGTCGTCGAGGTCGGCGACGGCCACGTCCCGCAGCGCCGGCACCCCGAGCCGGGACGCCGCCCGCTCACAGGACGCGCGGCGGGAGGCGTACTCGCCGTCGGCGTGCCGGTGCGGGGCGTGGCTGTCGACGACCAGCACGGCCAGGCCGGCGTCGTCCAGGTCGAACGGGATGTGCTCGATCGACTCGTCCCGGCAGTCCAGGAAGAGGGCGTGCCCCGCCCGGCAGCGGATCACCGCCGACTGGTCCATGATCCCGGTCGGCGCGCCGACGTAGTCGTTCTCGGCGCGCTGGGCCAGCCGGGGCTGCCGGTCGGCGGGGAGGTCCAGCCCGCCCAGGTCGACCAGGGCGGCGAGCACCGCCGCCTCCAGCGCGGCCGACGAGGAGAGCCCGGAGCCGAGCGGCACGTCGGAGGCGATCGCGATCCGCGCCCCGGGCACCCGGTGCCCGGCCTCACGCAGCGACCACACCACCCCCGCGACGTACGCCGCCCAGCCGGTGACGCGGCCCGGCGTGGCGAGGTCGCCGGCGTCGAACGAGACGGCGGAGTCGGAGAGCTCCGACGAGACGGTCCAGCGCTCGCCGTCCTGCGGCGCGGCGGCGGCGACGGTCCGCAGCGGCAGGGGTTGGCCCGCCCGGGGGCCGCCCAGCGGCCCGTCGGCTCGGTCCCGTAGGCGGCGCGGAAGCCGGCGGTGGCGCGTGCGGCGACGTCGGTCACGACTGCTCCAGGATGTGCGTGCGGTAGAAGGCCCAGGCGTCGCCCACCATGTCGTGCAGGGTGGGCTTCTCCGGCGTCCAGCCCAGTTCCTCGCGGGCCAGCGCCGAGGAGGCGACCAGCTCGGCCGGGTCGCCCTCGCGGCGCGGCGCGACCTCCACCGGCAGCGGGTGGCCGGTGACCTCGCGGACCACGTCGACGACCTGGCGGTTGGTGAAGCCGTTGCCGTTGCCGAGGTTGTAGATCCGGTGCCGGCCCGGTACGGCGGCGGTGAGGGCCAGCAGGTGGGCCCGGGCCAGGTCCTCGACGTGGATGTAGTCGCGCACGCAGGTGCCGTCGACGGTGGGGTAGTCGTCGCCGAAGAGCTGGAGCTTCTCCCGCCGTCCGGCGGCGACGTCCAGCGCGATCGGGATCAGATGGGTCTCCGGGTCGTGCCGCTCGCCGATCGCGACGTCGTCGCGCAGGTACGCCCCGGCCACGTTGAAGTAGCGCAGCGAGACGGCGGCCAGGTCGTGGGCGATCGCCTCGGAGGTGAGCGCCATGTCGACGGCGAGCTTGGTGGCGCCGTACGTGTTGGTGGGGGCCTTGACCGCGGTCTCCGGGATGGGCAGCTCGGTCGGGTTGCCGTAGACGGCGGCGGTGGAGGAGAAGACCAGCCGGGGCACCCGGGCCGCGCGGACCGCGTCGATCAGGGCGATCGAGCTGACCGTGTTGCCGTGCCAGTACAGCTCCGGCTTGACCATCGACTCGCCGGCGGCGATCAGCGCGGCGAAGTGCAGCACGCCGTCGAAGCCCGCCTCCGGGGTGAGGATTTGGGCGGCCTCGTGCACGGGCAGGTCGACGTGGGTCGCCTCCGGTGCGAGCGCCTCCCGGTGCCCGGTGCGCAGATCGTCCAGGACCGTCACGTCGTGGCCGTTGTCGAGCAGCATCCGGGTCACCACGCTGCCGATGAAGCCGGCGCCGCCGGTGACGAGCAGTTTCACGTCGGTCCTCCTGCCTGGCCGCGTCCCGCCGCAGCGCTCGTGATCACCCTACGGCCGGACGCGGTGCCTGCGCTTCGCGTCGCTACCTCGCTATTCCATCACAAACCTTCATGATTGAACAGATCCAAACATCGACGGCCTGCCGCCGGTCGCCGCTCTACCATCACTTGCATGCGGGAGGCGGCCGGCCCCGGGCTCCGGAGACGAGCGTCCACGCGCACCCGACGCGCGCCCGGACCGGTCGCCCGCAGCGTCGCCCGGCTCGTGGTCCGCGCCGCCGACGGGGCCACCCGGCTCGTCACCGACCTGCTCGGCGCCAGCCCGGTCGCCGGCCGGGAACGGATCAGCGAGGACGAGCTGCGCGACCTGGTCGCGGCCAACACCCTGCTCGATCCCGACGAGCGGCGGATCATCCACGAGGTGCTGGTCGCCGGCGCGAGCCTGGTCCGCGAGGTGATGATGCCCCGCACCGAGGTGGTCTTCCTCTCCGCCGGGCTGAGCCTCGCCGAGGCGCAGCGGGTGGTCCGGGCCGAGACCCACACCCGTTACCCGGTGATCGACGGCACCCACGACGACGTGGTCGGCTTCGTGCACCTGCGCGACGTGCTGCTCCGCCCCGATGCCGACCCGTGCGCCCGGGTGGGTGAGCTGATCCGCGAGGTGAAGCGGCTGCCCGGCAGCAAACGGGTGCTCGCCGCGCTCACCGAGATGCGCCGCGAGGGGCACCACCTGGCCGTGGTGGTCGACGAGTACGGCGGCACGGCGGGCATCGTCACCTGCGAGGACCTGATCGAGGAGCTGGTCGGGGAGATCCACGACGAGCACGACGGACCGCCCGAGCCGGTGCTGACCGGCCTGCCCGCCGTGGTGGACGGGCGGCTCAACCTGGCCGACTTCGCCGAACGGACCGGGGTGGTGCTGCCCGCCGGGCCGTACGAGACGGTCGGCGGCTTCGTGATGGCGGCGCTGGGCCGGCTGCCGGTGGCCGGCGACGAGGTGCCGGTGACCGCGGTCGACGCGGCGGAGTCCGCGGGACCCGGCGGTGGCTGGCTGCTGCGGGTGCTGGCCCTGGAGGGGCGGCGGGTGTCCCGGATCGCGGTCTCCACGGCGCGCCTGCCCGAACAGCGCCGCGAGGTCACCGCTCCGGCCGGGCCGGCGGCGAGCCGACCCGCCGGCCCGTCATGACGTACGCCGGGCCGTGCTGACAGAATTGCCGTCATGTCCGACGTTCCCGCCCGCCCGCGCGTCTTCTCCGGCATCCAGCCGACGGCCGACTCGTTCCACCTCGGCAACTACCTGGGCGCGGTGCGGCACTGGGTGGCGTTGCAGGAGACCCACGACGCGTTCTACTGCGTGGTGGACCTGCACGCCATCACCGCGGGGCACGACCCGAAGGTGCTCCGGCAGCGCTCCCGGGTGGCCGCCGCGCAGCTCTTCGCGGTCGGTCTGGACCCGGAGCGCAGCACCCTGTTCATCCAGTCGCAGGTGCCCGAGCACCCGCAGCTGGCCTGGGTGCTCGGCTGCATCACCGGTTTCGGCGAGGCCAGCCGGATGACCCAGTTCAAGGACAAGTCGCAGAAGCAGGGCAGCGAACGGGCCAGCGTCGGCCTCTTCACCTACCCGATCCTGCAGGCCGCGGACATCCTGCTCTACCAGGCCAACGCGGTGCCGGTCGGCGAGGACCAGCGCCAGCACCTGGAGCTCTCCCGCGACCTGGCCCAGCGGTTCAACTCGCTGTTCGGCCCGACCTTCACGGTGCCCGCGCCGCACATCGTCAAGGACACTGCCAAGATCACCGACCTGCAGGACCCGACGGCCAAGATGTCGAAGTCGTCCTCCTCCCCGGCCGGCATCATCGACCTGCTGGAGGACCCGGCCCGCTCGGCCAAGAAGATCCGCTCGGCGGTCACCGACACCGGCCGCGAGATCGTCTTCGACACCGGGACCAAGCCGGGCATCTCCAACCTGCTGACCATCTACTCCGCCCTGAGCGGCCGGAGCATCGACGACCTGGTGGCCGCGTACGCCGGCCGGGGTTACGGCGACCTCAAGAAGGAGCTCGCCGAGGTGGTCCGGGACTTCGTCACCCCGATCCAGGAGCGCACCCGCGGCTACCTGGACGACCCCGCCCAGCTGGACAAGCTCCTCGCCGCCGGCGCGGAGAAGGCCCGCGCGGTGGCCGCGCCGACGTTGCGTGCGGCGTACGAGCGGATCGGGTTCTTCCCGCCCGTCCGCTCCGAGTAGCGGTCCGGGTCGGGTGCGGGTGGAGTCGGTGGCCGGAGGGGTGGCGGCGAGCGTGGATCGCAGGGACGGGGCGCCGGGGGCCGGTGGCACCATCCAGATCGGGATCGCGGTGGACATCCCGGAGCCGTGGGGCGGCATGCTCACCCGGCGCCGGATGCAGGCCGGGGACCCGCAGGTGGTCCCGGCGCACGTCACGCTGCTCGGGCCCACCGAGATCCCGGTGGCGGCGCTGCCGGCGGTCGAGTCCCACCTGACCCGGGTCGCCGCCGCCCACCTGCCGTTCACCCTGCACCTGCGCGGCACCGGCACCTTCCGCCCGGTGACCCAGGTGGTCTTCGTGGCGGTGGCGGCCGGAATCAGCGAGTGCGAACTGCTCGCCGCCGCCATCAACGCCGCGCCGGAGCTGCACCGGGAGACCCGCTTCCCGTACCACCCGCACGTCACGGTCGCCCAGGACGTCGGCGCCGAGGCGCTGGACCGGGCCTACGAGGACCTGGCCGACTTCTCGGCGATGTTCGAGGTGGAGGGCTTCACCCTCTTCTCCCACAGTGGCGAGACCCGGTGGCAGCCGCGCCGGGACTTCCGGCTCGGCGGCTGAGCCCGGCCGGTGGCCGCCCGCCCGCAGCCGGCGACGAGAGATCGGCGAGGATGACGTGGTGGACGCGTGGGGCCGGCTGACGGCCGGCATCGATCGTCGGTTGACCGCGGCCCGGCACCGCTGGCCCGGCTTCGACCACGTGTGGCGGGCGGTGGACCTCTACGCCGACGTGCTGGGCGGGCGGCTCGCCGCGGCGATCGCCTACTACGGGTTCTTCGCCGTCTTCGCGCTCGCCCTGGTCGCGTACTCGGTCTTCGGGGCGATCCTCGAGGAGAACGACGAGGTCAGCGACGCGGCGGCCGACTTCCTGAAGGAGAACCTCCCGTTCCTCGACCCGGGGCAGATCGCCGAGAGCAGCAACGCGGTCGGCGTGATCGGGCTGGTCATTCTGGTCCTCACCGGGATCGGCTGGGTGGAGGCGATCCGCTCCTCCCAGCGGCTGATGTACGGCTTCAACCAGCAGCCCGGCAACCTGGTGGTGCGCCGGGTGGTCGACCTCGGGGTGCTGCTGCTGGTCTTCGTGATGCTCGGCCTCTCGGTGGCCGCGGTGGACACCCTGGAGTCGCTGCTGCGCTTCCTGATGCGGGCCACCGGATCGGGCGTCCTGACCGCCGTCAGCGCGATGCTCAGCGTGCTGGTCAACGCCGTGCTCGCCACCGCGCTGCTGGTCGCGGTGCCCCGGCTGCGGATGAGCCGGCGCCGGCTGCGCCCGGTGGTGCTCTTCGTCGCGGTGGGGATCACCCTGCTCAACACCGTCGGGCGGTACTACATCGTGCGGACCGAGCGGAACCCGGCGTACACCGTGGTCACCGGCGCGGTGGCCGTGCTGCTCTACCTGTACCTGCTCAACCAGCTGGTGCTCTTCGGGGCCGCGCTCGCCGCGACCAGCCGGTACGGGCGGGTGGTCGACCTGGCCGAGGGGCCCGCCCCGGCGGACCTCGACCTCGAGGTCGACGAGGAGACCGATCCGGGTACGCCGGGAGGGGCGGGTTGACGTGCTGATCGAGATCGACCCGGGTGCGGCGACGCCCCCGTACGAGCAGGTGCGCGGCCAGTTGGCCGCGATGATCGGCGAGGGGCGGCTGGCGGTGGGCACCCGGCTGCCGCCGGTGCGGCAGTTCGCCGCCGAACTGGGGCTGGCGGTGAACACGGTGGCCCGGGCGTACCGGGAGCTGGAGGCGGCCGGTCTGCTGGAGACCCGGGGCCGGCACGGGACGTTCGTCGCCCCGGGCCGCGACGACGCGGTGGACCGCTTGCAGCGTGCGGCCGCCCGGTACGCCGACGAGGCGCTCCGGCTCGGCGTGCCGCCGGACGAGGCGCTGGCCCTGGTCCGCGCCGCCCTGGCCGCCGCCCGCCCCGGCTGAGCCGCGCGAGCGGGGACAGAGGTCGGGAAACCGACGGTGCGGGAACCGGCAGTTGCCGCAAATGCCACTCACGTCTCGGCCGCGACCGGCCATGATGATCCGGTGGGGGCACTCGTGACGCTGGACCTGCCGGACGACTCGCCGATGCTCGGCCTGCCGTGGATCATCACCTTCGGCCCGCTCGGCGACCCGGAGGAGTGGGAGCCGGTGGTCTGCGGTCCGTACGAGCGCCCGCACGCGCTGGCCCTGGCCGAGGCGGTGGTGGCCGAGGAGCAGCTGATGGCGGTGGTCGAGCCGCTGGTGCCGGCGCTGTCGGCCGAGGAGGTGCGCGGGGAGATCGCCGCCGCGCAGCTCGCCGCCGCCGACGAGGCGGCCCGGATCGACGAGTCCGACCTCTACGGCGACTTCGAGGACGTGATCGACGAGGAGCTGGAGCAGGCGGCCGCGCGGACCGAGCAGCCGGTCGCGAGGCAGCCGGCGCCCAGCGAGGAGGAGCTGCGGGCCGGCTTCGAGCGGATCGCGGAGGTGCTGCGGCGCAAGGGCCGCTGACCCGGAACGGACACCGGCGCCCCGGGGCGGACCCCGAGGCGCCGGTGCCACCTCACCCCCCCACCACAAGGGGTCGGCAGCCCAGTCGCCCGTCGGCGCGGGGCACAACGGACGACCAGGTCGATGGCGGGTTACCCGGCTCAGCGCCGTTCGAACCACGCGGCACTGTCGACCGGCAGGAGGTGACCGGACCCCTGCTCGGTGAGTTCCTCGCTGGCGACCAGCGGCCGGCCGTACCCCTCGACGAGGGCCGGGGCGCCGCTGATGTTCACCACGCAGGTGAGCATGGTGTCGCCGCCGCCGCGGGTGAAGGCCAGCAGGCCGGGCCCGGCCTCCAGCCAGGTCACCCCACCGGTCGTGCCGGCCAGCGCCGGGTGCTCGCGCCGGATCCGCAGCGCGGCGCGGTACAGCTCCAGCGTCGAGCCGGCGACGCCGGTCTGCGCGGCCACCGAGAGGGCCCGCCAGGTCGCCGGGGCCGGCAGCCAGCTCAGCTCGCTGCCGTGCGGCCCGAAGCCGTACGGGGCCAGCTCGCCGCTCCACGGGATCGGTACCCGGCAACCGTCGCGGCTCTCCCCGGTACGCAGGAACGCCGGGTCCTGGCGCAGCTCGTCCGGGAGGTCCAGCACCTCCGGCAGGCCCAGCTCCTCGCCCTGGTAGACGTAGGCGCAGCCGGGCAGGGAGAGCATCAGCAGGGCGGCCGCCCGGGCCCGGCGCAGCCCGACCTCGCCGTCGCCGTACCGGGTGACGTGCCGCTGCCGGTCGTGGTTGGAGAGCACCCAGGTGGTCGGGGCGCCGACGATGGTCGACTCGGCCAGCGCGGTGTCGATGACCTTGCGGAACGAGTCGGCCGACCAGGTGGCGTCGAGGAAGTCGAAGCTGAACGCCTGGTGCAGCTCGTCCGGGCCGATGTAGCGGGCCAGCCGCTGCGGGGTCTCGGCCCACGCCTCGGCGACCGCCATCCGGCCGCCCGGGTAGCTGTCCAGGATCGGCCGCCAGGCGCGGTAGATGTCGTGCACCTCGTCCTGGTCGAAGTAGGGCAGCCGACCCTTGCCGAGCAGTTCCACCTGGCGCTGGCCGGTGGTCATGGTGCTGAATCCGACGTCCGGCAGCCCCTCGGCCTTGATCATGCCGTGCGCCACGTCGATCCGGAATCCGTCCACGCCCCGGTCGAGCCAGAAGCGGAGCACGTCCTCGAACTCGGCGCGCACCTCGGGGTGCCGCCAGTTCAGGTCGGGCTGGGCCGGGTCGAACAGGTGCAGGTACCACTGGCCGTCCGGCACCCGGGTCCAGGCCGGGCCGCCGAAGATGCTCTCCCAGTCGTTCGGCGGCAGCTCCCCGTGGGCGCCCTTGCCGTCGGCGAAGAGGTAGCGCTCCCGCTCCGGTGAGCCGGGGGCGGCGGCCAGCGCGGCCTGGAACCAGGGGTGCGCGCTGGAGGTGTGGTTCGGCACCAGGTCCACGATGATCCGCAGGCCGAGGTCGTGTGCACCGGCGATCATGGCGTCGAAGTCGGCGAGCGAGCCGAAGAGCGGGTCCACGTCGCGGTAGTCGGCGACGTCGTACCCGGCGTCGATCTGCGGCGACGTGTAGAAGGGGGTCAGCCAGAGCGCGTCGACGCCGAGCTCGCGGAGATACGGCAGGCGCTCCCGGATGCCCCGGAGGTCACCGACGCCGTCACCGTTGGCGTCGGCGAAGCTGCGGACGTAGACCTGGTAGACGACCGCGGAACGCCACCAGTCGTCGTCGGAGGTCAGTGGCGTGGGGGTGGTGGCGGTCATCGGTGACGATCCCCGTTCTGTGGCGCGGGACGGCGGCCCACTCGCGCGGCGTGGGTGATGGGCGCGGGTGTCAGAGCAGAATGACGCCCCAGCGCTGCAAGAGTCAAGCATTCCTTGCGCAAGAAATGACGTCCGTCACCCTCGGCCAGGATAGCGTGGGGTGCCGTCCCGTCCCACTGCTCGGGACGCCGGTCCTCGGCGGATGTGCCGGCCGGGGTCCGGGCGGGTCGATCCGGTCGCCGCGCCTGGCCCTCGGTGCGCCTGGCCCTCGGTGCGCCTGGCCCTCGGTGGGCCTGGCCCTCGGTGGGCCTGGCCGCTGAGCGTCTCCTCTCAGGTTGGGGCGCGGCCCCACCGTCGGGGGCACGCTTTCCGTCGCCACATGGCGGGACGGTCCGGGTCAGCGCGAAGCGGTGTCCACCCCGACCCCACCAGGCCCGCACCGGTCCTTTAGAGCTGATGACGTCAACGACTCACCTGGTGAGCCCTCTGAGTGAGTCGTTTGCGTCATCAGCTCTAAAGCGTCCGCGATGGCCTCGGTCGTCGCCGACCACCTGAGCCCGGCCCCGCCGCCGGGCCGCGCGACGGCCCGGCCACGCGACGGCCCGGCCGCGCGACGGTCCGGCCACGAGACGGTCCGGCCACGAGACGGCCTGGCCGACGTGGGGGCCGGCGCGAAGGGGTTGTCGGGACCACCGCATCGCCGCGTGGGACGGTCCGGGGCGGACCCGTCCCGAGGGCGGTGGGCGGGGTGGCGGGGGCGGTCAGGCGGGGACGGCGAGGGCGGGAGGCTGCGGGCGATGCCGCTTCCTGCCGCCGGCGACGGGCGTCGCGCCGGCCGCCCGGGCCACCGCGGTGGAGCCGCGGACCACCAGTTCCGGGCGGAACAGGTACTCCGAGTGCGGCGCGGGGTGCCCGTTGATCTCGTCGACCAGGGCGCGCACCGCGGCGACCGCCATCGCGGCCACCGGCTGGCGCATGGTGGTCAGCGGCGGGTCGGTGAAGGCCATCAGCGGGGAGTCGTCGTACCCGACCACGGAGAGGTCGGCGGGGACGGAGAGGCCGCGCTGCCGGGCCGACCTGATCGCGCCGAGCGCCATCAGGTCGGAGCCGCAGACGATCCCGGTGACCCCGCGGTCGAGCAGCCGGCCGGCGGCGGCCTCGCCGCCCTCGACGCCGAAGAGGGAGAGCTCGGCGAGCTCGTCGAGGTCCGACTCGCTCGCGCCGGTCAGCCGGGCCATCGCGGCCCGGAAGCCGGCGACCCGGCGTTGCACCGGCACGAACCGGTCCGGGCCGGTGATGAGGCCGATCCGGCGGTGCCCGAGCGCGACCAGGTGGGCGATGGCCAGCTCGGTCGCCTCGCCGTCGTCGCAGGAGACGAAGGGCGCGGCGATTCCGGGCGCGTACCCGTTGATCATGACGATGGGGAGCGGGCGGGCGATCAGTGCCCGGTACCGGTCGTGGTTGGCCGCGGTGTCGGCGTGCAGGCCGGAGACGAAGACGATCCCGGAGACCTGGCGGTCGAGCAGCATCTCGACGTACTCGTCCTCGGTCACCCCGCCGGGGGTCTGCGTGCAGAGCACCGGGGTGAACCCGCTCTGCGCCAGGGTCGACTCGATGACCTGGGCGAACGCCGGGAAGATCGGGTTCTCCAGCTCCGGGACGACCAGGCCGACCAGCCCGGCGCTGCGCTTGCGCAGCCGGGCGGGGCGCTCGTAACCGAGCACGTCGAGGGCGGTCAGGACGGCTTGCCGGGTCTCGGGGGCCACTCCGGGGCGGTCGTTGAGCACCCGCGACACCGTGGCCTCGCTGACTTCGGCCTGTTGGGCGATGTCGGACAGTCGAGCGCGCATGGCGGCACTTTAGCTCACGGGCAAGTTCTTGCGTACGGTCCTGCAAACCCTTCCATTTCCTGCAACCTCTTGCTAACGTCCCCGCAACATGCGAGAGCAGCGGCGCCGTACCCGGGCGTCGGTGGGCAAGAACTTTCAGAGGTTTCCACTGGCGGGCCGCCCTTCCCCCCGCGGGCCGCCATGACGACAGGAGTACCGATGCGCATCCGTACCGCGGGTGTGGTCACCGTTCTCGGTCTGGCGCTCGCCGCCGCCGGCTGCGGTGACAGCGGCAAGGACGAGCCGGCCGCGAAGGAATCCCCCAAGGCCGCCAGCGGCAAGCTCGTCATCTGGGCCGACGACAAGCGCGCCGCGGCCCTCAAGCCGTTCGGCGACAAGTTCGGCCAGGAGAACGGCGTCACCGTCGAGGTGCAGGCCGTCTCCAAGGACCTCCAGACCAACTTCGTCACCGCCTCCCAGCAGGGCAGCGGCCCGGACGTCGTGGTCGGCGCGCACGACTGGATCGGCAACCTGGTCCAGAACGGCGCCATCGACCCGGTCCAGCTCGCCGCCGAGCAGAAGAGCGGCTTCAACGAGACCGCCGTCAAGGCTGTCACGTTCAACGGCCAGCTCTACGGCGTTCCCTACGCCATGGAGAACATCGCGCTGATCCGCAACACCGAGCTGGCCCCGGAGGCCCCGAAGACGATCGAGGACCTGGTCGCCTCCGGCAAGAAGCTCAAGGCGGAGAAGAAGGCCAGCGAGATCCTCTGCCTCCAGTCCGGGCAGAACGGCGACGCGTACCACATCTACCCGCTGTACAGCTCGGCCGGCGGCTACCTCTTCGGCACCGCCGCCAACGGCGACTACGACCCGAAGGACCTGGGCGTGGGCAAGCCGGAGTCGATCGCGGCGTTCCAGAAGATCGCGAAGCTCGGTGAGAAGGGCGAGGGCGCGCTGAAGCGCTCCATCACCGGCGAGAACTCGATCGCCACCTTCACCGGCAAGAAGTGCGCCTACCTGGTCTCCGGCCCGTGGGCGATCGCCGACGCCAAGAAGGCCGGCATCAAGTACGACATCTCCCCGGTCCCCGGCTTCGCCGGTGGCAAGGACGCCGCGCCGTTCGTCGGTGTGCAGTCCTTCTACGTTGCCGCCAAGGGCAAGAACAAGGCCCTGGCCCAGGAGTTCGTCACCAACTACGTCACCACGCCCGAGCTGGCCGTGGCGCTGTACAACGCCGAGCCGCGCCCGCCGGCGCTGACCGCGGCGCTCGACCAGGTCAAGGGCAGCGACCCGGACCTGGCGAAGTTCCAGGAGGCCGGCAAGAACGGCCAGGTGCTCCCGGCGATCCCGGCCATGGCCGCGATCTGGGACCCGTTCGGCAAGGCGGAGGCCGCCGTCATCGGTGGCGCCGACCCGGCCAAGACGATCACCGGTGCCGGCAAGACGATCTCCGGCCAGATCAAGTAACGAGCACGTCGCTGTCCGGCCCGGGGTCTGCTGAGCAGGCCCCGGGCCGGGGGCCCGTCCGCTCCGGGCTCCCGCGCACGTCCCGTACCGCGCGGAACCACGCGCCGGTCACCCTGACGGGCCTCGTCGTCAAGGTGGTCCTGCTCGGCCTGGTGGCCGGGATCGCGATCTGGGCGGCCTTCCCGCTCGTCGAGGCGAAGCTCTGGGTCGGCCTGGCCATCCTGGTGGCGACCACCGTCGCCCTGTTCTACCTCTACCTGACTCCCCGGCACATCCCGGCCAAGTACCTGATCCCGGGCACCATCTTCCTGATCGTGTTCCAGGTCTTCCCGGTGCTCTACACCGCCAGCACCGCCTTCACGAACTTCGGCGACGGTCACCGCGGCGAGAAGTCCGACGCCATCGTCGCCATCCAGAGCTCGTCGGTGAAGCAGGTACCCGGCTCCACCCAGTACCCCCTCTCCGTCGCCACCAAGGGCGACCCGGCCACCGGGCCGCTGGTCTTCCTGGTCACCGACCCGAAGAACGGCACCGTCCAGGTCGGCGACGCCGACGGGCTCAGGGCGCTCGACCCGGGTCAGGTCACCGTGGCGACCGGCGGCAAGGTCACCGCCGCCGAGGGCTACACCATCCTGAACTTCGGCCAGGCCAGCGCCCGCAGCAAGGACATCACCGAGCTGGTCGTGCCGACCTCCGGCGGCGCGCTGCGCTCCGCCGGCCTGTCCCGGGCCTACGAGGGGACGGCGGTCCGCGCGTACGACGAGGGCTGCGACTGCATCAGGGACAGCGAGAGCGGCAGGACCTGGACCGCCGACGAGTCGGTCGGCTCCTTCGTCGCCGCCGACGGCGAGCGGCTCGCGCAGGGCTGGAAGGTCAACGTCGGGCTGGAGAACTTCGCCCGGGTGCTGACCGACCCGAACATCTCCGGCCCGTTCTTCGGCACGCTGGTCTGGAACTTCGCCTTCGCGATCGGCTCGACCGGCTTCACGTTCCTGCTCGGCATGGGCATCGCGCTGGCCCTGCACTCGCCCCGGATGCGCGGCACCAACCTCTACCGGGTGCTGCTGATCCTCCCGTACGCCATGCCGTCGTTCGCGATGCTGCTGGTCTGGCGGGACATGTTCAACACCGACTTCGGCCTGATCAACAACCTGTTCGGGCTGGGCGTCGACTGGTTCGGCGAGACCTGGTCCGCCCGGATCGCGGTGCTGCTGGTGCAGCTCTGGCTCGGCTACCCGTACATGTTCCTGGTCGCCACCGGTGCGCTCCAGGCCATCCCGCGGGAGCTGACCGAGGCCACCTCGGTCGACGGCGCGAGCTCCTTCCAGTCGTTCAGGGCGGTCACCCTGCCGCTGCTGCTGGTGGCCATCTCGCCGCTGCTGATCGCCTCGTTCGCCTACAACTTCAACAACATCAACGCGATCTGGTTCACCACCGAGGGCGGGCCGTTCCCCGCGGACAACCCGCGCAGCGGCGCCACCGACCTGCTGATCACGTACACCTACCGGTTGGCCTTCGGCGCGCAGGGCGCCGAGTACGGCACCGCCGCCACCGTCTCGATCTTCATCTTCGCGATCGTGGCCGTCGTGTCCGCGGTCAGCTTCTCGCGCACCCGCAAGCAGGAGGAGGTGTACTCATGACCACCCACGCCGAGGCGCCCGTCGCCAACCGCGCCGCGCCGGGCAGGTCGAAGGGCCGCTGGTTCACCCAGGTCGGCTGGCGGCACCTGGTCGGGGTGCTCGCGGTGGCGTTCAGCCTCTTCCCGATCCTGTTCGTCATCTCCGCCGCGCTCAACCCGCTGGGCACCCTCTCCTCCACCGAGCTGCTGCCGACCGGGGCGTCGGTGGAGAACTTCACCAACCTGTTCTCCCGGACGGCGTTCGGTCACTGGTTCCTGAACTCGCTGCTGCTCGCCGGAGTGGCCAGCTTCGCGTCGATCTTCCTGTCGGCGCTGGCCGCGTACGCGTTCTCCCGGATGCGGTTCGCCGGCCGCCGGGTCGGCCTGCTCTCGCTGCTGCTGATCCAGATGTTCCCGCAGTTCCTGGCCATCGTGGCGATCTTCCTGATCTTCACCACGGTCACCGACCTGTGGCCGTCGATCGGCTTCAACACCCCGTGGGGCCTGTTCCTGCTCTACATGGGCGGCGCGCTGGGGGCGAACACCTGGCTGATGAAGGGCTTCTTCGACACGCTGCCGAAGGAGCTCGACGAGTCGGCCACCATGGACGGCGCGTCGCACGCGCAGGTCTTCTTCCGGATCATGCTGCCGCTGGTGGCGCCGATCCTGGCGGTGACCGGGCTGCTCGCCTTCATCGGCTCGATCAACGAGTTCATCCTCGCCAACGTGTTCCTCACCAACACCGACTCGAAGACCCTCGCGGTCGGCATGTTCGGCCTGGTCGCCGGGGAGCGCAACAACAACTTCGGGATGTTCGCGGCGGGCACCCTGCTCACCGCGATCCCCACGGTGCTGGTGTTCCAACTGCTCCAGCGCTACATCGTCTCCGGCCTCACCGCCGGCGCCGTCAAAGGGTAAATCGGAGGGGTGGCCGCTCTCCGCGGTGTGCGGGCTGAGTGGTCCGGGTGGTCGGCGGGCGGCGGGCGGCGGTGAGTGGTCCGGGTGGTCGGCGGGCGGCGGTGGTGGTTCGGGTCCGCGCGGGGGCTGCGGCGACGGGTCCGGGTCCGGGCGGGGAGGTGCCGTTTGCGGCGTGTCGGGGTGTCCTCGGCCGGGGAAGCCGCGACACGCCGCAAACGGGGTGAGGCTCCGGCCCCGGCTGCCGTTTCGACGTACCGGAAGGGTTGTTCTGTCATGTTCCTGTTGCCGCACCACGACGGGTCGGCCACCTACGTCCCGGAGCAGGAGCCGGCGCTCGGGCAGACCGTGCCGGTCTTCGTTCGGGTGCCGGAGGGCGCCGACGTGCGGCAGGTGCACCTCCGGACCACCGGGGACGGTGAGCCGCGCTTCGCCGAGGCGACCGTCGACCGCAGCGAGGGCGGCGAGGTGTGGTGGCGGGCCGACGTCGAGGTCCGCAACCCGGTCAGCAACTACCGTTTCCTGCTCTCCGGGAGCCGGGGTCACCGGTGGCTCAACGCCGCCGGCCTGGTCGACCACGACGTGCCCGACAACGGCGACTTCAAGCTGGTCAGCTACGCCCCGCCGCCGGCCTGGGCCCGGGACGCGGTGATCTACCAGATCTTTCCGGACCGGTTCGCCCGTTCCGCCGCCGCCGACGGCCGCACCGCGCCCGACTGGGCCATCCCGTGCGACTGGGACACCCCGGTCATCGGCCGCGGCCCGGAGACGCCGCGCCAGTTCTACGGCGGTGACCTGGACGGGGTCACCGAGCGGCTGGACCACCTGGACCGGCTCGGCGTCAACACCGTCTACCTCACCCCGATCTTCCCGGCCCGCTCCAACCACCGGTACGACGCGGCCAGCTTCGACACGGTCGACCCGCTGCTCGGCGGGGACGCCGCGCTGGCCCGGCTGGCCGACGCGGTCCACGCCCGGGGCTGGCGGCTGCTCGGCGACATCACCAGCAACCACACCGGTGACGCGCACGAGTGGTTCACCACCGCCGCCGCGGACGTGCGCGCCGCCGAGCGCGAGCTGTACTACTTCGACGAGATCACCGGGGACTACGAGTCCTGGAACGGGGTCAAGTCGCTGCCGAAGCTCAACTGGGGCAGCGCCGAGCTGCGCCGCCGCTTCGCCACCGCTGACGACTCGCTGCTGCGCCGCTGGCTGCGCCCGCCGTACGGGCTGGACGGCTGGCGGGTCGACGTGGCCAACATGACCGGCCGGCGCGGCGCGGACGCGTACACCCACGAGGTGGCGCGGCTGCTGCGCGAGGTGGTCGCCGACACCCGCGCCGACGGGCTGCTCCTCGCCGAGCACGGCCACGACCACACCGGCGACCTGGACCGCGACGGCTGGCACGGGACGATGAACTACGTCGGTTTCACCGACCCGGTCTGGTCCTGGCTGCGGCACGGCGACGACCCGGTGCCGAACTTCCTGGGCACCCCCGGCGGGGTGGTCCGCCGGGACGCCGGCGCGGTGCTGGCCACCATGGACACCTACCGCTCGCTGGTCTCCTGGCGGTCGTACGTGCACTCGTGGCAGCTGCTCGGCTCGCACGACTCGGCCCGGATCCGGACCGTGGTCGGTGACGCGGCCCGGCAGGAGGTCGCCGCGGGCCTGCTCGCCACCATGCCGGGCACCCCGGTCATCTTCGCCGGGGACGAACTGGGGCTGACCGGCGCCAACGGCGAGGGCTCGCGGACCCCGATGCCGTGGCACCGGCCGGAGGGCTGGGACCGGCGGACCTTCGCCGCGTACCGGGCGCTGCTCGCGCTGCGCCGGACCGAGCCGGCGCTGCGCCACGGCGGGCTGCGCCGGGTGCACGCCGACGCGGACACCCTGGTCTTCCTGCGCGAGGCCCCGACCGGCAGCGTGCTGGTGCTGGCCCGCCGGGCGGCCGGCACCCCGGTCCGGCTGACCGGGCTGCCGGCGGGGGAGAACACGTACGGCGGCGCCCCGGCGCTGCGCCCCGACCGCGACGGCACCGTCACCCTCCCGGCCGACGGCCCCACCTTCCAGGTCTGGCGCCTCGCCGGACGCGCGTAGGGGCGGCCCTGGTGTGGTGCGGTCGGGCCGCCCGGGCGAGCGGCGCGGAGATCACGGAATGGGCTCACCCGGCGGGCCCCCTACTACAAACCGTCGTTGATAGGGGAGGATGGCCGGCGTGGAAGCTCTCCGGCTGGTACTTCTCTACGTCCATCTGATCGGGTTCGCGCTGCTGCTCGGCGGCGCGATCGCCCAGTACGTCAGCGGCCGGCTGCGGATCAACGCGGCCATGCTCTGGGGCTCGGTGATCGGGTTGCTGACCGGCATCGGCCTCTCCGCGCCGCTGCGTGACGGCGATGAGCCGGCACCCGCGAAACTTGTTACCAAGTTGGTGCTCGCCCTGCTGATCTTTGTCATGGTGTTCTTCTCCCGCAAGCGGGAGTCCGTCAACCGTGGGCACTTCCTCGCGCTCGTCGGGTTGACCCTGGTCAACGCCGCCGTGGCGATCTTCTGGCGGTGACGTCGGGGGCTCGCCGGGGAGACGGTGAACCGGACCTTCCCGACACCCGGTGGTTCGCCTACCAGCACTCAGAGTGATCTGCCCCACCCCAGGGTTACGCCGGGATAACAGGCGTTCAACAGTCGTGCACGATTGGCGGCCGGTGGGTGGGCGCGGGCGTACGCTCCCGTCCGTAACGTGGGAAGCCGGCAGCACAGCGCTCGTCGGTACAAGGGCATGCCACCGCACGAGGCGCGGTGTGCAGTGGGAAGGAGACGTCTTGCGCTCTGTGCGTGGGATGCGGATCGCCTCCGCCTTCGCGGTGGGTGGGCTCGTGCTGGGCGCCGCCGCGTGTGGCGAGGCTCCCGAGGACGACAACAACGCTGGCGGCACCGGTGGCAAGAAGTACAGCGCCTGCATGGTGACCGACGTCGGTGGCATCGACGACAAGTCCTTCAACACCTCCGCCTGGAAGGGCCTCCAGGAGGCGCAGAAGGCGAACAAGGACATCGACATCAAGTACGTCGCGTCCAAGGCCGAGGCGGACTACGAGGTCAACCTGACCGGGTACGTCAACCAGAAGTGCGACTTCATCCTGGCCGTCGGTGGCCTGATGCAGGACGCCACCAAGAAGATCGCCGCGGCCAACCCGAACCAGCAGTTCGGCATCGTGGACGCGAACCCGGGCGTCGGCAACGTCTACCCGATGCAGTTCGACACCGCCCAGGCCGCCTTCCAGGCCGGTTACCTGGCCGCCGGGATGAGCAAGACCGGCAAGGTCGGCACCTACGGTGGCCTGCCGATCCCGCCGGTCACCATCTTCATGGACGGCTTCGCCGACGGCGTGGCGCACTACAACAAGACCAAGAGCAAGAACGTCCAGGTGCTGGGTTGGAACAAGGAGACCCAGAAGGGTTCCTTCACCAACGACTTCCAGAAGCAGGACGAGGGCAAGAAGGTCTCCGACGCACTGGTCGCCCAGGGCGCGGACATCGTCATGCCGGTCGCCGGCGGCGCGGGCCTCGGCACCACCGGTGCGGCCAAGGCCTCCGGCGGCAAGTACTCGGTCGTCTGGGTCGACGTCGACGGCTGCGAGAGCACCCCGGACTGCTCGGCGCTGCTGACCACCGTGGTGAAGAACATCCCGGACGCCGTCAAGGACGCCGTGCTCAAGGCCGCCGGTGGCGAGAAGCTCCAGGCCACCCCGGGCTTCGTCGGCAACCTGGCCAACAACGGCGTCTCGATCGCCCCGTACCACGAGTTCGAGAGCAAGGTCCCGGCCGACCTCAAGGCCGAGGTCGAGAAGCTCAAGGCGGACATCGCCGCCGGCACCATCACGGTCACCTCGAAGGCCCAGCCGACCAAGTGACCAACCGCCCCGGCGCCACGGTGAGACCATTCACGGGGGCCGGCGGGCACCAGGCATGACGATCGGCCGCCTCGGCGTACGTGGGGACAACCCGCGACCGCCGGGGCGGCCGATCCGCTCCATCCCCCAGGCCGGCCGTGTCGGGCGGCCGGGCCCACCGGCAGCTACGCTGCACCATCGCTCGCACTCCAGGAGGTTGCGCTGAGACTCGAACTGCGCGGCATCACCAAGCGGTTCGGTGATCTGGTCGCCAACGATCACATCGACCTGACGGTGGAGCCTGGAGAGATCCACGCCCTGCTCGGCGAGAACGGTGCCGGCAAGTCGACCCTGATGAACGTGCTCTACGGGCTCTACCAGCCCGACGAGGGCGAGATCCTGGTCGACGACAAGCCGCTGAAGCTGAAGGGCCCGTCGGACGCGATCGCGGCCGGGATCGGCATGGTGCACCAACACTTCATGCTGGTGCCGGTCTTCACGGTCGCCGAGAACATCATGCTCGGTGCGGAGCAGGTCAAGGGGGGCCTGGCCGGCTTCCTCGACCGTCGCCGCGCCCGCCGCGAGGTGACCGAGGTCTCCGAGCGGTACAACCTCCGGGTCGACCCGGACGCGGTGATCGAGGACCTGCCGGTCGGCATCCAGCAGCGGGTGGAGATCGTCAAGGCGCTCACCCGCGACGTCGACCTGCTGATCCTGGACGAGCCGACCGCCGTGCTCACCCCGCAGGAGACCGAGGAACTGCTCACGGTCATGCGGGCGCTGAAGGCCGCCGGCAAGTCGATTGTCTTCATCACCCACAAGCTCGGCGAGGTCAAGGCCATCGCCGACCGGATCACCGTGATCCGGCGCGGGAAGACCGTCGGCACCGCCTCGCCGACCGCGAGCCGGGACGAGCTGGCGGCCCTGATGGTGGGCCGCAGTGTCCGGCTCACCGTCGACAAGCAGCCGGCCACCCCGGGCCGGCCGATGCTGGAGGTCAGTGGCCTGGTCGTCGACGACGACCGGCAGGTCCGGGCGGTCGACGGCGTCGACCTGACCGTGCACGCCGGCGAGGTGCTCGGCGTCGCTGGTGTGCAGGGCAACGGCCAGACCGAGCTGATCGAGGCGATCATGGGCCTGCGCCCCGCGCTCGCCGGCAGCATCAGCCTCGACGGCGACCAGATCCACGGCTGGTCCACCAAGAAGGTGCTCCGCGCCGGGGTCGGCTACGTCCCCGAGGACCGCAGCGTCGACGGCCTGGTCAAGGAGTTCTCCGTCGCCGAGAACCTGGTCCTCGACATCTACGACCGGCCGCCCTTCGGCAAGGGTCTGTCGCTCAAGCCGGACGCGATCGCGAAGTCGGCGAAGGAGCGGATCGAGCAGTTCGACGTGCGTACCCCGTCGGCCGACGCGGCGGTGGGCACCCTCTCCGGCGGCAACCAGCAGAAGGTGATCGTGGCCCGGGAGCTCTCCCGGCCGCTGAAGCTCTTCATCGCCGCCCAGCCGACCCGCGGCGTCGACGTCGGCTCGATCGAGTTCATCCACAGCCGGGTCATCCGGGAGCGGGACGTCGGCACCGCCGTCATGGTCGTCTCCAGCGAACTGGACGAGGTGCTCGGCCTGGCCGACCGGATCGCGGTGATGTACCGCGGTCGGATCATCGGCATCGTCGGCCCGGACACCCCCCGCGAGGAGATCGGCCTGCTGATGGCCGGCATCACCCCCGACGCCGCCGAAGGCGCAGCGACCCCAGGTGCCACCGCGGCGCCCGGCGACGGCCCGGCGGCTGCGGCCCCCGAGGGCCCTGGTAGCGAGGACGAGGCATGAGCAACCCCAACCCCGGGTCGGGCTCCCCGGAAAAGGAGCCGGCGACCAAGGCGCAGGAGGCGCGGAGCGAGGCACGGGCGAACCCGACCGTGCCGGCCGGCGACAGCGGGCGCGCGGTGCCCGCCACCGCGACGACGCGCCCGGCGGCCGAGCCCCGGCCGTCGCTCGGCCGGCTCTTCCTGGACAACCTCTGGGCCGCCAACACGGTCACCGTGACGGTGCTCGCGCTGCTGCTGGCGATGGTGATCGGCGCGATCCTGATCATCGTGTCCGACCCGGAGGTGCTGGCCACCTACAGCTACATCACCGCGCGGCCGGCCGACGCGATCAACGCCAGCTGGGCGGTGGTCAGCGAGGCGTACGCGAACCTGTTCAAGGGCGCGGTCTTCGACCCCGAGGCCGTCGGTTTCACCGCGGCGCTCAGCCCGATCTCGGAGACGCTCACGTACACCGCGCCGCTGGTCTTCACCGGCCTGTCGGTGGCGCTGGCCTTCCGGGGCGGCCTGTTCAACATCGGCGCCCAGGGCCAGGCGACCATGGGCGTCATCCTGGCCGCGGTCGCCGGCTTCGCCCTGCCGCTGCCGCCGGCGCTGCACCTGCTCGTCGCGCTGCTCGCCGGTGCGATCGGCGGTGCCATCTGGGGCTTCATCCCGGGCATCCTCAAGGCGCGCACCGGCGCCCACGAGGTGATCAACACGATCATGCTCAACTACATCGCGGTCTACTTCCTGTCCTGGATCATCATCCAGAACGGGGTGCAGAACCCGGGCCGCGCCGACGCGATCAGCAAGCCCGTCGACGCCTCGGCGCAGCTGCCCCGGCTGCTCGGCGCCGACCTGCGGGTGCACGGCGGCATTCTGCTCGCCGTACTGGCCACCTGGTTCGTCGCCTGGCTGCTCAACCGCTCCACGCTCGGCTTCGAGCTGCGCGCGGTGGGCGCCAACCCGGACGCCGCGCGGACCGCCGGCATCAGCGTCACCCGGACGTACGTGCTGATCATGGTGATCGCCGGTCTGCTCGCCGGGCTCGGCGGCGCCAACCAGGTGCTCGGCACGACCGCGGACGCGCTCACCCCGCAGGTGGTCGCGCAGATCGGCTTCGACGGCATCCTGGTGGCCCTGCTCGGCCGGGTGAAGCCGTGGGGCGTGCTGCTGGCGGCGCTGCTCTTCGGCGCGCTCCAGGCCGGCGGCAACCGGATGCAGTCGTACGCGGGGATCTCGCTGGAGCTGGTCACCGTGCTCCAGGCGCTGATCGTCATCTTCATCGCCGCACCGGCCCTGGTGAAGGCGATCTTCCAGCTCCGGGCCGCCCGTGCCGCCCGGTTGCAGACGAGCCTGGCGAAGGGCTGGTAAGGCAATGTCCACCACCGCTGTCCCCGACGTCGCCGTGGCCACGGTCGACGAGGGATTCTGGACGCGCAACCGCAAGATCGGCGCGGTCCTGCTGGCGCTGGGCGTGCTCGCCACCGTGCTCTTCGGGGCGCTCGCCACCGGCCAGCAGGCCCGGTTCACCCTCAGCGAGACCGAGGGCGGCGCGGCGCTGGAGATCAACGGCACGGTCGGCGCGATCCTGTTCGGCGTCATCGCCGCCGCGGCCGGGGGCGCCCTGCTGGCGGGCGTGCCGAAGCGCTGGTTCACCCTGGTGCTCGGCGTGGGCCTGGTCGGCTTCGTGCTGAGCTTCCTCTGCTGGCAGGTCTCCGCCGCCCCCGAGGGGCGCAACTTCATGCCGCTGGTCAACGTCGTCCGCGGCACCTTCATCCTCGCCCTGCCGCTGATCTTCGGGGCCCTGGCCGGCGTGCTCTGCGAGCGCTCCGGCGTGGTCAACGTGGCGATCGAGGGGCAGTTGCTGATGGGCGCCTTCAGCGGCGCGCTCTTCGGCAGCATCTTCAACAGCGTCTGGGTGGGGCTGGTCGCCGCCGCGATCGGCGGCGCGTTCATCTCGCTGCTGCTGGCGGTCTTCGCGATCCGCTACCTGGTCGACCAGGTGGTCATGGGCATCGTGCTGAACCTGCTGGCGGTCGGCGTCACCGGCTTCCTCTACGAGCGGCTGATGCAGACCAACGCCGAGAACTACAACAGCGCGCCCCGGTTCTCCAACTGGGAGATCCCGCTGCTCAAGGACATCCCGTTGATCGGGCCGGCGCTGTTCCGCGGCAACATCTTCCTCTACCTCGGCCTGCTGCTGGTGCTGGTGCTCCACATCGCGCTCTTCCGTACCCGGTGGGGCCTGCGGACCCGCTCGGTCGGCGAGCACCCGACCGCGGCGGACACCCTCGGCGTGAAGGTGCTGCGGCTGCGCTACCGCAACGTGCTGCTGGCCGGGGTGGTCGCCGGCATCGGTGGCGCCTCCTACACCCTGGCGCTCTACACCTTCACCAAGAACATGATCGGCGGTAAGGGCTTCATCGCCCTGGCCGCGCTGATCTTCGGCCGGTGGAGCCCGACCGGCGCGCTGCTGGCGGCGCTCTTCTTCGGCTTCGCCGACCAGCTCGCCACCTACCTCGGCGCGATCGGCAGCAGCATCCCGAGCCAGTTCCTGGCGATGCTGCCGTACCTGGCGACGATCCTGGCGGTGGCCGGGCTGGTCGGCCGGGTCCGGGCGCCGGCGGCGGACGGCAAGCCGTACATCAAGGGCTGAGCCCTGAGCTGACCCGTGGCCGGTGGGGATCCCCCACCGGCCACGGTCGTTCCGCGGTCCGTGACGGTTCGATGATCCCCTGACGACGGGGTCGCAGTTGCTGTACGACTACCGCTGGTAGCTAGCCTGGGGGGCCCGGCCGCGCCGCGGCCGGGCCCCCGTTCCCCCGGGAGCCGTCGATGGAGCTCTTCGCAGGGATGGCCCGCGCCGCCGTACCGGGTGCGATGGGGGCCGGCATCCTCACCGCGGTCTGGCACGAGCAGGTCCCTTTCACGGCCACCTGCCGGTCCGACACGATCGGCGCCTGCCTCGGTTACGGCTATCCGGCCCTGGTCGTCGGGCCGTTGGTGGTCACCGCCGTGGTGTGGCTGGTCCTGCGGGCGGCGGGCGTCGAGCGACCACTGCCGGCTGCCCTGCTCGGCGCACTGGTCACCGGCGGCGGGATCCTGCTCGACCAGGCCACCCGGGTGCCCTCCGGACCGTCGCCGGTGTGGCTGGCGGTGCTGCTCGCCGTGATCGGCTTCGCCGCCGGCGTCTCCGTCATGACGATTCCTCTTCCGCTCGTCGCCCGGGGCGGGCTGGCCCTGCTGCTGCTCCTGCCGTGGGCCGCGGCGCCCCGACTGCGGCAGGACACCCGGCAGGACGAGCTGCGTGACGGCTTCGCCCGGGTGGGTCTGCCGCTCGTCGTGCCGGAGGTGGAGGGCTACCAGGTGTCCGCCGCCCGGGCCCTCGTCGGCCGCCGGATCCTCTCCGTGACGACGCAGCGGGGGGCGGGCCGGATCTCCATTCTCGTCGTCCCGTTGCCGGCCGACTTCGCCCCGCCGGGGCGCTGCGGTCCGGCCCGGGCCGACCTCGCCCTGACCGAGGGCGGCCGGGTGCCGTCCGCGCCGCCGCCCTGCCGGGCGGCCGGCACGGACCACTGGGTGCGTACCGAGGGGGAGGAGGTGCACCTCGTCCGGCGGAGCGGCGCGCTCGTGCTGCTCAGCCCCGGCGGGGAGGTGCCCGCCGCCGACGTCGCCACCGCCGCGACCCGGCTGACCGAGGTGAGCCCCGCCCGACTGGCGGAGCTGGCCGTCCGCTGAGGCGCGTCTCCCTCCGGGGGCTTTGCCCCCTGCCCGCGTCCGACCTGGGTGCATTGGGCAGAATGATGGGATGACCGAGATCGACTGGGAGCGGCTGCGGGCCGCCGCCACCGAGGTGATGCGGCACGCCTACGTGCCCTACTCGAAGTTCCCGGTCGGCGCCGCCGCGCTGGTCGACGACGGCCGGGTCGTGGTCGGCTGCAACGTGGAGAACGCCGCCTACGGCGTCACCCTCTGCGCCGAGTGCGGCGTGGTCTCCTCGCTGCACGCCACCGGCGGCGGCCGGCTGGTCGCCATGTCGTGCGTCGACGCCACCGGTGAACCGCTGATGCCGTGCGGACGCTGCCGGCAGCTGCTCTGGGAGAACGGTGGCCCGGAGTGCCTGGTCGAGGCGAAGGGCGGACCGCTGCGGATGGCGGAGCTGCTGCCGCACGCCTTCGACGTGGCCGACATCGAGGCCGTGGTCGCGCAGGCCCCGGTGCCGGTGGTGCCGGACCGCCTCGCCGCCTGGCGGGGCCGCGGCACCGTCTTCGTGCATCCCGACCTCTCCGCCGGCCGGCAGGTGTGGACGGCGTACTGGGAGCGGTCGGCCGGGGACGACGCGGGCGCCGAGACCGGGGTGCTGGAGGAGGGCCCGAGCTGGGGCGACTCGGCCGAGGCGATCGCCTGGGGCCACGCGCGGACGCCCCGGGTGGTGGTGGTCGACGCCACCGGCACCATCTTCTGGGCCGGTGAGGGCGAGCCGCCGATGGAGATCCCGGCCCGCTGGCAGGGCTGAGCCCTCCGGGATCAGCGGATCAGCTTCACCACGAGACAGAGGAACTCGACGATGAGTGCGTTCACGGCGGTCGACGTCATCCGGACCAAGCGGGACGGGGGTGCGCTGAGCGACGCCCAGATCGACTGGGTGGTCGACGCGTACACCCGGGGGCTGGTCGCCGACGAGCAGATGTCGGCGCTGGCCATGGCGATCCTGCTGCGCGGGATGACCGCGCCGGAGATCGCCCGGTGGACCGCCGCGATGATCGCCAGCGGTGAGCGGCTGGACCTCTCCCCGGTCACCCGGCCGACCGTCGACAAGCACTCGACCGGCGGCGTCGGTGACAAGATCACTCTGCCGCTCACCCCGTTGGTGGCCGCCTGCGGGGGCGCGGTTCCGCAGCTCTCCGGGCGCGGCCTCGGCCACACCGGCGGCACCCTGGACAAGCTGGAGTCGATCCCCGGCTGGCGGGCCGCGCTGAGCAACGACGAGTTCATCTCGCAGCTGCGCGAGGTGGGCGCGGTGATCTGCGCGGCGGGCGCGGGGCTGGCCCCGGCCGACCGCAAGCTGTACGCGCTGCGCGACGTCACCGGCACCGTCGAGGCGATCCCGCTGATCGCCAGCTCGATCATGAGCAAGAAGATCGCCGAGGGGACCGGCGCGCTGGTGCTGGACGTCAAGGTCGGCTCCGGGGCCTTCATGAAGTCCGTCGACCACGCCCGTGAGCTGGCCCGGACGATGGTGGAGCTGGGCGGCGCGCACGGCGTGCGGACCGTGGCCCTGCTCACCGACATGTCCACCCCTCTCGGCCTGACCGTCGGCAACGCGGTCGAGGTGACCGAGTCGGTGGAGGTGCTGGCCGGCGGCGGTCCCGCCGACGTGGTGGAGCTGACCCTGGCGCTGGCCCGGGAGATGCTCGACGCGGCCGGGCTGCCCGACGCCGATCCCGCCGCCGCGCTGCGCGACGGGCGGGCCATGGACTCCTGGCGCACCATGATCCGGGCCCAGGGCGGCGACCCGGACGCCCCGATGCCGACCGCCAACGAGGTGGAGGTGGTCCGCGCCGACGAGGACGGCTTCGTCTCCTCGATCGACGCGTACGCCATCGGGGTGGCCGCCTGGCGGCTCGGCGCCGGACGGGCCCGCAAGGAGGACCCGGTCAGCGTCCCCGCCGGTGTGGTGCTGCACAAGCGTCCCGGTGACCCGGTGCGGGCCGGCGACCCCCTCTTCGAGCTGCGCGCCGACGAGGCGACCCGGATCCCGGCGGCGCGGGCCGAGGCCGAGCGGGCGGTCCGGATCGCGCCGACCGCGCCCGCGGTGGCGCCGCTGGTCATCGAGCGGATCGGCTGAACGGGCGACCGTCGGCGGCCGGTCGGGCCGGGGCGGCGGGGTGGCATGGTGCCGGGGCCCGGGGAGGACTATCCTGCCTGCCCAGGGGGACAGACCGGCGTCGTGACGCCGTGAGCAGACAGGGACTTCAGCCGTGCGTGTACCCGCCCCCGACCCTCGGGAAGTCCGTGAGGCGAGCCTGGAGGAGCTGGACCGGCTCGGCCTGCCGTTGCCGCCCGTCCAGTTCCCGCTCGTCTGGGAGCCCGGCGACGAGATCGAGCTGCGTCCCACCGGCGAGATCGAGGCCCGCATCGCGGTGCTGCACCTGATCCTGGCGCGCTGTTTCGGGATGCCGCCGCAGGCGGGCATGAGCTGGCTGCTCGGCTCGCACCTGGTCGACATGGTCACCCCGCCCGAGTGGCAGTTCGTGATGGGCGGCAAGGGCGACCACCGCTCGTTCGTGCTGCACCACGACGCGCTCTTCTCGTTGTGCTGGGTGCTGGGGCTGACCAAGCTGCTCGACCCGACGGTGCCGGTGGACGAGCGGCTGGTGGAGCGGCTGCCGCACATCGCCGCGGGGGAGACCTTCGGCCAGTGGCGGTCCCGGATCCTGACCGCGCCGCAGCACCCCGCCGACGCGGCGGCCCTGCTCGACCTGCACTACTGCCTGGACTGGGCGTACCTGGAGGTGGAGCGGGCCGGCCGGCGACTGCCCGGGCTGGTGGACGCCAACGCCATCGGGCAGCGGCGCTGGGCGCTGGAGTGGGCGGTGATGCTGCGCGGGCCGTACCACGACGAGCCGCCGGGTTGGGAAGAGGTCGACCTCTCCACCTGAGTCAGCGGGGTCGCCAGACGGTGAGCCGTACCGACGCGGTCACGCCGATCGGGGCGGGTAGCGCGGCGATCCGCGCGGTGAGCCGTCCGGGATCGGTGTGCCAGGCGCTCGGGCCCATCCCGACCAGGGTGGCCACCTCGTCGTGGGTGAGCCGCAGCCGGGCGGTGTGCTCGGTGGCGCGCTCCTGGGTGAAGTGCCCGGCCAGGTTCTCCGCGACCCGGTCCGCCTTGTCCGGGTCGACCCGCAGCAGGTCGAGCGCGTCGACCAGTTCGGCCAGGTGCCCGCCGGTGGGGGTGACCACGAGCAGGACCCCGGCCGGGTGCAGCACCCGGCGGAACTCCGCGCCGTTGCGCGGGGCGAAGACGTCGAGCAGCACCGCGGTCGAGGCGTCGGCCAGCGGGAGCCGCTGCCAGGTGTCGGCCAGCGCCGCGGTCGCCCTGGGATGGGCCCGGGCGGCGCGGCGCAGCGCCGGTTTGGAGACGTCCAGGGCCAGGCCGACGGCGTCGGGCAGCGCCGCCAGCACCGCCGCGAGGTGCCGGCCGGTCCCCGCGCCGGCCTCCACCACCAACGGGTACGCCCCGACGCCGGCCCCCGCCGTCGCCACCGCCGTCGCGGCGGCCCGGGCCAGGGCGGCGGAGATGACGTCGTAGTGGCCGGCGGCGAGGAAGTCGGCCCGGGCGGCCACCATCTCGGCGGTGTCGCCGACGTGCGGGGCGCGTCCGGTGAGCAGGTTGACGTAGCCCTGGCGGGCGACGTCGAAGCTGTGCCGGCGCGGGCAGCGCAGGGCGCGGGTGTCGGTGGCGGCGGCCAGGGGCTCGGTGCAGACCGGGCAGCGCAGCCGGGCCAGCACCGCCGGGTGTGCCGCCCCCGTGGGCTGGTCGGACGGGTGTGCGGCGGTCACCAGGGCAGCGTACGTGAGCCGGCCGGGTGGCCCGGCGGGCTCCGGCGGGCCGATCGGTGCGGCCGGCGTCCGGTGCGGGCGCCGGGCCGCCGTGTCCGTTCCCGGGGCCGGCCGCCCGCTGACTAGGGTCTGAACATGGTCGCTATCCGATACGAGGACATCGTCAAGGTCCCGAAGGCGTTGCTGCACGATCATCTCGACGGCGGCCTGCGGCCGGCGACGGTCGTCGAACTCGCCGCCGAGGTGGGCCACGAACTGCCCACCACCGACCCCGAGGCGCTGGGCCGCTGGTTCGTCGAGGCGGCCGACTCCGGTTCGCTGGAGCGCTACCTGGAGACCTTCGCGCACACCGTCGCGGTGATGCAGACTGCGTCCGCGCTGCGCCGGGTGGCCCGGGAGTGCGCGCTCGACCTGGCCGCCGACGGCGTGGTCTACGCCGAGGTCCGGTTCGCTCCCGAGCAGCACCTGGAGCAGAACCTCACCCTGGACGAGGTGGTGGCGGCGGTGGTCGCCGGGTTCGCCGAGGGCAGCGCGGAGGCCGCCGACGCCGGTACGCCGATCCGGGTCGGCACGCTGCTCACCGCGATGCGACACGCCGCCCGGTCGCAGGAGATCGCCGAGCTGGCCGTCCGGCACCGGGACGCCGGGGTGGTGGGCTTCGACATCGCCGGCGCGGAGGCGGGTTTCCCGCCCACCCGCCACCTGGACGCCTTCGAGTACCTCCAGCGGGAGAACTTCCACTTCACCATCCACGCCGGGGAGGCGTTCGGGCTGCCCTCGATCTGGCAGGCCATCCAGTGGTGCGGTGCCGACCGGCTCGGCCACGGGGTGCGGATCGTGGACGACATCACCCCCGGAGCGGAGCCGGTGCTCGGCCGGCTCGCCGCGTACGTCCGGGACAAGCGGATCCCGCTGGAGCTCTGCCCGTCGTCGAACGTGCAGACGGGCGCGGCGGCGTCGATCGGGGAGCACCCGATCGGCCTGCTGCGCGACCTCCGCTTCCGGGTGACGGTGAACACCGACAACCGGCTGATGAGCGGCACCTCGATGTCCCGGGAGATGGCGCTGCTGGTGGACGCCTTCGGCTACGGCTGGAAGGAGCTCCAGTGGTTCACCATCAACGCGATGAAGAGCGCCTTCATCCCGTTCGACGAGCGGCTGAGGATCATCGACGAGGTGATCAAGCCGGCGTACGCGAAGTTGCCGGCCTGATCACGGGTGCGGGTGGCCGGCGACCAGGCCGGCCACCCGCCGCAGGATCTCCCTGGCCCGGGCCGCCTCGGCGCCGAGGCCGGTCTGCCGGCGGAGCACCGCGGGTTCGGCGCGCAGCAGCGCCACGCCGCGCTTCAGCAGGACCGCCGGCGCCTTGCGCTGTTCGGCCAGGTCGCGGGTGAGCCGGCGGACGAAGGTCGTGCCGCGCGGCCGGCGCAGCGCGTACGCCCCGGCGAGCAGTCCGCGGCGACGACACTCCTCGACGATCTCCGCGGCGAAGATCCCTTCGGCGACGAAAAGTGGCGATCCGGCGAGGTGAAATGGCCGGGTGGCCACCCTCCGATCGGCACCGATCGCATAAACCGGCACATCGGCCTTGCCCTCGCTGGCCAGTCGGGCAATCGTTTCGACGGCCGTTCCTGCGTCCCAGGACTCTGGTGAATCCCAGTCCACCAGGCCGTTCCGGCGCGGCAACGTAGGGTCATCGCCGTCCTTGTAGAAGTCGTCCAGGCATAGCACGGGAAGTCCGGTTCGCTGGGCAATGTACGACTTTCCGGACCCCGAGGGGCCGGCAAGCAGGACGACACGGTGGCGGTATTCCATTACGTTGGGTCACTCCGGCCAGACGGATTGCTATCAAATTGCATCAACATCTCATCACACCCTCGGCGACCGCCAACCTGGGCTTTCTCTTTCAGGAACGGCGTGATGGAATCTCGGGGGTCCGACCCGCCGGGTCGGTCGCTGGGCGTTGCCCGGGGCAACGCGGGGCGCGGTAATCACGAGGGCGGTGACGTGAGCAAACGGCCAACGACGGCGGGCTCCTTCCTGTCGCGTCTGCGTCGGCCGGCCAGCCGACTGCGCGACATGCCGATCTGGTCCAAGCTCGGGCTGATCATGATCGTGCCGACCATCGCCACGGTCGTGGTGGGCACCAGCGGGCTGGTCACCAACCTGCAGACCCTGAGTGACGCCAACCGCGCCGGCGACCTGGCCAACCTGATCAGCTACTCCGGTGACCTGGTCAACAGCCTGCAGGACGAGCGCACCGCCGCCGTGCTGCTGCTCGGCTCCCAGAAGGGGCAGGCCGCGGCGCAGTACCAGGAGGCGTACAACCGGGTCAACGCCCGGGTCGACCAGTCCAAGGCGCCGTACTCGCAGCAGCGGACCGAGCTCGACGACCTGCCGGCCAGCTTCGAGTCGCTGCTGGACCGGATCGACGAGGAGCTGAAGGACCTGCCCGCCACCCGGAGCCAGGTCTACAACGGCAAGCTCACCCTCACCGACGCCGTCGGGTCGTACCAGGGCCTGATCAACCAGCTGGTCAGCGTCCGTGACTCGGCCACCCAGCTGGCCGGCAACAACGACCTCTCCGACCGGATGCGCGCCGCCGCCGCCGTCGCCCGCACCAAGGAGTTCCTGTCGCTGCGCCGGGTCACGGTGCACCGGGTGCTCATCCAGAAGGCGTACCTCCCGCCGCTGCGCAAGGACTACATCGCCAGCCTCACCGGCCAGCAGCTCGCGCTCCAGACCTTCCAGTCCGTCGCCAGCCGGTCCGAGCGGGAGTTCCACGACCAGACCGTCGCCGGCTCCGACCTGCGTCAGGCCGAGACCTACAGCAGCTTCATCGACGGCCGGGACACCGAGAGCATCGCCAACGTCCCGTTCGGCGCGGACCAGTGGGACGCGGCCATGATCGCCAACGCCCAGCTGATCCGCACCGTCGAGGTACGGCTCGACCGCGACGTGGTCGCGCAGGCCGACGTCCTGCGCACCGACGTGCAGCGCACGGTGTTCCTGCAGACCGGCCTGCTGCTCAGCATGCTGCTGCTGGCCATCCTCTTCGCGTACCTGGTCGCCCGGTCGATGGCCCGGTCGCTGCGCGACCTGCGCCAGGGCGCCCTCTCCATCGCCCAGTACGGCCTGCCCCAGGCGGTGGCCCGGCTGCGCGACCCGCAGGTCAGCGGGCAGCTCTCCCCGACCCAGCTGGCCAACCAGATCGCCGAGCCGCTGCCGGTGCGCAGCAAGGACGAGTTCGGCCAGGTGACCGAGGCGTTCAACGCCGTCCACCTGGAGGCCGTCCGCACCGCCGCCGAGCAGGCCGCGCTGCGCTCCTCCGTCGCGACGATGTTCGTCAACCTCGCCCGCCGCTCGCAGATCCTGGTCGACCGGCTGATCGGCCACCTCGACCGGCTGGAGCGGGGCGAGGAGGACCCGGACCGTCTCGCCGAGCTGTTCCAGCTCGACCACCTGGCCACCCGGATGCGCCGCAACGACGAGAACCTGCTGGTCCTCGCCGGCGCGGACTCCACCCGCGTGCAGCGTGAGCCCGCGGCCCTGATCGACGTGCTGCGCGCCGCGCAGTCCGAGGTCGAGCACTACACCCGGATCGAGTTCGGGATCATCGACCGGGACATCGAGGTCGCCGCGCACGCGGTCAACGACCTGGTGCACCTCGTCGCCGAGCTCTTCGACAACGCCACCGCGTTCTCCCCGCCGGACTCCCAGGTCATGGTCGAGGCGCGTCGGGTCGGCGACCGGGCCTCGCTCTACGTCGAGGACCGCGGCATCGGCATCAGCGGCGAGCAGCTGGCCGACCTCAACGAGCGCCTCGCCACGCCGCCCCAGGTGGACGTGGCCGTCTCCCGGATGATGGGTCTGGTCGTGGTCGCCCGGCTGGCGTCCCGGCACGGCGTCAAGGTCGAGCTGCGTCCCGGCACCGACCGGGGCACCGTGGCCGAGGTCGTCCTGCCCACCTCCGTGCTGGTGCCCCGCGCGCTCTCCGGCCGCGGCCCGCAGCCGCCCGCGCTGCCGGCGTCCGCGTCCGGCCCCCACTCCACCGGCCCGGCTCCGGTCTTCGGGGCGCTGCCCGCGCTCGGCAACGTCCCGGCGCCGACCCAGCGCTCGGTCGAGTCGGGCAACCAGGTCACCCTCGGTGGCCGGCCCTTCGATCCGGCCCCGGTCAACGGCTCGGGCGCCCCGGCCGCCGGAGCGGCCCGCTCCATGCCGGCCTGGTCCGACCTGACCGGCGCCAGCGGCGCCAACGGCGGTGACGGCTTCGCGCCGCGCATCAACGGACAGTCGATCGACCCGCTGCCGCAGCGCCAGGGGGCCGACGGCGACCCGGACGCCACCGGGCAGCAGCCGGTCATCCCGAGGCAGCTGCCGAGCAGCCCCGAGGCGCGCCCGTACAGCGCCCCGCCCGTCCCGCCGGTCTCCGCCCCGCCGCTGCCACCGGTCTCCGGCGCCCCGGTCTCCGGGATGCCGGTGTCGAGTCAGCCGTACTCCGGTCAGCCCTACTCCGGCCAGCCGTACTCGGCTCCGCCCGCGTCGGGTCAGCCCTACTCGGCTCCGCCCGCGTCCGGCCAGCCCTACTCCGCGCCGCCCGCGTCGGCTCAGCCGTACTCCGCGCCGCCCGCCTCCGGGCTGCCGTCGCGGCCGACCACGTCGGGCGCCGGTGCGCCGCCGGCCTGGCCGCCGGTCGCCGCTGGTGACCGGGAGGCGGCGACCCCGCCGGTTCCCGAGCGGCTCGCCGCCGCCCTGGACATGACCACCGAGATGCCGCGCGTCGCGCGGCCCGCGGGGGCCGAGCCCGCCCCGCAGGCACCGACCACGGCCACCCCGGCGGCGGGTCGGCAGCCGGCCGTGCCGCAGCAGGCCCGGCCGCCGCAGGCCGCGCCGGCCGAGCGGCCGCAGACGCCGCAGCAGGCGGCCAACCGGCAGCGGTACGCGGACGAGACGATGGAGCTGCCGATATTCCGGGAGCTCGAGTCGGCCTGGTTCCGTACCCGTCGACCCGGTCCCGAGGAGGCGGCCGGCGCCAAGCCGGCGGCCAACGGGACCGCGACCCGGCCGACGCCCCCTGCCGACGCCGCCGCCCGCGCTGGCCAGCACACCGCACCAGGGACGACAGGTAACGCACCGATGGCAGACACTCCGACGGCCGGAGGAGCGCCCCGGGACAACGGGTCGACGGCGAACGGGGGCAGCCGTCCCGGGCTCGCCGACGCCCTGCCGGGCCGCCGGCCCGCGCAGCAGGGCGCCGGCTGGCAGACCGCCGCCGACGACGGCTGGCGGGCCGCCGTGGCGGCCTCCGAGGTGCCCGTGGCGGCGACGACCGAGACCGGTCTGCCCAAGCGGACGCCGATGGCGCAGCTCGTGCCCGGCGCCGTGGAGAAGCCCACCACGCCGGTGCAGCGGCGCACGCCCGAGGCCGTCCGTGGCCTGCTCTCCGCCTACCATCGGGGCGTGCAGCGCGGCCGCACCAGCCACCCCTCGGACAGCAACCCCACCAGCCCGGAGGCGACTCCGGGAGGGCAGCAATCCTCGCAGTCTGGCGCAGGCCCGGCCGCCGGGAGCGGGCAGAAGGAGCAAGAAGGATGACAACTACGCAGGATCTCGGTTGGCTGCTGGCGAACTTCGCCGACCGGGTGCCCGGTGTCGCGCACGCGGTCGCCGTCTCGGCGGACGGGCTGCTCCTCGCGTCGTCGCGGGACCTGCCGCGGGACCGTGCCGACCAGCTGGCCGCGATCGCGTCCGGACTGGTCAGCCTGACCCAGGGTGCCGCCCGTTGCTTCGAGGGTGGCGCGGTGCTGCAGACCGTGGTCGAGATGGACAACGGCTTCCTGTTCCTGATGTCCATCTCGGACGGCTCCTCGTTCGCCGTGCTGGCCGCCCGCAGCTGCGACGTCGGTCAGGTCGGCTACGAGATGGCCCTGCTGGTCGACCGGGTGGGTGACGCGCTGACTCCGCAGCCGCGTACGGCTGTCGGGATGATGGGCTGACCGCTGACCACGGGTCGGCAGGGCAGCAACGACAACAACCAGGACGGGTTCCACCGGGCGAGAGCCGGTGGCGGGTACGAGGGAGGTGAGCGGCGACATGGCTGATCGAGACGAACCGACCGGGGCGTTGGTCCGTCCATACGCCGTGACCCGTGGTCGTACCCGTCCCCGGCTCGACATCGCCCTGGAGGCGCTCGTCGAAACGACGGTGCGCGGTCGCGCCGTTGCCACCGGCAACGGCGGTCAGGGCCGCGAACACCAGTACATCGCCGCGCTGTGTGACGGACGTGTGCAGTCGCTGGCCGAGATCGCGGCGCGGTTGCAGCTCCCGCTCGGCGTGGCCCGGGTGCTCATCGCCGACATGGCGACGGACGGCCTGGTCGCGGTCCACGAGCCGACCATCCTGGACGACTCCGACGACGCGTTGGGCACTGAACTGCTGGAGAGGGTGCTGAGTGGACTTCGCAGGCTCTGACATGTCGCACCGCCCGCCGACCCCGGCCGGGCGCGTGACGTCGGCGAAGATCGTAATCGCCGGTGGGTTCGGCGTCGGTAAGACGACGCTGGTCGGTTCGGTCTCGGAGATCACGCCGTTGACCACCGAGGCCATCATGACCTCCGCGGGCGTGGGCGTCGACGACACCCGGCAGGTGCCGGGCAAGACGACAACCACGGTGGCGATGGACTTCGGCCGTATCTCGATCGACCGGGACCTGATCCTCTACCTGTTCGGTACGCCCGGTCAGACGCGGTTCTGGTTCATGTGGGACGAACTGGTCCGTGGCGCGATCGGTGCCGTGGTCCTGGTCGACACCCGCCGGTTGGCCGACTGCTTCGCCGCCATCGACTTCTTCGAGCACCGGCGGCTGCCGTACCTGGTGGCCATCAACTGCTTCGACGGCATGCAGTACCACGACCCGCAGGACGTCCGGGACGCGCTGGCCATCTCCAGCGACGTGCCGGTGGTGGCCTGTGACGCCCGGAACCGGGAGTCGACCAAGCACGTGCTGATCTCGCTGGTCGAGTACGTGCTGACGATGCGCCGCTCGCGCGCCGTCGCCCCGGCCTGATCGACCGGTACGCGCCCGGCGGTGGCTTCGGCCGCCACCGGGCGCGTCTGGCTGCCCAGCTGCCGCCCGGCGGCACCGGGCTCGACTGCCGTTCGGTGGCACCGGCCGGACGCCTCGACGACCCCGGGACGGGTCAGGAGACCCGGACCCAGCTGCCCTGGCTGACCGTGTAGGTGCCCAGCGAGTCGCGCTCCATGCCACCGTGCCGGTTCGGCGTGAAGGCGTACCCCCCGGCCAGCCCGTCGGCGACCTCCCTCTGGAGGTAGGCCCGCATCCGTCCAGGGTCGACGCTGCTGGACAGCCGCGCCGCGTCGGCGAGCAGTTGCACCGCGTCCGAGGCGTACGGGGCGAAGCCGCTGAAGCTGCCGTGCTGCTGGATGTAGCGGAAGACGAAGTCGCGGCGGGCCAGCGCGGCGGTGGTGGCGTTGGTCAGGGTGGAGCCGGCCAGGCAGGTCGGGTGGACCGCGTACGCACCCTCCACGGCGGAGGCGTTGCTGCCCTGGAGGGTCTCCTCGGCCACCCCGGACGGGTCGAAGAAGAGCGGGCCCTGCAACCCGGCCCGGCGCAACGCCCGGGAGGCGCTGCCGGTGTCCGGGGCCGCCGCCCAGACGATCACACCGTCCGGGTCCCCGGACATCGCGCGGCGGGCGGGCGTGGTGAAGCTGACACCGGAGCGGGGCAGCCGTACCGTGCGGTCCAGCTCGACGCCGGCGGTGCGCAGCGCCGCCGACACGGCCCGTACGCCCGAGTCGCCGTGCGGGCCGTCCGCGGCGACCAGCGCCACCCGCCGTAGGCCCTTGCCGCTGATCAGCTGGGCCATCCGCCGGGCCACGTCAGCGGCGTCCGGGGTGAGCTTGTAGATGTACGTCCGCTGGGCGAGCGGCAGCACGATCCCGTCGCCGGGGGCGAGGGAGATGAACGGGGTCCGCAGCCGCTGGGCCACCGCGACGGCGGCCAGCGAGGTCTCGGTCAGCGTGGTGCCGATCAGGGCGTGCACCTGGTCCCGGCGGACCAGCTCGGTGACCTGCTGGGCGGCCTCCCGCGCGTCGCTGCGGTTGTCACGCACCAGCAGCCTCACGCGGCGGCGCAGGTTGCCCACCTGGAAACCGTTGGCGTTGAGGGACTCCAGGGTGATCCGGAGGGCCCGTTCCTGCAACACGCCCAGCGCGGCGCCCCGGCCGCTGAGTTCCAGGCTGACGCCGATCAGCAGCTCCGGGCCGCCCGGTGAGGCGCTGTCCCCCGGCTCCGCCCGGCCCGGCGCCGGGCCCTGCCCGCAGCCACCGAGCAGCAGCGTGCCGGCCGTCGCGGCGAGCACTCCCCGGCGCGTGAGCAGGAACGAGTCGATTGCCGGTGTCGCCATTGGAGTCGCCTTCCCACCCCGGCGTCACCTGTCGCCGCCGGTTTCGCCGGTATGCTCCCGGCCGCCGTCACCCGGCGTCAAATTTTCCGGGTGTGGGTAGGAACACGCAGGTGGAGGGCGGTGTGGCGACGGTCAGGAGCGGTAGCCGGCGGACCGGAACTCGTACTCCCGGTCGTCGTCGCGCTCCGCGGGATCGCGGCTGAAGTCCCAACCCCCGGCCGACTCGCGGCCCGGTCGCCCACCCACCGCGAACCCGCCGATCTCCTGCCCGCGGCGCCAGCCGCGGAAGTAGCCGGTGGTGTTCTCGGCGAGGCTCGCCGCGTCCCGAACGATCCGCAGTGGACGCTCCTCGCGCAGCGGCGACCCGGGGACCAGGTTGGCCTGGGGCACCCGCTTGGGCAGGCCGGCGGAGGTCTCCGCGCCGACGGCCGGACGGGCCGCCTGCTCGGCGGCCTGCCAGCCGGTGTCCGCCGTGGTGGACCAGTCCATGTCGGACTCTTCGCTGTGCCCGACGAACCACGCGGACTTGGCCGCCGCGAAGATCAGCAGGTCGCCGTCGCCCTCGTCGGAGACCGGTGGCGGCCGGTGCTCCATCGGGGCCGGTCGGTGCTCGATCGGATCGGGGCGGTGCTCCAACGGGTCGGGGCGACGCTCCAGCGGCCGGCGCTCGGCCGTTTCCGGACGGCGTTCCAGGGGCGTCCGGCGCTCGGCCGTCTCGGGGCGGCGTTCCAGGGGCGCCCGGCGCTCGGGCGTCTCGGGGCGGCGCTCCAGGGGCGCCCGGCGCTCGGCCGTCTCGGGGCGGCGTTCCAGCGGCGTCCGGCGCTCAGCCGGGTCGGGACGGCGCTCCGGGGCCGGCCGGTCGGCGCGGGCGGCACGGGCTGCTTCCTCCCGCTCCACCAGGCGCAGCGGCGGCGTCTCCAGGTGCGGATCGGCCGACGGGTCGAGCCCGTCGCGCAGCGCCCGGTCCGCCAGTGGCGGCGGCTCGACGAGCCGCAGCATCGGCGGCTCCTGGGGCAGGTCGTCGGCGAGCCAGGGCGGGGTGACCCGCCGCTCCGCGCCCGGGTCGGTCGGGGCGTCCACCTGCCGGCCGGCGCGCTCGCCGTACGGCGGCACGACCGGGTTGTTGGCGGAGCTGTCCGCCGGATCCTCCGGGTTGTTGACCAGCGGCCAGTTCGCCCGGGACCCCGGCGGCGCGGACTCCTGGTCCGGGCGGGGGGTGGGCACCGGCACGCTCAGGTCGGTCGCGCTGAAGCCACCGGTGGGCGCGGAGAGCGCGCCGGTGGTCTTCGGGCGCGGCGGGATCACGGTGCGCTGCCGCTCGCGTTCGGCGCGGGCGTTGTTGATCGCGGCGGTGGTCAGGGTCGGCCGGAACGGCTCACCCGCCTCAGCGGGGGGTACGGCGCCGCGCTGGGCCGGGGCGATCGGGGTGATCCCCGGTGGCGGCGGCGGGGGCGCGGAGACCGGACGGTTGGTCGGGGCGTCCACCCCGCGGCGCACCACCGGCATGGCCGGGTCGGTACGCGCCGGTGGGGCGGAGATCGGGGTGCCGGCCGAGGCGGCCGGGGTGAGCGGCTGCGGGGCGACGGGCGGCGGCGCGACCGGTGGGGGCGCGACCGGTGGGGGGCCGAGCGGCCGGGGCGACGGCGGCAGCGCCCCGCCGGAGACCGGCTCCGGGCGGCTGCGCCGTCCGGTGGGGGCGGGCGGCTCGGGGTTGGCCGAGCGGACGGTACGCAGGCCGGTACCGGTGCTGCTGAGGCCCGGCAGGTCACCGACCGGCTCGCCACGACGGGCGGCGGCGCGGCGACCGGGGACCGGCGCCGGCGTGGTGACGCGGGCGTTGAGCGCGCCGACCAGCGCCTCGCAGCCCGCGTCGCAGGCCCGCACCGAGGCGACCGCCTGTCGGACCGTCTCGGCCACCGCGGAGGTGAGCGCCCGGTTGACGGTGGCCCGGCGGGGGGTCTCGGAGATGGCGACCCGCAGCGCGGTCACCGCGGCGTCGATCTCGTCGGCCTCGGCGACGCCGTCGGCGGCGAGGTGCGCCGCCACCGCGTCCGCGGCCACCGAGACCTCGCGGCCGCGGGTCACCGTGCCGGTGAGCATGCTCGGCTCCGGGAGCGCGTCCAGCACGGCGAGCGCCACCCGCTCGGCCGGGTCCGGGTACGCCCGGAGCGCGGCCGGGTAGAGCTCGCGGAGCACCTCGCGCAGCGCCACCGCCGCGGAGTGCCGGCCGCTGGAAAGGGCGGCGTGCGCCGCCAGGACCTGCTTGTAGCCGACGAGGCCGCCCGGCGCCGGAAGGGTGACCGCGGAGAGCGCGCCGGCCTGGAGGGCGCGGGCCAGGCCCACCGCCCGCCGCTCGGCCGGCGGGGACTGCATCTCCTCCAGGGAGTCGTCGTCGGCGAACCGCTCGGCGAAGTCGTCGACCGAGTCGTCGTCGGCGAGTGCCAGCGGACGCCCCGCGGCGATGAGCAGCGAGGTGACCGAGTGGTCGTCGCTGTCCGCCGCGATCGCCGCGCCGCTCGGTCCGCCCGAACGCTCCACGAGCAGCGTGACCAGCTGGGCGTAGCCCGCCGCGTCGTCGCTGATCTCGCAGACGTGCAGCAGACGACCCGCGTCATCGACCACAGCGGACGTCAGCGACGAACCGGCCGATGCCGATCGGTCGGCCGGATCCGCCGAGGCCAGACCGCAGTACACGCGCACGAGCGCCACGGCGTCGTCCTCCCTCCCGGGACACAGGTCTTCCATCTGCCAGAGACTGATGCTCCCCGCTCGGGGTCAGTCGCGCCAGTCCACGACGGCAGAGATCTTGCCGACAATGGTGCGCCAACCCAAACTCGCGGTCTGCGCGCCGATCTTCTTCAACCGTCGCCGGCCCAGGAATGCACCGATTCCGCCGTTGACAGAGGCGCGCAGCGCCTCATCGAGATCGTCCAGGCTGGAGCCGGTGGAGAGCATGTCCAGCACGGCTGGTAGCCGCAGCGCGTACGCCAGGTCACGGGCGACCTCGCCGGCCTCGATCAGGAGCGTGGGATCCCAGGTGTCGTGCCCGCCGCGCAGGTTCTCCACCACCAGGTCCAGCTCGTAGGTGTCCTCGTCGAGCGGGGCGATGTCGGCCGGTTCCACCCGTTCGGACAGTTCATTCCAGCCGTCCAGTTGGGACAGGTCGTTGGGCGCACCGGAACGGATGAAACTGACCAGGGCCTCGGGGGTCTTGAAGAGCAGCAGCCGGCCCTTGTGGGTCAGGAAGGCCGGCACCTCCTCGTCGCCCGCCGCGTCGTCGGCGTCCTCGTCGGTGTCGCCCTCGGTGTCGGTGCCGGTGGCGGTGGCGGTGGCGGCGGGCTTGCGCCGGTCGGGCCGCTCGGCGTCCTCCTCCTCCTCGGCGGAGAGGGCGGCGAACTCCTCGTCGAGGATCACCACCTCCTCGTCGTCCTCGATCTCGACGGCCTGGCGACGGGCCAGGAACGGGTCGTCCTCGTCGCGTTCGGTGACGTCCGTCGGGGTCAGCTCGCGGGCCGGCCGGTACGCCCGCAGGGTGAATCCGGTGCCGGCGGGCAGCGCGATCTCCACCGGGTCGATGCGCAGCTCGTCCCAGAGGGAACGGTCGGCCTCGCCGCGCGTCACCTCGGGCTCGAGCGGCCCGTCGGTGGTGTCGAGCTCGGGCTCGTCGGCGTCGGGCCGTTGGGGCGACTGGCGGGCCACGCTGACCTCCGTGTGCGTCGGGTTGCGCACCCGGCGGCGCGTGCGGCCGCCGAGTGACTCTGGGCACATACCCTAGTGGTCGGCCGGGCGGTGCCGGACCCGGCACCCCGGTGGCGGTCCGTGCGGCGGACAAGTAGCCTTGCTACGTATGAAGGCTCAGGCGCTGCACGGACACCTCGACGCGCTCCTGCTGGCGGTCCTGGAACAGGGCGCCCTGCACGGCTACGCCATCATCGAGGCGCTGCGCGTCCGCAGCGACGGCAACCTGGATCTGCCCACCGGCACCATCTATCCGGCCCTGCGCCGGCTGGAGCGGGCCGGGCACGTCGCCAGCTCCTGGAGCACGGTCAACGGCCGGGAACGGCGCACGTACGAGCTCACCGGCTCCGGCCGCCGGGCGCTCTCCGACGAGCGGGCCGGGTGGCGGGAGTTCAGCTCGACCGTGGCGCGCTTCCTCGGCCCCGACGAGCCGCCGGCCACCCCGGCCTGACGGCGGGCGAGGATCGGGCCTCCTCGCGTCCGGTCACCGGGCAGCGGTCAGCCAGGACCGGGCCGCCCGCGCGAGCGAGAAGTAGGCCGCGCTCGCGACGACCACGCCGATCATCATCGGCGGCCAGGTCAGGGCCGCGTCCCAGAGCTCCACCGACCAGGCGAAGAGGGCCACCCCGCTGACCGCGCCGAGCGCCAGCGCGCCGGTCAGGCCCAGCCCGAGCAGCTGCCCGCCCGGCACGGCGACGCGACCGCCGCGGGCCGCCGCGAAGCCGGCGACCAGCCCGACCGCCGCCAACCCGGCGACGACCAGCCAGATCCAGTTCATCGACGCCGAGAGCAGCTGGTAGCCCTGCGGCGGCGGGGGGCCGTCGCTCCAGCTCGACCCCCGCCAGGTCAGGTCGCCGGCCGACACCAGCACGAGGGCGATCGCGAGCGCCCGCAGGGACAGGCCACGCAGCGCCCCCGCCGCCAGCTCGACCTGGTAGGCGGGCGCCAGCTGCGCCGCGGTGCCGAACTCGGCCACCGCCCGCCGCTCGGCCTCCGCCGGGGACAGCCCACCCTCCCGGTACGCCTCGGCGGCGTCGGTCAGCGCGTGCCGCAGCTCGGCGATCAGCTCCGCCTTGAGCCGGGCCGGCCCGCGCAGCCGGTCGTCCAGCTCGCGCAGCCGCTGCTCCACCCGTACGTCGTCACACCCGCGCATGGCTCCACCCTGCCACCCGGGGCGGGCGGTGACCTCGGGGAGATCCCCGGAACCGGGGTCAGGGTGCCAGAGCGAGGTAGCCCCGCTCGGCCGCCTCCTGGAGCAGCCACTGGTCCCGGTACCAGCCCGGGGCGGCCACCAGCTCGGCGTGCCGGCCGCGCTGCACGACCCGGCCGGCGTCCAGCACGACGACCTCGTCCAGCCCGTCGAGGCCGCTGAGCCGGTGGCTGATCAGCAGCACCGAGTGCCCGGCCGGGGTGGCGGCGAGCGTCGAGGCGAGCACCGCGTCCGCCGCCGCCGGGTCCAGCCCCTCGGTGGGCTCGTCGAGCACCAGCACCCCGGGTGCGGCGAGCAACGCCCGGGCCAGCGCGAGCCGTTGCCGCTGCCCGCCGGAGAGCTGCCCGCCCTCCTCGCCGACCACGGTGTCCCAGCCGTCGGGCTGTTCGCGTACCCAGTCCAGCAGGCCGGCCGCCCGGGTCGCCGCGGCCAGCTCCTCCTCACCGGCGGCGGCGCGGCCGAGCAGCAGGTTCTCCCGGACCGAGGCGTGGAAGACGTACGCCTCGGCGAGCAGCCCGCCGATCGCCCGGGGCAGCTCCTCCTCGGGGTAGGCCGACAGGTCGACGCCGTCGAGGGTGACCCGGCCGGCGGCGGGGCGGACCACCCCGGTGAGCACGGCGGCCAGGGTGCTCTTGCCGGCGCCGCTCGGCCCGACCACGGCGACCCGGCGCCCGGCCGGCAGGTCCAGGTCCACCCCGTCCAGCGCCGGCGCCGCGCCCTCCCGGTAGCGGACGGTGACCCCCTCGAAGCGGACGTCGTGCGGGGCGGCGGCGCCCACCGTGGCCGCACCGGTGGCGGCTCCCGTCGTGCCGTCGGCCGGCGCACCGGCGGTGGTCGGCACGGCACCCGGGGCGGCCGGGGCGGCTGCCGGGCCGGTCGGCTGGGGGGCCGAAAGCGGCTCGGTGAGCAGGGCCGCGACCCGGGCCAGGCCGGTGCGGAGCTGGCTGCGCTGCCGGGCCGCGCCGACCAGGGCCAGGGCGATCTCCACCGCGGCGAGGGTGCCGACCGCCAGTACGCCGACCAGGACGCCGTCCACCCCGGCGCGCAGCGCGGCGAGCACCACGCCGCCGGCGGTCAGCCCGGCGACGAGCACCCCGGCCGCGTCGACGGCGAAGCCGGTCGCGGCGAGCCGGCGTTCCAGTCGGGCCAGCCGCTCGGCGTGCCGTTCGGCGCCGGCCAGGGCCTGCCCGGTGGCGCCGAAGGCGGCCAGGTCGGCCGCGCCGTGGGTGAGGTCGACCGCGTCGGTGGCGAGCGCCCCGCGCAGCGGCGCGACCTGGTCGGCGGCCCGCCGGGTGAGCATCGTGGCCAGCGCCGGCAGGACCACCCCGGCGACCAGCAGGCCGGCGGCGAGCGCCCCGGCCGCGGCTGGCGAGATCAGCGCGGCCCCGCCCACGGCCAGCACCCCGACCAGCGCGGCGGCCGCCGCCGGTACGAGCACCCGCAGGAGCAGGTCCTGGACGGCCTCGACGTCGGAGACGAGGCGGCTCAGCGCGTCCCCGGTGCGTTGCCCGGCGGGGGCCCGGCGGGCGGCCAGGGTGGCGAAGACCCGGGCCCGGACGTCGGTGATCAGGCGGAGCACGGCGTCGTGGCCGGCGAGCCGTTCGGAGTACCGGAACACGCCCCGGCTGATGGCGAGCGCCCGGACCGCGACGATGGCCACGGTCAGCCGGTCCAGCGGCGGCCGGCCGGCGGCGCTCATCAGCAGCCAGGTGGCGGTGGCCATCAGGGCCAGCCCGGCGAGTTCGGTGGCCGCCGCCAGCAGCCCGGCGCCGACCAGCCGGCCCAGGTAGGGCCGGGCCAGCCGCAGCACCGCCCGCTCGGCGGCCCGGGCCGGCCCGTCGTCGCCGGTGGTGCTCCCGGTCGGGCGGCCGGGCCCGGTCCGGTCCGGCGCGGTGGTCGTGGGGGCCGCCAGCTCCGGCGGCGTGACCTCGGCCGGCGTCGGGCTGCCCGGGTCGCGGCCGGCCGGGGTCACCCCGTCGGCGGACACTCCGTCCGGCACGGGGTGGCCGGGCTGGTCGGGGCGGGTGGGTCCGGTGCTCATCGGGTGGCCTCCCCGACCGGCGTCGCCGTCAGCTCGGTGACCCGGCCCTCCTCGACGCGCAGGATCCGGTCGGCGTCGGCGAGCAGCGCGGGCCGGTGCGCGACCAGCAGCGCGGTACGCCCGGCCACCAGCCGCCGGGTGGCGTCGAGGACGACCGCCTCGCTCGCCGTGTCCAGCCGCGCGGTCGGCTCGTCGAGCAGCACCAGCGGGGCGTCCCGGAGGAACGCCCGGGCCAGGGCGACCCGCTGCCGTTGGCCGCTGGACAGCCCGTACCCGCGCTCGCCGAGCGTGGTGGCGAGCCCCTCGGGCAGGGCCGCGACGACGTCGTCCAGCGCCGCGTCGGTGACCGCGGTGGCCAGCGCCGCGTCCGGGGTGTCGGGGGCGCCGAGCCGGATGTTGTCGGCCAGTGAGGCGGCGAAGAGGTGGGCCCGCTGCGGCACCCAGGCCAGCTGCCGGCGCCAGGCGTCGAGGTCGACGTCGGCCAGGTCGACGCCGTCCACGGTGACCCGGCCGGAGGTCGGGGTGACGAAGCCGAGCAGCAGGCCGAGCAGGGTGCTCTTGCCGGCGCCGCTCGGCCCGATGACGGCGATCCGCTCGCCGGGGCGGACGGTCAGCGTGACGTCCCGCAGCGCGGTGGTCCGCTCGTACTCGACGGTCACCGCCTCGAAGCGGATCTCGCCGCTGCCGGCCGGCGCGGGAACGGGCGCGGTGGCCGGTGCGGTGGCCGGCGTGGCGGAGACCGTCAACGCCTCGTCCAGCGCGGTGAGCCCCTCCATGCTGGCGTGGAACCGGCTGCCGGCCGCCCGCAGCGGCAGGTACGCCTCCGGGGTGAGCAGCAGCACCAGCAGCGCGGTGGAGAGGGCGATCCCGCCGTTGAGCAGCCGGATACCCACCGGCACCGCGACCAGCGCCACCGACAGGGTGGCGACCAGCTCCAGCACCAGCGCGGAGAGGAAGGCGATCCGCAGCGTCTTCATGGTGGCGACCCGGTGCCCGTCGGCCATCCGGCGCACCACCTCGACCTGGGCGCGGGCCCGGCCGAACGCGCGCAGCGTGGGCAGCCCGGCGACCATGTCCAGGAAGTGCCCGCCGAGCAGGGAGAGCCGCCGCCACTGCCGTTCGGTGGCGGCCTGCGCCTGCCAGCCGAGCAGCGCGCCGAAGACCGGGATCAGCGGGATGGTCAGCGCGATGATCAGTGCCGAGCCCCAGTCGGCGAAGACCAGCCGGGCCAGCACGGCCAGCGGCACGGTCACGCTCAGCACGAGCTGGGGCAGGTAGCCGGTGAAGTAGGCGTCGAGCGCGTCCAGGCCGCGTCCGGTGAGGGTGGCGAGCTGCCCGGCCCGCTGGCCGGCGACCCAGCCGGGCCCGTGCCGGCCGACGGCGGCGAGCAGGTCCGCGCGGAGGGCGGCCTTCACCGTCGCCGCCGCCCGCGCCGCGACCGTGCCCTGCCCCCAGGTGACCAGCGCGCGCCCGCCGACGGCGGCGACGAAGCCGGCCAGCGCGGGCCGGTCCAGCCGACCGTCGAGCGCGGTGGCGAGCAGCGCGGCCAGCGCGGTCGCCTGCCCGATGACCAGCAGCGCGGTGAGCCCGCCGAGGATCGCGAGCACGGCGAGGTCGCGCCGGGCCCCGGGGACCCGACGCAGCAGACGCGGGTCGAAGGGACGGCGGTTCACCAGTACACCGGTGCCCTGCCGTCGGTCCGTCCCCGGAACACCCACCAGCACATTGCCTGAAAGCCTAGTAGGGCCGGCAGGAGCGGCAGCGCGAGCCAGCCCAGCAGGCGCAGTGTCGGCCCGCTGGCGGCCGCGTCGGCGACGGTCAGGGTGGCCGCCGGGTCGACGGTGGAGACCAGCACCGCGGGCCAGAGCGCCGCCCCGACCAGGGCCACCGGCAGGGCCAGCGCCGCGCTGGTCGCCGCGAAGGCCACCCCGGGCCGCCCGCGATGGAGCGCCGCCCGCGCCACCAGCAGGGCCGCGACCAGCAGCAACGGCAGGAGTACGGCGGACGCCGGCTGGCGCACGGCGTCGCGTACCCGGTCGGAGAGCAGGCCGAGGGCGGTGGCCGTGGCGACCGCGGCGAGCGCCACCGGGATCAGCCGGCGGGCGGTGCGCCCGACCGCCGTCGCCTCGGCGGCCGGCAGCCGCAGGGTGAGGAAGGTCGCACCGTGGGCCGCGACGAGGGCGAGCATCGCGAGCCCGGCGGCGGCGACGAACGGGGTGGCCAGGTGGGTCACCCCGGCGACGTGGCCGTCGGCGTGCAGGGGTACGCCCTGGAGCAGCCCGGCGAGCAGGGCTCCCCAGCCGAGTGCGGCGAGCGCGCTGCCGGCGACCACCACCCGGTCCCAGCGGGCGCGGGTCCGCTCCCGGTCGGGTCGGCTGCGCAGCTGCACCCCGGCGGTCACTCCGATCACCCCGAACAGCGCCCCGACGACGGCCGGGTAGAAGCCGGAGAGCAGCTCTCCCTCCAGGGTGGGGAAGGCGCCGAAGAGGATGCCGACGGCGGCGACCAGCCACACCTCGTTGCCGAGGAAGAACGGGCCGAGCGCGGTGAGCGCGGCGCGCCGGCGGGCGGGGTCGGCGCCCCGGGCCAGCAGCAGCCCGACGCCGTAGTCGTAGCCGCCGAGGACCAGGTAGGTGGCGAAGAAGAGGCCGAGCAGGGCGTACCAGGCGAGGTCCATCTCGGTCTCCTCAGGCGAAGGCGGGGGCGGATCGGGTCCCGTCGTCGGGCACGCCGGGTGGGCGGCCGAGCGCGGGATCGGCGGCGCCCCGGGCGGCGTGCCGGGCGAGCAGCGTCCAGTTGGTGACGGCGAGGGCGCCGAGCAGCAGGCTGAAGCCGATCAGCGAGGCGAGCATCAGCCCGGCGTCGACGTCGGTGACGGCTCGCTCGGTGGGCAGCAGCCCGTACGCCACCCAGGGCTGGCGGCCGACCTCGCGGGAGATCCAGCCGAGGATCACCGCGATGAAGGGCAGCGGCAGGGCGAACAGGGTCAGCCAGAGCGGGAAGCGCAGCCGGATGATCCAGTCCCGCCAGAGCAGGGGGAGCAGGAGCCAGACGCAGCCGAGGGTGAAGCCGATCAGGATCATGAAGCCGAGACCCACGTTGCTCAGTACGGGCGGCGTGTAGTCGCCGGGGCCGAACCGGGCGGTCCACTCGGCGACCAGCGTGTCGGCGGCCGGGCCGCCGCCGAACTTGGTGGGCTGCACCTGCGACACCGGGCCGAACTGGGCGAAACCGAAGCCCTGCACCAGGGTGACCGCGATCGCGGCGGTGACCAGGCCGATCCGCAGCGAGGTGCGGAAGAGCGCGAAGTCCGGCGTGCGGCGGATGAGGTGCCCGGCGCTGACCGCGGCCATCAGCAGCCCGCCGGTGAGCAGCGCCGCGGAGATCACGTGGCCGAACGCCATGCCGAGGCTGGGGTTGGTGAGCAGCGCGGTGAAGTCGGTGAGGTGGGCGACGCCGTCGCGCAGCTCGTAGCCGACCGGGTTCTGCAACCACGAGTTGGCCACCATGATCCAGAACGCGGAGGCGTACGCGGTGAGCGCGACGCCCCAGAGCAGCGCCAGGTGCACGCCCCGGCGCAGCCGGTGCCATCCGAAGATCCACATGCCGAGGAAGGTGGACTCCAGGAAGAACGCCACCAACGTCTCGATCGCCAACGGGGCCCCGAACACGTTCCCGACGTAGCGCGACAGCCCGCTCCAGTTCAGTCCGAACTGGAACTCCATGACGATGCCGGTGGCGATGCCGAGCACGTAGTTGATCACATAGAGCTGGCCCCAGAAGCGGGTCAGCCGCTCGTACGCCGGGTTGCGGGTCAGGAACCAGGCGGTCTGCAGGCCGACCAGCAGCGTGACCAGGCCGAGGGTGACCACCACGAAGAGGAAATGGAGCGAGGTCGTGGTGGCGAACTGCAGGCGCGCGAGGAGCAGGGTGTCCATGACCGCTTCCCAGAGGTTGGCTCTCTTTTCGTAGACAGCCTACACGTAGTTTCTCTACGCATAACTACTACGCCTCGTAGTGCAAGATACTACGACGACACGTAGTAGATCGAGCCTCGGGCCTGCCAGATCGCGCTCCAACGTGGAAGTAGTGGCCTCCCCGCCGCGGAGAGGCCACTACTTCATGGATCCAGCACGATCTCGCGAGTGCGCCGGGCGGCGCCGGAGGTCAGCTCAGGAAGAGGGAGATCGGCAGCGCGACCAGGACGGTCGCCACCGTCAGCGCGGCGGCCCCGATCAGGCGGGGCGGCCGGTCGGGGAGCATCAGCCGCTGCACCCGGACGTCCAGGTCCCGGTCGCCCATGCCGAGCGCTCCGGCCGGGGTGATCCGGTCGCCGCAGGCCGCGAAGCGGCGCAGCGCGCCGGCCAGCGGAATCTCCGCGTGCAGCTCCCGGGCCTTGTCGTCGGCGCGCATCTCGACCAGCAGCGCGACCCGCTCGTGCGCCGCGCGTACCCAGCCGAACCAGGGCAGCGCCCGGCAGAGCGCGGTGAACGGCAGCAGCACCAGGTCGTGCCGCTCGTCGGCGTGCGCCCGCTCATGGGTGAGCACCGCCTCCAGCTCGGCCCGGTCGAGCAGGCTCAGCGTCCCGGCGCTGACCACCACCCGGGGCCGCACCCCGGGCAGGCAGTACGCCGCGGCGCTCGGGTGGTCCAGCACCAGCGCGCCCGGCACGGTGGGGTCCCGGCGGGCGACCAGGGTGAGCAGGTCCCGGTGCCGGCGCTGGGCGCGCACGGTCGCGTGGATGCTGCGGACCGTCGTGGTGAGCAGCACCGCGCCGATGCCGAAGCCGATCCCGACCAGCCCCAGGTGCGCGGCGTTCAGCCCCGGCGGGAGCGTGCTGTGGCTCAGGTCGGTGGCGAGGGCGAGCAGCGCGCTGCCGGTCGGCCGGTCGTACGCGGCCAGACCGGCCGCCATCGGCAGGCCCATCGCGGAGAGGCCGAGCGCCAGCCCGACCGCCTGCCAGCAGACGATGGCCACCCGGGGGGCGCGCCACGTCCAGGTCGAGCCGGCGAGCACCTGCGCGGTGAGATAGCAGGCCAGCATCGACACGGCGAAGTGCACGGCGAACGCCATGGCCGCCGCCCTACCGGTCCGTCGCCTCGTCGGCGAGCCGCGTCCGCCGGCCCCGCGGGTCCTCGACCCGGTCGGTCAGGCCGGCCTCGGCGCCGAGCGCCGCGCGCAGCACGTCGGCCTCGGTGCCGGTCACCGAGCGGGCGAAGCGCACCAGCGCGGCGTCCCGGCTGCCGCCGAGGTCGAGGGCGTCGAGCATGAGCTGGGCGATGTGCGCCTCGCGGCTGGCCGCGGCCCGGTAGCGCCAGGCCCGCCCCTCCCGCTCGCGCTGCACCATGCCCTTGCCGGCGAGCCGGTCCAGCACGGTCATCACCGTCGTGTACGCCAACTCCCGGCCGTCGAGGGCGTCGGCGACCTCCCGCACGGTCACCCCGTCCGACGTGGCGGGGACCGTGTCCCACAGCACGTCCATCACCGCACGCTCAAGATCGCCCAACCGAGTCACCCCGTAATCCTACCCCCCGTAGTAGAACCTTCCCAGGGCAGGAGTCGCGAGCTGAACCCGCACGCGGACGCCGTCCGGGGCCGGAAACCCCGGACAGCGACCCGCGATCACACCCCCTTGGGGTGCCAGACCGTCTTCGTCTCCAGCAGGGTGGTCATCCGGGTGACGCCCGGGTCGGCGGTCCAGTCGTGGTCCGCCGGCGCTGGCCGGAGCACCCGCTTGAGGTTCTGCGCCGCCTTCACCTCGAGGTCGGCCGCCAGCGAGGCGTCGGTCACCCCGGTCAGGTCGATGGCGTTGACGTCCATGTGCGCGGCCAGGGTCGGCACCGTCTCCGACAGCCGGCCGGTCAGGATGTTGACCACCCCGCCCGGCAGGTCGGAGGTGGCCAGCACCTCGGCCAGGGTCACCGCCGCCAGCGGCGCCGCCGGCGAGGCCGCCACCACCACGGTGTTGCCGGTGACGATCGCCGGGGCGATCACGCTGACCAGGCCGAGCAGCGCCGGGGCCTCCGGGGCCACCACGGCCACCACCCCGGTCGGCTCCGGCGCGGAGAGGTTGAAGTACGGCCCGGCGACCGGGTTGGCGCCGCCGTACACCTGGGTCAGCTTGTCGGACCAGCCGGCGTACCAGACCCAGCGGTCGATCGCGGCGTCGACCTCGTCCGCCGGCACGCCGAGGGCGACGAACTGCTCGCGGCGGCCCTCCAGCATCTCGGCGACCCGGTAGAGGATCTGACCCCGGTTGTACGCCGTCGCCCCGGCCCAGCCCTTCACCGCGGCGCGGGCGGCGACCACCGCGTCCCGCGCGTCCTTGCGGGAGGCCAGGGAGACATTCGCGTCCTGCACGAGATACGACCGTCCCGACTCGCTGCGCGGGAACTTCCCGCCGATGAAGAGCTTGTACGTCTTGCGTACCGCGACCCGCTCAGACATTGAGGTAGCCCTCCAGCCCGTGCCGGCCGCCCTCGCGACCGTAGCCCGACTCCTTGTAGCCGCCGAACGGCGAGGTGGGGTCGAACTTGTTGAACGTGTTGGCCCAGACGACGCCGGCGCGCAGCCGGTCGGCCATCCAGAGGATCCGGGATCCCTTGTCGGTCCAGATCCCGGCCGACAACCCGTACGGCGTGTTGTTGGCCTTCTCCACGGCCTCAGCCGGGGTACGGAAGGTGAGCACCGAGAGCACCGGGCCGAAGATCTCCTCGCGGGCGATCCGGTGCGCCTGGGTGACCCCGGTGAAGATGGTCGGCGCGAACCAGAAACCCCGCTCGGGCAGCTCGCACGGCGGCGACCAGCGCTCGGCGCCCTCGGCGGAGCCGGCGTCGGAGAGCTCGCGGATCCGCTCCAGCTGGGCGGCCGAGTTGATCGCGCCGATGTCGGTGTTCTTGTCCAGCGGGTCGCCGACCCGCAGCTGTGCCATCCGGCGCTTGAGCGACTCCAGCACCCGGTCGGCGACGTTCTCCTGGATCAGCAGCCGGGAGCCGGCGCAGCAGACGTGCCCCTGGTTGAAGAAGATGCCGTTGACGATTCCCTCGACGGCCTGGTCGATCGGGGCGTCGTCGAAGACGATGTTGGCGGCCTTGCCGCCCAGCTCCAGGGTGAGCTTCTTGCGGGTGCCGGCGACCGACCGGGCGATGGCCCGGCCCACCTCGGTGGAGCCGGTGAAGGCGACCTTGTCGACGTCCGCGTGCTCGACCAGGGCGCGGCCGGTGTCGCCGGCCCCGGTGACGATGTTGACCACACCGGCGGGCAGGTCGGCCTGCTGGCAGATCTCCGCGAAGAGCAGCGCGGTCAGCGGGGTGGTCTCGGCCGGCTTGAGCACCACCGTGTTGCCCGCGGCGAGCGCCGGGGCGATCTTCCAGGCCAGCATCAGCAGCGGGAAGTTCCACGGGATGACCTGCGCGGCCACCCCGAGCGGGCGGGGGTTGGCACCGAACCCGGCGTGCTCCAGCTTGTCGGCCCAACCCGCGTAGTAGAAGAAGTGCGCGGCGACCAGGGGCAGGTCGACGTCGCGGGACTCCTTGATCGGCTTGCCGTTGTCCAGGGACTCCAGCACGGCCAGCTCGCGGGAGCGCTCCTGGATGATCCGGGCGATCCGGAACAGGTACTTGGCCCGGTCCCGGCCCGGCATCGGACCCCAGACCCGCTCGTACGCCTGGCGGGCGGCGCGGACCGCGCGGTCCACGTCCTGCGCGCCGGCCTCGGCGACCTCCGCGAGGACCTCCTCGGAGGCCGGGTTGATCGACTTGAAGCTGCCACCGTCGGTCGGGTCGACGAACTTTCCGTCGACGAAGAGCCCGTACGAGGGCTTGATGTCCACCACCGAGCGGGACTCGGGGGCGGGTGCGTATTCGAACATCGGCTCTCAGTCCAGGGTGAAGTAGTCGGGACCGGAGTAGGTGCCGGTCGTCAGCTTGGTGCGCTGCATCAGCAGGTCGTTCAGCAGGCTGGACGCGCCGAACCGGAACCAGTCCGGGTCGAGCCAGTCCGCGCCGACGGTCTCGTTGACCATCACCAGGTACTTGATCGCGTCCTTGGTGGTCTTGATGCCGCCGGCCGGCTTCACGCCGACCTGTCGTCCGGTGGCGGCGCGGAAGTCGCGGACCGCCTCCAGCATCACCAGGGTCACCGGGAGCGTGGCCGCCACCGGAACCTTGCCGGTGGAGGTCTTGATGAAGTCACCGCCGGCCAGCATGGCCAGCCAGGAGGCCCGCCGCACGTTGTCGTAGGTGGCCAGCTCGCCGGTCTCCAGGATCACCTTCAGGTGGGCGTCCCCGCAGGCTTCCTTGGTGGCCACGATCTCGTCGTAGACCTCCTTGTATCGCCCGGCCAGGAACGCGCCCCGGTTGATCACCATGTCGATCTCGTCCGCCCCGGCCTCGACGGCGGCCCGGGTGTCGGCGAGCTTGATCTCCAGGGGCGCCTGGCCCGAGGGGAACGCGGTCGCCACGCTGGCCAGGTGCACGCCACTTCCGCGCAGCACCTCGGCCACGTACGGGACCATCGCCGGGTAGACGCAGACCGCGCCGACGTGCGGGCAGGACGGGTCGGCCGGGTCGGGGCGCAGCGCCTTGGCCGCCAGCGCCCGCACCTTGCCGGGGGTGTCCGCCCCTTCGAGGGTGGTCAGGTCGACCATCCGGATGGCCAGGTCGATCGCCTGGGCCTTGGCGGTGGTCTTGATGGAGCGGGTGCCGAGCTGTGCCGCCCGCTGCTCCGCGCCGACCTGGTCCACGCCGGGCAGGCCGTGCAGGAAGGTCCGCAGAGCGGTCTCGGATCGTCCCAGCTCGGAGAGGTCCGACCGGGCCGACGTCGCTGTCGCCGTCATGCCCCGAATACTACGCATCCGGCCCTCCAGTGATCTTGGTCACGGTGACTCCGTCGGGCGGCGTACGTGAGCGGCGTCGCTGGTCGCCCCGCAGCCGCAGTGCGGACTCCGGGCGACCGGTAGGTTGAGCGATCGTGGACGTACACGTCATTGACCACCCGCTCGCCCAGTCGCGGCTGACCGCCATGCGGGACGCCCGGACCGACTCCTCGTCGTTCCGGGCCGCGCTGCACGAACTCACCACCATGCTGGTGTACGAGGCCGCGCGCACCTTCCCGGTCGAGAAGTACCCGGTGGCCACCCCGGTCACCGGTACCGAGGGCACCCGGCTGGCCAACCCGCCGCTGCTGGTGCCGGTGCTGCGGGCCGGTCTGGGCATGGCCGACGCCGCGCTCGGCCTGCTGCCGGAGTCGTCGATGGGCTTCGTCGGCCTGGCCCGCGACGAGCAGACGTACGAGCCGCGCGCGTACATGGAGTCGCTGCCCCGCGACCTGGCCGGGCTGCCGGTGCTGGTGCTCGACCCGATGCTGGCCACCGGCGGCTCGCTGGAGCACTGCTGCCGGCTGCTCGCCGACCGGGGCTGCACCGACATCACCGTGCTCTGCGTCCTGGCCGCGCCGGTCGGCATCGAGCGGCTGGAGCGCTCCGGCCTGCCGCTGCGTCTGGTCACCGCCTCGATCGACGAGGGCCTCAACGACAACAAGTTCATCGTCCCGGGCCTCGGCGACGCCGGCGACCGCCAGTTCGGCGGCATGCCCCGCTTCTAGTCCGTCCCGGTGCGGGCGACCACTCGTGGTGGTCGCCCGTAGTGACGCGTCCGCCGACGGCGGCGACCCGCGCTCGTGCGATCTTGTCCCCCGGTTGCACCACTCATTTCGATCATGCTGGGAGGCGTCGTGTCCGGCGCGCTGTACGAGATTTCCGCACTGGCCGTGGTACCGCCGTTGGCCGTCGTGCTCACCCTCGGAGCGTGGCTGGTGCTCCGGCGTCGCGGCACGCTGTCCGCCCGGCGGCTGCTGGCCTGGTGGGCGATGTGCTGGTACCTGCTGACCGTGGTGGCCGTGACGCTGTTCCCGCTGCAGGTCGCCCTGGGCGTCCACGGCAACAGGAGCCCCTGGTACGAAAAGGCCAACTTCATCCCGGTGCTCACCATCGACCCGACGACGTTCGTGCTCAACATCGTCATGTTCGTCCCGTTGGGCGTGCTGTTTCCCCTGGTCACGCGGATCCGCGACGTCCGGCAGGCCGCCCTCGTGTCGCTCACCGTCAGCGGCGTCGTCGAGCTGGTGCAGTTCCTCAGCAACGTCCTGGTCAGCAGCGGTCGCCTGGCGGATGTCAACGATCTGCTCGCCAACACGCTCGGCGGGGTGCTCGGTTTCCTGGCCTGGCGGGTGCTCGGGGGGCCGAGCGCCGCCGAGCGGTTCATGAACCGTGACCGGGCCCCACAGGCGCCGCAGACCGTGTCCTGAATCGTCGCCGCAGGGGTGGCCGCCGACACCCCGGTCTGCGGATCCGCGCGCCACGGTGCGGGCACCCGCTAGCGTCTGCGGCTATGACTGGTGTTGCGCTCGCCGAAGAGCTGCTGCTGCTGGCGTACGACGACGAGACGGGCCGGGCGACCATGCCCCGGATCAGCCTCGACCTGGGCATGGCCGCGGCCGTCCTGGTGGAGCTGGCGCTCGCCGGCCGGGTCGCGTACGCCGAAGGGTCCCTGGTGGCGACCGACCCCACGCCGGTCGGCGAGCCGATCATCGACGAGGTGCTGGCCCGGATGGCCGCGGACACCCCGCACACCCCGTCGTCCTGGGTGCAGCGGCTGCGGCACGGTCTGCGTGACCGGATCCTCGGCGACCTGGTGGCCCGGGGCGTGGTCCGGGACGTCGAGGAGACCGAGCTGGGCTTCATCGTCGTGCACCGGTACCCGACGGCGGACGCCTCGGTGGAGGCGGAGACCCGGGGCCGGCTCGCCGCGGCGCTGGCCAGCGGTCAGCTGCCCGACGAGCGGACCGCCGCGCTGGCGACCCTGGTGGCGGTGTTGCGGATGGAGCCGGCGCTCGGCCTGACCGGCGACGCGGCGGCCGCCGCCCACCGCCGGCTGGAGGAGATCGCCGGTGGCGCCGGCTTCTCCGGCAACGTCAGCCTGGACGACTCGGTCGTCCGCCCCTCGGTGGGCCTGGTCGTCGCCGCCCTCGGCCAGGCCGTCGACCAGGCCCTCGGCAAGCGCCCCTAGCGGGGCCCGGCGTACCGGACCCGCCGCTGTCCCGCCCGACCCGCTCGCCGCACGGTCTGCTCGGCGCGGGGCCACCCGTGATGCCGCGGGTCGGGCCGGGGTGGTCGCGCGCCGTCCGCCCGTCCAGCGGCGGACACCTCACTCACTCGCACGCTTTGCTCTGCTGCCGCGTACGCGACACTGGAAGCGCTCCCGTGTTGCGTTGGAGGCAGCAGAGCAAAGCGTGCGTGAGCGGGCAGCGGGCAGCGGGCAGAGGCGGCCGAGCTGATCACCCCGCTGGCCGAGGTGCGGTGGTGGCCCGGTCCCGGGACGCCGCTCCCGGCCGGCCGGCGCGACGGGTTCCGGCACCCACCCGTCGACCGGCTGGGTGCCGGCGGTCCCCGGCCGCTGCCGTCAGATGCCGAGCGCGGCGGCGATCTCGGTGCGGAGCGCGGCCACCGCGGCGGTCGCCCGCCCTCGGGCCGCGGCCACGTCGCCGTCCGCGACCGGCTCCACCACCTCCAGGTACGCCTTGAGCTTCGGCTCGGTGCCCGACGGGCGGATCACCACCCGGGCGGCGTCGGTCCGCAGGATCACCACGTCCGCGCCGGGGAGCAGGTCCTGCGCCTCGGTGACCGGGTGGCCGAGCAGCGACGTCGGGGTGGTCGCGCGGATCCGGGCCATCGCGTCGGCGATCACCCGCAGATCGTCCACCCGGACGGAGAGCTGGTCGGTGTGGTGCACGCCGAACTCGGCGGCCAGCTCGTCCAGCCGGTCGGTCAGGGTGCGGCCCTGCGCCTTCAGCCCGGCGGCCAGCTCGGCGACGGTCAGCGCGGCGGTGATGCCGTCCTTGTCCCGGACGTGCTCCGGCGCCACGCAGTAGCCCAGCGCCTCCTCGTAGCCGAAGACCAGCGGTGTCGCACCGCCCCCGGCCCGCACGATCCACTTGAACCCGGTCAGCGTCTCGTCGTACGCCAGGCCCCGCGCGGCGCTCATCGCCCGCAGCAGCGACGACGACACGATGGTGGTGGCGTACAGGCCGGTCACTCCGCGCCGCATCAGGTGGTCGGCGAGCAGCACGCCCACCTCGTCGCCGCGCAGCATCCGCCAGCCGGTCCCGCCGTCCCGGACGACCACCGCGCACCGGTCGGCGTCCGGGTCGTTGGCGATCGCGATGTCCGCTCCGGTGGAGTTGGCGAGCGCGACGAGCCGGTCCACCGCGCCCGGCTCCTCCGGGTTGGGGAAGTTCACCGTCGGGAAGGCGGGGTCCGGCTCGGCCTGGTCGGGCACCACGCCGGGCACCGGGAAACCGGCCCGGGCGAAGGCGGCGGTCAGCACCGCCGCGCCCACCCCGTGCAGCGGCGTGTACGCCACGGACAGGTCCCGCGGGCCGCCCGGCTCGACCACCGCCGCGGCCCGGTCGACGTACGAGACGACCAGGTCGTCGCCGAGCACCTGACCGGGCGGGCCGAGCGGCACCTGCGCCAGCGGGCCGACCGCCCGGATGGCGGCCTCGATGCCGGCGTCGGCCGGCGGCACGATCTGGGCGCCCGCGCCCAGCCCCCCACCCAGCTGCGCGCCGAGGTAGACCTTGTAGCCGTTGTCCTGCGGAGGGTTGTGGCTGGCGGTGACCATCACTCCGGCGACCGCGTCGAGGTGCCGCACCGCGTACGCCAGCACGGGCGTGGGCAGCGGCCGGGGCAGCAGCAGCGCGGGCCGGCCGGCCCCGGTGGCGACCTGGGCGGTGCGCTCGGCGAACTCGCGGGAGCCGTGCCGGGCGTCGTACCCGACCACCAGCGGCCCCTCGCCGCCCTGCGCGGCGAGCCAGCCGACCAGCCCGGCCGCGGCCTGGGTGACCACGGCGAGGTTCATGCCGTTCGGACCGGCGCGCAGCGGGCCGCGCAGCCCGGCGGTGCCGAAGGTCAGCGGCCCGGCGAACCGGTCGGCCAGCTCCGGGGCGCTGTCCGGGAGGCGGTCGAGCACCGCGCGCAGCTCGGCGCGGCTGACCGGGTCGGGGTCGTCGTCGAGCCAGCGCCGAGCCTGGTCGCGAATCTGGTCAAGGTCAGTGGGTTCCGCCGCCATTGCCTATGGATAGCACGGCGGCGGATCACCACGTCCGCTCGGCCCTCGGCTCAGCCCGCCGCGGTGAGCTGGAAGGACTTGACCATCTCCTCGAAGATCGGCTTGCTCTCGGCGAACTTGGCGTCGGTCGAGGAGAGGTAGAACGAGTACATCTTCCCGTCGTTGAGCACGCCGCGCCACACGCCGTGACGCATGCCGTCGCCCTCGCCGCAGGTGTACTCGAACTGCACGCCCGGCTTGCCGGCGACCTCCTGCTCGTCCATGGCCACCTGCTGGTACGGCTTGGTGCAGGTGGTGCTCCGGGTGCGCAGGAAGTTCTGGGCGGTCTCCGCCCACCGGGTGGGCGTGCCACCCCACCTCTCGGCGAGGATGCGGACCTTGCGCCCCTCGTCGTCCGGGTCGACGTAGTCGACGTACGAGCCGCCGGTCGCCTTCTTCCAGCCCTTGGGCACGTTCACCCGCACGCCCCGGGCGTTGTGCTCCTGCATCTCCGGCAGCGCGCCGCCCGCCGCGGGTGCGGTCGGCTGGGTCTGCGGCGACGTGGTCCCCGCCGGGTCGTCGCCGCCGGTCAGCGAGAAGACGCCGACCAGCAGGAGCACCGCCAGGCCGCCGGCCGCCGCGAGCTGGAGCTTGCGCGGCCAGCCCCGGACCGTGGTGACCAGCCGGCCGCCGGCGCCCTTGACGGCGCCGAGCCGGCCACCGTCGGCCCCGGCCGGGGTGGCGCCCGGCGAGGTCCACGACTGGCCGGTGCCGGGCACCGACCACTGCCCACCGCCGTACACCGGCTGGGTGGCGTCGGGGTGGCCGCCGTAGACCGGCTGGGTGGCGTCCGGGTGGCCGCCGTAGACCCGCTGGGTGGCGTCCGGATGGCCGGTGCTGATCCGCTGGGTCGCCTCGGGCGCCCCGGCTCGCCGGTTGGCGTCCGGGTCGATCCGCTGGGTGGCCTCCGGGGCGCCACCGTACGTCGTGCCCGCGCCCCGTCCCGGCGCCGGCATCGCCCCGGTGGGGGTGTGCAGGGGGCCGGCGAGCGCGTCGGCGCTGGTGTCGTCGAGGCCGGCGGCGGGGGCGGCGCCGGCTTTCGTCGGCCGTTCGCCCCGGCGCAGCGCGGCCAGCCGGTCGGTCAGCGACTCGCCGGGGGCCAGCATGGCCCGGCCGCCGATCTGCCCGCTGGGCTTCGGTTCCGGCTCGGCCGCTGCGGGCGGCGGCGTCGAGGGACGCTGCACCGGCACCACCGCGTACGGGTCGGTGACCGAGTTGACCGCGGTCGCGGTGCTGGTCAGCGGGCCGGCGAGCAGCTCGCGGAGCATCGCCCGGGCGGTGTGCACGTCCAGCCGGCGGCCCGGATCCTTTTCCAGCAGCCCCATCAGCACCCGGGTCAGCGGGCCGCTGCGCTGGGGAGTGGCCGGCGGGTCCTCGACCACGGCGTGCATGGTCTCGATCGGGTCGCCCTTGTCGAACGGGGGGCGCCCCTCGACGGCGGTGTAGAGCGTCACGCCGAGCGAGAACAGGTCGCTCGGCGGGCCGAAGTCCTGGCCCATGGCCCGCTCCGGGGAGATGAAGTGCGGCGAGCCGAGCACCATCCCCGGGGTGGTGAGCTGGACGTCGGTGGGCATCCGGGCCACCCCGAAGTCGGTCAGCACGCAGCGGCCGTCGGTGCAGATCAGCACGTTGGCCGGCTTGACGTCGCGGTGCAGCACCCCGTTGGCGTGCGCTACCTCCAGCGCGCCGAGCAGCGCGATGCCGATCTTGGCGACCGCCCGGGGCGCGACCGGCCCGTCCTCGATCACCATGTCGGCCAGGCTGCGCGCGTCGAGCAGCTCCATCACGATCCACGGCCGGCCGCCCTCGGTGACCACGTCGTACACCTGGACCACGGCGGGATGCTGGATCGCGGCGGCGGCGCGGGCCTCGCGGAGGGTGCGTTCGTACATCGCGTCCCGGTCGCTGGGGGCCAGTCCCGGGGGCAGGACGACCTCCTTGACCGCCACGTCGCGTCGGAGCAACGTGTCGTTGGCACGCCAGACCGTGCCCATGCCGCCGTTGCCCACCGCGGAGCGCAGCGAGTAGCGGCCACCGATGGTGGTGCCGGGTGCTGCACGCCCGTTGGGGGGACTGACGGGTCCGCCGCTCCAGGTCGGGATCTGAGTCACAGAAGAGCCACCGGGGGGAGATCGAGGGGGCTGGGACACAACCCCCCTATCTTGCTGGTTCCGACGCCCGATGCGAAACCCGACGCGGCGCCCCATTCTGCTACTCGACGGTACGTGTGCGGACGTTCACCTGCCGTCCGCCCCGCCCGGCACCCGGGTGTGCGGTATCCCTCACCCATCGACGGCGGCTCGCGTCCTACCATCCGGGGATGAGCGAACGGGTTAGCGAGTCGGGTTTCCCGATCAAGGACGTCTACACGGCGGCGGACCTTCCGGAGGACCTGGACTCCCGGCTGGGCGCCCCCGGCGACTACCCGTACACCCGCGGGGTCTACCCCACGATGTACACCTCCCGGCCGTGGACCATGCGGCAGTACGCCGGCTTCGGCACGGCCACCGAGTCCAACGCGCGCTACCACCAGCTGCTGCGGGCCGGCACGATGGGCCTCTCCGTCGCCTTCGACCTGCCCACCCAGATGGGCTACGACTCCGACGACCCGATCGCCCACGGCGAGGTGGGCAAGGTCGGGGTGGCCATCGACTCCATCGAGGACATGCGGCTGCTCTTCGACGGCATCCCGCTGGACAAGGTCTCCACCTCGATGACCATCAACGCGCCCGGCTCGGTGCTGCTGCTGCTCTACCAGCTGGTCGCCGAGGAGAACGGGGTGGCCGGCGGGGCGCTCAACGGCACCATCCAGAACGACATCCTCAAGGAGTACATCGCCCGGGGGACGTACATCTTCCCGCCGAAGCCCTCGCTGCGGCTGGTGGCCGACACCTTCGCCTACTGCCGGGCGGAGGTGCCGAAGTGGAACACCATCTCCATCTCCGGCTACCACATGGCCGAGGCCGGCGCGACGCCCGCGCAGGAGATCGCGTTCACTCTGGCCAACGGCGTGGAGTACGTCCGCGCCGCGCTGGAGGCCGGGCTGGCCGTGGACGACTTCGCGCCCCGGCTGTCGTTCTTCTTCGTCGCCCGGACCACCCTGCTGGAGGAGGTCGCGAAGTTCCGCGCCGCCCGGCGGATCTGGGCCCGGCTGATGCGCGACGACTTCGGCGCGAAGAACCCGAAGTCGATGATGCTGCGCTTCCACACCCAGACCGCGGGCGTGCAGCTGACCGCGCAGCAGCCCGAGGTCAACCTGGTCCGGGTGGCGGTGCAGGGGCTCGGCGCGGTGCTCGGCGGCACCCAGTCGCTGCACACCAACAGCTTCGACGAGGCGATCGCGCTGCCGACGGAGAAGGCGGCCCGGCTGGCGCTGCGCACCCAGCAGGTGCTGGCGTACGAGACGGACCTGACCGCCACCATCGACCCGTTCGCCGGGTCGTACGTGGTGGAGGCGATGACCGCCGAGATCGAGACGGCCGCCAACGAGCTGATGGACCGGGTCTTCGACCACGGCTCGGCGGTGGACGCGATCGAGGCCGGGTTCCAGAAGCGGGAGATCGAGCAGTCCGCGTACCGGATCGCTCAGGAGATCGACTCGGGGGAGCGGGTGGTGGTCGGGCTCAACCGGTTCGCCATCGACTCCGAGGAGCCGTACGAGCCGCTGCGGGTGGACCCGACGATCGAGGCGGCCCAGGCCGAGCGGCTGGCCAAGCTGCGCGCGGACCGGGACGCCGGCGCGGTGGAGCGGGCCCTGGCCGAGCTGCGGGCCGCGGCGGAGGGGACCGGGAACGTGCTCTTCCCGATGAAGGACGCGTTGCGGGCCCGGGCCACGGTGGGCGAGGTCTGCGGGACGCTGCGCCAGGTGTGGGGGACGTACCGACCCAGCGACCGCTTCTGACCGACCCCGCCCCCGCCATGGGCGGCGGGACGAGGGCATCACGGCGGCTCCCGCCGGCGCTGCGGCGCGGCGGGGGCCGCCGTCGTCGTGTCCGGGGGCTCCGCCGCTGGTCATGGGCGACCCGGCGGAGCTACCGTCGGGGGAAGACCCCGGTGCGACGTGTCGGCCGGGCAGCGTGGCCCCTCCGGGCGGGCGGTGTGTGCCCCCGGGGTTCGTGGGTAAATCCGAACCGGTGGACGGAACGGACAGCATGTCCGGCCACGCGCGGGGCAACCGTGTCACCGTCGGGAGTCGCTCGGCTGCCGAGGGTCGTCGGCTATTTGTCGGAGCGGCAGTTAATTGTGGCGACTTTTGCGACAATTCGGAACGACGGCCCCGGATCGACGCCGATTTCGCGACCGCCCAATCGGTTACGCGGTGTAGGAGGTGTGGGGCAGATGACGTCTTTCGACCGCGATCTACCTGCTGTCCCGCAGATATTCGAGCCCTCTCACCAGGGTTTACGTGACGCTACGCGGTCCGATCACTACCGTAACGAGGTTGCGCAGCGTCACCGGCGGAGGTCTAGGCTGTCTGCTGTCCTCCCCGATGATCCATCCATTCCTAGTGATCGAGACTTCGACGTGACGAGTGCGTTGACGCTGCCGAACGGCAGCCATCCGGGGTTGTCCAGGCCAGAGGCGTCGTCCGGATCCCACCCCCTGCCCTTCGAGCTGGACCATCTGCTCGCCCTGCGGGTACCCGGCCTCATCGCCACCCGTCGCCACATCCACTCCCATCCGGAGCTGTCGGGCGAGGAGTTCGAGACGGCGGCGCTGGTCGCGCGGGAGCTCGCCCTCGCCGGCCTGCACCCGCGGCTGCTGCCCAAGGGCAACGGGGTCATCTGCGACATCGACGGGCGCCCCGACGGGCCGGTGATCGCGCTCCGCGCCGACATCGACGCGCTGCCGCTGACCGACCCGAAGGACGTCCCGTACCGGTCCACCGTCGACGGGGTCTGCCACGCCTGCGGGCACGACGTGCACACCACGGTGATGCTCGGCGTCGGCATGCTGCTGGCCCAGCTCCGCGACGCCGGCCAGCTCGACGGGCGGGTCCGGCTGATCTTCCAGCCGGCGGAGGAGATCCTGCCCTGCGGCTCGCTGGAGGTCATCGAGGCCGGCGGCCTGGAGGACGTGGTCCAGATCTTCGCGGTGCACTGCGACCCGAACCTCCCGGTGGGTCAGGTGGGCCTGCGGGTCGGGCCGATCACCGCCGCCGCCGACAACGTCACCGTCCGGCTCACCGGCCCCGGCGGGCACACCGCCCGGCCGCACCTGACCGTCGACCTGGTCGACGCGCTCGGCCGGCTGGTCACCGAGGTGCCGGCCCTGGTCAGCCGCCGGGTGCCGGCCAACAGCGGGTTGCTGCTGGTGTTCGGCCACGCCTCGGCCGGCACCCGGTACAACGTCATCCCGTCCGAGGCGTGCGCCTCCGGCACCCTGCGGGTGATGGACCGCGACACCTGGGAGGAAGCTCCCAAGATCGTCGCTCAGGTCGTCCGGGACGTCATCGCGCCCACCGGCGCCACGGTCGACCTCGAATACCTGCGCGGCCGTCCGCCGGTGAGCAACGACGCCCGGGCCATCCAGGTGTTGACCGCCGCCACCGCGGCGGCGCTCGGACCGGAGGGCATCGCCGAGACCCCGCAGAGCATGGGCGGGGAGGACTTCTCCTGGTACCTGGAGTACGTCCCCGGCGCGCTGGCCCGCCTCGGCGTCGGCCGGTCCGGGCCCAACGTGGACCTGCACCGCGGCTCGTTCGACGTGGACGAGCGGGCCATCCCCGCCGGGATCCGACTCATGGTGCAGACCGCGTTGCGGGCACTGGCGGCGGCGCGGTAGGAGCCGGCGGGTGACCCCCGCCGAACGGCGTCGTGGGCGGCGCCGGTGGCGCGGGACGCCGCCGGCGCCGCCGCAGCACCACCATCAGCACCACCAGGGGTACGCCGAAGGTCAGCAGCCACGGCAGCACCGCCCCCAGCACGGTGAGCAGGACGCTCATCGAAACCAGGAAGACCTTCCAGCCGCCGCGCAGCCCGACCATGAAGCCGGTCTCGGTCTCCTCCTCGGCGGTCGAGGCGTCCCGGCCGACGAACGTCACGGTGATGGTGGAGAGCGCGGTCAGGTCGGACAACTTCCGCTTCTTCGCCTCCAGCGACGCCAGGTCGGCCTCCCGCTTCGCCACCTCGCCCTCCAGCGAGACCAGTTCGGAGACCGAGGTGGCCCGGGCGAGCAGCTTGCGGGCACTGTCCACCCGCGCCCGCTGGGTGGCGATCCGGGCGTCCAGGTCGACCGTCTGCTCGGTGACGTCCTCGGTCCTCACCTCCCGGCGCTGCTGCCTGCCGTAGGTGGCCAGCTCGTCGACGAACGCGGTGAACTTCGCCGCCGGCACCCGCAGCACCAGCTCCGCCTCCGCGTCGGCGGCCACGCTGCGCCGGTTGTCCCCGCCGACGAACCCACCGACCGTGGTCACCGCGGCCACCGCCCGGCGGGCGGCGCCCTCCACGTCGTCCACCTGCACCCGCATCGTCCCGGTGTAGATGATCGACCGCTGCTCGACGCGCAGGTCCGGCGCGCCCGCGCCGGCCTGGTCCTGCTCGCCGGCCGCACCGGCCGGGGCGCCACCGGCGGGCGCCTCCGCCCGGGAACCCGCCGTGTCCGTGGACTCCCCGCCCGCTCCGCAACCGGCCAGCAGCAGCGCCGCCAACCCGACCGCCACCGCGGCCACCCCGCGGTGTCGCGCCATCCGTACGCCCATCCCCGCTCCGTCCTCTGACTGCCCCGGCACCCGGGGCGATAGCTCGGACGCGACGCGGCATCGCGTCGGTTCCGGCAGACTGCGCTGAGGACGTCACGATTCGATAAGCGAGGAGTCACGATGCAGCTCACCAAGTACGCCCACTCGTGTCTCCGGGTGGAGCACGCCGGGGCGGTGCCGGTCATCGCCCCGGGCGTGGGCGAACCGGGCAGCCGGATCGACTGACCCGTGCCCACCGTCCCGTCCGACCTGGTCCAGCGGCTCTACCGCACGCCGCCGGACCGGTTCGTCGCGGCCCGCGACGCCGCCGTCGCCGAGGCCCGCCGGACCGGTGACGCCACCGCGGCCCGTCAGATCGCCCGGCTGAAGCGCCCCACCGTGGCCGCCTGGCTGGTCAACCTGCTCGCCCTGGAACGCCCCGAACTCGTCGCCGACCTGGCCTCGCTCGCGGAGGCGCTGCGCGCCGCGCAACGCGACCTCAAGGGGGCGAAGCTCCGCGAACTCTCCGCCCAGCGGCGGGCGGTGGTCTCCGCCCTCGTCGCCGAGGTGCGCCGGATCGCCGCCGCCACCCCCGACGCCCCGTCGGCCGGGAAGCTGCCGCTGGCCGAGGTGGAGGCCACCCTCAACGCGGCCCTGGCCGACGCCGAGGTGGCCGAGCAGGTCCGTTCCGGACGGTTGCTGAAGGCCGTCCACTACGCCGGGTTCGGTGAGGTGCCCCGGCCGCAGCTGCGGCTGGTCACCGGGGGCGCGGAGGAACCGGCCCGGGCGCCCGACCGGGAGCGGGAGCGGACGCAGGCGCGTCGGGCCCGCGACGAGCGGGCGGCGGAACGGGCCGCCCGGGCCGAGCGCGAGTCCCGCCGCCGGGCGCTGCGCAGGGAGTTGGCGTCGGCGCGTACCGATCAGGAGCGGGCGGAGTCCGAGCTGGACGGCGCGGTGGCGGCCGAGCGGGACGGCACGGCCGCCCTGGACCGGATCGAGACCGAACTGGCCGAGCTGGAGCGCCGCCGGGCCGTCGCCGAGCAGGAGCTGAGCCGGGCCAGGCTGGCCCGACGCGGCGCCGAACGGACCCTGACCGCCGCGCGCCGGCGGGCCGGCGAGGTGGAGGCGGCGGTCGAGGCGCTGGACGCCGAGGAGGAGGATGCCGCGGCGGGCGACGACGAGGCACACTGAGCGCGATGAATGCGTGCAGCGGGCGTCCGGGATGACGCCGGAACAGGTGGCGGCCGCCAGCAAGCCGGCCGTGCTGGAGCTGGGTGAGGTCTTCAGCCGCTGCCCGGGCACGCTGCGCCGGGCCCGGTTGCTCGGCATCTCCGGCTGGGCCTTCTACATCACCGGACGGGCGGGCGCGCTCGGCGATGTCCGCGCCGAGACGGTGGCGGCGGCGCTCGGCTTCATCGCCCCCGAGGCGGTCGCCGACGGCTGGGACGCGGCCGGCCGGGTGGTCCGTCCGGTGGAGGTCGCCTCCGCCAACCTCGCCGAGTGCTGCCGGTGGGGCGCCCAGCACCTCGACGACCTGCCCGGCATGCCCCGGCTCGCCGCGCTGCTGGAGCGGGTGGTGGCCGCCGCCGACGCGACCGGGATGCCGCTCTTCGCCGCCTGGCGGGCCATGCCGGTCCCGGACCACGCCGCTGGTGCCCGGGCCGCCGTGGCGCTGCTCCTGCTCCGCGAACACTTCACCGGGGCGTACCTGCTCGCGGTGCGGGCCGGTGGGATGACCCCGCTGGAGGCGGTGCTCGCCGGACCGGAGGGGGAGGCCGGGGCGGCGGCCTGCGGCTGGCCGCCGCCGTACCCGCCGGTCGGGCCGCTGGTGCGCCGGCGGCTCTGGGCCGAGGCGGTGACCGACCGGCTGGCGTCCACCGCGTTCCGGGCGTTGCGACCCGCCGAGGGCGCCGAGCTGGTGGAGCTGCTCACCGCCGTCCGGGCCCGGCTGCGGGCCCCGGCCGGGTGAAGCCCGGTCGGTGGGCGGGCGCCGGCGCGCCGGATCGGCTTCCCGATCGGTCGGAAAATGGGCAGCGCGGATCGGGGCCCGCTGTCAGGATCTCCGGCGTGACGCTCCCCGCCGGCTGGACCGCCCGCCGACCCACCCTGGACGACGTGCCCGCCATCCTCGCCGTGGTGCACGCCGCCGACACCTTCGCCATCGGCCACCCCGACTTCGACGCCGAGGACGTGCGGGCCTGCCTGACCGCGCCCTTCTTCGACCCGGCCCGGGACTCCTGGCTGGCCGTCGACCCGGACGGCACGGTGGTGGCCTGGGCGACGGTGGACAACCCGAGCGGGGTGGGCCGCGAGTTCGTCGAGGTCTACGTCGACCCGGAGCGCGGGGCGCAGCTGCGCGCCCCGCTGCTCGCCCGGCAGCTCGACCGGGTGGCCGAGCGGGCCGCCGAGCGTGGGGTGCCGGCGCTCACCGTGCGTACCGCCGTCTTCGCGCCGGAGACCCGCTGGGCGGCCGAGCTCGCCGAGGCCGGCTTCACCCGGGTCAAGCGGTACGTCCGGATGCGCCGTGACCTGGCCGACCTGCCCGCCGAGCCGCCGCCACCGCCCGGCGTGACGGTCCGGCCGGTGCGCGCGGACGACGAGTCCGACCTGCGGGAGTTCCACCGGATCTACGACACCGCGTTCCGGGACACCCCGGACTACGAGCCGCTCGACTTCGACCGGTGGCGGGAGCAGATCACCCAGCACGACGTCACCTGGGACGAGTGGTACCTCGCCGAGGTCGACGGGTCGCCGGCGGGCGCGCTCCAGTCCTCCGACCAGGCGGTGGCGCAGGGCGAGGGCTTCGTCCGGAATCTGTCGGTGCTGCCGGCGTCCCGGCGGCGCGGGGTGGGGGCGGCGCTGCTGCGGCGGGCCTTCGCGGTCTACGCGGCGAAGGGCCGCACCGCCGCCGGCCTCGGCGTCGACCTGACCAACCCGACCGCCCCGGTCACCCTCTACCGCTCGGTGGGGCTGGGCGAGGTGCGCTGGACCGACATGTACGAGCGGATCGTCCCGGCCGCCGGTGTGTGATGCACGACCCTCGCCGGGGCCGGCGGCCGTCGCCGCGACTGCCGGGAGCACACTGGAGGGGTGCGATACGCGCTACGCCGACGCGGTGCCGGTGGGGCGGGACCGCAGCTCGGTGACGTAGTCGTCCGGCGCGCCCGCCTTCTCGGCCGCGTTCGCGATCTCCGACAGGTACCACGAGGTCGGCAGGCCGCCCTCGTAGCCGTCGAAGACGTAGATCCAGGCGGTCACGTCCCCGTCCAGGGTCGAGACCCGGACGTGCAGCTTGCGGTACGTGCCGGCGGTGACGCCCTCGATCTCGTCGAGCTGCGCGGCGTCGTACGGGTGGATGTCGTACAGCGCCACGAAGACCCGGTCGCCCGGGGATTCGACCACGGTGCTGACCGAGCCCTCCCAGCCGATCACGTCCTCGCCCGCGAAGGTCAGCCGCCAGCCCTCCAGCCAGCCGATGCCCACCATCGGAGAATGCGGACAGTAGGCGCGCATTCGGGCGGGGTCCAGGTTTGAGCCGTAAGCGGCGTAGTGACGCACGGCGATGACGATAGCCCGGCGGGCGGGTGGGGGAGAATACGACGGTGCGTGTCGAACACGTTCGGGAGAAGAAAGTCACTGTGAGCACTGACGAAGGGCGAGCGTTGTGAGCCGGATCGTGATCATCGGCGGGGGGCCGGCCGGTTACGAGGCGGCGCTGGTCGCCGCTCAGCTGGACGCCGATGTCACCGTCGTGGAGGCGGAGGGGGCCGGCGGTGCCTGCGTGCTCTCCGACTGCGTCCCGTCGAAGACCTTCATCGCCAGCTCGCAGGTGGTGACCGGCTACCGGGACACCGAGGAGTTCGGGGTGCACTCCGACGGGCTGGAGGCGGTGACGGTCGACGCCCGGGCGGTCCACGCGCGGGTGAAGCGACTCGCCCTGGCCCAGTCCGACGACATCCACGCCAAGCTGGTCAAGGCCGGGGTGACCGTCGTCGCCGGGACCGCCCGGCTGGGCGAGGACACGCTCGGTCACACCCACCGGGTGATCGTCACCCCCGCCGACGGCGGCGAGGAGCAGTCGATCGCCGCCTCCACCGTGCTGGTCGCCACCGGCGCCACCCCGCGTCAGCTGCCCACCGCGCTGCCCGACGGCGAGCGCATCCTCACCTGGCGGCAGGTGTACGACCTGCCCGAGCTGCCCGAGCACCTGATCGTGGTGGGCTCCGGCGTGACCGGCGCCGAGTTCGCCAGCGCCTACCTGGCGATGGGGGTCAAGGTGACCCTGGTCTCCAGCCGGGACCGGGTGATGCCGCACGAGGACGCCGACGCGGCGATGGCCATCGAGCGGGTCTTCCGCAACCGGGGCATGAGCATCCTCAACAACTCCCGCGCGGACGCGGTCCGCCGCACCGGCGACGGCGTCGAGGTCGAGCTCTCCGACGGGCGGCTGGTGTCCGGCTCGCACGCGCTGATCGCCGTCGGTTCGATCCCCAACACCGCCGGCCTGGGCCTCGCCGAGTACGGCGTCGAGCTGGCCAGGGGCGGCTACGTCACCGTCGACCGGGTGTCCCGCACCAACGTTCCCGGCATCTACGCGGCCGGCGACTGCACCGGCGTGCTGCCGCTGGCCAGCGTGGCGGCGATGCAGGGCCGGATCGCCATGTGGCACGCGCTCGGCGAGGCGGTCCGCCCGCTGCGGCTGCGGACCGTGGCGGCGAACGTCTTCACCGACCCGGAGCTGGCCACCGTCGGCGTCTCCCAGGACGAGGTGGACGCCGGCAAGGTCCCCGCGCGCCAGGTGATGCTCCCGCTGTCGGGCAACGCCCGGGCGAAGATGGACGACCTGGCCGACGGCTTCGTCAAGCTCTTCTGCCGCCCGGCCAGCGGTCAGGTGGTCGGGGGCGTGGTGGTGGCGCCGAAGGCCAGCGAGCTGATCCTCCCGATCACCATGGCGGTGGAGAACAACCTCACCGTCAACGAGCTGGCCCAGACCATCACCATCTACCCCTCGCTGTCGGGGTCGATCACCGAGGCCGCCCGCCAGCTCATGCTCCACGAACTGGAGTGACCCCGCGCCGCCGCCCGGCCGGCAGGCCGGGCGGCCGGTCAGCGGAGGGCGGCGTCGCCGGGACCATCCGAAGCGGATCCGGGACGCCCACCCACATCGATCCCCGGGACGGCCCCTACGAGCCGTCAGTCGACCGGGACCTCGGCGCGGGTGGTGCGGCCGGCGACCGCGGTCATCGCCCATCCCGCCGCCGCGAATCCGGCCGCCGCGGCCGCCGCGATGATCGCCAGCCGCCAGGCCGAGCCGGTCAGCGCCGTGCCGCCCAGGTGACCCACCAGCCCGCCGTAGGTCGCCCAGCCGACGGCCGCGGCGGCCTCGTAGGAGAGGAACAGCCGGTACGGGTAGCGGCTGCGGCCGGCCGAGAAGCAGGCCGCCATCCGACCCCCCGGCACGAACCGGCAGAGCAGGATGACCAGCGGTCCCGGGGTGCGCAGTCCCCGGGTCACCCGGCCGGCCATCCGGCGGGCGCGGCTCGCCTCGGCGTGCCGGGGCTCGCGCCGGTCGGGGGCGCCCCGCCCCAGCAGGTAGCAGGCGAGGTCACCGGCGAAGACGCCGAGCGCGCCGACGGCGATGGTGACCGGCAGGCTCAGCCCGCCGTACACGGTGAGCGCACCCCCGGTGATCATCACGACCTGGGTGGGGATGACCGGCACGAACGCGTCCGCGATCAGCAGCCCCAGCAGCAGGAGGTAGGCCCACGTCGGCGACGCGACGTCAGTGAGAAGTTCGGGCACGGCTGCCACCTCGCCGGTCAAGGCCGATCGGATGCACCGAGCCTGACGGCATGGCCGCCGTCACCACGGACAGGGCCGGCCGGTGGTGATCACGGACACCACAGGGACACCGGGGTGTAACGAGGCAGATCGCCGCTGGTTACGCCCCCGCCGCCGGCAAACCCGTGCCCGGACGGGTCGGCGGATCGGCGGCCGTCGGCGTACCGTTGTCGGCGCGCGGCCCGGTACCCGTCGGGTCCCCCGTTCCTGACGAGTGGGCCGCCGCGGGCCGCCGGCAGGTCCCGTGCCGGCGGCCCGCACCCCTGATCCGGGCGGGAAATCCGGTCGCGCCACTCACCGCCGCGGCCGTACCGTCGCCACATGCGCAGCGCGGCACCCACCACGACGCCGGGAGATCCCGGCGCGCCGCACTGACGTCAGACGTCGACGAGGCCCCGGGGCGATCCGCTCCCGAGGGCCTCGCGGCGTTCCGGGCCAGGTCGCCTCCGGGTCGTACCCCGATCAAGGAGAGCGACATGATCGACCACCGCAGGCTCGGCCGGGAGCTGGACCTGTTCGTCTCCGACCCCCTGGCGGGCGCGGGCCTGCCGATCTGGCTGCCGGCCGGCGCCGCCGCCCGGCACGCGGTCGAGGAGTACGTCCGGGAGCTGGAACGCCGGGCCGGCTACCGGCACGTCTACTCGCCGCCGCTGGGCAAACGGGAGCTCTTCGAGCTCTCCGGGCACCTGGGCTACTTCGCCGACGACATGTTCCCGCCGCTGCGGCTCAGTCCCGACGACGAGTTCGTGCTCCGTCCGGCGCTCTGCCCGCACCACGCGCTGGTGTACCGGGCCCGTGGCCGCTCCTACCGGGACCTGCCGCTGCGCATCGCCGAGCTGGGTGGGATGTACCGGCCGGAGCGCTCCGGCGTGCTGGGCGGGCTGTCCCGGGTGCGCGCCATCTCGCTGAACGACGCGCACAACTTCTGCGCCCTCGACCAGGTCGACGCCGAGGTCCGGGAGATCCTGCGGCTGATCCGCGAGGCGCACGCGGCGCTCGGCGTCCGCCCGGCCGGGTTCCGGCTGTCGCTGCGCGGACCGGGGGAGAAGTACGCCGGCGACGATGCGCGATGGGCGCGGGCCGAGGAGCTGCTCCGCGCCGCCCTCGACGGGGCGGAGTTCACCGAGGCGCCCGGGGAGGCCGCCTTCTACGGCCCGAAGATCGACGTCCAGATCGTCGACGCCGCCGGTCGGGAGTCGACCATCTCCACCGTCCAGCTGGACTTCGACAAGCCGGAGCGGTTCGACCTGTCGTACGCCGACGCCGACGGGCGGCGACGTCGGCCGGTGATGGTGCACCGCAGCCTGGTGGGCAGCATGGAGCGGCTCTTCGCGTACCTGATCGAGGTGCACCAGGGCGCCTTCCCGGCCTGGTACGCCCCGGTGCAGCTGGTGCTGCTCCCGGTGGACGAGGGGCAGGCCGGTGCGGCGGAGGAGTTGGCCCGCCGGGCGACCGGGGCCGGCCTGCGGGTCGAGGTCGACCGGGCCGGCTCGTTGGGCGCCCGGATCCGGGACGCCGCCCGGCGGCGGGTGCCGTACGTCGGGGTGCTGGGCGCCCGCGAGGTGGCCGACGGGTCGGTGTCGCTGCGCCTGCGCGGCGGCCGGGGGTTGCCCCCGATGCCGGTCGCGGACGCGCTCGGGCTGGTCGGCGCGGTGGTGGCCGCCCGCTCGACCGACCTGCTGCCGGCCGCCGCCTGAGCCGGTCACGAGGAGAGCGCCCCCTGGACCGACGGGGTCCGGGGGCCTCTGGCTCAGGCCCCGAACGTGACTCCGGCCGCCGCCGCGACGAAGACGACCTGGAGCACGGTCCGCGTCGGCAGCGGGGTCACCGGTCGCCCGGCCAGGGTCAGGCCGCGCCGGGCCGCGGAGACGTTGGCCGGGAACATGGCCAGCATCAGCAGGGCCAGTCCGGCCGCGGCCCAGCGGGCGGCCGCCGGGACGAGCAGCGCCGCGGCGCCGAGCAGTTCCAGCACCCCGGTGAGGGTCACCAGCAGGTCCGGCCGGGGCAGCGCCGGAGGCACCATCGCGACGAGGTCGGCGCGGCGCCCGGTGAAGTGCGCGACGCCCGTCAGCGTGAACATCAGGGCCAGCCCCACCCGCAGCGCGGGGTGCCAGCCGTCGAGCGGGGCCACGCCGGCCAGGCCGGCCAGTCGGGCGAGCGCGGTGCCGACCACGAGCGCGATCAGGGGGGCCACGGGTACCTCCTCGAACAGGAACTTGTCACCGACAAGATGCCTCGGAGCGGACCAACTTGTCAATGACAAGATAGGATGACGGCATGACCGGAACGCGCGGCTACCACCACGGCGACCTGCGTCGCGCCCTGCTCGCGGCGGCGGTGGAGGTGATCGAGGAGTCGGGCCCGGGGGCGCTCAGCCTGCGTGACCTGGCCCGACGGGCCGGCGTCTCGCACGCCGCCCCGGCGCACCACTTCGGTGACAAGCCCGGCCTGCTCACCGCGCTCGCCGCCGAGGGCTTCGACCTGCTCGCCGAGGCGCTGTGCGGCGCGGGTGGGGATCTGCACGAAGCCGGCGTCGCGTACGTCAACTTCGCGGTCCGACACCGCGCGCACTTCGACGTGATGTTCCGCCCCGACCTCTACCGGGCCGAAGCGCCGGAGGTGCGGGCCGCCCGGGAGCGCGCGGGCGCGGCCCTGCGGTCGGGGGTGGCGGCGCTGCCGGCCGAGCGGGCGAGCGCCGGCGATCCGCAGGGGGACGCCCTCGCCGCCTGGTCCATCGTGCACGGCTTCGCCACGCTCTGGCTGGCCGGCGCGCTGCCGGAGCGGGTCGGCGACGATCCCCGGGAGGCGGCGAGGGCGGTCATCCGCCGCCTCTTCGCCGCCCGCTGACGGCGGGTCAGCCGGCCGAGCGGGAGGCGGGCGGATCGTCGGGGGCCGTGGCGACGTAGTCGCGCAACACCTCGGCGATCTCACGCAGGAACCCGGCGGTCGCCGCGGCCTGCTCCGGGGTCAGCCGGTCGACCGCGCGGTCGATCCCGACCAGCATCGGACGCAGCGCCGCCAGCACCTCCTCGTGCGCGTGGTCGGTGACCCGCAGCGTCAACCGGCGCCGGTCGTGCGGGTGCGGGGTCCGCTCCACATGGCCGGCGCGCACCAGCCGGTCCACCAGCGTGGTGGCCGAGGCCGAGCGGATGCCGAGGCGGTTGCCCAGCTCCACCGGGCCGAGCGCCTCCGGGCTGGAGACGAGCTGGTCGAGGGCGGCGGCGTCGGTGATCCCGATCCCCAGCCGGCGGGCGAGCGCGCCGCGGGTGTCCCGGGCGACCCGGAGCACGTCGCGCAGTGCGCGGGCGGCCTCGCTGGTCCCGGCCGGTCCGTTGGTCGACGCGAGGCCGGCGTGTCCATCGGCGTTTCCCGGCCTTGCGGTTGACGTGACCCCGTTCACCGGCTGAAGTTAGCACGTCAGGTAGCTAGACAATCTAGCGAATGCGAGGCAGGCATGCGTGAGCAGGGCCGTGGGCGCTGGTGGGGTCTGTTCGCCATCAGCCTCGGCGTCGCGGCGATCATCGTCGACGCGACGATCGTCAACGTCGCGGTGCCCGAGATCATCCGCGACCTCCGGATCACCTCGACCGACGCGCAGTGGGTGCAGGAGGCGTACATCCTCGCCTTCGCGGCGTTGCTGCTGGTCGCGGGCCGCTTCGCCGACCGCTCCGGGCGACGGCGGATGTTCGTCGTCGGGGTCGTGGTGTTCGTGGCGGCCAGCGTGCTGGCCGCGGTGGCCGGCTCCGGCGCGGCGCTGATCGGCGCGCGGGTGCTCCAGGGCGTCGGCGCCGCGATGATCCTGCCCACCTCGCTCTCCCTGCTCAACGCCAACTTCCGTGGTCGGGAGCGGGCCGCCGCGTTCGCGATCTGGGGCTCCACCATCGGCGGCGCCGCCGCCCTCGGCCCGCTGCTCGGCGGCTGGCTGACCACCGAGCACTCGTGGCGGTGGGCGTTCGGCATCAACGTCCCGGTGGGCGCGGTCGTCCTCGCCGGCACCCTCGCCCTGGTCGGCGAGTCGCGCGACGAGCGGACGGAGCGCGGCGTCGACTGGCGCGGCGCGCTGCTCTCGGTGATCGGCCTGGCGGGCGTGGTCTTCGCCCTGATCGAGGGACGCACCTACGGCTGGTGGGAACGGGAGGAGCCGTTCCGCCTCCTCGGCGTCGACTGGACCGGCGGGATCTCCCCGGTGCCGGTCGCCGGGGGCCTGGGACTGCTCGCCCTCGCCGCCTTCGTCGGCCAGCAGGTCCACCGCAACCGGACGGGGCGGCCGGCCCTGCTCGACCTGTCGCTGTTCGGCATCGGCTCGTTCCGCAACGGCGTCGTCGCCGCCGCGATCGTCAGCCTCGGCGAGTTCGGACTGCTCTTCGCGCTGCCGCTGTGGTACCAGAACGTGCTCGGTTACAGCGCCTTCGGCACCGGCCTGGCCCTGCTCCCGCTCGCGCTGGGCAGCTTCCTGGCCAGCGGCGTGGGCGCGGTGCTGACCCGGCGCCGGGGCGCTGTCCGGGTGGTGCAGCTCGGCGTCGCCGCCGAACTGGTCGGCGTGGCCGGGCTCGGCGTCGTCGTGGCGCCCGACACGTCCTGGTGGGCGCCGCTCGGTTTCCTCTTCGTCTACGGGGTGGGCGTCGGCCTGGCCGCCGCGCAGCTCACCGGCGTCTGCCTGCGCGAGGTGCCGGTGCGGCAGAGCGGGCAGGGCTCGGGGGTGCAGAGCACCGCGCGCCAGATCGGCTCGGCGCTCGGCATCGCGGTGCTCGGCACGGTGCTCTTCGCCAGCCTGGGCGGCATCCTCGGCGACCGGCTCGCCGGCCAGCCGGGACTCGACCCGGCCCAGCGCGACCAGGTGGTCACGGCGGTGCGGGAGAGCGCCGGCGCGGCCATCGGCGGCCTGGCCGGCGATCCGCGTACAGCGCCGGTCGCCGAGGAGGCCAAGGTCGCCTTCTCCCAGGCGACCCGGTACGCCGCCTTCGCCGCCGCCGGCTTCCTGCTGATCGGCCTGATCGCCTGCGCCCGCTTGCCGAGGGACCACCCCGAGCCGGCCGCCCCGTCCGCCGCCGTCGGGCCGGCGGCGGCAACGGTCGGCTGAGCCCCCCGCGCCGCCGGCCGGGTCACGCCGCCGGTCGCTTCGGTCACCAGCTGGTGGGCAGGGGCATCCCCTCGGTGTAGCCGGCGGCGCTCTGCACGCCGACCAGGGCCCGCTCGTGGAACTCGTCCAGGTTGCGCGCGCCCGCGTAGGTGAAGGCGCTGCGCACCCCGGAGATGATCTCGTCGATCAGGTCCTCGACGCCGGGGCGGGTCGGGTCCAGGTACATCCGGGCCGAGGAGATGCCCTCCTCGAAGATCGCCTTCCGGGCCCGGTCGAACGCGCTGTCCTCGGCGGTACGCGCGCTGACCGCCCGCGCCGAGGCCATGCCGAAGCTCTCCTTGTAGCGCCGGCCGTCCGGCTCGGTGTAGAGGTCACCGGGGGACTCGTAGGTGCCGGCGAACCAGGAGCCGATCATCACGTTCGACGCCCCGGCCGCCAGCGCCAGCGCCACGTCACGCGGGTGCCGCACGCCGCCGTCGGCCCAGACGTGCCGCCCCAGCTCCCGGGCCGCGGCCGAGCAGTCCAGCACCGCGGAGAACTGCGGCCGCCCGACCCCGGTCATCATCCGGGTGGTGCACATCGCGCCCGGTCCGACTCCGACCTTGACGATGTCCGCGCCCGCCGCCACCAGGTCGCGTACCCCCTCGGCGGTGACCACGTTGCCGGCCGCCACCGGGACGCCCGGGTCGAGCTTGCGGACCGCCCGCAGCGCGGAGATCATCCGCTCCTGGTGGCCGTGCGCGGTGTCCACCACCAGGGTGTCCACCCCGGCGGCCAGCAGCGCCTCGGCCTTGCCGGTCACGTCGCCGTTGATGCCCACGGCGGCGGCGACCCGCAACCGGCCCCGGTCGTCCAGGGCCGGCTTGTAGAGGGTGGCGCGCAGCGCGCCCTGCCTGGTCAGCACCCCGACCAGGCGGCCGTCCGCGTCCACCACCGGGGCCAGCCGGCGGCGGCCCGCGGAGAGCCGGTCGAAACCGGTACGCGGATCCGCGTCCGCCGACACGGTGTGCAGCTCGGTCGACATCACGTGCCGGAGCTGGGCGAACCGGTCCACCCCGACCGTGTCCGCCTCGGTGACCACCCCGACCGGGCGACCCGCGTCGTCGACCACGATCACCGCGCCGTGCGACCGCTTCGGCAGCAGGTGGATCGCGTCGCCGACGGTGTCGGTCGGGCCGAGCGTGATCGGGGTGTCGTGCACCAGGTGCCGCTGCTTGACCCAGGCGACCACGTTGGCCACCACCTCGATCGGGATGTCCTGCGGGATGACCGCGATCGCGCCGCGCCGGGCGACGGTCTCGGCCATCCGCCGGCCGGACACCGCCGTCATGTTGGAGACCACCAGCGGGATGGTGGTGCCCGTACCGTCGCCGGTGGCCAAGTCGACGTCGAGTCGCGAGCCCACCTCGGAGCGGGCCGGCGCCATGAAGACGTCGTTGTAGGTCAGGTCGTGCGCGGGGACCGCGCCATGAAGGAACCGCACCCGGCAATCATTCCTGCTCCCGGCCCACTCCGCCGTCGCTGGTGGCCCAAACCACCCCGCCCCGGCCCGCCGAGCCGTCCGCGGCGGCGTGGACGGGGCGTTCGGTGGGCACCCGGCGAAGGACCTGCCGAAGGGGCAGGAACGGGACTCGGAGGCAGGTCCCTCGTGCTGCCGTCCTCCCCGGCGGGCCGGGGAGGACGGGGCGACCGGGGTCAGGCGATGGTGCAGATCGCCGCGCCGGCGGTGATCACCGCGCCGACCTCGGCGGACAGCCCGCTGACCGTACCGGCCTTGTGGGCGTGCAGCGGCTGCTCCATCTTCATCGCCTCCAGCACCACCACCAGGTCGCCCTCGGCGACGGTGTCCCCGTCGGCGACCGCGATCTTCACGAGGGTGCCCTGCATGGGGGAGGTGAGCGCGTCACCGCTGACCGCCGCGCCGGCCTTGGCGCCGCCACCCCGGCGGCCCGGCTTCTTCGCGGCGGGCGCGGCGGTGGCCGTACCCGCGCCGAGACCGGCCGGCAAGGTCACCTCCAGCCGCTTGCCACCCACCTCGACCACGACGGTCTCGCGCTCCGCCGGCGCCTCGGCGGCGCCGGCGGCGGCGGTGAACGCCGGCACGGTGTTGTCGAACTCGGTCTCGATCCACCGGGTGTGCACGGTGAACGGCTCGGCGGTGAACGCCTCGTCCCGCACCACGAGCCGGTGGAACGGCAGCGCCGTGGCCATGCCCTCGACGACCATCTCGTCCAGCGCGCGGCGGGCCCGCTCGATCGCCTCGGCGCGCGTCTCGCCGGTGATGATCACCTTGGCCAGCAGCGAGTCGAAGTTGCCGCCGATCACGTCGCCGGCCGAGATGCCGGTGTCGACCCGGACGCCCGGGCCGGTGGGCAGCCGCAGCGCGGTGACGGTGCCCGGGGCGGGCAGGAAGTTGCGGCCCGGGTCCTCGCCGTTGATCCGGAACTCGATGGAGTGCCCGCGCGGGGTGGGATCCTCGGCCAGCCGCAGCTTCTCGCCGTCGGCGATCCGGAACTGCTCGCGGACCAGGTCGATGCCGGCGGTCTCCTCGGTGACCGGGTGCTCGACCTGGAGCCGGGTGTTGACCTCCAGGAAGGAGATGGTGCCGTCGACGCCGACCAGGTACTCGACGGTGCCGGCGCCGTGGTAGCCGGCCTCCCGGCAGATCGCCTTGGCGCTGTCGTGGATCTGGGCGCGCTGCGCCTCGGTGAGGAACGGCGCCGGGGCCTCCTCGACCAGCTTCTGGTGCCGGCGCTGGAGCGAGCAGTCCCGGGTGCCGACCACGACCACGTTGCCGTGCTGGTCGGCGAGGACCTGCGCCTCGACGTGGCGGGGCTTGTCCAGGTACCGCTCGACGAAGCACTCGCCCCGGCCGAACGCGGCGACCGCCTCGCGGGTGGCCGACTCGAACAGGTGCGGGATCTCCTCCATGGTGCGGGCCACCTTGAGCCCGCGCCCGCCACCGCCGAAGGCGGCCTTGATGGCGACCGGCAGGCCGTGGTCGACCGCGAACGCGATCACCTCGTCGGGGCTGCCGACCGGGTCGGGGGTGCCGGGGACCAGGGGAGCGCCGGCGCGCTGGGCGATGTGCCGCGCGGTCACCTTGTCGCCCAGGTCGCGGATGGCCTGCGGGGTGGGGCCGATCCAGGTCAGCCCGGCGTCGATGACGGCCTGGGCGAAGTCGGCGTTCTCGGAGAGGAAGCCGTAGCCGGGGTGGACGGCGTCCGCGCCGGCCTTGCCGGCGATGTCGATCAGCTTGTCGATGCGCAGGTAGCTCTCCGCCGCCGTGTCGCCGCCGAGGGCGTACGCCTCGTCGGCGAGGGTGGCGTGCAGGGCGTCCCGGTCCGAGTCCGCGTAGACGGCGACGCTGCCCAGGCCGGCGTCGCGGCAGGCGCGGATGACGCGGACGGCGATCTCTCCGCGGTTGGCGATGAGTACCTTGCGCACCTTGTGGCTCCTCCCGGGGTCGTTGACCGGGAGTGTATCGGCCACTCTGATCGCCCTAACGATCGCTCAGTGTGGGATGTGGCACTGCCGCGCCGACCTTAGTCAAGTTTGGCTATTACGCTTGTCCGGTGTCTGCGACTCGGATGATGATTCTCGGCCTGGTGCGCTGGATGCAGCCGGTGCACGGCTACGACGTGCGCCGCGAGCTGCTCAGCTGGAACGCCGACAGGTGGGCCAACGTGCAGCCCGGCTCGATCTACCACGGGTTGCGCAAGCTGGCCGACGAGGGCCTGCTGCGGGCGGTCGCCACCGAGCAGGTCGGCGCCCGGCCGGCGCGGACCAGCTACGAGGTCACGCCGAAGGGTGAGGACGAGTTCGAGACTCTGCTGCGCGGACACTGGTGGCAGCTGCACGAGACGCCGGACCCCTTCGTGGCGGCCTTCTCCTTCCTGCCCGCCCTGCCCCGCGAGGAGGCGGCGGCCGCCCTGCGCAACCGGGCCAACCTGCTCCGGGCCGGCGTCGAGACGATGCGGGCCTCGGTGGACTCGGACTGGATGCGCGAGACCAAGCCGGTGCACGTGGCCTGGATGTTCGAGCTCTGGGCGGTCCGCGCAGAGGCGGAGATTGGCTGGTGCGAGCGGATCGCTGAGCGAATCGAGTCCGGGGTGTCGTACCTGCCTGCTGGACTGGTCGGGGCGGAGGGTTGGTCGGGCTTTCCGGACGGTAAGCCGGCCAGCCGACCCGACGCGCAATAATCAACGTTGACCATAAGAGCTATATCGCGTTAGCCTGCTCGCGGCACAACGGGGGAGCACGCCGTCCGGCGTCGCCCCAGGGGGCAGACGGCCGGCGCGTCCGGCCCGGACGACCAGGAGTAGAAATGATCGAGACCAGAGGGCTGCGGAAGTCGTTCCGCTCCCGCCAGGGTCGGGAGACGAAGACGGTCGACGCCGTGCGCGGGGTCGACCTCGACGTCGCCGAGGGGGAGATCTTCGGGTTCCTCGGCCCCAACGGCGCCGGCAAGACCACCACCCTGCGGATGCTCGCCACGCTGATCGAGCCGGACGGCGGCGAGGCCAGCATCGCCGGCGCCGACCTGCGCAAGGACCCGGCCGAGGTGCGCCGGCGGATCGGCTACGTACCCCAGGGCGGCAGCACCTGGGACGAGTCCACCGCCCGCGAGGAGCTGGTCCTGCACGCCCGGATGTACGGCATCGGCAAGGCCGACGCCCACCGCCGGGCCGCCCGCGCGCTGGACGCCTTCCAGCTCACCGAGTACGCCGACCGCAAGTGCAAGACGTACTCCGGCGGGCAGCGGCGGCGGGTGGAGATCGCCCTCGGCATCATCCACGAGCCGAAGGTCGTCTTCCTCGACGAGCCGACCACCGGCCTCGACCCGCAGAGCCGCGCGCACATGTGGGACGAGATCCGGCGGCTGCGCACCGAGGGGATGACCGTCTTCATCACCACGCACTACCTGGACGAGGCCGACGCGCTCTGCGACCGGATCGCGATCATGGACAACGGCGAGGTGGTCGCCGAGGGCACCCCGACCGCGCTGAAGCGGGAGATCTCCGGCGACGTCGTGCTGGTCGGCCTGGACCTCGCCGCCACCCCGCAGGCCGCCAAGCTGCTCGACGGCGAGGAGTACGTCAACAAGCTGGAGACCGTCGACGAGGGCGGCCTGCGCCTCTACGTCGACGAGGGCGCCACCGTCATCCCGCAGCTCCTTCGCCGGCTCGACCAGGGCGGCATCGACCTGCGCTCGATCGAGCTGCACCGACCCAGCCTCGACGACGTCTTCCTCACCAAGACCGGCCGCTCGCTGCGCGAGTCCTGAGATTACGGAGAGAACCTCATGAAACTCGCCCGCGACACCTGGCTGATCTTCGAGCGCCAGCTCCAGCTACTGCTGCGCAACCCGGTCTGGGTCTTCGTCGGTGTCTTCCAGCCGGTGATGTACCTGCTGCTCTTCGCCCCGCTGCTCAAGCCGGCCCTGAACGCGCCCACCCAGGCCGCCGCCTACAAGATCTTCGTACCGGGCCTGCTGGTGCTGCTGGCCATCTTCGGTGGGCTGTTCCAGGGCTTCGGCCTGATCGCCGAGCTGCGCGCCGGGGTCATCGAACGGTCCCGGGTCACCCCGGTCAGCCGGCTCGCCCTGCTGCTCGGCCGCTCCCTGCGGGACGTGGTCTCGCTGATCGCCCAGGCCATCATCATCACGCTGCTGGCGCTCCTGTTCGACCTGCGCGTCTTCATCGGCGACCTGCTCCTGGCGTACCTGATGCTCGCCCTGATCGCGCTGATGACCTCGGCCGTCTCGTACGGCGTCGCGCTCAAGGTCAAGAGCGAGGACGCGCTCGCTCCGCTGATGAACACCGTTGCCCAGCCGGTGCTCCTGCTCTCCGGCATCCTGCTGCCGCTCACCTTCGCCCCGGGATGGTTGCAGGGCGTCGCGAACTGGAACCCGTTCTCCTGGGCGGTGGACGGCACCCGGGCCCTCTTCGCCGGTGACCTCGGCGACGACAAGGTCTGGCAGGGCCTCACCATCACCGCGGTGCTCGCCGCCGCCGGCGTGTTCTGGGCCGCCCGCCAGTTCGCCCGCAGCGTCCGGTGAGGAGGGGGCCCCAGCCTGAGCGGGGGGCCCACTGACACAGCCCCGGCGAGAGTTGCCTCTCACCGGAGGCGAGGCACCGGTCCGACGCTTGTAGCGTAAGGCCGGTGCCCCGCCTCACCCATGACAGGATCACCTGGCTGACCTACGCCCAGCTGGGGCTGTGGGGCTTCTTCCTCTACGGGTTCGGCCCGGTCGTACCGCTGCTCCGCGACGAGCAGGGCACCAGCGCCGCCGTCGCCGGCCTGCACAGCACCGCCATCGCCGTCGGCGCCATCCTCGGCGGCGCGCTCTTCGCGCCACTCGCCCGCCTCATCGGCCGCGGCCCGGCGATCTGGGCCGGCCTGGCCGGGGTCGCCGCCGGTGTCACCGCGTTCGGCCTGCTCCGCCCGCTGCCGGCCACCCTCGCCACGGTCGCCGTCATCGCGACCGGCGGCATGATGGTGATCAGTGGCGTGGCCGTCGTCCTCACCGCCCGGCACGGCGCCGCCGCGCCGGCCGCCCTCACCGAGGCCAACGCCGTCGGCGCCGGCATGGGCATCCTCGCCCCGCTGGTGATCGGCGTCAGCGTCGACGCGGGCCTCGGCTGGCGACCGGTGATGGCCGTCGAGGTCGGGCTGATCGCGCTGGTCGCGCTCGCCGCCCGCGTCTTCCGCGTACGCCTGCCGGACGCCGCCGCCCCGGCCGCCGGTCGAATCGAGGTGCCCCTCGCGCCCTCGGCGGAGCCGGGCAGCGTCACCGGGGCGGCGGTCACTCCCGGCCGGGTCGGGCCGACCCCGTCGACCTCGGTCCAGCCCGGCGGCGTGGGCGGACCGGCCGCGGCGGGCCGGTTGCCGCGGGCGTACTGGATCGCCTGGCTGCTGATGGCGATGACCGGTTCGATCGAGGTCTGCCTGTCGCTGTGGACTGCCGACGTGCTGCGCTCGCACGCCGGGATGACCGCCGCCGCCGCGTCGGCCGCGGTCGCCGCCATCGTCTGCGGGATGTTCCTCGGCCGGCTGATCGGCGGCCGGATCGCCCTGCGCTGGCCGCCCGTGCCGCTGCTGCTCGGCGCGCTCGCCCTCTCCCTGGCCGGGTTCTCGATCTTCTGGCTGGCGTCGGTCGGCTGGCTCGCCGTCACCGGGCTGGTGGTGCTGGGACTGGGCAACGCGCTGCACTACCCCCTGGCGATCTCGATCGCGCTGAACGTCGCCGGAGCGGCCGCCGACAAGGCGGCCGGCTGGTCGTCGTACTCGATGGGGGTGGGTTTCGGGATCGCGCCGGTGGCGCTGGGCGCGGTGGCCGACGGGGTCGGACCCCACCTGGCCTTCCTGGCGCTGCCCGGCTTCATCGCGGCGGCCGTGCTGCTCACCGTGCGACTCGGCCGCGCGCTGCGGACGGCACCCGCGCCGGACGACCGCCCGGCTCCCGTCGCCGTCTGACCGGCCCCCGGGGCCCAGGCAGGCCGGCGATCGACGATGGTCGCTCGCGTGTCCGGCCCCTTGTTAATGTCGAAATTGTGGATCATTCCGCGCAGCGGATCGTCGCCGACCTCCGTCAACACGGGCTTTCCCTTCACGAGGTCGGTGCCGGCTGGTTCGCGGTCGATTCGCGTTCCGGGGCGCCCGAGGCGTTTCTCCATCTTGTGGACGACGATGTCGAGCGATATCTCCGCGGAATGAGCGCGGAGGACGTCGACGGGGTCTTCGGGCCCGACGTGACTCTGGCCGAGGGGCGCTACCGCCTGGCTCTGATCCATCTGGAGGCGCACCTGGACAGCTACCACGGTGGTATCCGCTATGTGGTTGTCGACGGCGAGGAGATCCGCGCGTTCGACACGCGTCCTCTGCCCAGCCTGCCGGCGGGCGACTACCACTGGACCGCCTGAACACGACTCATCGCTGGATCGGACGCCGCCGGCATCGGCGCCTCGGGGTGGATCTGGGCGTCAACGCACCCGAGCCAGGGTCACGCCGTCGGCGATCGGCAGCATCACCGCGTCGACACGCACGTCGGCGAGAACCTCGTCGTTGAACGCGGCGATCGCCCGATCGTCGGCGTTCTGCGGGGCGATCACCCGACCACCGCGCAGTGTGTTGTCCACCGCGATCACCGCCCCCGGCCGCATCCGCGGAACCAGCTCGTCCCAGTAGATCGGATAACCGGTCTTGTCGGCGTCGATGAACGCGAAGTCCAGGTGGCGCTCCAGGGGCAGCTCGCGCAGCCCGTCGGCGGCCGGCCCGATGCGCAGGTCGATCCGGTCGGCGACCCCCGCCCGCGCCCAGTACCGCCGGGCGATGCCGGTGTACTCCTCGGAGATGTCGAAGCAGGTCAGGCGTCCCTCGTCGGGCAGCCCACGGGCGATGGCCAGCGCGGAGAGCCCGGTGAAGGTGCCCACCTCCACCGCCTGCCGTACGTTCAGCAGCCGGGTGAGGAAGGTCAGGAACGCGGCCTGCTCCGGTGCCACCTGCATCGTGGCCTGGTCGGGTAGGACCTTCATCGTCTCCTCGGCCAGGTCACGCATGATCTCGTCCGGCGGTGATCCGTGCGCGACCAGATAGGCGTGCAGTTCCGGCGTCAGCGGCGGTGACTTCGGGCTCATGACCGGACGCTAGCCGAGATGCTCGACTTCCTGGCCCCCCGGCGCGACCTTCGTCCACAGATCGGTGATGTTCAGCTCCAACTCGCCCAGCAGACGACGCAGCAACGGCAGGCTCAACCCCACCACCGTCCCCGGGTCACCCTCGATGCCGGTGAGGAACGCCCCGCCCAACCCGTCGATGGTGAACGCGCCCGCCACCGCCAACGGCTCACCCGTGGCCACGTAGGCGGCGATCTCCTCGTCACTGATGTCGGCGAAGTGCACGGTGGTCGAGGCCACCGCCTCCGCCCGGGCCTCGTGAACGACGTCGACCAGGCAGTGCCCGGTGTGCAGCACCCCGCTGCGCCCCCGCATCCGCCGCCAGCGCTCCGTCGCATCGGCGGCGTCCGCCGGCTTGCCCAGGATCTCCCCGTCGAAGGCGAGCACCGAATCGCAGCCGAGGACCAGGGTCCGCTCGTCCGGGGTGGCGCGGAGCCGGTCGAGCACCGCCAGCGCCTTCAACCTCGCCAACTCCAGGCAGAGATCCTCGGCCCGGTCGGCGACCACCTGGGACTCGTCGACGCCGCTCACCAGCACGTCGGGTTCGATACCGGCGGCCTGGAGGAGCTTGCGGCGGGCGGGGCTCTGACTGGCGAGGACGAGGCGCAAGGGCAGGGAGTTCGACACGCCTTCGACGCTACCGGCTGGCGTGCAGGCCGGGCGCACGACCAGCCGACCGGCACGGTCTGGAACGGACGCTACTGCTCGTACAAGGCCGGGGAGCCGCGCGAAGGGGCGCCCAGTACGCCTCGTTGGTTGATGGACCAAGACGAGTCAATCAACGGCTTATCCGTGGCGGGGGATCATTCATCCGTCGACGTCGCCTGACTAGTACGTACGCCCCGCCAGCCACCACAATCACACCGAGCGTCGCGAGACCGCGGGCTGCCGCGCCATCTCCATTGCCCGCAGAGGCCGGCGGTGCGGCCGTAACAGTCGCGTTACCGCCGCCGCCAGGCCCGCTTCCAGGCGCCGATTCAAAGCCGAGCGGGGGTACGTCGGCAGTGAGAGCAGCTACTAGGTCGATGACTCCATAGCCATATTCGTCGTCATGGCCGGGCGGGCCCTTGTCTACAGCGGTGGCGGTGAGCCGGTGTGCGACCTCTTCCACAGGTAGGTAGGGGTAGCTAGCCCGGATCAACGCTGCGGCTCCCGCCACGATGGCGGCTGCGCTGGACGTCCCAGTGCCCTTTGAGTAGCCGCCGTTGTGGTTCGTGCTATAGATCTCAACTGCAGGGGCAACCACATCGATTTCTGATCCAGTTACAGAGACACGGGCATGCTGGCCGCTTGCATCTGTCCCACCGACAGCGATTACGCCTGGCTCTGAGGCGGGATAGCCGACGCGGACGTCATCCGGCCGATTGCCCGCAGCGGCTACGACGATTATTTCTGCGTCAAGCGCCGCTCTTACTGATCGTTGGAGACGAACGCTTGCGCCGGCTACCGCAGAGATGCTGATTACGTCGGCACCCTTCGCTACAGCCCACTCAATACCAGCTGCAAGATCTTCGGTGCTTCCCTCGCCTCCCGTTGGCTTCACGCGGATCGGCAAGATCTTCGCCTTGGGTGCTATGCCAAGTGCCCCTGCTCTCGCTGTCTGGCCATGGGCAGCGATTAGCCCGGCCATCAGTGTGCCATGGCCAGAGTTGTCCTGACATCCGTCTCCCTCGCTGCCCGCTATGGTGCTGGTTCCACTCAGGAGATTACTGGAAAGATCAGGATGTGGCTCGACTCCGGTATCGGGAACCGCAACGGTGATTCCTGCGCCTTGGGTGACTCGGTGAGCCTCGGTCGCCTTGAGGTAGCGCAGGTGCCACTGTGCATCGCGTACCTGGGTGCGCGCGTGAAATTTCGCCGCGCCATGGGCAGGGATCGCCGGTGTCGTACTCGCCGCCGAGATAACCAAAGCGCTGAGGGCGGCGGCGACGAAACGTCTCCTCACCGATTGAAGCCGATGGCTGGCCCGGGATCGATAGGGCCATCGTCGTCTGGCGGCCGAACTACCGGGTTAACGCCCTCCTCAGTCTCCCAGGGATGGTCGGGGTCCCAGCGGCGCGTCTCGCCGTCCTCCAGTTCACGGCGACCAGGTCTGCCGGACGGCCCTATCCCAGGGGCGCCGCCAATCGGTGGCATGCCATGTACTGGGCCAAAATGACCTGCTCTGCCGGTGCCGGGACGGGAACCCGCCGCGCCAGTTGGTGCGGTTCCAGCACTACCACCCCCGATCAGTCCGCCAACAGGATTGACCCGGCGAGGGGAATTGGCGCCAGATCCAGGCTGACCCAGCCCCATGCCAGGCACCCCGCCAATTAGGCCCCCTGGTGGCATCGGGCGAGGTGGCTGAGTGACATGTGACGACCCGCTCGTGCCGCCTCCAAGGCGCCCAAGCTGGTTGGGTGACCCGGGGAGTCTCGCGCTGCCGCCTGAGTTGGTCGATCCCGAGGTCGAGGGAAGGGGCGGTGGAAGGCTGATCCCTGTGCCTGGCGGATTCGGGTGAAGGGGTGGGGTGACACCTGTAATGCCAGGATTGGCCGCTGCCGGCGCCAGCGCGGCTCCCGCACCACCAAGTACCGGCCCGACGGCGGGTGCGGTTGGCGTTGGCACCGGCTTCACTCGACGCGATGGTTCGTTCGATCCCGACGAAGGAGTTGGTGACGCTATCGGCACCGGCACAATCGGAGGGATGGCCGGGCTTGGCGTTGGGCCGCCCGGTGACTCCTGCTGATCGGGCTGTCGACTCGTTGTCGGTTTTGGCGGGGGTTGGCGCAGCATGACCTGTGCCTGTTGTAGCTCTCCGCTGAGCCCGAACATGATCCCCCGGGCCCGTACGTTCAACTGCTCCAGCTCCGCCTCGGTCACCGGCGGTGTCACGACCCGGCTGCCCGCGACCGCCTTCGGGTCGGCGGCCGTCGCCTCGTACCCCTGCTTCTGCTGGAGCTTGGTCGCGTACTCCTCGTACACCCGCTTCAGCTCGGGCCGGGCGCTGTCGATGGCGCGGGTGGCCGCGGAGAGCGCGTCGTAGTTCGCGGCGGCGGCGTCGTGGGTGCGCTGCACCCGGTCGATCAGCTCGTCCAGTTCGCCGACGTAGGCCTGCGCGGCGCTGTTGGTCTGCGGCGGCCAGGCTTCGGCCAGGCCGCGTCGGTACTGCCGGAGCCGGTCCAGGTGGGTCTGGGCGAGGTCGCAGACCTTCTGCCAGCCCTGGACCTGCTTCCAGTGCCCCCTGGTGTCGTGGTCCTGGAGACACGCCCACATGCTGAGGACGTCCATCAGCTGCCAGTCGGTGAGGCCGGACGTGCGGCCGCTGCCCCTCTCGATCACGGCAGCACCACCGGCCCGCCGTCCGGGCCGGTCGGGTCACGGAACACCGGTTGCCGGCCGGGCAGGGCCGCGTACGGGTCGGCGAGGGCCTGGCGTACGTCGGCCACGCGGGCGGACGAGAAGGCGTCGGCGCCCTCGTACCGTTGGGCGATGGTGCCGGCGGCGCTGGCCAGCCGGCCGGTCGCCTGACCCAGCGCGTGGACCATGTCGCTGGTGGCCTGCTGGTTCTCCCAGTGCGCGTGGAGGAACTGCACCAGCTCGACGAAGGCGTCGCACGGGTTCGGGACGGCCGCCGTCATGTCGTCGACGATGTAGCGCAGGTGGGGTGCGTAGTTCCGTTCGACCTCGGCCTGGAGCCGGTCGGCGAACTCCCGCATCTGGCGGATGTCGGCCTCGATGCCGCCGTAGTCGCCCAGCCAGGAAACTGGGCGGTCCTCCTCGGGGATCATCGACCCTCCCTACCGTCACGGCGCCGTTTCCCTGAGTGAGGTTAATGGCTGTGACGCGATCTCGGCAGCCCCGACGATTTATCCCCAGCTCAGCCGGTCCGTACGCCGGGAAGGGTCAGCGGGGGAGGCCGGAGGCGCGCCACGCGCCGGGCCCGGCGGCGGGCGTCGCGGCGGCCGGTCGGGCGCTGCGGGCCCAGGCGGAGGTCCGCACCGACGCGGGCGCGGCGACCGGACGGGACCGGGCGACGATCGCGCCCACCAGCGCGGCCAGTTCATCGGCGGTGGGGACACCTCGGACGACCCGGAACAGCGGCTCTTCGGCAGACATGGCGCCAGCGTACGCGTCGGGAGCTTGACCTTTCCCGCACAGTGGCGTGCCGGCGGTGTGACCATTGTCGGCGCCGGGTACCGTCTCACCGATGTCCAACGCGCTTCCCCAACTCGTCGCTGACCGGTACCGGCTCATCTCGCCGCTCGGTCAGGGCGGCATGGGCCGCGTCTGGAAGGCACGCGACGAGGTGCTGCACCGGGACGTGGCGATCAAGGAGCTGGTCCCGCCCCCCAGTCTCACCGACGACGAGCGTCGGGAGATGCGGGAACGTTCGTTGCGGGAGGCCCGGGCCATCGCCCGGCTCAACCACGTCAACGTGGTCCGCATCTTCGACGTGCTGCGCACCGACGGCGACCCGTGGATCGTCATGGAGTACGTCGCGTCGAAGTCCCTCCAGGACACCCTCGCCGAGGACGGTCCGGTGTCGCCGGCCAAGGCGGTGGAGATCGGGCTGGGTGTGCTCGGCGCGTTGAAGGCGGCGCACAAGGCCGGCGTGATGCACCGCGACATCAAGCCGGGCAACGTGCTGCTCGGCACCGACGGCCGGGTGGTGTTGACCGATTTTGGTCTGGCGACCATCCCCGGCGACCCGAACGTGACCCGCACCGGCATGGTGCTCGGTTCCCCCGCGTACATCGCGCCGGAGCGGGCGAAGGACGGCACCGCGGGCCCGGAGGCCGACCTCTGGTCGCTGGGCGCGACGCTCTACGCGGCGGTGGAGGGCAAGTCCCCGTACGCCCGGCCGTCGGCGATCGCCACGCTGGCCGCGTTGGCCACCGAGCCGTTGCCGCCGCCGAAGAACGCCGGGCCGCTCAAGCCGGTCCTCAACGGACTGCTCCGCAAGGACCCGAAGGACCGGATCACCGCCGAGGTGGCCGAGCGCCTGCTGCGCCGGGCCGGCGGCAAGCGCGCCAAGGGCATTTCGCTGCTCGACGGCGTACGCCGGCCGGGGCCGAACGGTCCGCGCGAGCCGCGACCGCCGGTGGTGCCGGCGCCGCGACCGGCCGAAGAACTCGCCGAGCCGAAGGTGCCGGCGCCGCGCGCCGAGCAGGCCGCGGCGGGGGCCGCCGCCGCTGCGGCCACCGACGACGCGACCGCGAAGGTGCCGGCGAGCGCTGACACCGCACCCCCCGCTGAGGTCGACCCGCCGTCGGCGGACGCCGAGCCGACCAGCAAGGTCGAGCCGCCGAAGCCGAGCAACCCCACGTCCGTCATGCCGGCCCCGGTGAGCCCGCCGGCCGCGCCGGCCGAGCCCGTCACCGGTTCGGTGTACGACGGGACGAAGCGTGACCACAAGCGGCGCAACGTGCTGATCGGCGCCCTGGTGGCGGTGCTGCTGGTCGGCCTGGCGGTGCTCGTGCCGCTGCTGACCAGCGGCGGCGACCCGAAGGACGACGACACCCCGCGGGCCGGCTCGGGCAGCTCCGCGGCGCCCTCGACGGCCGCCCCCACCACGGCGCCGGCCGCGCCGGCACCCGCGCCGAGCAGCGCCGCGCCGCCCACCCCGACGCCCTCGGCGAGCCCGTCCACCAACCCGAACGCCCTGCCGGCCGGCTGGACCCTGCACAGGGGGCCGACCTTCTCCGTGCCGCTGCCGCCGGGCTGGCGCGGTGGGCAGATCAACTCGAACACGGCGGTCTTCCGGCAGGACAACGGGGTCGGCGAGATGCTGATCCAGTGGACCAACAGCCCTCTGCGGGACGCGGTCGCCGACTGGAAGGACAAGGAACCGGATCGCAGGAGCCGGGTCAACAACTACCAGCTGGTGGGCTCCATCAAGAGCTGCGACTGGTACCGGACCTGCGCCGACTGGGAGTGGTTGGAGACCCGGGACAACACCCGGATCCACGTACGCAACCGGGGCTTCGCGACCGCCACCAACCGGGGTTACGCGATCCGGTGGGAGGTGGCGGCGAAGGACTGGCAGGCCAACCTCGCCAACTTCGACCAGGTCGTCAAGGGCTTCCAGCCCGACCGGGTGAACTGACCCACGGGATTCGCGCGGGTGCGAAGTTGATTCGCATGACCTTCCGTCGTAGGGGGTAACTGTCCTTCGACGACGGAAGGAGGCACGACATGGGTTACCGACGCAAGGACGCTCGTCCCCGGCTCGCGCTGTGGATGCTGGTCGCGCTCGGCGACGTCGCTCTGCTGCTGGTCAGTGCCGGGATGCCGGTGCTGGTCGCGCTGCTCACCGTCGTGACGGTCACCGCCGCCGGAGTCGCCGCCTGGCGCCTCGCCCGGCGGGGCGCACTGGCCGGCGAGGACGCCGTGCCGGTGCCCGTGACCGCGCGACGCAGGGCCTGATCCGACGCAGGACGACGGCGGCAGCCGGACCGGTCATCGACCTACGGTGACCGATCCCGCTGCCGCCGACCTCTGTCCGGCGCCGGTCAGGTGTTGTTGGCCAGCGCGATCAGCCGGGTCCGGTCGCCGTTCCAGTAGTTGCGGTCGACGCCGCCGCTGATCCCCGGGACGCTGCCGCTGTCGGTGTACTGCCAGAAGCTCCAGAACGGCGCCCCGGCGGGCAGGGTGCCGGGGCTGCTCGACCAGCGGGCCACCCAGAGCGGGTGGTTGGCCCACGGGCCGGTCCAGCTGCCGGTGCACTGGTTCCAGAAGCTGGTGGTGGTGTAGATGACCGCGTACCGGCCGGTGCGGGACCGGTAGGTGTTCAGGAAGTCCTGCACCCAGTTGCGCATGCCGGTGGTGCTCAGTCCGTAGCAGTAGCCGCCGCTGTACGGGTTCGCCTCCAGGTCCAGCGCGGCGGGGAGGGTACGGCTGTCCGCCGACCACGCGCCGCCGTTCGAGGCGAGGTAGTTGGCCTGGGTGGCGCCGGAGGAGATGTTCGGCCGGGCGAAGTGGTACGCGCCCCGGATCACCCCGGCGTTGTAGGAGTTGACGTAGTTGGCGTTGAAGTTCGGGTCCTTGTAGCTCGTACCCTCGGTGGCCTTGATGAAGGCGAACTGGATGCCGGCGTTGCGGACGCTGGTCCAGTTGATGGTGCCCTGGTAGCGCGACACGTCGATGCCGGGGACGGTGGCCGCGGCCGCCGGTCCGGCGGTGGCGACGAGGGCCGCCGCCGCGGTGGCGACGACGGTGAGGCCGGCGGCGAGCAGCCGGCGCAGCGAGAACCTGGTACGGGTCATGGATGCCTCCACAGGACGCCGATCGATTGACGCCAATCTTTGGAGGTAACTGCCTCAACGCGCAAGAGTCGTAGAGGAAATTTTCATCAGAGGCGATCGATGGCGGTCTGGTCGGCTGGATTGGTCAGCGCAGCGAGGCCGGGTCGAGCTGCCAGCGGAACGGGTCGGTGATGGTCAGCGTCTCGCCGGCCTTCGCCACCTGGTCCTCGACGTAGTGCGCGCCGTCGAGCCGGTACAGCCGCAGCGAGTGGGCTTCCCCGTCCTGCTCCATCAGCAGGTACCACGGGATCCGGGCGATCGCGTAGAGCTGCATCTTGGTCAGGCGGTCGGCAGCGGCGTTGCCCGGCGAGACGATCTCACCGACGAGGACCACCTGCTCGGGCTCCAGCACGGTGCCCTCGTCGTCAGCGTCGGTGATGACGAGGTCCGGAATGACGATCCGGTCAACGCCGAGACGAACGTTGACGGCGTCGAAGACCGAGAGACCATGGCCCTCGGCCGCCGCCTCCGCACTGTTCGCGAGGCGGCGGGACACCCGCTGGTGCCGCCTGCTGGGAGCAGGGCTCGCGATCAGGCTCCCGTCGAGCAACTCGATCCGGTTCGGGGTCTCGCCCATGGCGAAGTAGTCGGCCTCCGTCCAGAGGCCGACGTGAGGCTCCAGGGGTGCCGCACTCACCGGCGTTCACCTCCCGCTCCGATCGCCACCCGGTCAGTCTCACCCGATACGAGATCACGACCTTCGAACGACACGACCGAGGCAGGTAGGCTCCCCGCCCATGGTGTCGATCGACGGCCTCGGTGGCCTCTGGGACAAGCTCCTCAGCGCGCAGCCCGACCCGCCGCCCCTGCTCGTCCTGCTCACCGCCGTCGTCGCGCTGGCGGTGGTCGCCACCCGGCTGCCCTGGCGAATCGCCCGCAACGCGGTGACCATCGCCCACGAGGGCGGGCACGCCCTGGTGGCGCTGCTCACCGGGCGTCGGCTGCACGGCATCCGACTGCACTCGGACACCTCCGGCCTGACCCTCTCCGCCGGCCGCCCCAGCGGCCCGGGCATGATCCTCACCCTGCTCGCCGGCTACGTCGCGCCCTCGCTGGTCGGCCTGGCCGGCGCCTGGCTGCTCGGCGGCAACCGGATCACCCTGCTGCTCTGGGTCGCGGTGGCGCTGCTGCTCGCCATGCTGGTACTGATCCGCAACGTCTTCGGCGTGCTGTCCCTGCTGGTCACCGGCGGCGTGGTGCTCGCCGTCTCCTGGTACGCCTCGCCGCAGGTGCAGGCCGCCTTCGCCTGGACCGGCGTGTGGTTCCTGCTGCTCGGTGGCGTACGCCCGGTCTTCGAGTTGCAGCGGCTGCGCAGCCGGGGCCGGATGCCGGAGTCCGACGCCGACCAGCTCGCCCACCTGACACCCTTCCCGGCGTTCTTCTGGGTGACCGTCTTCGGCCTGGTCAACCTGGCCGCCCTCGTCGTCGGCGCCGCCCTGCTCGCCGGCCCGATCCTCACCGACGCCGGCCTCACCGGCTGACCTCCGAGCGCCCTGCTGACCGGCGTCGGCGGCGCCGCCCCACCCAGTGCCGGCTCGTCCGCCTCGCGGTGTCGGAGTGAACGGGCAGAATGACCGGGTGCACTACGTGATCATCGGGGCGGGCGCGGTCGGCGGCACCATCGGCGTACGGCTGGGCGAGGCCGGCCACGACGTGACGCTGGTGGCCCGCGGCGCGCACCTGGACGCGATCCGGCGGGACGGGTTGACCCTGCGTACCCCGGACGGCACGGTGACCTGGCGCGGCCCGGCCGTCGACGGGCCCGGGGAGCGGCCGTTGCCGGCCGACACCGTGCTGGTGCTCACCGTCAAGTCGCAGGACACCCCGGCCGCCCTGGCCGCCTGGGCGGACGCCCCGGTGGACGGTGGCGGTACGGCCGCCGAACGCCTGCCGCTGTTCACCGCGCAGAACGGGGTGGCCAACGAGCCCGCGGCGCTACGGCTCTTCGACCGGGTGCACCCGGTCTGCGTCTGGCTGCCCGCCACTCACCTGGAGCCGGGCGTGGTCGTCGCCAACGGACACCCGCATCCGGGGATGCTGCACCTGGGTCGCTGTCCGTCCGGATCGGACGACGTGGATCGCGCGGTGGCCGCCGACCTCACCGGCGCCGGCTTCGTCGCCCCGGTCCGGGACGACGTCATGCGGTGGAAGTACGGCAAGCTCCTGGCCAACCTCGGCAACGGCCTTCAGGCCCTGCTCGGCGCGAACGTCCCCGACGAGCTGGCGAAGCGGGTCCGGGCCGAGGGTGAGCACGCGCTCGCCGCCGCCGGGATCGCGCACACCACCCGGGAAGAGGAGGCGACCGAACGGGGCGACCGGGTGGGCACCAGCCCCGTCGACGGACAGCCGCGCAGCGGCAGCTCCACCTGGCAGAGCCTGGCCCGGGGCGCCGGCTCCACCGAGGCCGACCACCTCAACGGCGAGATCGCCCTGCTCGGCCGGCGGTACGGGGTGCCGACGCCGGTCAACTCCGCCGTGCAGCGGGCGGTCCGGCGGGCCGTGCGGGAACGGATCCCGGCCGGCGCGTTCCCGGCGGAGGAGTTGACGAAAATGGTCGGCTGAGCCGGCAACCCGGCGTCCCGCGGCGTGCGTGTCACCTGCGACCACCACGGGGGAGGTAGCGGGTGCCGGACGTCGACGGGTTCGACGATTTCTACCGGGGCAGCCGACAACGGCTGCTCGGCTTCGTCTACGTTTTGACCGGCGACCTCGCCGAGGCGCAGGACGCCGTGCAGGAGGCGTACATCCGGGCCTGGCAGCGCTGGTCGACCGTCGGCGGGTACGACGACCCCGAGGCGTGGGTCCGGGTGGTGGCCGGCCGGATCGCGGTCAGCCGCTGGCGCAGCCTGCGCAGCCGGGCGAAGGCGTACCTGCGGCACGGGGCGGAACCGAGCGTGCCCGGTCCCGGCACCGACACCCTCGAGGTGGTCGCCGCACTGCGCCGGCTGCCCGAGGAGCAGCGCGTCGCGCTCGCCCTGTACTACCTGCTCGGCATGCCGGTGGCGGAGGTGGCCCGGGAGACCGAGGCACCCGTCGGCACCGTCAAGGCCCGACTTTCCCGGGGGCGCACCGCGCTCGCCGGCCTGCTCGCCGTCTCTGACCTGGAGGAGGCCTGATGTCCGAGCACCTGAGCTTCGACCGGCTGCACCGGGAGCTGAGCGGGGTCCGCTGGGCCGAACCGGCCGAGCTGCGCGCCCGCGCCCGCCGGCGCAGTCGGCGTACGGCGGCGCTGGCGGCGGCGGTCGTGCTGGTCGTGGTCTCGGGCTCCACCGCCGTGGCGGCCGGACGGACCGGAAAGCCGGTGGCGGCCGGCGCGCGGCCGGCGGCCAGCCCGAGCCGGGCGGACATACCGCTGGAGGCCCTGGTGTCCGTGGCCGACCTGCCCGAGCGGGCCGACCCGCCGCTCACCGAATCGGGGATCGGTGAACCGGTCCGCGTCGACGACATGCTGATGGTGTGCCTGAAGGAGAAGGGGATCGCCGCCGAGTGGGCGGTCTCCCGGTACTCCCGCTCGCAGACGGTGCTGCGCAGCCGGCAGGTGGGCGACCCGACGGGGGAGCCGCTGCTGCGTCAGGACCTCTACCGCGTGCGGCCGGAGGCGGCCGGTGAGGTCCTCGACGACCTCGACCGGCTCGTGGCCCGCTGCGGGCAGTGGCAGAGCACCGGGCTCGCGAAGTGGGGTGGGCGGGACGAGCTGCTCACGTCGACCCACCGTTGGACGGTGGTGGCGCGGGACTTCGCCGGCGACCAGGCGGTGCTGCTGCGGCACACCGCGTCGCCGTCCCGGGAGGTGATGACCTCGGCGGTGCCGGACGAGCAGGTGACGAAGCCGGTCAACCGGGCCGTCGTCCGCTCCGGCGACCTGGTCACGGTCCTCACGCCCGCCCGTGGTGGCACCGATGCCGAGCTTCGCGACCTCGCCGAGACCGCCGCGCGCCGCATGTGCGCCGCCGCCAACCCGTCCTGCTGACGGCTGCCCCGTCGGCTCGTCGGCACCGGTGCGGCGGACGAGGTGTCGGCAGGGAGCCCCGGTCAGGACCGGGGGCTCCCTGCCGGGTCGCTACAGCGGGATGTTGCCGTGCTTCTTCGGCGGCAGGGTCTCCCGCTTGGTACGCAGCACCCGCAGCGCCCGGACGATCTGGGCCCGGGTCTCGTGCGGCGGGATCACCGAGTCGACGTAGCCCCGCTCGGCGGCGATGTACGGGTTGGCCAGGGTGTCCTCGTACTCGGCGATCTTCTCGGCCCGGACGGCGGCCGGGTCCTCGGCGTTGGCCAGGTCGGAGCGGTAGAGGATGTTCACCGCGCCCTGGGCGCCCATCACCGCGATCTGCGCGGTCGGCCAGGCGAAGTTGAGGTCCGCGCCGAGGTGCTTGGAGCCCATCACGTCGTACGCGCCGCCGTAGGCCTTGCGGGTGATGACGGTGACCTTCGGGACGGTCGCCTCCGCGTACGCGTAGATCAGCTTCGCGCCACGGCGGATGATGCCGTCCCACTCCTGCCCGGTGCCGGGGAGGAAGCCGGGAACGTCCACGAAGGTCAGCACCGGGATGTTGAACGCGTCGCAGGTCCGCACGAAGCGAGCCGCCTTCTCGCTGGCGGCGATGTCCAGGGTGCCGGCGAAGTGCATCGGCTGGTTGGCGACCACACCCACCGGCCGGCCCTCGACCCGGCCGTAGCCGATCAGCAGGTTCTGCGCGTAGAGCGGCTGCACCTCGAGGAACTCGCCGTCGTCGAGGACGTGCTCGATCACCCGGTGCATGTCGTACGGCTGGTTGGCCGAGTCGGGGATCAGCGTGTCCAGCTCCCGGTCCTCCGCGGAGATGTCAAGGTCGGCCGGGGCCTCGTACACGACCGGCTCGTCGAGGTTGTTCGACGGCAGGTACGACAGCAGCGCCTTGACGTACTCGATCGCATCGGACTCGTCGCTGGCGAGGTAGTGCGCGTTGCCGCTGCGCGAGTTGTGGGTGCGGGCGCCGCCCAGCTCCTCCATCGCCACGTCCTCGCCGGTGACCGTCTTGATGACGTCCGGGCCGGTGATGAACATGTGCGAGGTCTGGTCGACCATGACGGTGAAGTCGGTGACCGCCGGGGAGTAGACCGCGCCGCCCGCGCACGGCCCCATGATCAGCGAGATCTGCGGGATGACCCCGCTGGCCCGGACGTTGCGGAAGAAGATCTCGCCGTAGAGGCCGAGCGAGGCGACGCCCTCCTGGATCCGGGCGCCGCCGGAGTCGTTGATGCCGATCACCGGGCAGCCGATCTTCATGGCCAGGTCCATCACCTTGACGATCTTCTCGCCGAAGACCTCGCCGAGGGAGCCGCCGAAGACGGTGAAGTCCTGCGCGAAGACGCACACCTGCCGGCCGTCCACGGTGCCGTAGCCGGTCACCACGCCGTCGCCGTACGGCCGGTTCTTCTCCAGCCCGAAGGCCGTCGACCGGTGCCGGGCCAACTCGTCCAGTTCGACGAAGGAGCCCTCGTCGAGCAGGAGCTCGATCCGCTCCCGGGCGGTCTTCTTGCCCCTCGCGTGCTGCTTCTCCACCGCGCGCGCCGACCCGGCGTGCACGGCCTCGTCGACCCGTCGCTCCAGGTCCGCCAGCTTGCCCGCGGTGCTGTGGATGTTGATCCCGGTCTCGGTAGTCACCCAGGGAATATAACGATGGTTCAGGACGACGCCGCTGTGCAGTACGCCTCAGTACCCTCCGTCGCCGCCCGTAGGCTGGCGGGATGCCGGGCTCGCCGTACACCGATCTGGACCGACCGCCGCTGTCGGCGGCGCGGCTGTCCCGCGCGCTGACCGGGCCGGACGGGCCGTGGCGGCGGCTGGACCTGCGGGTCGAGACCGGTTCGACCAACGCCGACGCCGCCGCCGCGGCCCGCGCCGGTGAGCCGGAGGGCCTGGTGGTGGTCGCCGAACGGCAGACCGCCGGCCGCGGCCGGCGCGGCCGGGTCTGGCAGTCGCCGGCCCGCGCGGGCATCGCGACCAGCGTCCTGCTGCGGCCCGGCGAGGCCGTCGCCGAGCGCCGCTGGCAGCCGGCCCCACCGGCCGGGTACGGCTGGCTGCCGCTGCTCGCCGGGGTCGCGCTGGTGGAGACGGTGACCCGGCTGGCCGAGCTGGACGCCGGGCTGAAATGGCCCAACGACCTGCTGGTCGGCGACGCCAAGTGCGCCGGCATCCTGGCCGAGGCGGTGCCCGGCGCGTCCCCGGCGCAGCCGCCCGCGATCGTCCTCGGCGTCGGCCTCAACGTCACCCTCCGCGCCCACGAACTGCCGGAGAACCCGACCGGCCTGCCCGCCACCAGCCTGCAACTGGCCGGTGCGGCGGCCACCGACCGGGATCCGCTGCTGCGCGCCCTGCTCCGCTCCCTCGCCGACTGGTACGACCGCTGGCGCACCGCCGGCGGCGACGCGGTCGCCAGCGGCCTGCGCGACGCCTACCTGGCCGGCTGCGTCACAGTGGGCCGGCAGGTGCGGGTGCTGCTCCCCGACGGCGGCGAGCTGACCGGCCTCGCCACCGGCGTGGACCCCGACGGCCGCCTGCTGGTCGACACCCCCACCGGCGAGCGCCCCGTCGCCGCCGGCGACATCCTCCACCTGCGCTGACCGCCTCCGCCCCCGCCGACGCGGGGGATCGCCCCGTGCGGCTGATCCGTCCGGGCGCGACGACCGGTTACGGTCTGCGCGTCCGATTCAGGCGATGGAGGTTCCTGTGGCGTTTCCCGAAGACGTGCTCACCGAGGACGAGCACGTCGTCCTGCACCTGCACCCGCACTGGAAGGCGCTGCTGCGGCCGCTCCTGGTCCTGGCCCTCGGCGTCGCCGCGCTGGTGGTGGGCTGGATGCTGCTGCCCGACGGTGACGGCGGCACCATCGCGCTCTACGTGATCGCCGCGCTGGTCCTGGTCCTGGTGCTCTGGCTGGCGCTCTGGCCGTTCCTGGTCTGGCGCAGCACGCACTACCTGTTCACCGACGAGCGGGTGCTGCTCCAGCAGGGTGTGCTCTCCCGGGACCGGCGGGACATCCCGCTGACCCGGATCAACGACCACGCGATGAACCAGCGCTTCATCGAACGGCTGCTCGGCTGCGGCACGCTGACCATCGAGTCGGCCGGTGAGCGCGGTCAGTCCGTGCTGCGTGACGTGCCCGGCGTCGGCACCGTCCAGACCAAGCTGTACGAGCTGGTCGAGGCCCACCACGACAAGCACTCGCTCGGTGACGGCGAGATGCGTGAGATCCTCGCCGACATGCGGGACGGCAAGCCGCTGCGGGATCCGGGCGTCTGAGGCCGGGGCGCGCGCGGGGTCGCAGCCGGCCCCGCGCCCGCCCGTCAGGGGCGGGGCGAGCGCCGGCTGGCGGCGTGGAGCTCGGCGGCCAGTTCCGCGTCGAGTTCGGCGTCGAGGTCGTCGCCGACCGACCGGCTCAGGGCCGCGTCCAGCGGGGCGGGGCGGGACGAGGCCTGCTTGAAGATCGTCTCGCCGGCGCCTCGGCGCTGCTCGGTCCGCTCCTGCGCCTCCTCCAGCTCGCTGACCGACTCGGCCAGCTCGGCCACCGGGTCCAGCTCGGCCATGGTGTCCCACTCGTCCCGCTCGATGGTGTGCCAGGTCTCCTCGGCGTGCTTGGGGACCGGCTGGAAGACGAACGTGCGGTAGGACCAGAAGCGGAAGAGGGTGGCCAGCAGGACACCGCCGGTCTTGGCCACGTTGAGCGCGATCAGACTGTTCACCCCGAGGCCGTACTTGGCCGCGGCGAGCACGCCCAGTTCGATGAGGAGGCCGGCCCCGTTGAACAGGAAGAACAGGGCGTATTCGCGCCGCAACGCTGATTTCGGGCGATCCCGGTACGTCCAGTGCCGATTCATCAGATACGACGTGATCGTCGCGACGATGGTCGCGATGACGGTCGCCTTCAGCTGACCGTTGACAAAAACGGTGAGTGCAAGGAGATTGAACACCGCGTAATTGATGACGGTGTTGACCCCACCGACGATGCCGAATTTGAGCGCCTCGTGGATGAACTTCTGCCAGCGCTCGGGCAGCAGACGGACAAGACGCATGCGGAACACCTTAGGCCAGTGGACGGGGCCGGCTCGATCCGGCAGGACGGGATGGGCGGCAGGTCACGCCCCGGTCGGGCGTTCGGGTGCCGCCTCCGGAACGGGGCGGTTTCCCGCTGCCACGAAGACGAACCGTCGGTACGACCAGAATCGGAACAGCGTCGCCAGGCCCGTGCCTACGAGGTAGCTGGCGATGTTGTCGGCCAGCGCGGTCTGGAACACGTCCGGCCAGACGCTGCCCAGGCCGTACCGGCTGAGCGCCAGGACGGCGACCGTGATCCCCAGGCCCACCGCGTTGAAGAAGAAGAACAGCCCGTACTCCCGCGCCGGGTTGGAGCCCTTGCGGTGCCGCCACGTCCAGAACCGGTTGCCGAGGAAGGCGATGGTCGCCGCGATGACGGTGGAGATCGTCTTGGCGGTCACCTGCTCCACCCCGCGCACGTTGGCGAGGTAGTTGAAGATGGTGAAGTCGACCAGGAAGGCGAAGCCGCCCACGGTCGCGAACTTGCCCAGCTCGCGGACGAGGTGACCGAAACGGTCCAGCAGAGAGTGGACCAGACCCGGGCGGGTCGGCGGGGAGTCCGGTTGACCCCCGGTCATCGTCGCGGCCACCCGCCGAGCGTACCGGTTGGGGGCACGCCGGGCGGGTAGCAATGTCAAGCCGGCCACGTCCCGGGCGCGTCCGGGCGGGCGGGCTGCCAGGGCGCCCGTGGTGAACAGAGCGTAACCCCGTTGTGGAGCGTCGGTCGCCCGGTCGGCGAATCGTCGGCCCGGTGCCAGGCGTCCGGATTCCTCGCTTCGCCGGCCCCCGTTCCGGCGGCCCGGCGACAGTTCCCCACAGGATTTGCGTGAAACTGCGCGTGAAAGCGGGTATCAGCTCGTGATGCCGCAGCCGGGCCGCACCTTGTGCAGTTGTTCACAACCAGTCCCACTGACTCGCGGGTCCGCCCGGTTTACGCTGAGCGCAATCCCAGGTTTCCACGAAGGCGACGCGGCTCGCGCCCGCCAGAACTCGTGCATCCCATAGAACGGTCAGCGTCGACCACAAGGAGATGTGTCATGGTTGCTCCGGCTGCTGTGCGGGGTATCGATCAGGCCCCGACGTCCCACCCCAAGCTGCTCGCCTGGGTCAGAGAAGTCGCGGAACTGACCACCCCGGACCGGGTCGTCTGGGTGGACGGGTCCGATGAGGAGTGGCGGCGCCTCACCGACGAGCTGGTCGAGGCCGGCACCCTGATCCGGCTCAACCCGGAGAAGAAGCCCAACTCGTTCTACGCGCGGACCGACCCGACGGACGTCGCCCGGGTCGAGGAGCGCACCTACATCTGCTCCGTCGACGAGGCGGACGCCGGCCCCACCAACAACTGGATGGCGCCGGCCGAGATGAAGCAGACGATGACGGAGCTCTACCGCGGCTCGATGCGCGGCCGGACGATGTACGTCATCCCCTTCTGCATGGGTCCCGTAGAGGCCGAGAGCCCCATGTTCGGCGTCGAGATCACCGACAGCCCGTACGTGGTCGCCTCGATGCGGATCATGACGCGAATGGGCGCGAAGGTGCTCGAGGCCATGGGCGACGACGCCGACTTCGTGCACGCGCTGCACTCCATCGGCGCCCCGCTCGCCCCCGGCCAGCAGGACGTCGCCTGGCCGTGCAACGAGACCAAGTACATCTCGCACTTCCCGGAGACGCGGGAGATCTGGTCCTTCGGCTCGGGCTACGGCGGCAACTCGCTGCTCGGCAAGAAGTGCTACTCGCTGCGCATCGCCAGCGTGATGGGGCGCGACGAGGGCTGGCTCGCCGAGCACATGCTGATCCTCAAGATCACCTCGCCGGAGGGCAGGGTCTACCACGTCGCCGGCGCCTTCCCGTCCGCCTGCGGCAAGACCAACCTGGCCATGCTGGAGCCCACCATCCCGGGCTGGAAGGTCGAGACCATCGGCGACGACATCGCCTGGATGCGCTTCGGCCCCGACGGTCGCCTCTACGCGGTGAACCCGGAGTACGGCCTCTTCGGCGTGGCGCCGGGCACCGACTGGAAGACCAACGCCAACGCCATGCGGACGCTGGACCGCGGCAACTCCATCTTCACCAACGTGGCCCTCACCGACGACGGCGACATCTGGTGGGAGGGCATGGGCGAGCCGCCGTCGCACCTGATCGACTGGAAGGGCAACGACTGGACGCCGGAGAGCGACAGCCTCTCCTCGCACGCGAACAGCCGGTTCTGCACCCCGATCACCCAGTGCCCGATCCTCGCCGACGACTACTTCGACCCGAACGGCGTGCCGATCGACGCGATCCTCTTCGGTGGCCGCCGCCGGGACACCATCCCGCTGGTCACCGAGGCCCGCGACTGGGTACACGGCGTCTACATGGGCGCCACGCTCTCCTCGGAGACCACCGCCGCCGCCTCCGGTGAGGTCGGCGTCGTCCGTCGCGACCCGATGGCGATGCTGCCGTTCATCGGCTACCACGCCGGCGACTACTTCCGGCACTGGATCGAGATGGGCAAGGGCGCCGACGGCGACGAGGCCAAGCTGCCCAAGATCTACTACGTGAACTGGTTCCGCAAGGACCCCGAGGGCAACTTCCTCTGGCCCGGCTTCGGCGAGAACTCCCGGGTGCTCAAGTGGGTCGTCGAGCGGCTCGAGGGCCGCGCCGACGCCGTCGAGACCCCGATCGGCATGGTCCCGGCCCAGGACGCGCTGGACGTCGAGGGTCTGGACATGACCCCGGAGGACGTCCGGATCGCCCTCAAGGTCGACCCGGAGGAGTGGCGCCAGGAGCTGCCGCTGGTCACCGAGTGGTTCGAGAAGTTCGGCGACAAGCTGCCGGGCGTCCTCTGGGCCGAGCTGGACGCGCTGCGCGCCCGGCTCGACGCGGAGCAGCCGCAGCGGTAGGTGTGACGGTTGCCCGTACCGGGCACCACGGATGCCATGAGGACGGCCGCCGAGACCACCCAGGTCCGGCGGCCGTCCGCCGTCCGGGCCCTGACCGTTCTGCTGGCCACGACGGCGGCGGCCACCGTCGTGGTCGAGCTGCTCAACTGGTGGTACGCCCCGGAGCAGGAGTTCGGTCTGGCCGTGCGGACCGGCTGGGCGATGCTCCGGTCGCTGGGCTTTCTGCTGCTGATCGGGCACGTCAACCGGGGTCGTACGGTCGCCAGACCGCTCGGGCTGATCCTCGCCGTCACCACCGTCTTCGCGGTCGGCCGGCTGGTGGTGCCCCGGCAGGGGGTGCCGCCGCTGCCCGGACTGCTCGGATTCGCCGTGCTCACCGCCCTCTGCGTCGGCGTCGTCGTGCTGCTCTACCGCTCCGACGCCGTCGCCGGCCACCTGGTCCGGCACCGCAAGAGCCTGGTCGTGACGGGTGGCACCATCTCCTGGCGGGAGGTCGCCCCGAAACGGCCCCCGGTCACCGCCTGGCTGCTCACCAGCCGGGTGGCCGCCTTCACGTACAGCCCGTTGATGCTGGTGCCCGCCCTGGTCGCCGGGGGCGCCGTCCTGGACGGGCGGCTGGCCGCCGTGCCGGTGGTGCTCTTCTGGTTCCTAGCCGGGATCGCGGTCAGCTACCTGGTGCTCTTCTGCACCGCCTTCCTGATGCGCGGCCGGTCGTGGGCCCGCCGGCTGCTGGTGTTCGTCACCCTCGGGGTGCTCGCCGTGGACCTACCGCTCTGCTGGTGGCTGCTCGGCGTCGACGGCCTCATCCGCGACGGCGGACCACTGGTCGCCGCCGCCACCCTGACCCTCTACGCCCTCCACCGCGCCACCGCCCCCTCCCCCGAACCCTGACCACCCGACCGGACACTTCCGGTGATCATGAAGTTGACGGCACTCGCGGAGATCGAAGTCGCCGTCAACTTCATGATCACCGAGAGTGGCTGTGGGTGGGCCGGTGCGGCGTCGGGGGGTGGTGGGGTGGGCGGGGGAGGATGAGGATGAGGGGGGAGCGGGCTGCGGGCGGGAGGGGGCGCGGTGAGCGACGAGTTCGACGTGATCGTGGTCGGGGCCGGGCCGGCCGGGTCGGCCGCAGCGCTCGCCGCCTGCCGGGCCGGCGCGCGGGTGCTGCTGGTGGACCGGGCCGACTTCCCGCGCGACAAGGCGTGCGGCGACGGGATCACCCCGCACGCGCTGGACGTCCTCGCCGAACTGGGGGTGGCCGACGCCGTCGCCGGGTACGCCCCGCTGCCCGCGCTGCGCCTGGTCGCTCCGGGCGGGGGCGCGGTGGCCCGGCCGCTGCCCCGGCCGGCGTACACGGTGCCCCGGAAGGTCTTCGACGCCCGGCTGGTGGCGGCGGCGGTGGCGGCCGGCGCGGTGCTGCGCCGGCACACCGTCCGCCGGGTCGAGCCGCGGGACGGCCACGTGGTGCTCGACGGGGAGGTGACCGCGCGGGCGGTGGTCGGGGCGGACGGCGCCGGGTCGCTCGTCCGGCGAACCCTCGGCCACCCGGCCAACCCGGACCGGCACCTGGCCCTGGCCATCCGGGGGTACGCCCCGGCGCTGCCCGGTCCGCCCGAGCAGCTCATCGTCACGTCGGGGGCGCGCTGGCCGGCGTACGCCTGGTCGTTCCCGATCGGCGACGGCCGGGCGAACATCGGGTACGGGGAGGTGCTGCGGGGTGAGCCGCTCAGCCGGGCGCACCTGCTCGACCGGCTCGCCGCGCTGCTGCCGCGGACGGACCCGGCGACGGTCACCGCGCTGCGCGCACACCACCTGCCGCTGTCGACGCACCGTCCCGCGCCCGGCCGGGGCCGAGTGGTGCTGGCCGGCGACGCGCTCTCGCTGATCAACCCGTTCACCGGCGAGGGGATCTTCTACGCCCTGCTCTCCGGGGCGCTGGCCGGGGCCGCCGCCGCGCAGGCGCCGGCCCGGGCGGCCGACCGGTACGCCGCCGACCTGCGCCGGCGGCTCGGCACCCACCTGCGGCACAGCTCGGCCGCGGCCTGGCTGGCCCGGCGCCGCCGGGTGGTCGACGCCGCCGTCCGGGCGGCCCGCCGGGACGACCGCGTCTACACGTCGGTGGTGGAGCTCGGTCTCGGTGACGGCCGGCTCGACGCCCGTACCCTCGCCATGATCGGTATTGGTCTGCCGGCGCGGGATGGGCCACCGAGGCGATGATCCGGCGCTCGGGTCGCTACCCTGCAAGGTGATGACACTGCGGAACCTCCTCTACTCCGTGTATGAGCGCCGGCTGACGGCGTCGCTCGCGGGCAAGCCGGTGCCCCGGCATGTCGGCGTGATGTGTGACGGCAACCGCAGGTGGGCGCGGGAGATGGGCTACGTCGACCCGAACGACGGGCACCGGATGGGCGCCGAGCGGATCAAGGAGCTGCTGCGCTGGTGCGACGCCGCCGGTGTGGGGCACGTCACGCTCTGGCTGCTCTCCACCGACAACCTCTCCCGGCCGGCGGAGGAGCTCGATCCGCTGCTCCAGATCATCGAGGACCTGAGCACCGAGCTGGCCGAGGAGGGCAACCCCTGGCGGCTGCGGATGGTGGGCGCGCTGGACGTGCTGCCGGCGCACCACGCGCAGGCGCTCAAGGCCGCCGAGGAGCGGACCCGGGACCGGGCCGGTGGCGCCCAGGTCAACATCGCCGTCGGGTACGGCGGCCGGCGGGAGATCGCCGACGCGGTCCGCTCGCTGCTGCACGAGCACGCGAAGGCCGGCACCAGCATCGAGGAGCTGGCCGAGGTGCTGGACGTGGACCACATCTCCGAGCACCTCTACACCCGGGGCCTGCCCGACCCGGATCTGATCATCCGGACCAGCGGCGAGCAGCGACTCTCCGGTTTCATGCTCTGGCAGTCGGCGCACTCCGAGTTTTATTTCTGCGAACTCAACTGGCCGGACTTCCGCCGCGTCGACTTCCTCCGCGCGCTGCGCTCCTACGCCACCCGCCAGCGCCGCTTCGGCGCCTGACCCCGCCGGGGCCGCCCCGGTGCGGCGGGCTGTCGCTGCTGGGCGGCCGGGCAGTACGTACCCGGCTCCCGACGGTTACCCGACACTGTCTCCGGTGAGGTGCGGAAGGGCGGCGGTGAGGAAGTCGCCGAGGGCGGCCGGGGAGTCGATGGTGAGGTCCGCGGCCTCCGCGACCTCCTGACCGGTCTCCGGGTTGGCCACCGCCACGCAGACGCCGAGGAAGTCCGGGTCGGCGGCGGCGCGGGTCCGCAGCGCGGCGAAGGCCTTGATGTCGGAGACGTCGTCGCCGAAGTACCAGGCGCCACCGGCGTCCCGGACCACCTCGCCGATGACCAGGCCCTTGTCCCGGTCGACGGGTGGCTTGAGCTCGAGCACCATCCGGCCGGCCTGCACCTTCAGCCCGAGCCGCTCGGCCTGCTCCCGGCCCCACCGCTCCACCTGAGCGCCGAGCTGCGGGGCGGTACGCCAGTGCAGCGCCACGCTCAGCCGCTTGAACTCGACCAGCGTGCCGGCAGGCAGCTCGGCCCGGGCCTGGTCGGCCAGCTCCGCCATCGTCGGCACCCAGGGCAGGGCGGCCGGTTCGGTCACGGTCTCGCCGCCGGAGTGGCTGTGCTCCAGCCCGTAGAGGCCGTAGAGGTCGATGCCGGCGAGGCCGCCGAGGTGGTCGCGGAGGAAGTCGACCGGGCGGGCGGAGACGATGGCCACCCGTTGCACCACCGGGGCGAGCGCCTCCAGCGCGGCCAGCACCTTCGGCGCGGGCTGCACCGCGGTGGGATCGTCGTCGACCGGCGCGAGCGTGCCGTCGAAGTCGAAGAAGAGCACGGTGTCGCCCGCCCGCGCGGCGGTGGCCCGCCAGGCAAGGTCGGCGTCCAACGGGGTTTTCGGCTGCTGGTTGCCCAGATTCAACGGCGACACGGGCGTCAGCGTACCCCGGGGATCGTCACTCATTCGTGGCCGCGATGTGACGGCGGACCCGGTGTCCGGCGCGGGGGCGGCCTGGCGTCGTTTCAGCGTTCGGCGGCTCCCCGTCCTCGGCGCCCGAACGGCACGACGGCGGCTTCCTGACCGTGGTTGAGCAGGTAGCCCTCGACGAAGCCGCTGTTCCGGTCGCCGGCGTGCGCCTCGATCTCGTTGAGCCGCGCCACCAGGAACTCGGTGAGCGCGCTGACCCGGTCGTTGAGCCGGTCGTGCAGTTCCGCGACCACGGCCAGGACGACCGCGGTGCCGGCGGTGGTGAGCGCGAAGAGGTTGACGACCAGGGGAAGCTGCTCGCCCTCAACCGCGCCGATGACCACGTTGGCGGTCACGCACGATGTCACCGACACCGCCGCGATCACTATTGCCCACCATTTCAGGGTCATGGACAGACCCCTCCTTCTGTCCCGCAGGGCTGGGTTCGGCCTTGTCCCGTCCCCCCGCCGACGACGAGCCCAAGCAGTACGAATACGGACGCTAGCGTGCCCGTTCCGGCCCCGGAGCGAAACGATCGGGTCTGACCAGGCGTTCTTTCGCCATCTGAGGAACTACCCGGCCTGATCCTCTCGCTTTCGGTCAGTTGCCGGGAGAGTTGGGCGGTACGCGAGGTAACGGATGGTTTCCCGGATGTGGAACTTCTCCGCGTCCGACACCGCGGGGTCCACCAACCGGCGCAGCAGCGCCTCGACGTCCGGGTCCATCGGCGGGGTGGGCACCGGGTTCCGGGGGGCCGCCGCCCGGTCCCAGCCCAGCGCGGCGAACGCGTGCGCCGGGTTGAGGCCCAGCCCTTCGCAGAACGCCACCACCCGTTCCACCTCCGGGTCGCTGGCCCAGTCGCCGCGGACCCAGCGGTTGATGGTCTGTCGGGAGACGCCGGTGCGGCGGGAGACCTCGGTGCCCGTCCACGCCCGCATCGCGCGGGCGTCGTCGAGGGCCCGGCGGACGAAGGCAGCGAAGGCGATCTTCCGTGCGGGGGCGGTCTCGGTCACCTCGTGACGGTACGGCGTGCGGGCCTTCAGGGGCGCCCCGGGCACACCTGTGTCACGCGAACGGGACGTGCGCGTGGACCCGCCGGTAAACGATCCAAAACCACTGCTGAGGGGTGTCACCTGGGCAGAATAGAAGAACTTAGGTGCGGCGGTAACCGCACGAAAAGCTGATACTGTCACGCTCATGGGACAATCTACGGTGTGTCTCGTGCATGAGACGATCAGTGCTCACATGTGTCACGCCTCCTCCGCCGTGAGGGAGGGGTGGTGACCGAACTCGCGACCCGCGCGCAGGCCTTCGGCCTGATCGCGGAGGGGGTTGCCGCCGGCCTGAGCGCACCCTGGCGCCTGTACCTCGCCCGGGGTTGCCGCTACCTGTCACTGAGCGTCGGGGACCGGGCCGAGTGGGACGCCTGGCGTACCCACCTGGGCTGCCCGGAGCTGAGCGTCCGGGTCTACGACGCCGGCGGCGAGATCCGCCGCTCCTCGGTCGCCGAGGTGGTCCTGGACGCCTGCCGGATCAGCGTCGAGCTGGTCGAGGAGATCGGCACGGACGATCTCGACCGGCTCCTGGTCGTCGATCCCACCGGCGTCGAGCCGGAGGAGCGGTGAGCCGGCCGGGGCGGCGCGTCGGAGCCGCCGGATGAGCCCCTTCCTCGCGGTCTTCCTCGTCCTCCTGCTCGGCGCGACCAGCTACGCGGCGGGCCGGCTGCACGGTCAGCTCAGCTACCGCATCGGCTACCGGTTCGGCTATCGGCAGGGCTACTTCGACGGCGACCGGGGGGCGTGGAACCGGCGCCGTCGGGACGCCCAGGCCGCCATCGCCACGGCGCTGTCCGTGCCGGTGGGCGACGCACCGGTGGTCACCGGGAAGCTCCCCGCTCCGGCGGTGCGGCAGGGCACCACGTACACCGGCTCCTCCCCGGTCCGGCCGGTCGCCACCCGGCACCCCGCCGGGACCCTGGTCCGGCGGCAGGGCTGAGGCCGGCCGGCACCACCACCGACCCGGTGCGCCGTCCGCGGCGGACGCGCACCGCCGGGGCCACGTCAGACCGGTGACGGTGGTCCCACCGGCCGGGATGCGCGCAGGGGGCATGCATCCCGGCCGGTCCGCCGCCTCGCGTTCACGTCCCGGTCGGGGGAGATCCACCCGGACCTCTAGCCGAGGGGGCCCGGCGCCGCTAGCGTCTAGGCATGGCACGGGGTCCACCCGGGCCAGCCGGTCCGCCCGGATCTGCGACCTCGCGCACGGGGTTCCGCATCCGACCCCGTGTCCCCGGGCACCGGAGGAGGCGGAACACGGGTGGCGGGTGCCCATCCGTCGGAGCAGGCCTGTGACCACTCGCCGTACGACCGCCGGTGCCGACCCGACCCCGGCCGCGACTGCCACGACCCGCCGAGCCAGCCGGAGCCGCCGTACGGCCGTCCCGGTGGCGCCAGAGGAGCCCCGACCAGCCGGCCAGGCGTTCGTCCTGGACACCTCGGTGCTCCTCTCCGATCCGGCGGCCTTCCACCGGTTCGCCGAGCACGAGGTGGTCCTGCCCCTCGTGGTCATCTCCGAGCTGGAGGGCAAGCGGCACCACCCGGAGCTGGGCTGGTTCGCCCGACAGTCGCTGCGCATGCTGGACGAGCTGCGGGTGCGGCACGGGCGGCTGGACCACCCGGTGCCCGCCAACGACTCCGGGGGCACGCTGCGGGTGGAGCTCAACCACTCGGACGACGGCGTGCTGCCCCCCGGCTTCCGCAACGAGTCCAACGACGCCCGGATCCTCTCCGTGGCGCTCAACCTCGCCGCCGAGGGGCGGGAGGTGACGCTGGTCAGCAAGGACATGCCACTGCGGGTCAAGGCCGCCTCGGTCGGGCTGCGCGCCGACGAGTACCGGCACGGCCAGGCCAGCGACCCGACCTGGACCGGCATGGCCGAGCTGGAGCTGGGTGAGGAGCAGATCGGCCAGCTGTACGCGGGGGAGACCCTCGACCTGGACGCCGCCGCCGGCCTGCCCTGCCACACCGGCCTGGTGCTGCACTCCACCCGCGGCTCGGCGCTCGCGCGGGTGCTGCCGGACAAGACGGTCCGCCTGGTCCGTGGCGACCGGGAGGCGTTCGGCCTGCACGGCCGCTCGGCCGAGCAGCGGATCGCGCTGGACCTGCTGCTGGACGAGTCGATCGGCATCGTCTCGATGGGTGGACGGGCCGGCACCGGAAAGTCCGCCCTGGCGCTCTGCGCCGGCCTGGAGGCGGTGATGGAGCGCCGCCGGCACAAGAAGGTGATCGTGTTCCGCCCGCTCTACGCCGTCGGCGGCCAGGAGCTGGGTTACCTGCCCGGCTCCGAGTCGGAGAAGATGTCGCCCTGGGCCCAGGCGGTCTTCGACACCCTCGGTGCGGTGGTGCACGAGAACGTGATGGAGGAGGTCACCTCGCGGGGCATCCTGGAGGTCCTCCCGTTGACCCACATCCGGGGCCGCAGCCTGCACGACGCCTTCGTCATCGTGGACGAGGCGCAGTCCCTGGAGCGTGGTGTCCTGCTCACCGTGCTGTCCCGGATCGGTCAGGGGTCGCGGGTGGTGCTCACCCACGACGTGGCCCAGCGGGACAACCTCCGGGTCGGCCGGCACGACGGCGTTACGGCGGTGATCGAGGCGCTGAAGGGGCACCCGCTCTTCGCGCACGTCACGCTGAGTCGCTCGGAGCGGTCCCCGATCGCGGCCATGGTGACGGATCTGTTGGAGGACATCCCCGGTTGACCTCTCCGGGCGCCGGGTACGCCCTTCATCGTCCGCATTCGCTTTGTGGCACAGATCACAAAGTGCTCTGTTGGTTTCCCATCAGCCTCACCGTGCGCGATGGTGTCCAACGAGCGCCCACGCCTCGGCAGGATCGTCGAGCATCGTTCGTCCCACCCCCGGACGGGCCTCGGCGAGGCCGGTGCGGCAGTGTCGACCGGCTGCGGTCGGGGCGCTCGCGGCACGACCGGGCCCGGAGACGGCCGGCCTCGCGCCGCGTCCTTGCCCCCGACGAAGGGACACTTCGTGAGTCGGCTGTGGAGTCGGTTCGGTGCCCGCACGGCCGCTGTCGCACTGCTCTCCGTGGGCGTTGCCGGCGGTTTCTACCTCGGCGAAGACCGGGAAACCCAGCAACAGGGTCTGACCTCGCAGGTCAGCTTCCAGGTCGATCAGGCCGAGTACCAGTACCAGCGCGAGCTCCAGGCCGAGCACCGGCGCTCCTCCGCCCAGCAGCGGAGCGCCGAGTACCAGGCGAAGCTGCGCGCCGCCGAGGCCGCCAAGGAGGCCGCCCAGCGGGCCAAGGCGGCCGAGGCCGCGGCGGCGTCCCGGAAGAAGGCGCGCGAGGCGGCGGAGAAGGAGGAGGCGGCGGAGAAGGAGTCGGAGTCCAAGGCCTTCACCGGGCCGATCCCGGCTTCCTGCAACGAGTTCAGCGGCAACCGTGAGATCGGATGCGCGCTGCTGCTCGACGCCGGCTTCAAGATCGACCAGATGCCGTGCCTGGACAAGCTCTGGAACAAGGAGAGCGGCTGGAACCACCGGGCCAGCAACCCCTCCTCCGGGGCGTACGGCATCCCGCAGGCCCTGCCGGGCAGCAAGATGGCCTCGGTCGCCGACGACTGGCGGACCAACCCGGCGACCCAGATCAAGTGGGGCCTCGGCTACATCGAGGGCCGGTACAACACCCCCTGCGGGGCGTGGGCGCACAGCCAGGACGTCGGCTGGTACTGATCGACTCCAACGACGGCGGGGCGGGTGGGCGACCACCCGCCCCGCCGTCGTCGTACGGCGGACCGGCGCGCGGCCAGGTGGCGGTCGCGGGCGATAGCTGATACCCCTTGCAGGGTGACCCTGCACCCGATGGGCGGCGACCCGACCCGGTTCGGCACCGAGGCGTTCTACGCCTCGCTCGGCCGGGCCTTCGTCGCCATGTGCGCGGTGGTGCCGTTTCTCTTCGTCATCGAGGCGATGGACCAGGGGCTCGACTTCGGCCTCGACGTGGCGGCCGGCATCATCCCGCACCGCATCCAGGGCCTCGACGGGGTCTTCTTCTCACCGTTCCTGCACCACGGCTTCGACCACCTCTACAGCAACAGCATCCCGCTGATCCTGCTCGGCACCTTCGTGCTCGCCGCCGGCACCCGCCGCTTCCTCTGGTCCACCCTGATCATCATCCTGGTCAGCGGGCTGGGCGTCTGGTTCACCGGCGCGTCCAACTCGGTGGTGGTCGGGGCGAGCGGGGTCATCTTCGGCTACCTGGGCATCCTGCTGACCCGGGGCATCGTGGAACGCAGCTGGTGGAACTTCGCGGTGGTGCTGCTGGTCGGGCTGCTCTACGGCTGGCAACTGCTCGGCATCCTCCCGACCGACGAGCGCATCTCCTGGCAGGGGCACCTGTTCGGGCTGCTCGGCGGGGTGGTGGCGGCCATCCTGTTCCGGCGCCGCCGGCCCGAGCCGTACGGGCCGCACCGTCCGGAGTCGACGCTGATCGGGCCCTGAGCCTCGAGACCCGCCGGTGGTCGCAGCACGCGGGACATGCTTGCCCGGGCGGGTCGGCGGGCCTACCGTCGGCACCAGCACGCGTTGATCCGCCAGCGGAAAGCGACGGTACGCCCATGCGCGAGGTCGATGTCGCGGTGATCGGGGCCGGCCCCACGGGCCTCTTCGCCGCGTACTACGCGGGGTTCCGCGGGCTCTCGGTGGCGGTGATCGACGCGCTGCCGGAGCCCGGCGGGCAGATCACCGCGATGTACCCGGAGAAGCTCATCCTGGACGTCGCCGGCTTCCCCGCCGTCAAGGGGCGGGACCTCGTCGCGAACCTGGTCGCCCAGGCCGCGCCCTACCACCCCGAGTACCTGCTCGGCACCCGGGCCGAGAAGCTCTCCGAGCTCGACGGGCGGCCGGTGCTCGGCCTCGCCGGCGGCGAGCAGCTGCACTGCGGGGCGGTGGTGGTGACCGGTGGGCTGGGCAGCTTCACCCCGCGCCCGCTGCCGGTGGCGGAGAGCTTCGTCGGCGGTGGTCTCGTCTACTTCGTACCGGAGCCGGCCGCGCTCGCCGGCCAGGACGTGCTGATCGTCGGCGGGGGCGACTCGGCGTTCGACTGGGCGGCGACCCTGCAACCGCTGGCCCGCTCGGTGACCCTGGTGCACCGCCGGGAGCGGTTCCGGGCGCACGCCGGCACGGTCTCCCGGGTGCTGTCGCTGCCGGTGCGGGTGGTGGTCAACGCCGAGGTGACCCGGCTGCACGGCGACGCGACGGTGAGCGCCGCCGAGATCACGGTACGGGGTGCCGCCCCGGAGACCCTGCCGGTCGACACGGTCATCGCGGCCCTGGGCTTCACCGCCGACCTGGGCCCGCTGGCGGAGTGGGGGCTGCGGCTGGACCGCCGGCACATCCTGGTGGACAGCGCGATGGCGACCAACCTGCCCCGGGTCTTCGCCGCCGGTGACATCACCGAGTACCCGGGCAAGGTGCGGCTAATCGCCACCGGCTTCGGCGAGGCGGCCACCGCCGTCAACAACGCGGCCGTCGCCATCGACCCGACCGCGCACCTCTTCCCCGGACACTCCTCCGACGCCGGCTGAACCGCGTCACCCGGTCATGTCCGGTGCGTAGGCCTGATCGATATCGGCCGCTGCCACCGTGAGGCGATGGCCGGAGCGACCCGGGACGGCGCGCCCGCCGCTCTCGCCCGGGCTGGGCCACCCGACGACGCTGGTCGGGCTGGTCGTGCTGGTGGTCGACGACCATCTGGCTGTCCCGCTCGCCCGACGTGGCGCGGGAGCCGGCCGTGCTGGCGGCGCTCGCCGGTGCGCTGTCCGGCCTGCTGCTGGCCGGGTACGCCGCCCGCCTGCTCCGCCCGACGCCGGCGCGGTTCACCGCGCCGGCCCTCACCGCCTCGCCGCGAGGGCGACCGCCACGAGGGTGAGCGCCGCGCCGGCCAGGGTCGCCGGACCGGGGTGGGACGCCTCGGTCGGCAGGATCAGGTCCAGCAGCACGGCCCCGACGATCTGGCCGGCGATGGTGGCCAGCCCGAGCAGCAGCACCCCGGTGGAGCGGACGACGCCCGCGGCGACCGCGATGAACACGATGCCGATCGGACCGCCCAGGTAGAGCCACGGCTCGCTCGGGAAGCCGCCGGGCGGCCGGCCCCGGACCGCCACCTCCACGGCGAGGATGGCGACCAGCACCACCGTGCCGACGGTGAAGTTGACCAGCGTGGCGGCGAGCGCGTTGCCGGCCGCGGCCCGGACCCGGCCGTTGACCGCCTGCTGCCAGGCGATGCCGACCCCGGCGAGCAGCGGCAGCAGGGCCAGCATCAGGGCTCCCGGGTCCCCGAGCCGGTCGCCGACCGCCAGCAGGACGGCCAGCACCGTGAGCACCGCCCCGGCCAGCCGGGCGCCGGTGACCGGCTGCGGACCGCCCGGGCCCACCCCGGCCCGGTCCACCGCCAGGCTGCTCCCGGACTGCCCGGCGACCACCGCCACGGTGAAGACGGCGACGCCCAGCGTGCCGATGGTGAGCCCCTGGGTGGCGACGAGGAACGCGCCGAACACCCCGCCGAGGCACTGCCAGGGGCGCAGCGAGCCGTCGAGCAGCGCCGCCCGCAGGGCGTGCAGGCCCCGCCGTCCGGCGGGGGTGGCGGGGACCAGCACCAGCAGCACCAGCAGGCCCACCCCGAACGAGACCACCGCCGCGGCGATGCCGTCGGCCAGGCGTACGCCCAGCTCGCCGTTGATCCGGGACTGCACGGCCACGGCGACGCCGCAGGCGGTCGCCAGCCCGACGCCGACGGCTCGCCGGACCGTCGGGACCGTCGGGCGGGCCGCGGTCCCGGTCCCGCTCACTCCTGCTCGGCCAGGGGCCGGCCGTCGAAGTCGATGGCCGAGTAGAGCGCGAGCTTCTCCAGCCGGTGGTACGAGTCGATCACCCGGATGGTGCCGCTCTTGGAGCGCATCACGATCGACTGGGTGTACGCCCCGCCGGCCTTGTAGCGCACGCCGCGCAGCAGGTCACCCGAGGTGACCCCGGTCGCCACGAAGAAGCAGTTGTCGCCGGTGACCAGGTCGTCGGTGGTGAGCACCCGGTCCAGGTCGTGCCCGGCCGCCAGCGCCTTCTCCCGCTCCTCGGCGTCGCGCGGCCAGAGCTTGGCCTGCATCGCCCCGCCCATGCACTTGAGCGCGCAGGCGGAGATGATGCCCTCCGGCGTGCCGCCGATGCCCATCAGCACGTCGACGTCGGACTCGCCGCGGGCCGCGGCGATCGAACCGGCGATGTCGCCGTCGGAGATGAACCGGATCCCCGCCCCGGTCCGCCGGATCTGCTTGACCAGGTCGTCGTGGCGGGAGCGGTCCAGGATGCAGACCGTGACCTCGGAGACGTCGGTGCCCTTGACCTTGGCGATCCGGCGGATGTTCTCGGCCGGGCCGGCGTTGATGTCGATCACGTCGGCGTAGGCCGGGCCGACGGCGAGCTTCTCCATGTAGAAGACGGCGCTCGGGTCGAACATCGCGCCCCGCTCCGAGACGGCGAGCACCGCGAGGGCGTTCGGCATGCCCTTGCTCATCAGCGTGGTCCCGTCGACCGGGTCCACCGCCACGTCCACCTCGGGACCGGTGCCGTCGCCGACCTCCTCGCCGTTGAACAGCATCGGGGCGTTGTCCTTCTCGCCCTCGCCGATCACCACGATGCCCCGCATCTGGATCGAGTTGATCAGCTTGCGCATGGCGTCGACGGCTGCCCCGTCGCCGCCCTCCTTGTCGCCCCGGCCGACCCACCGGCCGGCGGCCATGGCCGCGGCCTCGGTGACCCGGACCAGGTCGAGGGCGAGGTTACGGTCGAGATCCTGCGGGATCCGCGTCCTGGTGTTCGTCATGCGGCTTCCTCCTCGCGACGTTGCGGGGTGGACCGGCAGGTGCGGCCGTCGCCGCTGCCGGCTTTGTCGCTGATCCTCACACGATGACAGTACGTGTGCGGGGCCGGGGCGGTGGAGGGTCGGACCGGGTCACCGGCGCTGCTGCGACAATGGCTGCGTGGAGCCCGCACAGCCTGCTGACCGCGTACCCGCCGATCGGACCCCGCCGGACGGCCAGCCGCCGGTGACCCCGACCGGCCCGACCGGCGTGGCCGCCGGGACCGGGGCCGCGGCGCCGACGCCCGGGACCGGCCCGACGACCGCCGGCACCCCGACCGAGCCGGAGGCGGCGCTGGTGGAGTCGCCGGCCGCCCCGGCGAACCCCGAGCCGGCACTGGTCGAACCGGCGGGCGCCGCGCCGACCGAGGTGCCGCCGCCGGCGGCCGCCGCCCGGCCGGCCGCCGCCCGGCCGGCCCGGGCCGAGAAGTCCCGGTCCGAGCGGTCGCCGAAGGACATGGCGCTGTCGCTGCTGGTGCTGCTGATCCCGATCGCCCTGCTGATCGCCTTCTACCGGGGCTTCCTCGGTGGCGAGCAGCCCACCACGATCGACCCGGCCCCCGCCTTCGAGCAGGCCCGGTCGGCGAACGCCTTCCCGGTCAGCGAGCCCTCCGGCCTGGGTTCCGGCTGGCGTACGGTCAACGCCAGCTTCCGTACCGTCGAGGGCGGCGCCAACCTGCGCGTCGGCTACCTCACCCCGGAGGGGCGCGGCGCCCAGCTGGTGCAGAGCAGCGTCCCGCCGGAGCAGCTGCTGCCGGCCGAGCTGACCGCTCAGGGGACGCCGCAGGGGCAGACCGACCTGGCCGGGCGGAACTGGCAGCGGTACACCGCCCGGGGCAACGAACAGGCGCTGGTGCTGCTGGAGCCGGACCGGACGGTGATCGTGGTGGGCGACGCCCGGGAGAACGAGCTGCGCCAGCTCGCCGCCGCCCTCCGCTAGGTCGACGGCCCCCGTCTGTCGTTCCCTTCCGTTAGGCTGCCCCGGCTCACCACCCGGCGCACCTGACGTCGCCGGGCCCTGAATCGGAAAGAGAACTACGTGAACATTCGACGGTGGAGCCTCGGCGTCCTCGCCGCCGCCCTCTTCGTCCCCGGTCTGGCCGCCTGCAACTCGCAGGCCGCCGACTCCGGCACCGACAAGGCCGCCGCCGCCCCGGCGATCCCCGCCGACCCGAAGGAGGCGCTGCTCGCCTCCACCAAGGAGATCGGCAAGGGCAACTTCACCTTCGCCATCACCGGTGGGGAGTTCGACGGCAGCGGCACGGTGCACATGCCGTCCAAGAGCGCCGAGGTGAAGATGAAGGGCGGTGGGGGTGGCGAGGACTTCTCGATGGACCTGCACCTCGTCTTCATCGACACCGACAGCTGGGTCAAGATGGAGTTCGGCGGCCCGATGGCCGACGTCATCCCGGGCGCCAAGCAGATGAAGGGCAAGTACCAGCACCTGGACCGTGCCAAGGTCAAGGACGCCAAGGAGCTGGAGTTCGACTTCGCCGACGTCGACCCGGCCGGCAGCGAGGCGCTGACCAAGGCCGTCACCGACGTCAAGAAGACCGGTGAGGGCACGTACTCCGGCACGATCGACGGCACCAAGGCCACCGACTCCGACGTGCTCGACGCCGACGTCGTCAAGGGCCTCGGCGACAAGGCCGCCGCCCTGCCGTTCACCGCCAAGCTGGACGCCCAGGGCCGGCTGACCGAGTTCGCCGTGCAGCTGCCCGCGGCCGGCGACGCCAAGGCACAGAACGTGACCGTCACGTACGCCGACTACGGCACCGCCACCGCCGTGCAGAAGCCGCCGGCGGACAAGGTCGTCGAGGCGTCCGCGCAGGTCTACGAGATGTTCAAGAACTGACGCCGCACGTGGTGGGGCGGCAGGCCGCCCCACCACGGTCGGGCGGATGAACCTCTCGGGGATTGCGGAAGGCGACGTCAGGGAACAGAAGGGGCACGACCTCGCCGGCGAACACCAGCCGGACGGGGCTCGTGCGCCGGGGCCAGCGTCAGGGCCGCGGCGCCACGCCTCCGGCGCCCTCGATGGGCCGGACGACCCACTTGGAGAGTCACGTGACCATTCGACGCTTCAGCGCCGCGGTCTTCGCCGCGACGCTGCTCACGCCGGGCCTGGCCGCCTGCAACAGCACCGGGACCGGCGAGGCGGGGGCCTCCGCGTCCCCCACGGTCTCCGGCAGCGCCGCTCCGGGCAGCGCCGCGCCGAGCGACGCCAAGCAGGCCCTGCTGAACTCCACCCGGGAGATCAGCAACGGCAACTTCCGGTTCACCATGGCCGGTGCGGGTTCGACCGCCGAGGGCCAGGTGCACGAGCCGAGCCAGAGCGCCGAGATGCGGGTCACCATCGGCGACCCGTCGTCGGACCTGATGATGAAGCTCGACCTGATCCACTTCAAGCCGGACAGCTGGGTGAAGCTGGACCTCAGCGGCCAGGCCGCCGGCGGCATCCCCGGCGCCAACAAGCTCGCCCTCGGTAAGTACCAGCACCTCGACCAGACCCGGATCAAGGGCAACAAGTCGCTCGGCTTCGACTTCGACAAGGTGGACCCGGCCGGCAGCGAGGTGCTGACGCAGGGCATCACCGAGGTCCGGCAGACCGGCGAGGGCAGCTACGCCGGCACGCTCGACGTGTCGAAGGCGGCCGACGCCGGCTCCGTGGACCCGAGCGTGATCACCGCGCTCGGCGCGCAGGCCAAGTCGGTGCCGTTCACCGCCAAGCTGGACCCGCAGGGCCGGCTCAGCGAGATGGTGGTCCAGATCCCGGCCGCCGGGCAGAACGCCGCGCAGGAAGTGAAGATCACCTACTCGGACTACGGCAGCGCCGCCGCCGCCCAGAAGCCCCCGGCCGACCAGGTCGTCGAGGCGCCGAAGGAGTTCTACAACCTGTTCAACTGACGCCGGACGGCGGGGCGGTTCCGGCCGCCCCGCCGTCGCGTCAGCTCTCCGCGCCCTGGCGGGCCGTGTCGATCCGGGCCCGGGCGCCGTCGAGCCAGCGCTGGCAGATGTCGGCGAGCTTCTCGCCGCGCTCCCACAGCGCCAGCGACTCCTCCAGCGAGGTGCCGCCGGCCTCCAGCCGCTCCACCACCGACGCCAGCTCGGCGCGGGCCTGCTCGTAGCTGAGCCGCTCGTCGTTCTTCTCGTCAGTCATCGCGTCCATCCTTGCGCAGAGTCCTCAGCCGTCGACGGTCGCGGCCAGCTCGCCCTCGGCGAGGCGTACCCGGAGCGGATCGCCCTTGGCGACCTCGCCGGCCGCGCGGACCACGTGCCCGTCGGCGCGCTGCACGATCGCGTACCCGCGGTCGAGGGTGGCCGCCGGGGAGAGCGCGCGCAGCCGGGCCAGGGTGTGCCGCAGGTCGTCCGCGGCGGCCCCGAGCCGGTGGTCCAGGCAGCGGCCCGTCCGGTCCCGCAGCGCGGTGACCTCGGCGGCCCGCTGCTCCACCATCACCTGCGGTCGGGCCAGCACCGGACGGGAGCGGAGCAGGTCGAGGCGGTGCGACTCCCGGTCGACCAGGTTGCGGACCGCGCGCTCCAGCCGGGACCGGGCCTGGCCGATGAGCCGGACCTCCTCGGTGAGGTCGGGCACCACCCGCTTGGCCGCGTCGGTGGGCGTGGACGCGCGGACGTCGGCGACGTAGTCGACCAGCGGCGCGTCCGTCTCGTGGCCGATCGCGCTGACAACCGGCGTACGGCAGGCGAAGACCGCCCGGCAGAGCGCCTCGTCGGAGAAGGGGAGCAGGTCCTCGATGCCGCCGCCGCCCCGGGCCAGGATGATCACGTCGATGCTCGGGTCGGCGTCGAGGACCTTCAGCGCGTCGACGATCTGCGGCACCGCCGACGGCCCCTGCACCGCCACGTTGACCGTGCGGAACTCCACCGCCGGCCAGCGCCGCCGGGCGTTGGTCAGCACGTCCCGCTCGGCCGCCGAGGCGCGGCCGGTGATCAGGCCGACGCGCTGCGGCAGGAAGGGGGGCCGGCGCTTGCGCGACCGGTCGAAGAGCCCCTCCGCGGCGAGCAGCTTCTTGAGCTTCTCCAGCCGGGCCAGCAGCTCGCCGAGCCCCACCTGGCGGATCTCGTCGGCGCGCAGGCTCAACGTGCCCCGCGCCGCGTAGAACTCGGGCTTGGCGTGCAGCACCACCCGGGCGCCCTCGCGCAGCTCCGGGGCGCCGGAGTCGAGGACGTCCCGGTTGGTGGTGACGGTGAGGCTCAGGTCGGCGGAGGGGTCGCGCAGAGTGAGGAAGACCGTGCTCGCGCCGGGACGGCGGCTGATCTGCGCGACCTGCCCGTCCACCCAGACCCAGCCGAGCCGGGCGATCCAGGCGCCGACCTTCTGGCTGACCACCCGGACCGGCCAGGGCTCCTCCGGGGTGCTGCGCGGGGCGTCGGTCACCCGCCCACCCTACGGTCAGCCCCCGACGACCCGCGGCAGCCCCGACCGGGTGACCATGCGCGCTGCCGGTCCGCGCGTTCCGCCGGCCCCCGCCGCCCCCTGTGGTACGGGTCGCAGCCGCTGCCGCCGGAAAACCGGGCACGTACGATGGGCGGGTGACCCAGGCTGGAACCACCCCCCGGACCGGCAAGCGCGTGCTCCTGGCCAAGCCCCGCGGCTACTGCGCGGGCGTGGACCGGGCGGTGCAGACCGTCGAGGAGGCGCTCAAGCTCTACGGCGCCCCGATCTACGTGCGCAAGCAGATCGTGCACAACAAGCACGTGGTGCAGACCCTGGAGGCCCGGGGCGCGATCTTCGTGGAGGAGAACGAGGAGGTGCCGGAGGGCTCGACCGTCATCTTCTCCGCGCACGGCGTCGCCCCGGAGGTCTACGAGCAGGCGCGGGAGCGCTCGCTCAAGGCGATCGACGCGACCTGCCCGCTGGTCACCAAGGTGCACCAGGAGGCGAAGCGGTTCGCCGCCGAGGACTACGACATCCTGCTGATCGGCCACGAGGGGCACGAGGAGGTCGTCGGCACCGCGGGTGAGGCCCCCGCGCACATCCAGCTGGTGGACGGCCCCGACGGCGTCGACAAGGTCACCGTCCGGGACCCGAACAAGGTCGTCTGGCTCTCCCAGACCACCCTGTCGGTGGACGAGACGCTGGAGACCGTGGCCCGGCTCAAGCAGCGCCTGCCGCTGCTCCAGTCGCCGCCCAGCGACGACATCTGCTACGCCACCTCCAACCGCCAGCACGTGGTCAAGGAGATCGCCCCCGAGTGCGACGTGGTGATCGTCGTCGGCTCGCGGAACTCCTCCAACTCGGTGCGGCTGGTCGAGGTGGCCCTGGACGCCGGCGCCCGCGCCGGGCACCTGGTCGACTTCGCGCACGAGATCGACGACGCCTGGCTGGCCGGGGCCGGCACGGTCGGCGTGACCTCCGGCGCCAGCGTGCCGGACGAGCTGGTCCAGGAGGTGCTGGCCCACCTGGCCGCGCGGGGCTTCACCGACGTCGAGGAGATCGTCACCGCCAACGAGCGGCTGATCTTCTCGCTGCCACAGGAGCTCAAGCGCGACATGAAGGCCGCGGCGGCCCGGGGCTGACCGGGAACGGTCCGGGCCCGCGCTGCGTCCCATCCAGCATGAGAACCCTTCGTCTCGCCGTTCCCGCCCTGGTCGTCTGCACGGCCCTGGCCGCCTGCGGTGGCGGCACCGGCAGCGCCCTGCCGACGGGATCCCCCTCCGTGACCGCGACGCCCACCACCCCGGCGGCCAGCCCCGATCCGGGCGGCGCCACCGCCACGCCGCCGTCGCTGCCGCCCCGGACGCCGAAGCGGCCCGGTGGCGGCCCCACCCTGCCGCCACCCGCCGGTGACACCACGCTGACCGGGACGGTGACCTCCGGGGTGGAGCCGGGCTGCCTGCTGCTCGACGGCTACCTTCTGCTCGGCGGACCGCGCGACGTGCTGGCCAGCGGTACCCGGGTCACCGTCAGCGGTCGCGCCCAGCCGGACACCGTCACCACCTGCCAGGAGGGCATCCCCTTCATGGTGGAGTCCGCCCGCCGCTCCTGAGCCCGCCAGCACCGAAGGCAGGAGCCCGCCCCCGGAGTCGGGGGCGGGCTCCTGTCGTACGTGGCGGTCGCGGGACCGCCGTCAGGCGGCGGTCAGTTCACCGCACCGACCGCGACCGAGCCGCGGCCGACGACCGCGCCCTCGGTGGTGGTCACGGCCAGGTCGCCGTAGAGCTCCCGGCCGGCGGCCGGGGCGGACAGGGCGGTCACCGTACCGGTGAGGGCGGCGGTGTCGCCGTGGTTCAGCGGGAGCGGGGTGGTCGGGGCGGACAGCGTGCCCAGCGACGGCGCCGAGAACGAGTCCCGGTAGTCGTAGGCGGTGCTGGTGCCCGGACCGTCGACGGCGTACCCGTCCACCACCACCCGGTAGGTGCCGGCGGCCGGGTTGGTCAGCGTGACCGCCTCCTCCGAGTCACCGTCGGCCGAGCTGCCCACCCGGGTGGCGCCCAGGAAGACCGACAGGTCCAGATCGGCGCCGAGGTCGGCGGTGTTGCCGATCCGGGCGGTGAAGCTGGTCGCCCCGGCCGGCACCGTCACCGCGTACTCCTGCTGCGCGCCCTCGGCGATGGTCGGCCGCTCGGCGTGCACGCTGGACAGCGCGCCCCCCTGGCCGGTCACCGACACCGGGCCGAAGGTGTTGCTCAGGCCCCAGGTGACCTGGGTCGGGGTGCCGGCGGTCACCGACGGCAGTTCGACGGTGGCCGGCTCCACCTGCACGCCCTGCACCCGGGCCTGGAGCTGGAACGGGTTGTTCAGCGACGGCGAGGTGCGCCGGGACTCCACCTCGATCTCCCAGACCCCGGGAATCGGGTTCTGGTAGTCCCGCTCCTGCGGCTTGCAGGCCGCCGCGTTGGAGAAGTTGGTGTAGCAGGCGGTGCTGGCGGTGCTCTCCACCGGGATGCCGTACGGGTTGATGGCGATGAACCGGGTCTGCGAGCCGGTGGCGATGCCGGAGAGGTTGACCTGGAGCGCGCCCGCGCCGGCCGGGACGGTGACGAAGTACGAGGTGAAGCTGTTCCGGTCCACCGAGCCCTCGGCCGAGAACGAGTAAGCCGGCTTCCGTACGTCGTTGGAGACGACCACCACGGTGGAGACCTCGAAGTCGACCACGTTGGTGGCCGGGTCGTCGATGGTCATCAGCGCGCCGTGCGCCCCGTCGGTACGCGGCTTGGCGACCACGTTGACGGTGACCGTCCTGTTCAGCGGCAGCACCACCGACCGCGGGGCGGTGAAGGTGCCGTCGTTGCCGCGGAGCCGGACGTCGTGCCGGATGTTGCCGGCCGGGCCGCTGGTGCGGGTGACCTTGACCGGGTAGGTCCTGGTCTGGTCGACCCGCTGGCCGCCCTGCCCGACGGCGCACCGGTTGTAGACGCCCGCGCCCCGGTGGGGGTTCGGCACGAACGTGCCGGTGCCGGCGTCGTAGCGGGTCAGGTTCTCCGACAGCTCCGTGCAGACCGGCGCGTCCGAGGTGTACGAGCGGGCTTCGACGCCCCGGTCCAGCAGCTCCCAGGCACCCGGCACGTTGAACATGCCGTAGCCCTGGGCGTAGGTGGCGACGCCCTCGATCGGGGTGGCCGAGCTGTAGATGGCCCGACGCAGCGCGGCCGGGGTGACGCCCTGGTCGTTCGACTTGGCGGCGGAGAGCAGCAGCGCGGCGGCGCCGGCGGCCTGCGGGGCGGCCATCGAGGTGCCGTTGAGCATCTGGTAGCCCGGCGGCAGCGGGTAGCCGGCCTCGGCGACCGGCACGCCCGGCAGCCAGGTCGGCGCGGTGGAGATCGCCGAGCCGGGGGCGGCGATGTTGGGCTTGAAGCCGCCGTCCTCCCGCGGGCCGCGCGAGGAGAAGTTGAACAGGGCGTTGTCCTTGCGGACCACCGAGCCGTAGTTGGCCAGCCAGGTCTGCCTGCTGATGCTGGCCGCGACGCTGACCGCGTTGGACGCCACCGACGGGTCGCCGATGGTGTTCAGGCCCGGGCCGGAGTTGCCGGCCGAGAGGAAGAGCTGCACGCCGTAGGTGGTGATCAGGCTGTTGTAGAGCTGGGCGCGGGCGTTCGAGCCGTCGTTCAGCGCCGGCAGGCCACCGATCGACATGTTGACCACGTCGACCTTGCGGTTGATCACCAGGTCGGCCATGCCGGTGGTGAGGGCCGCGGCGGTGCAGCCGCCCGTCCAGACGCAGGCGCGGGAGGACACCAGCTTGGCGCCGGGGGCCGCGCCGTCGAGGACGCTGTTGCCGAGCATGTCGTTGGCGGCGGTGATGCCGGCGACGTGCGTGCCGTGGGTGGCCTGGACGATGCCGATGTTGACGAAGTCGGCGTACGGGCCGGGCTGCCCGTCGCCCGGGTTGGTGTCGACGTCCTCGCGGTATTCGACGACGAACGGGATCTGCTCGCGGACGGCGGTGGCCGGGTTGTCCGTGCCGAAGTGGCCGACCTGGAACTTCTCCCGGTACGGGCGCATCACCTCGTCGTCGGTGAAGTCGCGGTTGCCGTTGACGTCGACCCGGATGTCGTGGCTGTCGGCGTGGTAGAGGATCCCCCACGAGTCGGTGGTGTCCCCGTCGCGGTTGACGTCACCGCCGACCTCGCTGGTCGCGCCCGCCGGGGCGGTGATCGACTCCCGGAAGGTGGCGAACCGGTAGCTGCCGGCCGGGGCCGTCCAGCTGGTGGTGCCGACGGTGAAGGTCGGGCCGGTGACCTCGGTGACCATCGCGCGCCAGGTGGCGTCCTCGAGCGGGTCGGTCGAGGTGACCCAGTCGACGATCTTGCGCTCGCCCGTGGTGGTCTTCTGCAGCGCCGGCTGGTCCAGGTCCACGCCGGAGTCCATGATGCCGATGGTGACCCCGCGCCCGTCCCACTCGGGGTGGGCGGCCTTGAACGCCTCGGCGCCGGTCTCGTTGGTCGGCATGTACGGGTTGACCGCGCCAGTGTCGGCGCCCGGCCCGGACAGGGTCTCGCCCTGCTCGGCGGCGGTCGCGCCGTTCGGCGCGGCCTCCGGCCTCGGGTCCGGGAGCTGGATGGTCTCGTCGAGGTCGACCGCGGCGACGCCGGGCAGCGTGGCGGCCCTGAGCACCTTCGCGGTGGGAACCTTGGCCAGCACGTACCCGATGGAGTCGAAGCGCTGGCTGACCGTGCCGCCGAGATCCTTCACCGCCTCGGCGACGTCCTTCGCCTCACCCTTGTCGGTGGCGACGATCAGCGTGACGGTCGGCGCGTGCTTCGCCTCCGCCTCGGCGAGCAGCTTGGCGTCGTGCGCGCCCAGCGTCTCGACGGCGTTGGCGGGAGCGTCCGGGCTGGTCGCGGGGGCGGCGCTCGCGGTGGCGGCACCGCCCGCACCGGCCATGGCGCCGGCGGCCACGACCGTGGCGAAGAGCCCGGCGGAGGTGCGCCGGCTCAGGTTGCGGGGTTTGCTCACGTTCTCTTTCCTCCAGAGAACAGGGCCCTGAGATGACAGGGCACGCGTGAGCAGATCCTTTGTGCTGTGTCGTGGCGGTGTCACTACCGAGCGATACCTTGTGACCACTTCGTGACATGCGTGGATGCGCACTGTCACATTTGTGACCTAGGCGGACCGCTCCGGCGTGGACGCCCCGTCGAGCAGTTCCGGGGCCTGCGGCTGCCGGGGCGCCACCTCGACCTGTGCCGGGGCGGCCAGTTCCTGGTCGGAGACGCCCAGCTCGGCGAGCTTGCGCGCGCTGACCAGCACCCGCGCCTCCAACGAACCGACCGCCCGGTTGTAAGCGGTCACCGCCCCACCGAGCGAGGCGCCCAGCTTGCCGACGTGGTCACCCAGCGTGGACAGTCGCCCGTACAGCTCGCGGGCCAGCGAGTGGACGGCGACGGCGTTGCGGGCCAACGCCTCCTGCCGCCACGAGTACGCCACGGTGCGCAGCAGCGCCACCAGGGTGGCCGGGGTCGCCAGCACCACGTTGCGGGCGAACGCGTGCTCCAGCAGCGTCGGATCGCGCTGCAACGCCACGTCCAGGAACGGGTCGGCCGGCACGAAGAGCACCACGAACTCGGGAGTGGACTCGAAGGCCGCCCAGTAGGTCTTCGCGGCCAGCGCGTCCACGTGCCCGCGCAGGTGCTTGGCGTGCAGGTCGAGGTGGCTGTCCCGACCCCGCTCGTCGCGCGCCTCCATCGCGGTCAGGTACGCGTCGAACGGCGCCTTCGCGTCGACCACCACGGTGCGTCCGCCGTGCAGCCGCACCACCAGGTCCGGGCGTACCCCCTGGTGGTCGGTGGCGGCGGTGACCTGCTCGTTGAAGTCGCAGTGCTCCAGCAGGCCGGCGGCCTCGACGATCCGGCGCAGCTGGTGCTCGCCCCACCGCCCCCGCACCTGGGGCGCGCGCAGCGCCGCCACCAGCTGCTTGGTCTCGGTGCGCAGCTCGCCGGAGACGGTGCTCATGGCGCGGACCTGCTCGCGCAGCTCCGCGTAGGCGTCGACCCGGTGGTGCTCCAGCTCGGCCACCCGCTGCTCGTAGCGGCGCAGGGTGTCGTGCAGCGGGGCCACCGCCCGGGCCACCGCCTCCTGCGACTGCGCGGTCGCCTCGTAGCTGAGCGCCCGCATCGACTGCTCCAGCCGGCCCTCGCCCTCGCGGGTGGCCGCCAGGGTCGCCTCCAGCCGGGCGATCTCCGTCGCCGACCGGGCCCGGGCCGCGTACCAGCCCAGCGCGGCGCCCGCGACGAGGCAGACGACCACCACGGCCAGCGTCGAGAAGTCCATCACCAGAGCTTGCCAAACGGGTACGACCCCACGCCTGCGGGTACGTTCAGCGGCATGGAACTTCTGCTCGTGGCGATTCTCGTGGCCCTCCTGGTCGGCGGGTTCGTCTGGTGGCGGCGGGAGCAGGCGGCCCGGGAGGCGCGCAGCCTCGCCGACGTCCGCGCCGACGCCCAACGCTGGTACGAGCGCCTCGGCGGCCAGGTGATGAACCTGCACGGCGACGACCCCGCCGTACGCCAGGCGCTGGTGGACGCGGCGGAGCGCTACAACGCCGCCGGCAGCCAGCTGGAGCAGGCCGGGACGGTCCAGCAGTACCGGCTGGCCCGGGAGACCGCGCTGGAAGGGCTGGCCTACGCCCGCGCGGCGCGGGTGGCGCTGGGCCTGGACCCGGGGCCGGAGCTGCCGCCGCTGGCCGCCGCGCAGGGCGCCGGCGAGTTGACCAGGGAACGCCAGGTGCAGGTGCAGGGGGAGACGTTCAAGGCCGGCCCGCAGCCGGGCCGGGACACGCCCTACTACCACCCGGGTGGGCGTTTCCAGGGGCGGCCGGTGCCGGCGGGCTGGTACTCCACCCCGTGGTGGAAGACCGCGCTGGGCGCGGGGGCCGGCGTGATCGGCGGCCTGCTGATCGCCGACGCGCTCTTCTCGCCCGCCTTCGCCGACCCGGGCTACGGCTACGAGGCCGGCTACCAGGAGGGCTACGACGACGCCCAGGGCGCCGACGCCGACGCCCAGGGCGCCGACCAGGGCGACTTCGGCGCCGGCGACCAGGCCGGCGACTTCGGCGGCGGTGACTTCGGCGGCGGTGACTTCGGCGGGGGTGACTTCGGCGGCGGGGACATCTGACCGCCCCCGTCGATCATGCACTTGTGGTGGGCGGTTGCTACCCGCTCGATGCTTTTGCGGGGCACCACAACTGCATGATCGACGCCAGGGGGCGGGCGGGGTCAGCCGGTGTTGCGCATGCCGGCGGCGATGCCGTTGACGGTGGTGAGGAGGGCGCGCTCCAGGGCCGTACCGTCGTTCGGGGCGCGACGGCCGCCCGGTGCGGTCGCCACCGCGCGCCCGGCGGCCCCGGAGTCCCGGTACTGCCGCAGCAGCGCCACCTGGAGGTGGTGCAGCGGCTCCAGGTAGGTGTCCCGCACCGCGAGGGTGCGCTGGAGCACCGGCGAGTTCTCCAGCAGGGCCGGAGTGCCGGTCACCGCCAGCACCTCCTGCTTGGTCAGCTCGTACTCCTGCTCGATCTTGGCGAAGATCGGGTGCAGCTGCTCCGGGACCAGCGTCTCCACGTAGCGGCGGGCGATGCTCAGGTCGGTCTTGGTGAGCATCATCTCCACGTTCGACAGGAACGTGCGGAAGAAGTGCCAGTTCCGGTTCATCTCGGCGAGCACGTCCTCCAGCCCGGCCGCCCGCGCCGCCGCCAGCCCGGAGCCGACGCCGAACCAGCCCGGCACGATCTGCCGGGTCTGGGTCCAGCCGAACACCCACGGGATGGCCCGCAGCCCGGCGAGCCCGGCCCCGGTGTTGGGACGCTTCGCCGGCCGGGAGCCGATGTTGAGCGCGCCGAGCAGCTCGGTGGGGGTGGAGGCCCAGAAGTACGCCGGCAGGTCCGGGTCCTCGACCAGCGAGCGGTACGACCGGAACGCGGAGGAGGAGACCACGTCCATCGCCGCGTCCCAGCGCTCCAGCATCTCGGCCGGCTGTCGGGGCGCGGTGTGCAGCAGCGTCGCCTGGAGCACCGCGGCGACGGTCAGCTCGAGGTTCTCCCGGGCCAGCGCCGGCAGGGTGTACTTGTCGGAGATGACCTCGCCCTGCTCGGTCACCTTGATCGCGCCGTCGAGGGTGCCGTACGGCTGGGCCAGGATGGCCTCGTGGGTGGGGCCGCCGCCCCGCCCGACCGTGCCGCCGCGGCCGTGGAAGAGCCGCAGGTGCACCCCGTGCCGGGCGGCCACGTCCCGCAGCGCGCGCTGCGCCCGGTGGATCGACCACTGGCTGGTGGTGATGCCGGCCTCCTTGTTGGAGTCGGAGTAGCCCAGCATCACCTCCTGCACGTCGCCCCGGGCTGCCACCAGCGCCCGGTACGCGGGCAGCGACAGCAGCTCGTCCAGCAGCTCACCGCCGGCGTTCAGCTCGGCCGGGGTCTCCAGCAGCGGCACGATGCCGATCCGGGCCCGGCCGCTGTGCACGTCGATCAGGCCGGCCTCGCGGGCCAGCACCACCGCGGCGAGCACGTCGTCCACGCCGAGGGTCATCGAGATGATGTACGACTCGATCACCTCGGCGCCGAACCGGTCCTGCGCCTCCCGGATCGCGCCGAACACGTCGAACGTCTTCTGCGCGGCCTCGGTCAGCGGGGTGTCCACGGTGGAGAGCGGGCGGCGACCGGTCAGCTCGTCGGCGAGCAGCTTGGTGCGCTCCAGCCGGCTCAGCGCCGGATAGTCCGACACCTCGCCGACGGCCGCGTAGAGCTGGCCGAGCACCTCGTGGTGCTTCTCGGCGTGCTCCCGGACGTCCATCGTCGCCAGGTGCAGGCCGAACGCGGAAACCGTACGGATGGTGGAGGCGAGCCGGCCGACGGCGGTGAGCTGCCCCGAGTTGCGGGCCAGCGAGGCGCGCAGCAGCTCCAGGTCGGCGATCAGCTCGGCGGAGCCGCGGTAGTCGCGGCCGGGCACGTGCGGGGTGCCCCGGCGCAGCCGCTCCCGGGTGTTGGCCAGCTTCGCCTTCACGCACCGCGCCTTCAACCGGTACGGCTCCTCGGCGTTGACCCGGCGGAACCGGGGCGCCACCTCGGGGAGCGCGTCCAGGTCGGCGGCGAGGCTGGCGGAGAGGTCCAGCGACACGGCGCGCAGCCGGCGGGAGACGGACACCTCGTTGATCAGGTAGTCCATCGCCTTCTCGGTGGCGGCGATGCCGTGCTCGTGCTGGATCTGGAGCACCTCGCGGGTGACCGTCGGGGTGACGAACGGGTTGCCGTCCCGGTCGCCGCCGATCCAGGTGCCGAAGGTCAGCGGGCGGGCCGTCGGCGAGGTCTCCACGCCGAGGGTGCGCAGCGTGTCGGCCAGGTCGTCGAGCACCTGCGGCGCGGCCTCGGCGTACAGGTCGCGCAGGTAGTAGATGGCGTTGCGGGCCTCGTCGGTCGGGTCCGGACGGTCCAGCCGCAGCTCGTCGGTCTGCCACATCAGGTCGAGCAGCTCGGCCAGGCGCCGGTTGGCCGGCCCCTCGTCGCTGGCGCCGTAGAGGATGGCGTTGGCGGTCTCGGTGTCCAGCTCGTCGGCGATCGCGCGGAGCTTGGACAGGATCGAGCGGCGGGCCGCCTCGGTGGGGTGGGCGGTGAAGACGGGGCGTACCGCGAGCCGCCGGGCCGCGGCGGCGATCTCCTCGGCCGGCACCCCGCGCTCGGCGATCATCTTGGCCGCCTGGTCCAGCCAGCCGCCGTGGGTGGCCCGGCGCCGTCGCAGGTCCCGGGCCCGGTGCACCTGCTCGGTGATGTTGGCCAGGTGGAAGTAGGTGGAGAAGGCGCGGGCCAGCTTGGTGCCGGTGGTGACATCGAGCCCACCGAGCCGCTGCGCGGCGGCCGGGGCGTCGGAGCGGACCTGGGCGCGGATCTCCTCGACCAGGTCGAGCAGGGGGCGGCCCTCCTGGCGGGCCAGGGTCTGGCCGAGCAGGGTGCCGAGGCGGCGGATGTCGGCCCGCAGCGCGGCGTCCGGGCCGTCGTGATCGTGCTGGTCGGTCACGGGTGCGCTCCTTACGTGAGTACGAAGGACAGCGCTGTCCGACTCCGTCGATCGTATCCGCGCCGGCCCCGGATGTAAGGAGGACCCCCTGTGATCACCACCGCCAGAACGGCCACCTCGGCGAGGCCGGCCGAAAATTCCCTTGGTCGCGGCGGCTAGCGTCCCACCATGACGTCGCCGAGCTATCCCGCCAAGCCCGAGCCGGGGGACCGGGTCGCGGTCGTCTCACCCTCCGCCGGCCTGCCGGGTCTCTTTCCCCACGTGTACGAGCTGGGCCTGCGCCGGCTGCGTGAGGAGTTCGGCCTGGAGCCGGTGGAGTACCCGACCACCCGGGCGACCGGAGCCGGTCCACGGGAGCGGGCCCGGGACCTCACCTCGGCCTTCGCCGACCCGACGATCACCGCGGTGCTCGCCACGGTGGGCGGCGACGACCTGATCACCGTCACCCCGTATCTCGACGACGACGTGCTGCGGGCCAACCCGAAGCCGTACTTCGGCTACTCGGACAACACCAACGTCCTCAACCACCTGTACCGGCTGGGGATCGTGGCGTACCACGGCGGGTCGGTGCTGGTGCACCTCGGCCGGCCCGGCAAGCCGCACCCGCTGACTTTCGACTCGCTGCGGGCCGCCCTCTTCACCTCCGGCTGGTACGAGCTGATCCCGGCCCCGGAGTGGGGCGACGAGCCGGGGGACTGGCGCGACCCGGCGTCGCTGGCGCGCGAACCGGAGATGCTCCCCGGCGACGGCTGGCGGTGGCAGGGGCCGTCCCGCGTCGTGCGGGGGCGCACCTGGGGCGGCTGCCTGGAGATCCTGCACTGGCTGATGGCCACCGACCGGGTCCCCTCCGCCGCCGAGCTGGCCGGGTCGGTGCTGGTCATCGAGACCTCCAACGAACTGCCCACGGCGCGGGAGGTGTTCCGCATCGTGCGCGACATGGGGGAGCGGGGCCTGCTCGCCGCCTTCCCGGCGATCGTCGTCGGCCGACCCAAGGCGTGGGACTTCGACCGGCCGCTGTCGGTGCCGGAGCGGCTGTCGTGGGGCGAGGCGCAGCGGGCGGCGATCACCCGGGCGCTCGCGCCCTACCAGCCGGACGCGGTGGTGGTCTTCGACGTCGACCTCGGCCACACCGACCCGCAGCTGATCATCCCGTACGGCGGCGAGATCCGGGTGGACGGCGTCGAGCGCCGGATCTCGGTGCGTTATTGACGAGCATGCGCCGCGAAGCCGCAACATCCACTCCAGTTACGCGACATTGCGGTGTTCGGTCGTCTCGGATACCGCCACATCGCGTAACTGGAGTGGACCTTGACCCGGGGCGGCACCGACCGGCCCGGGTACGCCGGGGGATGCGGGGCCGTGAACCGGAAACCCTCCGGCGGCAGGGCGTCCAGGCCGGTCAGGTGCTCCACGACCGGGACGCCGGCGGCGAGCAGGGCGGAGTGCGCGGGCCGCTCGCCCCGGGCCGCCGGGCTCATGTCGTCGATGTTGACCGAGTCGATGCCGACCAGGGCGGCGCCGGCCTCCACCAGCGCCCGGGCGCCGTCCCCGGTGAGGTGGGGCGCCTCGGGTGCGCCGTACCGGTCGGTGCCGAAGTGCGCGGACCAGCCGGTGTGCAGCAGCACGGCGCGACCGGTGACGTCGTACGGCGCCAGCAGCGGCCGGTCCACCGCGCGCGTCCCGGCCGGTACCCGGACCAGCACGCCGGGCAGGTCGGCGAGGCGGTCCAGCGGGGTGCCGGCGAGGTATCTGTCCCGCCCCGCCGCCCCGGCCGCGAATCCGAGCAATTTTCTTCAAGACCTCCCGGGGTGGTCCGCCGGAGGATGGAACACGTCAGCCCGGAGGGGCCGCCACGGGACGGCGGTCGAAGCGGGGCACGCGGACCTTTTCGGGGAGGTCCGACGCCCCACCCGCCGGGCCTGCGGCGGCCCGTCCCCCAGCCGGGCCACCCGGAGGTGCCGCACGCCCCCCGTGCGGCACCTCCGCCGGTCGCTCGTCGCGCCGGCGCCGCCGCGACCGCGCTCGCGGGGGGTCAGGCCGGATCGGTCGGGGTGAGCAGTTGGCGCAGCCGCGCGGGTGGGTGACCCACCTGCTCGCGGACCACCCGGGTCAGGTGGGCCTGGTCGGCGAAGCCGTACTCGGTGGCCAGCGCGCCCAGCGGCGGGCCGTCCGCCTCGGCGAGGGTGTCCAGCACCGCCCGCACCCGCAGCCGGTTCCGGTACGCGGTGAGGCTGCTGCCGGTCATCCGCTGGAACACCCGGCTGAGGTGGTGCGGCGAGCTGCCGACCTCCCGGGCCACCTCGTCGAGGCCGAGCGTGAAGCCGGAGTTGGCGAGCACCTCGCGGGCCCGGTCCGCCAGCCGCCGGTGGGCGGCCAGCGTGGCCGGCCGCCGCCGGACGGCCCGCTCCACCTCCGCGCCCGCGTCCTCCGCACCGGCGGTGCTGTACGGCAGCAGCCGGGCCAGGAACCGGTGCAGCCGCTCGGCCATCTCGAACCCGTCCAGCCCGCGCCGGCACTCGGCCACCAGCAGCCGGTGCGCCAGGTCCAGCGCCGGGTCGGAGGTGCCCGACCAGCCGGCCCGGTCCATCCAGCGGGCCGCGTCCGGTCGCTCCGCCAGCACCTCGGGGTCGATCTCCAGGCAGGTGTACGAGTCACCGCAGCCGTACGGGTGCGCCACCGCCATCTCGTCGCCGGGTCGGGTGAGCAGCACCGAGGTGGCGTCGGAGACGCCCGTGCGGCCGTTCAGCCAGCGCCGGTACGCCCCGGAGCGGCCCAGGAGGATCTTGTGCTTGTCCTCCGCCACGGGCTGCGTCCAGCCGTGGTCCTCCACGATGCAGCGCACCTGGTAGATCAGCATCCCGTCCGGGTGGCCCAGCACCCGCCACCGCGCCGGGGTGGTCGTGCGACGCGGGTCACTGCCGACTCCCTCAGCGGGCATCGTTCTCCCCAGGCTCACGTCGCCGGCACGGCGACCGATCGTTCCCAGGAGAGATAGTGTCGAGTCACAAACCCCCCGTCCAGCCCTGGACGCGGGGTGATCGTCGTGCCACCAGCGGGAAGTGATCACGCATGCTCACCGGACTGTTCTCCGCCGCCCTGGCCGATCCCGGGCTCGCCCGGGCGCGTGACCTGGCGCGCTCCGGTGCCGCCCAGGTGGACGGCCTCGACCTGACCGCCCCGGCGGCGCTGCGCCCGTTCGCGGTCGCCGCCGTCGCCGCCGACGAAGCGACCGGCGGCGCGGGCCGGCCCGTGCTGGCTGTGACGGCCACCACCCGCGAGGCCGACGACCTGGCCTCGGCGCTGGGCAGCCTGCTCCCGCCGGAGCAGGTGGCGGTCTTCCCGTCCTGGGAGACGCTGCCGCACGAACGGCTCTCGCCCCGCTCCGACACCGTGGGCCGGCGGCTGGCCGTGCTGCGCCGGCTGGCGCACCCGGACTCGGCCGACGCGCACGGCCGCACCGGCCCGCTGCGGGTCGTCGTCGCGCCGGTCCGGTCGCTGCTGCAACCGCAGCTCAAGGGGCTGGGCGACCTGGAGCCGGTGCAGCTGGGCGCCGGTGAGGAGGCCGACCTGGAGGAGGTGGCCCGCCGGCTCACCGACATGGCGTACGCCCGGGTCGACCTGGTCACCAAGCGGGGCGAGTTCGCGGTGCGCGGCGGCATCCTGGACGTCTTCCCGCCCACCGACGAGCACCCGTCCCGGGTCGAGTTCTGGGGCGACGAGGTGGAGGAGATCCGCACCTTCGCCGTGGCCGACCAGCGGACCATCGAGCCGGTGCCGCAGCTGTGGGCGCCGCCGTGCCGGGAGCTGCTGCTCACCCCGGCGGTGCGCGGGCGGGCCGCCGCGCTGGCGCAGGAGCACCCGGAGCTGGCCGAGATCCTGGACAAGCTGGCCGAGGGCATCCCGGTGGAGGGGATGGAGTCGCTGGTGCCGGCGCTGCTCGGCGACGAGAGCCTGGAGCTGCTGCTGGACACCATGCCGGCCGGCACCCACGTACTGCTCTGCGACCCGGAGCGGATCCGCACCCGGGCGCACGACCTGGTCCGTACCTCCGAGGAGTTCCTCCAGGCCAGCTGGGCCGCGGCCGCCGTCGGCGGCCAGGCCCCGGTCGACCTCGGCGCCGCCGCCTTCAAGACCCTGGCCGACGTACGCGCCCGCGCCCGCGCCCTGCGCCAGCCCTGGTGGACGCTGGCCCCGTTCGGCCTGGTCGAGGCGGACGCGGCCCCGGCCCGGCAGCCCTGGGAGGACGCGCCCACCGAGGTCGACGTCACCCCCGACGACGCGATCGCGGTGACCCTGGCCGCGCAGCCCGCCCCGCTCTACCACGGCGAGACCACGCGGGTGGTCGACGACCTGAAGCGCTGGGCCGGCGAGGGCTGGTCGATCGCGCTGGTCTTCGAGGGCCACGGCCCCGCCCAGCGGGCGGTGGAGGTGCTCCGCGACGCCGGCCTCGGCGCCCGGCTCACCGAGGAGGTCCCGGCCGCGCCCGTCCCCGGCGAGGTGCTGGTCAGCTGCGGCTGCCTCACCGCCGGTTTCGTCGACGAGGCGTCCCGGTTCGTGCTGCTCACCGGCAACGACGTGACCGGCGGTCGGGGCACCTCGACCCGGGACATGCGCAAGATGCCGAGCCGGCGGCGCAACACCATCGACCCGCTGGAGCTCAAGGCCGGCGACCACGTGGTGCACGAGCAGCACGGCATCGGCCGCTACATCGAGCTGGTGCAGCGCACCGTCAACGGCGCCAGCCGGGAGTACCTGGTCATCGAGTACGCCGCGAGCAAGCGCGGCCAGCCCGGCGACCGGCTCTTCGTCCCCACCGACCAGCTCGACCAGCTCTCCCGCTACGTCGGTGGCGAGCAGCCGACCCTGCACAAGATGGGCGGCTCGGACTGGCAGAAGTCGAAGGCCCGGGCCCGCAAGGCGGTCAAGGAGATCGCCGCGCAGCTGATCCAGCTCTACGCCGCCCGCAAGGCGTCCAAGGGGCACTCGTTCGGCCCGGACACCCCGTGGCAGCGGGAGCTGGAGGACGCCTTCCCCTGGCAGGAGACGCCGGACCAGCTCGCCGCGATCGAAGAGGTCAAGCGGGACATGGAGCAGACGGTGCCGATGGACCGGCTGATCTGCGGCGACGTCGGCTACGGCAAGACCGAGATCGCGGTCCGGGCGGCGTTCAAGGCGGTGCAGGACGGCAAGCAGGTGGCGGTGCTGGTGCCGACCACGCTGCTGGTGCAGCAGCACTACAACACCTTCGCCGAGCGGATGAGCCAGTTCCCGGTGCAGATCCGGCAGCTCTCCCGGTTCCAGACGCCGAAGGAGTCCGAGCGGACCCTGGAGATGGTGGCCGACGGGACGGTGGACATCGTCATCGGCACCCACCGGCTGCTCCAGACGGCCACCCGGTTCAAGCAGCTCGGCCTGGTCATCGTCGACGAGGAGCAGCGCTTCGGCGTCGAGCACAAGGAGCACCTGAAGAGCCTGCGGGCCTCGGTCGACGTGCTGAGCATGTCGGCCACCCCGATCCCGCGGACCCTGGAGATGGCGATCACCGGGATCCGCGAGATGTCGACCATCGCCACCCCGCCGGAGGAGCGGCACCCGGTGCTCACCTTCGTCGGGGCGTACGACGACCGGCAGGTGGCCGCCTCCATCCACCGCGAGCTGCTCCGTGACGGGCAGGTCTTCTACCTGCACAACCGGGTCGAGTCGATCGACCGCGCGGCCCGCCGGATCCGGGAGCTGGTGCCCGAGGCGCGGGTGGCGGTGGCGCACGGCCAGATGGGCGAGGAGGCCCTGGAGAAGGTGATGGTCGGCTTCTGGGAGAAGGAGTTCGACGTGCTGGTCTGCACCACGATCGTGGAGTCCGGCATCGACATCCCGAACGCCAACACGCTGATTGTGGAGCGGGCCGACCTGCTCGGCCTGGCCCAGCTGCACCAGATCCGCGGTCGGGTCGGCCGGGGCCGGGAGCGGGCGTACGCGTACTTCCTCTACCCGCCGGAGAAGCCGCTCACCGAGCACGCCCACGAGCGGCTGGCCACCATCGCCCAGCACACCGAGCTGGGCGCCGGCATGTACGTGGCGATGAAGGACCTGGAGATCCGGGGCGCCGGCAACCTGCTCGGCGGCGAGCAGTCCGGGCACATCGAGGGCGTCGGCTTCGACCTGTACGTCCGGATGGTCGGCGAGGCGGTGTCGGCGTTCAAGGGCGAGCGCACCGAGGAGGAGGTCGACGTCAAGATCGACCTGCCGATCGACGCGCACCTGCCCATCGACTACGTCGGTGTGGAGCGGCTGCGTCTGGAGATGTACCGCAAGCTCGCCGAGGCCCGGGACGCCGAGCGCCTGGGCGAGGTGGTCGCCGAGATGACCGACCGGTACGGCGAGCCGCCGGCCCCGGTGCAGAACCTGGTCGCGGTGGCCCGCTTCCGCCTGCTGGCCCGCCGGTACGGCCTGACCGACGTCTCCATGCAGGGCAAGCACATCCGGTTCGGCCCGCTGCCGCTGCCCGACTCGAAGCAGCTGCGGCTCAAGCGGTACCACCCGGACTCGGTCTACAAGTCCGCGCTCGACCAGGTCAGCGTGCCCCGGCCGAGCACCCGCCGCGTCGGTGGCGAGCCGCTGCGCGACCAGGCGCTGCTGGAGTGGTGCGGACAGCTCCTCAGCGATGTGCTGGGCGAGCCGGCCGCGCTGGCCGGGGCGCGTTCGTGAGCCCGGTGCGCCCGTGGTGGGCGGCGTCACACCACCGGCTGGGGCATGAGAGAGTGACCGGCATGCGTGCACGCCGTCTCATCGCCGCCGCCAGCGTCGCGGCTCTCGGTGTCCTCTCCCTCGCCGCCTGCGGCAAGTCCTCGCCGGACGTGGCCGCGTACGTCGGTGACCGCACCTACTCCCTGGACCGGGTGGACGCGGTCTACGACGACGCCCAGGCGAGGTACGCGGAGGTGATGCGCCAGGGCGCGGCCCAGGCCGGCGCCACCCCGGAGCCGGAGCGGCTCCGCGCGGCGGTGACCCGGCAGGACGTGGTGGATCTGCTGGTCAGCATCGAACTGGGCAAGCGGATCGCGGCCGAGCAGGGCATCCAGGTCTCCGACCAGATCACCCCGGAGCAGCTCGCCGAGGCGTTGAAGATGCCGCCGCAGGCCGAGTACGCCCAGCTCTGGGGCGAGTGGGCAGACCTGTCCCTGGCCCTGGGTCAGAAGCTGCCGCCGGCCGAGCTGAGCGACGAGTCGCTGATGAAGGTCTACCGCGCCATCGAGCGGACCGGCGAGATCCAGCCCAACGCCTCCGTCCAGGAGGTGCGCCGGCTGTTCGGGCAGGCCGACTTCGTCCGGGCCGGCACGGCGATCAGCGTCGCCCTTCAGGCGGAGGCCGAGGAGGTCGACCTCACCGTCAACCCGCGCTACGACCGGCTGGGCGTCCCGTCCTGGGTGAACAAGGGCCAGGAGGTCATCTTCTACGCCCTGCCGTACGTCGAGTCGACCGGCCCGGTCACCGACATCTCCACCCCGGAGCCGGCCGCCACCCCGGCCGAGCCGACCGCCCCGGTGCAGCCCTGACCGCGCGGATCGTCCTGCTGGTCACGTCGCCCCGCCTGCCGGCGGGGCTGCTGACCGCCGCCGCGTGGGACGTCGTACGCGCCGCGCCGGTGCTGGCCGGCGCGGAGAGCGGGCTGACCGCCGCCGTGCGGGCGGCGGGCGTCGAGGTGAGCGTGGTCGAGGGCGGGGCCACGCAGGCGTTGCTCGACGCGGTGGCCGCGCACGGCTCGGCGGTCTGGCTGGCCGGCCCGGCCGGCGACGAGACGCTGGCCCGGGAGCTGGGCCTGCGGCTGGCCCGGCAGCCGGGGCTCGCCGAGCTGGAGCTGATGTACGGCTCCTGGGATCCGCCGGGGGCCCGGCTGCTCGACGCGGTCGAGGTGATGGACCGGCTGGCCTCGCCGGGCGGGGACCCGTGGAAGCGGGCGCAGACCCACCGCAGCCTGGCGGGTTTCCTGCTGGAGGAGTGCTACGAGGCGTACGACGCGATCAGCGCCGACGACACCGACGCGCTCCGCGAGGAGCTGGGTGACGTGCTGCTCCAGGTGTTGCTGCACGCCCGGCTCGCCGAGGAGCTGCCCGAGGACGAACGGTGGAACGTCGACGACGTGGCCGGGGTGCTGGTCGACAAGATGGTCCGCCGTAATCCGCACGTCTTCGCCGGCGAGCAGGCGGGCAGTCTCGAGGAGATCGAGGCCAGCTGGGAGCGGATCAAGCGGGCCGAGAAGGCCCGCGCCTCGGTGCTGGACGGCATCGCGCTGAGCCAGCCGGCCCTCGCCCTGGCCGCGAAGATCCTCGACCGGGCCGGCCGGATCGGTCTCGCGGTGCCGCCTCCGCTGGCCGACACCCAGGTCGACCCGGAGGCCCGGCTCGGCGCCAGCCTGCTCGGCGCCGTGGCGGCGGCTCGGGAGGCGGGCATCGACCCGGAGGCGGCGCTGCGCCGCGCCGCCCTCGCCTACGCCGACGCCGTCCGCGCCGCCGAACGCCCTGCGGAGAGCTGACGGAAGCCCGGAAACGCGGTCCACTCATGATCAACGCTCCGGGCGCGGTGGCGGGTGGCGATCGGTAGGGTCGGGGCATGGAAGAGTTCGTGCCGCTGGCTGAGCGGATCGTCGAGGCCGTGCTGGAGAGTCGGCCGGGGATGGCGACCTCCGCCGGTGACCACCGGTACGACGACCGGCTGCGGGACCTGTCCGCGGACGCGGTCGCGGCCGACCAGGGGATGCTCAAGGAGGCCGCCGACGCGCTCTCCGGACTCGACCCGGACTCGCTCGAGGTGGAGGAGCAGGTCGACCACGCCCTGCTCAGCGCCCTGGTCGACCGGGAGTTGTTCGAGCTGACCGAGATCCGGGCCCACGAGTGGGACCCGCTGCGGCACAACCCCGGGCCACAGCTGCACGCCCTTTTCGCCCGCCCGTTCGCCCCGGCGGACGTGCGCCTGGCCAGCCTCGCCGGGCGACTGTCGGCCGTACCCGACGCCCTGGCGACCGCGCGCGCGACGCTGCGCGACATGCCGCGGATCCACGCCGAGACGGCGGTGGGACAGTTCACCGGCACGGCAGCGCTGATCCGCGACGAGGTGCCGGTCCTGCTCGCCGAGGCGCCCGCGCTGCACGACCGGGTGGCCCCGGCCGCCGCCGAGGCGATCGCCGCGATCGAGGAGTTCGTCGCCTGGCTGCGGATCGGCCTGGCCGCCGACGCCGCACCAGGGCGGGACCCCCGGCTGGGCCGCCGCCGCTGGGAGGCGCGGCTCTGGCACACCCTCGACACCGAACTGGGCGCCGCCGAGGTGCAGCGCCGCGCCTGGGCCAACCTGGACCGGGTCACCGAGGAGATCCGGGCGGCCGCCGTCGAGCTGGTCGGTGGCCCGGCCGACGACGCGACGGTACGCCGGGCGCTGGACCTGCTCGCCGCCGAGCATCCGGACGACCACACCATCGTCGATCTCGCCTCGGTCACCCTCGACGAGGCGAGCGACTTCGTCCGCGCCCACGACCTGGTCAGCCTCGTCGACGACCCGTGCGTGATCCAGGAGATGCCGGAGTTCGCCCGGGGCGTGGCCGTCGCCTACTGCGACTCGCCCGGCCCGCTGGAGGCGGCCCCGCTGCCCACCTTCTACTGCATCGCGCCCACCCCGGCGGACTGGCCCGCGCACCGCGTCGAGTCGTTCTACCGGGAATACAACGACCACATGATCCGCAACCTGACCGTGCACGAGGCGATGCCCGGTCACTTCCTTCAACTCGCCCACGCCCGCCGGTACGCCGGCCCCACCCGGGTCCGCGCGCTGACCGAGTCCGGCGTCTTCGTCGAGGGCTGGGCGGTCTACACCGAGGAGCTGATGGCCGGCCTCGGCTTCGGTGGCCTGCCGGTGCGGCTCCAGCAGCTCAAGATGCAGCTACGGATGACCATCAACGCGCTGCTCGACCAGCTGGTGCACTGCGAGGAGCTGTCCGAGTCCGAGGCGATGGCGTTGATGACCGAACGCGGATTCCAGGAGGAGGGCGAGGCGGCCGGCAAGTGGCGGCGGGCGCTGCTCACCTCCACCCAGCTCTCGACCTACTTCGTCGGCTACAGCGAGATGGCCGACATCGCCGCGTCCCGCCCGGACGGGGTGTCGGTCCGCGAGTGGCACGACGCGATGCTCGCGCACGACTGCCCGCCCCCGCGCCACCTGCGCACCCTGCTGGGCATCTGAGGCGGGTCTCAGCGCCGTCCGGCGGTCGCCGTCGCGTCGATCAGCCAGCGGGAGATCGAGTACGCCGGCGGCAGCTCCGCCGGCAGCGCGTCCACCGGGAACCAGCGCGCCTGCGCCAGCTCCCGCCCGTCCACCACCGGCTCCGCCGACGGGTCGGCGGCGGTGGCGGCGAACCCGGTCAGCAGCGTCGCCGGCCCGGACATCGCCCACGGCTGGCTGCCGAAGTAGGCCACCCGGTCGAGCGCCAACCCGACCTCCTCGCCGACCTCGCGGTGCACGGCCGCCTCCAGCGTCTCGCCCGCCTCCACGAACCCGGCGACCAGCGCCCACAGCTCGGTCGGGCCGTACGAGTGGCGGACCAGGAGCAGCTCGTCGGGACGGCCGGCGGGACCGGGTCGGGTGATCGCCACCAGCACGGCGGCGGAGAGCCGCATCGGCAGGTAGAGGTCGCAGCCGGGGCAGCGGCGGGCCGTCTCGCCCGGCACGTCGGCCAGCTCGGCCCGGCACGCGCCGCACCACCGGTGGGTACGCCGCCAGGTGACCACGCCCAGCGCCCGCCCGGCCAGGGTGGCCAGCGGTTCGGGCAGCTCGGCGGCGAGCGCCGGCCAGCTCCGCCAGCGGCCGGGCAGCCGCTCGGCGTCGGCCTCGTCCAGGTCGGCCGCCCAGGCCGGCTCGCCGTCCAGGGTGCCGACCGGCACCCAGTCGGTGACCGCGGGCAGCTCGCCGATCCGGGAAAACCGCCCGTCGGGGCCGGTCAGCACCCGGCGGCCGGCGACCGGCAGGGCCAGGTCGCCCGGGGCCGGCGGGGTGGCGGCGTCCGCCCCCGGCAGGAATCCGGCGCGGTCGGGAGCGCCCGACCCCGTGGGCCCGGCCGGGAAGCCGGTCACGAGGTGGTCGGGCGGCGGTCGACCACGCCGGCGCCGGACGGCACGTCGAAGGCGGCGGCGCCGACGGTGTCGGTGTAGCGGCGCAGGGCCAGCTCCGTCGGCGTGCCGCCGAGCTCGCCGGTGAAGTTGCCGAGCACCCCTTCGGTGGTGACGCAGGCGCTGAAGTCGCCGGTCGAGCGCCGGACGTCGACGCAGGTGGCGTGGTGGCCGGCCACCGTGGTGTCGCTCTGGTTGATGACCGCCTGCGGGTCGAGGGCGGCGTCGGTCAGCAGCCGGATCACGGCCGGCGGGGTGACCAGTCCGCGCTTCTCCGCCTCGGGGTAGACGACCACCGACGGCCGGCCGGTGGTCGCCACCGGGGGCAGCACCGTGCACGCGGTACGCCCACCGGTGGTCTCGCACCGGGTGAGCGAATCCTGGGTGGCGGTGATCTTGCCGTCCGGCCAGGTGTACGACGATCGGAGCGGTTTCTGCGTCTGGGCGATGGTGGCGGTGCGACCGCCGGGGAGCTGGTACTCGGCGGACCAGGTCTCGGTCAGCGCCCGGTCCATCCGGGCGGCGAGGTCGTTCACCAGGTCGGACCGGCCGAGGGCCCGTCCGGTGTCGTCGAGGGTCTGACAGCCGGTGACGGTGAGCGACGCGATGACCGACACGGCGAGCACGCGGAGGGTGGTCGAGACGGCGGGCATGGCGACCAGCGTGGTGGATCGTGTCCACCGGGCGCAAACCGGTTGCCGGTTGACGCCCGAGAATCCGGGAATGACCCGTGTCACCCGACGTCGGGTGAATGGTCCGGGTCCGGCTCCGGTCCGGGACTCCGGCCGGGTGGAGACGTGCGACCGGGCGCCGCCCGATACGCTGCGTTCAACACCTGCCCCAGCCGCACCGTCGCGGCCCATACCGGATTCGCACACACGAACGAGGAGCGACATCAGTGGCAACCATCGAGGGAATCGTCGCCCGGGAGATTCTCGACTCGCGGGGCAACCCGACGGTCGAGGTCGAGGTCGGGCTCGACGACGGCACGATCGCCCGCGCCGCGGTGCCCTCCGGCGCCTCCACCGGCGCCTTCGAGGCGATCGAGCTGCGCGACGGCGACTCCGACCGCTACCAGGGCAAGGGCGTCGAGAACGCGGTCACCAACATCGAGGACAAGATCGTCGACCAGCTCATCGGCTACGAGGCCAGTGAGCAGCGGCTGATCGACCAGAAGATGCTGGACCTCGACGGCACCGACAACAAGGCCGAGCTGGGCGCCAACGCCATCCTCGGTGTCTCGCTGGCGATCGCCAAGGCCGCCGCGGGCAGCGCCGAGCTGAGCCTCTTCCGCTACCTGGGTGGCCCGAACGCGCACCTGCTGCCGGTGCCGATGATGAACATCCTCAACGGTGGGGCACACGCCGACTCCAACGTCGACGTCCAGGAGTTCATGATCGCGCCGATCGGCGCGCCCAGCTTCCGCGAGGCGCTCCGCTCCGGCGCCGAGGTCTACCACGCGCTCAAGTCGGTGCTGAAGAAGAAGGACCTCTCGACCGGCCTGGGTGACGAGGGCGGCTTCGCCCCGAACCTGCCGAGCAACGCCGCCGCGCTGGACCTGATCGCCGAGGCGGTGGAGAAGGCCGGCTACCGGCTCGGCACCGACATCGTCTTCGCCCTCGACGTGGCCGCGACCGAGTTCTTCGACAACGGCACCTACACCTTCGAGGGCAGCGCCAAGTCCGCCGAGGAGATGAGCAACTACTACACCAAGCTCGTCGGCGACTACCCGATCGTCTCCATCGAGGACCCGCTGTCGGAGGACGACTGGAGCGGCTGGGCCACCCTCACCGCGGCCCTCGGTGACCGGATCCAGATCGTCGGCGACGACCTGTTCGTCACCAACCCGCAGCGGATCGCCCGCGGCATCACCGAGAAGGCCGCCAACGCGGTGCTGGTCAAGGTCAACCAGATCGGTTCGCTGACCGAGACCCTCGACGCGGTGGACCTGGCCCACCGGGCCGGCTTCAAGTGCATGATGAGCCACCGCTCCGGCGAGACCGAGGACACCACCATCGCCGACCTGGCCGTCGCCACCGGCTGCGGCCAGATCAAGACCGGCGCCCCGGCCCGCTCCGACCGGGTCGCGAAGTACAACCAGCTCCTGCGCATCGAGGAGGAGCTGGCCGACGCGGCGCGGTATGCCGGCGCGGGCGCCTTCCCGCGCTACCGTTCGGCCTGACACACGAAGCCTCGGGGGAGGGGTGTGACGATGCAGCAGCGCCGCACACCGGGTGGTCAGCGTCCCGCCCGTCGGCCGACCGGTCGGCCGGGCGGGGCCCGCGGCGCCCGGGCGTCGGCCCGCGACGGCGGGGTCCGCGCTGAGGCGCGCGCCGGCGCCGTCCGGGCGCGGGGCGCCGACGGGGTACGGTCCGGCAGCCGTCCCGCCGCGGCCCGCCGCACGGCGGCCGGCGGCACCATCAGGCGGCTCACCGCACCCCACCCCCGACGCTTCACCGGGCGCGCCACCGTGCTCTTCGCGGTGCTGATCGCGCTCGCCCTGGCCTACACCTATCCGGTCCGGGTCTACCTGGACCAGCAGGTCGACATCGAGCGGATGGAGACCGCCCAGGCCGACCAGCGCAAGCTGATCGACGAACTCTCCGCCAAGGCGGCCAAGTGGGAGGACCCGGCGTACATCGAGACGCAGGCCCGGGAGCGGTTCTTCATGGGCAAGCCGGGCGAGACCCTGCTGGTGGTGCTCTCCGACCCCGAGGGCGCCGCCAAGGACGCGGGCGCGGGCGCGCCGCCGGCCCCGCCGAAGGCACCCGACCCCTGGTACGACACCCTGTGGTCGAGCGTGCGCGCGGCCAACGCCGAGCGCCCCGACAAGTGAGCACCACCTGAGCACCGGACGAGAGATGGGCACCGTGACTGTCGTACCACCGCAGGAGCCGGCGGCGGATTCCGTACCCCTGCCGCAGCGGGAACCGGCCACCGAGGCCGACCTGGCCGCGGTGGCCGCGCAGCTCGGACGCCCGCCGCGCGGCACCCGCGCGGTGGCCCACCGCTGCCCCTGCGGGCTGCCCGACGTGGTGGAGACGACGCCGCGGCTGGCCGACGGCACACCGTTCCCGACGCTGTTCTACCTGACCTGCCCCCGGGCGACGGCGGCGTGCAGCCGGCTGGAATCGGCGGGGCTGATGAAGGAGATGGCCGACCGGCTCGCCGAGGATCCCGAGCTGGCCGCCCGGTACCGGGCCGCGCACGAGGACTACCTCACCCGCCGGGAGGCGATCGGCGAGGTGCCGGAGATCGCCGGCATCTCCGCCGGCGGCATGCCGGGCCGGGTCAAGTGCCTGCACGTGCACCTGGGGCACGCGCTCGGCGCCGGGCCGGGGGTCAACCCGTTCGGCGACGAGACGCTCGCCCTGGTGGAGAAGTGGTGGGCGGCCGGGCCGTGCGTGAACGTGCCGGCGGCGGAGTGACCGCGCGGTCGACCGACGACGTGACGGTGCGCCGGGCCCGCACCGGGGACGTGCGGGGCATCCGGCGGCTGGTCGACACCTACACCGACGACCGCCGGCTGCTCAGCAAGGCCACCGTCACCCTGTACGAGGACGTCCAGGAGTTCCGGGTCGCGGTGACCGGCGACGGCGCCGTGGTGGGCTGCGGGGCGCTGCACGTGATGTGGGAGGACCTGGCCGAGATCCGCACCGTGGCGGTGGACCCGGCGTGCCGGGGCCGGCGGATCGGTCACCGGATCGTCGGTGAGCTGATCGACGCGGCCCGGGAGCTGGGCGTGGCGCGGATCTTCGTGCTCACCTTCGAGACCGCCTTCTTCGGCTCGTTCGGCTTCACCGAGATCGACGGGGCGCCGGTGCCGCAGCCGGTCTTCGAGCAGCTGCTCCGCTCGTACGACGAGGGTGTCGCCGAGTTCCTCGACCTGGAGCGGGTCAAGCCGAACACCCTCGGCAACACCCGGATGCTGCTGCGCCTCTAGCGCTCCGCTCGTCCGCTTCCGTGGCTGTCGCTACCCCCGCCCGCGACCGGGGCGCTGCCGTAGGGTTGCTGCCGTGACGACGCGCGTGGCCGCCATCGACTGCGGCACCAACTCCATCCGACTGCTGGTCGCCGACCTGCCCGACCCGTCGGCGGGGGCGCAGGCGCCGCTGGTCGACCTGACCCGGCGGATGGAGATCGTCCGGCTCGGCCAGGGGGTCGACCGGACCGGCCGGCTCGCCCCCGAGGCGATCGAGCGGACCCGGGTGGCGCTGGCGTCCTACGCCGCCGAGATCGAGAAGCTGGGCGCGGAGCGGGTGCGGATGTGTGCCACCTCGGCCTCGCGCGACGCCTCCAACGCCGCCGACTTCCGGGCGATGGTGGAGCAGACCCTCGGGGTCGCCCCCGAGGTGGTCACCGGCGACGAGGAGGCCCGCCTCTCCTTCACCGGCGCGGTGCGCGGGCTGCCCGCCGACGCCAAGGAGCCGTACCTGGTCGTCGACATCGGCGGCGGCTCGACCGAGTTCGTGGTCGGCACCCGCGCGGGTGGCGTCGAGGCGGCCGTCTCGATGGACATCGGCTGCGTCCGGATGACCGAGCGGCACCTGCACGGCGACCCGCCGGGCCTGGACGAGGTCGCCGCCGCGCAGGCCGACATCGCCGTGGCGGTGGACCGGGCGCTGGAGACGGTGCCGGGCCGGCAGGCCGCCACGCTGGTCGGGCTCGCCGGGTCGGTCACCACCGTGGTCGCGCTCGCCGAGGGCCTCAAGGAGTACGACCCGGAGCGCATCCACCACGCCCGGATCTCGTACGACCAGGTGGCCGAGGTGACCGCCGACCTGCTCGGCAAGTCCCGCGAACAGCGGCTGGCCACCCCGGTGATGCACCCTGGTCGGGCCGACGTGATCGGGGCGGGCGCCCTGGTGCTCCGGGTGATCATGGAGCGGGCCGCCATGCCCGCGGTGGTCGCCTCCGAACACGACATCCTCGACGGCATCGCCTGGTCGCTGGCCTGACCGCCGCCGGCCTGACCGCCGCCGGCCCGGGCCGGGCAGGGCCGCTCCGGAGATCGTGCTCGATCCAGGAAACAGTCCCCTCCACCGGCCGTCGAGGCCACTACTTCCCGGATCGAGCGCGATCATGAAAGTGGCCGACGATCCGACAAGCTAGCGTGTTCTTGACGGTACTTCGCACTGCGCAGTAGTGTGCGAAGCGTGGACACCACACAACTGCTCAAGGGTGTGCTCGACCTCGCCGTCCTCGCCGTGCTCCGGGAGGAGGACGGCTACGGCTACGACATCCTGCGCCGGCTCCGCGAGGCCGGCCTCGACGAGGTCGGCGACGCCTCGGTCTACGGCACGCTGCGCCGGCTCTTCGCCGCCGGCCTGCTCACCACGTACGTGGTGCCGAGCGAGTCCGGGCCGCACCGCAAGTACTACGCGTTGAACGCCGCCGGCCGGGACCAGTTGACCCGCTCCGGCAAGACCTGGCGCTCGTTCGCCACCACGATGGACAGACTGCTCGACGATCGGGGGATGGCGGCATGACCGTCACTGGGCAGGAGATCACGGATTACGTGGAGCGGGTCCGGGCCGCGCTGGCCGACCTGCCGCCCGAGGTCCGCGACGAGCTGACCGAGGACCTGCCGGAGCACCTCGCCGAGGTCGCCGCCGAGACCGACGGCTCGCTGGTGCAGCGGCTGGGCGAGCCGGAGGCCTACGCGGTCGAGCTGCGCGCCGCCGCCGGCGCGGGCCAGCCGGCCGGCCGCCGGCGCGGCCTGGACCGGCGGATCGACGCCGTCGCGGGCCGGCTGCGCGCCCGACTGTCCGGCGTCGACAGTCGGCTCGGCCCGATCCTCGGGTACGCCACGGCGAGCGAGTTCCTCCGGCTGCTCCGTCCGGCGTGGTGGGTGCTGCGCGGCTACCTCGCCGCCCTGCTGCTCACCGTGCTGACCGGTCAGCCGGTGGCCCTGATCCCGCAGGTGGACGGCAACGCGCTCGCTGGCCTCATGCTGCTGGTCGCGGCCGTGCTCGCCTCGGTCTGGCTCGGCCGCCACACCGGCGAGCTGGGTCGCTGGCAGCGTCGCCTGATGCACGCCGGCACCCTGGTGCTGGTCGTCTTCGCGCTGGCCGCCCTGGTCGACGTGGACGAGCGGGCCCGGTGGGAGTACGAGCACGGCTACGACCCGACCTCGGTGCAGAACCCGTACGACCAGGTGCAGGACGTCTTCGTCTACGACAGCGAGGGTCGGCTGGTGGAGAACGCCCGGCTCTTCGACCAGAACGGGGTGCCGATCCGACTCGGCTGGCCCACCTGCGTCGACCCGGTCCGCCCCGAGAACGGGGGCCCGGTGCGCCGCACCTACCCGTACTGCCCGGAGGAGGCGCCCTTCGGGCCGCGACCGCCGGCCCCGCCCGTCCCGGCCCCGCCCGTCCCGGCCCCGCCCGTCCCGGCCCCGACCGGCGCCGCGGCGACGCCGACGGGCCGCCCGTCCGAGTCCGTGGCGCCGACCGGCGGCGCTCCGGCGCCGGGTCCGGCGGTGCCGCTCACCCCGAGCTCGACCGCCGCCGCGCCGGGCGGGCCGGCCGCGCCGCCCGTCGGGCCCACGCCGGAGCCCACCCGGTGAGGATCGACACGGGGAAATGGCTGAACGGAGGAGGTCGGCGGGACAGCGCGTTTCGATCTTGATGGCTACGGTGTCGTCTCCCCGTTCACGCCATCGGAAGGAACCTCATTGTCCGAGCAGGTCGTATCGCCCCCCGCGCCGCAGACCGAGCAGCCCGGGCCGGGACCCGAGCAGCCCGGGTCGGCCGCAACGCCCGGGCAACCGGGGGCGGACGGCGCCGACGGGCCGGAGCCGGCCCGCGCCGACGAGCCGGCGGCGGATCACGGCGACGAGCCGGCGGATCACGGCGACGAGCCGGCGGCGGACGACGCCGACGAGCCGGTGGGCAGCGGAGCCCGGGTCGCGGCGGTCCTGGGCGTCGTCGCCGTGGTCGTCGCCCTGCTGGTCGTCGCCGGTCTCAAGTTCGGGGTCGGCGCGGCCGTCGACGAGCTGCTCCACCCCGACCGGGTCGGCACGGCCAAGGCCGGTGACTGCCTCACCGAGCTGCCCGAGGTCACCGGCGGGCAGGAGCGCTCGGTCCGCGACGTCAAGGTGGTCGGCTGCGCCTCCGGCGACGCGGTGTACAAGGTGGCCGGTCGGGTGGAGGACCAGACCGAGGCGCAGGCCCGGTCCGGCAAGGCGTGCGAGCGCTACCTGACGCCCACCCAGGACGCGTACGTCTTCTACAGCATCGAACCGGGGCGCACGGGTTACCTGCTCTGCCTGACCAGGAAGGCCTGACCGGCCGGACCACCACCGTCGGACGGCGGCGCGGGGAACACCCGCGCCGCCGTCGGTGTACCCGGGTTCACCATGCGGTGAACGGGAGGCATATGCCACTGCTCTCCCGTCTTCCCGGCGCGCTCACGGCGTGGCAGGCTACCGGCACGTAAGACCACTGGGCGACCAGCCAACGATGACTGACCGCTAGGAGGACGGGCACATGGGCGAGATGGTGAGCTTCACCGGCAACGGAGGAACCCGCGAGGGGTATCTCGCGATACCCTCCGGCGGTGCGGCCAGCCCGGCGGTCATCGTCATCCAGGACTGGTGGGGTCTGGTGCCCCACGTCCGGGCGGTGGCGGACCGCTTCGCCGAGGCGGGCTTCGTCGCCCTCGCCCCGGACTTCCGGCACGGCCAGCCGGCCAGCAAGCCGAGTGAGCCCCGGCAGATGCTGAACAGCGCGCAGATGGACGAGGCGGCGGCGGACATCGCCGTGGCGGCCGACTACCTCACCGGCCGCCCCGAGGTCACCGGCAAGGTCGGCTGCGCCGGGTTCTGCGCCGGCGCCAGCCTGGCCCTCTGGGCGGCCACCCGCTCCGAGCGGATCGTCGCCACCGCCGCCTTCTATCCCAGGCTGCCCTGGGAGGGGATGCGCCCCGAGTGGACCGACTACGCGGGCAAGGCCGCGGTCATCCACTGCTCCGAAGCCGACGGCCTCTCCGCCGCCGACGGCGTGCAGACCGTCCGCCGGGCCGTCGAGAACGCGGGCGGCACCTGCCAGACCTACGACTACCCGGGCACCGCGCACGCCTTCTTCAACGAGGACCGGCCGGAGAACTTCGACCAGCGTGCCGCCGCCACCGCCTGGGCCCGCACCCTCGAACTCTTCCGGGCCAAGCTTGGCTGAGGCCCGTACCCCCGACGAGGTGGTCGCCCGCGCCGCGCGGGCGACCGACCTGGCCGACCTCGACGGCGCGATCAGCGACTGCTTCGCCTGTCCGCGCCTGGTCGCCTGGCGGGAGGAGGTCGCCCGGACCCGGCGGGCGGCCTTCCGGGAGCAGGAGTACTGGGGTCGTCCGGTGCCCGGGTTCGGCGCCCCCGACAACCGGACCGGACCCGGCGGCTCGGGCGGACCGGCGCCGACGCCCGCCGCGGCCCCCCGGATCGCCCTCCTCGGCCTGGCCCCCGCGGCGCACGGCGGCAACCGCACCGGCCGGATCTTCACCGGTGACCGCTCGGGTGACGTGCTCTTCGCCGCGCTGCACCGCGCCGGCCTGGCCAACCAGCCGACCAGCGTCGCCGCCGACGACGGTCTCGCCCTGCGCGGCACCCGGATCTTCTCCGCCGTGCGGTGCGCGCCACCGGACAACAAGCCCACCCCGGCCGAGCGGGACACCTGCGCGCCCTGGCTGCACCGGGAGGTCGGCCTGATCCGCCCCACCCTGCGCGTCGTGGTCGCGCTGGGCGCCTTCGCCTGGGCCGCGTGGTGGCCGGTGCTGCGGGACGTCTACGGCGTCCGCCCGCCCAGCCCGCGACCGGTCTTCGGCCATGGGGCACACTGGTCCGGGACCGCCGCCCCCGACCTGCTCGGCTGCTACCACGTCAGCCAGCAGAACACGTTCACGGGGCGGCTGACACCAGGGATGCTGGACGACGTGTTCGCCCGGGCGAAGCTGCTCGCCGGGGTGGACTGAGGCTGCGTGGGGCGGTGGCAATGGACCTCGGCGTGCTGCGCAGGTGGTGGCCCGTCCTGGCGGTGACCGGCCTGCTCGCCGTCGCCGCCGTCGCGGCCGGGCACTCCTCGATCGGCGCCAGCCGCATCCCGCCGGCCTCCGACGCCATCCCGTACGTCCCGGAGTACCCCTCCGCCGAGCCGGCCCCGTCCATCCCGATCGAACCGGCGGAGTACGCGGAGGCGACCCAGGCGGACATTCCCCAGTGGATCGGCCAGGCCGCCGTCGTCCTGCTGGGCCTGGCGCTGCTGGTCGCCGTCGGCTACGTGGCCTGGACGATGCTGCGGGGTGCGCTGCGCCGGACCACCCGGGCCGTCCCGACCGAGCGGGCCCGGCGCACCGCCGAGGGGACCGCCCGGGACGTGGTCGCCGCCCTCGACGCCGGCCTGGTCGAGCTGGACGACCGGGACACCGATCCGCGGACCGCGGTGATCGCCTGCTGGGTACGCCTGGAGGAGGCCGCCACCGAGGCCGGGCTGTCGAGGCGGACCGGGGACACCCCGACCGACCTGGTCGGCCGGCTGCTCCGGGGCGATCCGGAGGCCGGGGTGCCCGCCATCGCCAGCGCCGACGTGCTGGCCGAGTTCGCCCACGTCTACCGCGAGGCCCGGTACGCCACCCACACCGTCGACGAACGGATGCGCGACCAGGCCCGGTCGGCGCTGCGCCGGCTGCGCGGTGAACTGACCGCCCTCGCCGCCGATCCGGCCGAGGTGTCGCCGTGACCGGGGGCCGCCGGCGCACCGGCGGGCCGGGTGCGGTGGCCCCGCGCGCCGACACCGGCCGTGGCAAGGTGTCGGCGTGAGCGAGCGGACCGGTCTGGACGACCTGTTCTCCTTCGAGGAGGAGGCGCCGCCCCGCACCGGTCGGGAGCGGGGTCGACGCCGGGCGGCGCTGCGGACCGTCGTCGTCGCCGCCGCAGTGACCGCGGTGGTCCTCGCCGGGCTGCGCGCGGTCGGCCTCCAGGTCTCCATCTGGATCGTGGTGGCCGGGGTGCTGGCGGTGCTCGCCGTGCGCCGGGTGACCGCCGCGCTCTCCCCACCGCCTCCGCCCCGGGGCGGGTACCGGGCGCCGGCCGGCGAGGAGCCCGGTACGTACAACTGGGGCGCCCGGGACGCGCTGCGGGCCGCCATCAACGGCTGGGAGGTGCCGTTGGACTGGTCGGGCAGCCGGCCCGAACGATTCAGCAAGGTGATCCTGCCGCGCCTGGCCGAGCTGGCCGACGAGCGGCTGCGCCAGCGTCACGGCCTCACCCGCGAGTCGGACCCGGCGCGCGCCCGCACGCTGCTGGGCGACCGGCTCTGGACCTTTCTCGACACGCCGCCCCGCCGCACCCCGTCGCCGCGCGACCTCGCGGCGATCGTCGCCGAACTGGAGAAGATCTGATGAACGACGTGGACCGCCGGATCGCCGCCACGGAGGTCGGCCACCTGGCCAGGGCGGTGCTGGACGCGGTCGGCACGGTCGTGGTCGGCAAGCGGGAGTCCCTCGAACTGGTCCTCGCCGGCATCCTGGCCGGCGGGCACGTGCTCCTGGAGGACCTCCCCGGGCTGGGCAAGACGCTCACCGCGCGCTCCTTCGCCCAAGCCCTCGGGCTGGACTTCCGCCGCCTCCAGTTCACCCCCGACCTGCTTCCCGCGGACGTCACCGGTTCGTTCCTCTACGACCAGCGCAGCGGTGACTTCTCCTTCCGCGCCGGCCCGCTCTTCACCAACCTGCTGCTCGCCGACGAGATCAACCGGACGCCGCCGAAGACCCAGTCGGCGCTGCTGGAGGCGATGCAGGAGAAGCAGGTCTCCGTCGAGGGCGTCACCTACCGCCTCGACGAGCCGTTCCACGTGCTCGCCACCGCCAACCCGATCGAGTACGAGGGCACGTACCCGCTGCCCGAGGCGCAGCTGGACCGGTTCCTGCTGCGGGTGTCGTTCGGCTACCCGCAGCGCGAGGAGGAGTGGGACGTGCTGCGCCGGCGGATGGCCCGGCGCCGCGAGGAGGCCGAGATCAAGCCGGTGGTCGACGCGGCCACCCTGCGGGCCATGCAGGCCGCGCTGGAGGACGTGGTGGTGGAGGACTCCGTCGGCCGGTACATCGTCGACCTGACCGCGGCCACCCGCGAGCACCCGTCGGTGCTGGTCGGCGCCTCCCCCCGCGGCTCGCTCGCGCTGCTGCTGCTCGCCCGCGTCAGGGCGGTCTTCGCCGGCCGGGACTACGTGGTGCCGGAGGACGTCAAGGAGGTGGCGGCGCCGGCGCTCGCGCACCGGATCACGCTGCGTCCGGAGATGTGGCTGCGCCGGGTGGATCCGTCCTTCGTGGTCGGTGAGGTGCTGGAGCAGACCCCCGCCCCGGCCAGCGGCGCGCTGCCCAGCCACGCGGCCGGCCGGTCCGGACGCTGACCGTGCCCACCGAGGAAGCGTCGGAGGCGGCGGGCTGGGCGCCCACCTGGGCGTTGGGCCGGGCGGTGCTGCTCACCGGCCTGCTGCTGATCGCCGCCGTGCTGATCGGCCGGGTGGACCTGGTCGTGCTGGCCACCCCGTTCGCGCTCGGCACCGCGTACGCGCTGCGTCGCCGGCCCACCTCCGCCCCGAGCCTGGAGATCCTCACCGGGGACGCGCAACTGGTCGAGGGGGGTGCGATGACCGCCTCGATCGGCGTGGGCAACCCGGACGCCGTCGGGTACGACGTGGCGGTCGTGCGTACCCGGATCTCGCCCTGGCTGCGGGTGGAGCGGGCCGGTTTCGGCGGCACCGCGGTGGACGTGAGCCGCTCCGGCGGCACCGACCGTCCCTTCGTCACCTCCCTGCCCACCCGGACCGCCGTCGACCTGGAACTCGCCGGCACGGCGCTGCGCTGGGGTCGGCACGGGATCGGCCCGGCCGGCGCCCGGGTCGCCGCCGCCGACGGCCTGCTGGTCTCCCGGGCCGTGGTCACCGAACCGGTGAAGGTGCGGGTGTATCCGAGGACCGAGCCGTTCGAGGCGGTGGAGGAGATGCCCCGGGCCGCCGGACTGGTCGGCGCGCACCGCTCGCGCCGGCCCGGCGAGGGCGGCGAACTGGCCGGGGTGCGTGTCTTCGGGCCGGGGGACCGGTTGCGGCGCATCGACTGGCGGGTGTCGCTGCGCGCCCGGCAGCTGCATGTGGCCGCCACCCTCTCCGACCGGGACGCCGAGGTGGTGGTCCTGCTGGACGTGCTCGCCGAGGCGGGCCGGCCCGGCGGGGTGAAGGGCACCGCGTCCGTGTTGGACACCACGGTCCGCGCCGCGGCGGCGATCGCCGAGCACTACCTGCACCGGGGCGACCGGGTGGCGATGCTGGAGTACGGCTCGGCGGCCCGCCGGCTGCGTCCGGCCACCGGACGGCGGCAGTACCTGACCGTCCTGGAGTGGCTGCTCGACGTACGGGCCGACGCCTCCGCGCACGAGCCGTACGACCAGGTCTTCGGTCCGCAGCTGCTCTCCGCGGACGCCCTGGTGGTGGTGCTCACCCCGCTGCTGGACGAGCGGTCGGCGCAGATGCTGGCCCGGCTGGCCCGGGGTGGACGGTTCGTGGTGGCGGTGGACACCCTGCCCACCGACCTCTCCCCGCCCGGTGACCGCGGCTGGGCGCCGGTGGCGTACCGGCTGTGGCGGCTGGACCGGGACACGATGATCGCCCAGCTCCGCGAGCACGGGGTGCCGGTGGTGCGCTGGGCCGGCGCGGGCAGCCTCGACCAGGTACTGCGGGACGTGGCCCGCCTGGCCACCGCCCCCCGGGTCGGTGGCCGGTGAGCGCGAGGAACGCAGCGCAGCGGAGTCCCGCAGTCGCGAACCAAAGGCAGGCTCCGGTGAGCGCGAGGAACGCAGCGCAGCGGAGTCCCGCAGTCGCGATCGGAGGGAGGCTCGGATGAGCGATCTGGTCGGGCAGGTCGCCGAGCGGGGTCGGGCGCTTCGCGTGGCGGTGAACCGGGTGAGCCTCACCCCGCTGCTGCTGCGCGCCGGCATCTTCGCCGTGGTGCTGGCCGGGCTGCTGCTGGCGTACCCGGTCGAGATGTTCAGCGCGCGGTCGCTGCTGGCGTGGGCCGTGGTGGCGCTGCTGCCGGCGGTCGGGCCGCGTCGGGTCTGGCCCACCTTCGCCGCGCTCGTCACCGTCGGGGGCTGGGTGGTCGCCTCGGCCGGTTACGACCGGTCCATCACGCTGTGGCGGTTGCTCGCTGTGGCGGCCCTGCTCTACCTCGGACACACCCTCTGCGCGCTGGCGGCGCTGCTGCCCTACGACGGCGTCGTCGACCCGAATCTGCTGGTGAGCTGGCTCACTCGGGCCGGCGCGGTGGTCCTCGCCGCGTCGGTGGTCGGCATCGTGCTGGCCTGGCTGGGGGAGATCGGCACCGATGACGGTTTCCAGGCCGCCACGGTGGCCGGACTGCTGGTGGCGGTGGGGTTGAGCGGGCTACTGGGCTGGCTCCTGCGTCGCAGATAGCGGGGCGCTGTAGGACGTTGCGCAGGTCACAGGGGTTGTGCTCCGTCACAGAAGAGGGTCTCGAGCGGGATTACCCCAGCCGCCCGGGGAAAGATAGATGACGTGAATCCGAAGCGGATCCTTGTCGTGGGTGCCGGGCACGTCGGCCTGTACGCCGCTCTGCGCCTGTCCAAGAAGCTGAGCTCCCGTGAGGCCGAGGTCGTGGTCGTCGACCCGCAGCCGCACATGACCTACCAGCCGTTCCTCCCCGAGGCTGCGGCGGGCAACATCTCGCCCCGGCACTCCGTGGTGCCGCTGCGGCGGGAACTGCGCAGGTGCAAGGTCGTGGCGGGTGCGGTGACGCGGATCGACCACGACCGCAAGATCGCCGTGGTGCAGCCGCTCAGCGGCCCCGCCCGGGAGATCCCGTACGACCACGTGATCGTGGCGCCGGGTTCGGTCTCCCGGACGCTGCCGATCCCGGGCCTGCACGAGCACGGCATCGGGTTCAAGACCATCGGCGAGGCGATCTACCTGCGCAACCACGTGCTGGACCGGCTCGACGTGGCGGCCTCCACGGCCGACCCGAACGTCCGCCGCTCGGCGCTGACCTTCACCTTCGTCGGAGGTGGGTACGCCGGCATCGAGGCGCTCGCCGAGATGGAGGACATGGCCCGGGACGCGCTGAGGTACTACCCGGAGCTCAAGCCGGAGGACATGCGCTGGGTGCTGGTCGAGGCGACCCAGCGGGTGCTCCCCGAGGTCGACCGGGACATGGGCGCCTACACCGTGCAGCAGCTGCTCAAGCGGAACATGGACATCCGGCTGGACACCCGGCTGGAGTCCTGCGTCGACGGGGTGGTCAAGCTCTCCGACGGTGACAGCTTCCAGTCCGACACCATCGTCTGGACCGCCGGGGTGAAGCCGTCGCCGATGCTCGACGCGACGGACTTCCCGCGCGACGAGCGCCGACGGGTCACCTGCCTGCCGACCCTCCAGGTCGTCGACGGCGACCGGGTCATCGAGGGCGCCTGGAGCGCCGGCGACTGCGCCGCCGTGCCGGACCTGACCAAGGAGCCGGGCAACTACTGCTCGCCGAGCGCCCAGCACGCGGTGCGCCAGGCCGCCCGGATGGCCGACAACATCGCCAACGTGATCCGCGGTCGCGAGCCGGTCGACTACAAGCACAAGCACGCGGGCAGCGTGGCCAGCCTCGGCCTGCACAAGGGCGTCGCCCAGGTGTACGGCGTGAAGATGACCGGCTGGCCGGCGTGGTTCATGCACCGGACGTACCACATGAGCCGGATCCCCTCGGTCAACCGCAAGGTCCGGGTCGTGGTCGACTGGTCGCTGGCCTTCTTCCTCAAGCGTGAGGTGGTCGCCCTCGGGCAGCTGCACGACCCGCGTGAGGAGTTCGTCGAGGCCTCCCAGCCCGTCGGACCGCGCGTCTGACCGATCGACGAAGGGCCCCCGGCCGACGCCTCGCGTCCGGCCGGGGGCCCTCTTCGATGGTCCGGTCGCGTCGCCGGGGCGCGCGGGTCAGACCCGCCAGGTCCACGCGTCGGCGATCCGGGTGCCCGGACCGTAGAGCTGCACCAGCGTGCGCCGCAGGCTCTCCGCGTGCGGCGCGGTGTCCGCGACCGCCACGCAGGAGGCGCCCCAGAAGTCGGCGTCCTGCCGGGCCTGCCGCCGCTGCTCCTCGCCGATCACCGGCTCGTCGCCCCGCCTGGCGACATCGGCCAGCAGCGCCGAGGTGGGTTGCTTGAAGGTGCCCATCGCGGCGCTGCCGCCCCGGCCGTACGGGCCGATGAAGAACCCCTCCGGGATGCCGAACGCGGCGTCGGCCGCCGCCGCCCAGCCCATCGGCCAGGGCTCCTTCGGCGTGGCCGCCGGCACCGGCACCAGCACCCCACCGGTGGGCACGCACTCCCGCCAGTGACCGCCGGTGACGAACTCGGGCAGCGGCGCGCGGTCGGCGGTCGGCAGCGGCACCGGGAAGACGGTGAGCAGGGCCGCGCCGACGGCGGCCGGGACGAGCCGGCGGGCCCGCCCGGTGTCGCGCAGCGCCCGGTCCACCGCGAGGACCAGCAGCGTGCCGGTCAGTGGGAGCAGGGCCAGCGCGAACCGCATCGGCAGCGCGCCGTCGATCACCGGCAGGCCGGCCAGCAGGGCGTACGGCCCGGGCACGGCGCTGCGCGCACCGTCGAGCACCACCTGGGGGCCGAGGGAGAGCGCGCCCATCACCAGCGCCGCGCCGGTCACGGCGATGACCAGCGGACGGCGTCCCAGCCAGAGCGCGCAGCCGACGGCGACCACCAGCAGCGGCAGGCCGAGGAAGGTGTTGTACTCGGCGGGCCCGGTGGTGAGCCGGGCCGACGAGTCGCTGCCCACCACCGACAGCGGCGAGATGGTCCACCAGCTGCGCAGGTCCGCCGAGAAGTAGTGCGGGCTGAACATGCCGTCGGCGACGCCCTGCGGCCCGGCGAACTGGAACCACAGCGGGTAGCCGAGCACGACGAGGGCCAGTCCGGTGGCGAGCGTCATCCCGCCGGCGAAGCCGGGCAGCGCCCGTCGCAGCAGCGCCCGGTCGGTCAGCGCGTACGCCACGGTCATCACCAGCAGGGTGAGCGCGGTGAGGAAGAGCACCTCCTCGCCGACGAAGACCTGGACGCTGACGGCGGCGGCCAGCCCGGCGGCCGAGGTGACGATCCGGCGGCGGTCCGGCGCGTCGAGCGATCCGGGGCCGGGGTCGGCGGCGCGGAGCAGCCGGACCACCAGCCACACGATCACCGGCACCAGCCACTGCGCGGTCATGTGCAGGTGGCTGTTGCTCTGCGAGACCATCCCCGGGCCGAAGCCGCAGAGCCCGGCGCCGAGGGCGGCGGCGAGCCGCCGCGCCCGCAGCGTACGGGTGAAGAGCAGGTACCAGGCGATCGCGGTGCCGGCCAGGTTCAGCCCGGCCAGCAGGGCGAAGGTCACCGGCGCGCCGAAGAGCAGGGTGACCGGGGCGAAGAGCACCCCGAGCGCGATGACCGTGGTGTTGGTCATCAGGTTGACTCCGTCGGGCGCGTTGAGCCGCTCGGTGAGCAGGCCGAAGTCGCCGAGCAGCGCGCGCGAGTCGACCGCCAGGAACCACTCGTAGAGGGTCTGGTCCGCCGGGTTGAGCGCCAGCACCCGCCCGGTCGGGTCGGGCCAGAGCCCGTGGGTGAGCCACCCGGCGAGCAGCAGGAAGAGCACCCCGACGAGCAGGTCGGCGCGGTTGCCGAGGGTGGACTCCGGCCACCGGGCCGGTCGGGATCCGGGTGTGGCCGGCTCGGCGAGGCCGACAGCCAGGTCGGGGTCGGCGTCGGACGCCGTACGGGCTGGGCTGGTCACGGCCTCGACCCTAGTGCGGCACTTCCGGCGGGGTACGTCGGGTCGCCGAGGAACGGCTACGGTGACACTGCACCGCCGCGTGTCGGCACGCGGGTGCCACCCGCCCGGGTGGTGGAACGGCAGACACGGCCGCCTTAAAAGCGGCTGCCGCAAGGCGTGCGGGTTCGACCCCCGCCCCGGGCACCCACACTCTCAGCTTTCCCACAGCTCGCCGCGCGGCGCGCGGTGGACAGGCCGTTTACGCTTGGAGGGCACGCTACGCGTGCGACGACCCCCTGAGGGAGGCCTGACAGTGAAGACTTCGAACCCGGTGCTCGCCCGGCTCGGCCAAGCGGCCGAGCGGGAGCGGTCCGCCGGGTACGCCCAGCCCGGGCCGTACGGTTACGGACAGCCCGGAGTTCCCCAGCAGTACCCGGGGCAGCCCGGCTTCCCGGCCGCCCCCACGGTCTCCGGGACCATGTCGATCGACGACGTGGTGGTCAAGACCGTCGCCCTCCTGGGCATCCTCGGTGTCTCCGCCGCGGCCGCCTGGGTGCTGGTCCCGGACGCGCTCCTCGGTCCGGCGTGGATCGGCGCGGCGATGGTCGGCCTGGTGCTCGGCCTGATCATCTCGTTCTCCCGGATGGCGAACCCGGCGCTGGTCATCGCCTACGCCATCGTCGAGGGCGCCTTCGTGGGCCTGGTCAGCAAGGCATACGAGGCGCGCTTCGACGGCATCGTCCTCCAAGCCGTGGTGGCCACCTTCGGCGTCTTCTTCGTGATGACGATGCTCTACAAGGCGCGGGTCATCCGGGCGACGCCGAAGTTCGTCAAGGGCATGATCGCCGTGATGGCCGGTCTCTTCGGCGTCATGCTGATCAACCTCGTGCTCGCCCTCTTCGGCTTCAGCACCGGCCTGCGTGACGCCACTCCGCTCGGCATCGGCTTCAGCCTGATCTGCATCGTGGTCGCCTCGCTCAGCTTCGTGCTCAGCTTCAAGGAGGTCGAGGACGGCGTGCGGATGGGCCTGCCGCAGCGCTACTCCTGGACCGCCGCGTTCGGCATCGTGGTGAGCCTGGTCTGGCTCTACCTGGAGCTGCTCCGGCTGATCAGCTACTTCCAGGGCGACGACTGACCGTCGCCGCCCCTCGGCGCCCGCCACCGCTTCCCGCGGCGGCGGGCGCTGTCGTGTCCGGGCCCGCCCCGGCCGTTTCCCCGCCGCCGCCGGGCCGTCCGGGGCAGAGTGACAGCAGGGGTACGCCGGCGAGGAGGTGACGGATGCGCAGCGCCAACCCGGTACTGGACCGGCTGGACGACACCAGCCGGGGGCACCGGCTGCCCGGCGCCGGCGGCGTGGAGGCGGTGACCGTCGACGACGTGGTCGTGCGTACCGTCGGGCTGCTGCTGCTCACCGGCGTGACCGCGGCGGTGGCCTGGGTGGTGGTGCCGCAGGCGGCGTGGGTCTCCGCGGCGCTCGCCGGCACCGCGCTGGCCGGCGTGGCGCTGGTCCTGGTGATCTCGTTGCGCGGCATCACCCACCCGGCGCCGATCATCGGGTACGCGCTGCTCCAGGGGCTGCTGCTCGGGGTGGCCAGCCGGGCGTTCGAGCTGGTCTACCCCGGCATCGTCGCCCAGGCGGTGGTCGGCACGTTCGGCGTCTTCCTCGGCATGGCGCTGCTCTACCGGGCCCGGCTGATCCGGGCCACCCCGCGGCTGGCCCGGCTGGTGATCGGCACGCTGATCGGGATCCTCGCCATCAGCCTGGTCAACCTGGCCTTCCGGTTGTTCACCGGCCGGCAGGGCGTCGAGGTCTACAGCCTCAGCGGCCAGGTCGGGTGGCTGCCGTACCTCTTCTCCGGGGTGGCGATCATCGCCGGCGCGCTCAGCTTCATCCTCGACTTCGACCAGGTGGAGCGGTCGGTCCGCGGTGGCCTGCCCCGCCGGTACGCCTGGCTCTGCGCCTTCGGGCTGCTGACCGGGCTGGTCTTCCTGTACTGGCAGATCCTGCGCCTGCTCAGCTACCTGCGGCGGTGAGCGGAGCGGCGTCCGTAGACTCGGCGGCGATGAGCGCAACGGAGTTGGACCGGGCGGTGGGGCTGCTGGTCGGTCAGGTCGGGCACTGGCAGCAGCCACGCTGGGCGGCGGTGGCGACGGGCGGCAACGTCTCCCGCGCCGACCTGGTGCACCGGCTGGTGCAGGAGCTCGCGAACCTGGCCGCCGACGCCGAGGGCGGGCCGCGCCGGACCGTACCCCGGTTGGACAACGACCTGGCGCTGCCCGACCAGCTCCGGGTGGTCGCGGCCGACCTGGTGGCGGCCGGGCCGCCGGAGGCGGTGCTGGCCGGTGCGGCCGCCGAGGTGATGGCGACCCGCGCGGCGCTCTGACCGCTCACCCCTTCAGCCAGCGCCGCACCTTCGGCCGCCGGGCCCGGTCCCGGGCGGCGGCGACGGCCCGCACGTCCCGGTCCGCCGCCGCGGCCTGCCGCGCGTGCAGCAGCCCGTAGGTGAAGGTGTTCTCACCGTCGGCGTACGCCCGGAGCGCCTGCCGGCGCAGCACCTCGCGGGTGATCACCGAGTCCTGGTGCGCGCCGAGCAGCCGCTGGAGTTCCTTCAGCCGCCGCGCCAGTCGGACGGCGGGCTTCCCGGCCGTCGGCCGGCGCACCTCGACGGCGTACCGCGCGGCCTTGTAGGCCTTCCGCGCCTCGTGCAGCGCGACGTCCTCCGCGCCGGAGTCGGCCATCGGCCGCGCCGCCAGGGCGCGGTCCAGCCGCTCGTCCGCCCGGCTCACCGCCCGGCGCACCCGGCGGGTCACCCAGCGTGGGCCGACGGTCCGCGCGGGCGGCCCTTCGAGCAGCCGGTCCAGCCCGGTCAGCAGGTCGATGTACCGGTCGGAGTCGAGCGCCTCGCGCAACCCGCCGAGGGCGGCGGCTACGTCCCCGACGAACCGTTCGGTGATCCGCGCCGGGACCGGGCCGAGCACCAGCTCGGCGGGTTCGGCGTGCACGGCGTCGGTGAGCCGGGCGGCCATCACCTGGGCGTCGCGGACCGGCCCGAGCCGGCGGCCGAGCCAACGGAGTTCCCCACGCAGCGCCCGGCTCGCCCGCCGGTCCCAGAGACCGCGGAACGTCCGCAGGGTCGCCCGGAGCCGGCGGGCGGCGACGCGCATGTCGTGCACGGCGTCCTCGTCACCGAGCCGGGCCCCCGGGTGGTTCGCGATCAGCGCGTCGCGCTGGGCGAGGGCGTAGTCCACGACGGGCGCCACGGCCGGGGCGGTCGACCCGGCCCCGGTGGCGGCCAGCCGGGCGGCGAGGGCGCGGTGCGACTTGGAGACGGTGACCGGTCGGGCGCCCGCCTCGCGCAGCCGCGACTCCACGGCGTCGAGCAGGTCGTCGTCGCCGTCGACCAGCTCGACCTCGATCTCCCGCCACTGCTGGACCTCGCCGGTGACCAGGTCCCGTCCCTCGACGGTGTCCTCGACGACCTCGGCGAGCACCCGGTCCCGCGCGTCGAGCAGCCGACGCTCCACGCGGTGGTTGGTGATCCGGGCCGCGGGCCCGACCGGCGCGCCCCGGGCGGCGGCCCGGAACAGCCCGACCAGCTCGGCCGGCGGGTCGAGGTCGTCCGGCCCGGCCGGAAACTGGTGTTCGGTGCGGGCGCCGCCGGCCGCGCCGACCTTGAGGTGCCAACCCGCGTCGTGCCCGCCGGTCCGCCGGCGCAGCGCGTACCCGCTGCGGGCCAGCCGCAGGTCGGCGGTGTCCAGATAGACCGCGTCCAGGTCGAGGGCGGTGGCGTCCGACACGGTCGTGACGCCACCGCACCCCGTCAGGTCCGGCAGGACGAACCCCTCGCCGCCGGAGTACTTGCGTTCCCGCTCCACCACCGTCGCCATGACGGTCCGGTACCCGGGGACCGGACCGGCGAACCGGTGCTCAGCTGAGCCGCTCCAGCACCATCGCCATGCCCTGGCCGCCGCCGACGCACATGGTCTCCAGACCGATGGTCTTGTCGTGCCACTCCAGCGAGTTGAGCAGGGTGCCGGTGATCCGGGCGCCGGTCATGCCGAACGGGTGCCCGACGGCGATCGCGCCACCCATCACGTTCACCTTCTCCTCCGGGATGCCCAGCTGCCGGTAGGAGGGGATGACCTGGGCCGCGAACGCCTCGTTGATCTCGACCAGGTCCACGTCGTCGACCGTCATGCCGGCCCGCGCCAGCGCCTGCTTCGACGCCTCGACCGGGCCGAGCCCCATGATCTCGGGGGAGAGGGCGGTGACGCCGGTGGAGACGATCCGGGCCAACGGGGTGAGCCCGAGGTCCTTCGCCCGCTGGGCGCTCATCACCACCACGGCCGCGGCGCCGTCGTTGAGCGGGCAGCAGTTGCCGGCGGTGATCCGGCCGTCCGGACGGAAGACCGGCTTCAGGCCGGCGACCGCCTCCAGGGTCACGCCGGCCCGGGGGCCGTCGTCGGTGCTGACGACCGTACCGTCGGGCGTGGTGACCGGGGTGATCTCACGGGCCCAGAAGCCGTCGGCGATCGCCTTCTCGGCGAGGTTCTGGCTCCGGACGCCGAACGCGTCCATGTCCTCGCGGGTCACGTCGTGGATCTGGGCCAGGTTCTCCGCGGTCTGCCCCATGGCCAGGTAGATGTCGGGAAGCTGGCCGGCCTCCCGCGGGTCGGTCCACACCTCGGCGCCACCCTGCGCGCGGCTCTCCGACCGGGCCCGGGCCTCGGCGAAGCGCGGGTTCTCCCAGCCCCCGCCGACCAGCGCCTGCGCCTCCGGCGGCAGCGCGTCGGAGTTGCCCCGGGCGTACCGGGAGACCATCTCCACCCCGGCGGAGATGAAGACGTCGCCCTCGCCGGCCCGGATCGCGTGCATCGCCATCCGGGTGGTCTGCAACGACGAGGCGCAGTACCGGGTCAGCGTGGCGCCGGGCAGGCCGTCCAGGCCCATCAGGGTGGCGACCACCCGGGCCATGTTGAAGCCCTGCTCACCACCGGGCAGGCCGCACCCGAGGTACATGTCGTCGATCTGGGACGGGTCGAGCTGGGGAACCTTGTCCAGGGCGGCCTGGACGATCGTGGCGGCGAGATCGTCCGGACGGACCTCGCGCAGCGAACCCTTGAACGCGCGGCCGATGGGGGACCGGGCGGTGGCGACGATGACAGCGTCGCGGGACGACTCAATCGGCATGAACCAACGTTAACTCGCCGGTAACTTGGGGCGGAAGGAGCCCGAGCGACGGGAAATGTCACCCCGGCGGGAACAGTGCGCGCAATCCCCGCGCGGTGTCCCCGCCCATCGGCCTCCGCGCCGCGCGCCGTCCGTGGCCGCGTGCGGTCCCTCGCCCGCCCCCCATGATCGCGCTGGATCCAGGATGTAGTGGCTTCCTCGCAGCTTGGGCTCAAGTGGTTGTTGCAACGGGGTGGATTCTCGTGAGGATGGGGATTCATGCCGGGGAAGCGGTTGTCGTC